>NZ_JBWJIG010000002.1:0-639238 GCF_056490705.1 Pedobacter humicola | reverse complement strand
CGAAATCCCCATCTAGATCAATAAATCAAAAATATGCGTCAGTATATGCGTCAGTATATGCGTCAGCAGATGATGTATTGAGCGATTTTTTCTTGCTGAATTGGGCTAAAGTGAGTATATTAGTTTAATCAAATACTTGCAGTCATCACTGCATAAACACTTGTCTAATCTCCCTTATAACAAAAAAAAGCCCATCTTTCGATGAGCTTTTTCTCAGTAGCCTTTACTGGGCAAATTTCGAACTTTTTCTTGGCTGATTTGCAGGAATTGGCGAAAGTTGCAAATCATTTTAAAATTTAAAGGTAGGTTACTGGAGAATTTTTGAACTGAAATTAGCAATTTCTTATTACCTGTATTCGGCATAGGTATTCTCATGCTCATCTCTTCTTAAGGGAAATTTAAATTTTGCTCAAAGCATACATACAATTAGATCAATCTTTGGTCTAATGGAATTTTAATAATATTAACAACGTTAATCAAATCGTGATATCCAGGAAATAGCGGATCTAACAAAATATTAAATTCTGATTGATTAACTGCTGACCTGACTTTGATTCCTAATAATTTATGATCAAGAAATAATTTGTCACCGAGTTTTTTACACGCAAAGTTATCAGTATTAAGCCAGTCTTCGGGATAATCAGCGTCGGGAATCTGAAAGATTAGTTCTTCTTTTTTGACCTTAATTTCCAAGATGTATAAGTCTTCCGGAGTTTCTTCCAAATCAAAGTGTACAAGATTTTCCAGAAAAGCCAGGGAAGAATTTTCTGAAGTGTAAAGCACATAGGTTCCCTTTTCATTCCAACGACCACCTGCTTTGAAAGCACCCATTCCCGAAAAATCTGTGGTTCTCTTTTCAGATTTCACGATTCTATAGACATGCATCTAAGAATATACTCCTTCCTCAATCCTTGTCAAGACATCCTCAACCATTCCTATTCCCGTCGGAGTAGAAAATAGGGACAAAGGACTTTCTCCATGCAAGGCATTGTTGGGTTTAGAAAGCCATCTGTGAACTTTCTCTTTATCGTCGAATACCTGATAGGTATGCTCAAGTACCCTTGCAACCTCAATAACTAAAGATGATGTTCTTTTATCAAGTTTATCATCACCTTGTTTTCTTTCAAGGGTTTTTATTGATAGATTCAGAATATCTTCCACAAAAGTCTTTTTGGACATCCCTGTATAACTAATTACCGATTCTGCTGAGGCTTTACTGATTCCCGCTCTAGAGAGTATTATAAGATCATAATAATTTTTAATTGATGCATTAAGTAGACGGCTACCGCCAAGCAGTTCGCTAATTCCGGGAGCCTGTATTTTCTCGTTTAACAAATTCATATACGACATTTTTATTAAAAATAGAAATTATTGTCGCAAATTACAAATTTAAAGTTTAAATATCTAATTGTTTCGACCACATTTTTGTTAAATATATAGATTCAGAATAGTCTGGAGCTTTGAGTGGACAGACCCCATTTTGGAAAACCAATCTGGTTGATCCCGGTTTGCCAAACTATAATTGCAAGATAATTAATGCTTTAGGTTAAGTTTATTTTTCGGTGGTATTGGGTCAATAGGTTGCGGTTTATCCATATATCGTAGAAGACCTAAACCCTGATCTTTACAAGAAATATCACGAAAAATATTCAACAGAGAAATCAGAGATTGAGCATTATTTGTTAGCCTTATCAAATAAAAGTGCGAACCTGGTCAGTTGTATTAAATTAGCAATCGAATATGCTGCCCAACTGCCTTCAAAATTGCTTTTGGTGATTATCATACTAAGCAACAACTGCAGGCTTTGCTGTTTCCCAAGGGTATGATGTATTATAAGAAAACGGATAAAGTTCGAACTTCTAAAATAAATTTTGTCTTTTTATATATCGCTCATTTTCATAAAATTATCCTTAAAAAGGAAAGAGGCATACCAGAATTAAATCTGAATTATGCCTCTTTCGCCGATTCGGTAGCGTCAAGCTTCAATATGTCTAACTTCTATGAACATTGCGAGGCTGAATTTTGAAAAAGTTGTGAAGAACAAGATTGAGTGACAGTATAGAATGAAGAAGGATTATAAAAAAGGCACGTCCTAGTTATCGGGGTAATTTGCTAATTAGAAAATTGATATGTTTTTTTAGTTGTAAATAAATTAGCTAAATTACAAATCAATCGGAGCTACTATTCTAAATCTAAGATTGAAGCTTTTGTGAAACTTGCCGACTTGCCAGATTATCACAGTATTACACCTTTAGTTGAAAGTATTCACATCCTTAATGTAATAAACAATAAATTTTTAAAGTATCATCGGGCATATGCATCTTACCTGACTATGATAGTCGATCCAAATATCCCGGCTTTACTGCTACATTATAATGGCAGATCGTATTTCATTAATTCTAATTAATTTTGAGCTATGAACTGGATCACCCGAGAACGACCAAAGATTGACCGGATAGCTTGCCCTTGGCTGATAAAGAATTTTATTGATCCTGATGCCATTTTTTGTTACGTGCCATTCGATACTGTTATCGGAAAGTCCTATGAACTAAATGCCACACCATTTGATGTGCCCGGTGTTGAGCTGACCCATAAAAACGGTCTATGTACCTTTGATGCCCTGCTTGATAAATATAAGCTGGATGATCCGGCGTTGCAGGTCATGGCGCCCATCGTGAGGGGGGCAGATACTGATCAGCATGGACTTGCAAGCCAGGCTTCCGGGCTATGGGCAATTGCCGCGGGAATGGCTTATAATATCAAAAACGATCAGGAATTGCTAAAAGCGGGTATGGTCATTTATGATGCATTGTACGCGTGGGCCAAACACCTTCAGAATGTGAGGCACACCGAAAGCCCGGTGGAGCAGCTGCTGGTGGATGTCTATCAAAAGTTTTTAAAACAGGGCAGAGGGGCCAAGATTCCCGCGTGGGCTAAAGAATTGAAAACCATTATACAGGATCAGATCGATACCAATCTGGCATTGACCCTAACTGGTATCTCCAGTGAGCTCAACATAAACCCGGCCTACGTTTCGAGGGAATTTTCCAAATATTTTGATAATCTTTCTTTCGGTGAATATATCCGTAAAATACGGATTGAGAAAGCTATTGTATATATTCAGACCTCAGATTATTCCTTATCTGAAATCGCCTATCTGACCGGATTTTCCGACCAGAGCCACTTTACACGCATTTTTAAGCTGAAAACCGGCTTTACCCCATCTGAATTTAAGAAAAACAGGAGCAAAAGGTAAGTTACATACCAAGAGTAAATCCTGTTCTATTTTACACCTGGAGAAACCTATAATCTTGTGGCATGCAAACACAAGTAAAAAATATTCTTACCTGCTTAGTCCTGGTTATCATAAATGCTTCCATCAGCTCTGGGCAGACTACGCAGACCTATCCCAGATTAGCTGGCTATATTGGTATCGTGCATCCTATTGTCACTTTCAGTTCAGACGGCACGCACACCAACTTTAAAGACAGTTATACCGTTGGCATGCCTATTGGAATTAATATCTGGAAAAGTGCCAAAATCGGTTTCTCCAGCGAAATTGTCCCAATAATAAAGGCAACAAATAGTAGCAGTAAGGTTAGTAATGTACTTTTTCATCCGGGCATACTCGTTGCTCTGGGCAATGGTTTTACCTTTGCAGGACGTGCCGCTTTTGAAACGTCAGGACGTTACGGGCTGACCCCGGTTATCAATAAGACGGTAAAAAAGAATAAGGGCAGCAGTTATTTTGTTGCTGTTCCGCTTCCGGCAAGGTTCGGAAATAGTCAACCCTGGTCCTTTGGTATTGGTTTTCAGTTCGGTATAGCTTTCTAAACCATGGAAACACAACAACGTAAATATAATCTGGCTGATCTGGTCATTTATTTTCTGAAGCTGGGCACCTGGGGCTTTGGAGGCCCTGTTGCCTTGGTTGGATACATGAACCGAGATCTTGTCGAAAACAAGAGATGGCTTACCGATGAGGAATATAAAGAAGGTCTGGCTTTGGCACAGCTTGCACCGGGTCCACTTGCGGCACAGCTCGGCATATATATCGGTTTTGTGCACTATCGGTTTTTGGGGGCAACACTGGTTGGTCTCGCTTTTGTGCTGCCATCTTTTCTAATGGTAGTTGCACTTGGGATGGCTTATAAACTTTATAGCGGACTAAATTGGATGCAGGCCGTTTTTTATGGGGTAAGTGCAGCAGTGATCGGTATAATTGCCATTAGCTCATACAAGCTGACGATAAAATCCATTAGCGGGATAAGCATAAATGCAATACGTTCTAAACGGTTGCTCTGGCTGTTTTATCTGCTCGGTGTTGTTTTTACTGTAATTACCCAAAAAGAGGATATACTGCTCTTTACGGGGTGTGGTGTCATCTATATGCTGGTCAAAGCCCCTCCCAAGTGGATCAGAAAACCATCAGCATTGACTGTATTAGTATGGACAGGAACAGGTTTCTGGCAATATGAAGGCAAGACTTTACAGGAACTTGGCTGGTTCTTTTTGAAGGCTGGCGCTTTCGTCTTTGGCAGCGGACTTGCTATAGTGCCTTTTTTACACAGCGGTGCGGTCGATCAATATCACTGGCTGAATGAACAGAAGTTTGTCGATGCGGTAGCAGTGGCAATGATTACGCCCGGTCCAGTTGTGATTACAGTTGCTTTTATCGGCTATCTGGTGGCAGGCTTTACAGGTGCCTGTGTAGCAGCATTTGCTACCTTCCTGCCCTGTTACCTGTTTACGGTGGCTCTGGCTCCGTCATTTAGAAAGATAGCCAGGAACGCGAGCATTAAAGAGTTTGTGAACGGGATAACTGCAGTGGTAGTTGGCGCGCTGGTCGGTGCGGTGATCATTATTGCCAGCAGGGCAATTGTTGATGTACCAACTGTACTGATAGCTGTTGTTGCCGCCTTATTATTGATCTTCAGCAAGAAAATCAAAGAACCTCATATCATATTGTTGGCTGCCATAACCGGTTTACTGATCAGGGGTTTCTGACCAATGAACTATTCTTGTCATGCCATTTAAAGACAAAGCAAAAATACTAAAAATAAAAGCCCACCTTTCGATGAGTTTTGATCAGTAGCTTTGATCCAAGAATGAATTTATAGAAGATTTTTGCCAGCTAGCTAAAATGGACAAACTTCAAGATTAATTCGAATCTGTTTCGCGCTTGGATTTCGGAGATTAAACTGTGAAATTTTTTGCAGTTTACATGTGCTCGACCAATTCAATATTTGAGAGATGGCTTCTAATAAGAGTTAACGAGATTTATAAGGTGGTCGATGTCAAAAGGCTTCGAAAGATAGTCGTCAAAACCCAACTTTTTGAAAATTTGGCTTATGTCAGGATTACAGCTGGAGGCGATAAGACCTGTGCTTGGCAAAAGGGATCTGATAAGTCTGGATAATGCTAATGGACGCAAGTAATCCTGGAATAAGTCTAATATTACCAAATCAGGCTTAAAACTGGTGATCTTGCTACTTGGGTCTATATCGAATAAGGGAAAGGTTTAATGATGCATTTTGTTTCCATAAAGACTAGGCTAATCACCTCAAAAACGGAAACATCCGGTTCGTATAACATAATTCTTTTCATGGAAGAATACCGAAAAGATAATTCTGCCTCGTTCGGGCAGGAATTTTTAGGGATAAAGACAAGTTAGTCAAAATAATTTTACAACCCAAAGTTGTCCGGTATAAGTTCTGTGACTAGGTGATCGGAAAAAGAAATTACTTCAAGGTTTACAGCGCAATTTTTGTTTGTGAAATTGCAATCGATGGGCTGCTCAAGTATTCCAGCCACTATTTGTATTCTCAAGAAACACCCGTTTAATGATAGCAATCACTCCTCCCGAATTTTCTCACGATGGTGTTTTTGCAATCAAACTGCATGCCCAGGCTGCTATCCGCTAATTTTCCCCGAAAGATAGGCTCTCAGGTAGGGGGCAGTTCGGCTTGTAGCATTTCTGCTTACCTGGGCAGGGCTCCCGGTGGCTACAATCTTTCCTCCCTGGGATCCCGCGCCCGGGCCGATATCGATGATATGATCGCTTCCTGCCACCACGTGCATATCGTGCTCCACCAGCACAACCGTATTGCCAGCATCAACCAGGCGATTAAGTTGGGCCATCAGCCGCTCCACGTCGCTCGGGTGAAGGCCCGTCGTTGGTTCATCGAGGATATAAAGCGTGCTTCCGTTCTGCGCCCGCTGGAGTTCAGTAGCCAGTTTAATCCGCTGCGCCTCGCCCCCAGAGAGTTCTGTGGCAGATTGTCCAAGCCTAAGGTAGCCAAGGCCGACCTCCCTTACCGTTTCAAGCGCCCTTGAAATGCCAGGTTCTTCATCAAAGAAATCGGCGGCCTCATCCACGGTGAGCTGCAGCACATCGGCAATATTTTTATCCTTATAGAAGATCTTCAGGGTATCCGCGTTGTAGCGTGTTCCCATGCAGACAGGGCAGGGGGTGTACACGCTGGGCAGGAACAGGAGCTCTACCATTACCTGTCCTTCGCCCTGGCAGTTGGCGCACCTTCCCTTGGCCACGTTAAAAGAGAACCGCCCTGCATCATAGCGCTTTTTCCTGGCCCCAGGCATGCTGGCGAACAGCTTCCTTACCGGATCGAAAAGACCTGTATAAGTGGCCAGATTGCTCCTCGGCGTTCGGCCGATGGGTTTCTGGTCTACCACCACCAGACGGCGGATCCCCTTGAGCCCTCCGGCAATCGCGCCCTTTACCATGTCCTCAGTCTGCTGCTCCAAAAGGTCCGTTCCGCTTTCCGCTTCAGCAGCTTCTGGCTTTTGCCCCAGCGCAGCCCCCACCAGTTCAACCAAAACCTGGGAGATCAGACTACTCTTACCCGATCCCGAAATGCCCGTTACGCTGGTCATTATCCCAATCGGGATGGCAACATCTAAATCCTTTAGGTTATTCTTGTGTACCCCTTCTAGTTCCAGCCACTGTTCCGGTTTCCTTTCCGCCTGTGCATTGGCTTTAGCAGATGGTGTTTTAGGATAGAGATAACCCGCTGTGATGGACGCTTTGCAGTCCTTGATCTTTGCCGCCGGGCCGTTATAGATCACCCTGCCACCATTTTCGCCCGCACCGGGACCAATGTCCACGATCCAGTCGGCATAGCGGATGACCTCAATCTCATGCTCGACAACAAAGATCGAGTTGCCATCCTGTTTTAGCCGGTCAAGGATATTGAGGAGCGCCCGAGTATCCGCAGGATGCAGTCCTGCCGATGGTTCGTCCAATACGTAAACAACCCCGAAAAGATTAGAGTGTACCTGGGTAGCAAGCCTAAGCCGCTGCAGCTCTCCCGGAGACAGCGTCGGCGTGCTCCGTTCCAGACTGAGATAACCCAGCCCTAGTTCCAGCATCACCGCTATGCGTGAATACAGGTCAGCTGCGATCCGCTGGGTAACCAGCTGTTTTTCCAGAGGATGCCTACTTGAATTATCCCCCCTAGTTGATCGCCGTGCATAAGGACCGAAAAGATCTTGCAGCACCTGGAGCGGTTGTCGGCTCATCTGGGCAATATCCAATCCCTCGAATTTTACCGACAGCGCCTGTTTTTTCAGCCTCTTTCCCCCGCAGACCGGGCATTCCCTTCCTATCATAAACGAAAGCGCGCGTTTTTTCATCAACTGGCTCTGACTGGTCGCAAAAGTCTGCAGTACATATCGCCGTGCGCCAATAAAGGTACCCATATAATCGAACTGTTTTTTTGCCCTGATTGCCCTTTGCACCTCTTGCAGGGTATACCCTGGGTAGACAGGAACCGAAGGCGATTCTTCAGTATACAAGATAAAGTCACGGTCCTTTTTAGAAAGCTGTTTCCAGGGAATGTCAACATCAATACCCATAGATGTTAAGATATCCCGCAGGTTCTGGCCCTGCCACGCAGTGGGCCAACTGGCAACCGCGCGCTCGCGGATAGTTTTTGTTTCGTCGGGAACCATGCTCCTTTCGCTCACCTCATATACTTTACCCAGTCCATGGCAGTGCCCACAAGCACCTTCTGGTGTATTGGGCGAAAAGCCTTCTGCATAGATGATACCCTGTCCACCTGGATAATCTCCGGCCCTGGAATAGAGCATTCGCAGCAAGTTGGAAAGGGTAGTCACGCTCCCCACTGTAGAGCGCGTCGAGGCTCCTCCGCGCTGCTGCTGCAGCGCAACCGCCGGTGGAAGTCCGGTGATGCTGTCTACCTCAGGGATCGACATCTGATTAAATAGCCTTCTCGCATAAGGAGATACGGATTCCAGGTATCTGCGCTGTGCCTCTGCGTAAAGGGTACCAAAGGCTAGCGAAGATTTTCCAGATCCAGAGACCCCGGTGAATACTACCAACTGGTCCCTTGGTATTTCCAAATCGATATTCTTTAGGTTATGTTCCCTGGCACCCCTGATAACGATGCTGGGTAATTTTTTATGTGAAGGCATATCTTGTTAAACAAAGCAAAGGGGATGCTAGTTTTTTTTGATTTCATCTAGGGGCAGAAATGTAAACATAAATTTAACTAAGACAAGATCCCCTGATGTTATCCATAGGGGATCTAGCCTTTTTATTTTTCACTTATTTAACTGCCAGCAAGGCAACCTTTTCGATTACCGGCGGCGTAGCCAGCAGTTCATCCGCATGGGCCATCAAAGCCTTGGCAATTTCTCCACCCAGATGTGCATCCCGCCCAGCTTCATCCGCAAAGGTATCGAATATACCGAAGGTAGACGGCGAGATCTGCAGCGCATACCAACGGATAGTTCCGGGTTCAGCTTCGGCCAAAGGCAGGGCACTTTTGATAAAATCTGCAACTTGTTGCTCTTTACCAGCTTTGGCCTCCAGGCGGGCCAGTAATGCTAATTTTTCCATTTTGTTCGTAATTTAAGGATTATCGGCGGCAAAAATTCCACCACTAAGAAAGCCTCACGAATAGTGCCAAGTTATAATATTAACTGTCAAATAATCAGATTATTAAAGGCTAATTTAATAAAGTGTCCTATGGAGGCTGAAAGGGTCTAAATCTTTAAAAAAAAATAAACATTTAATTTCACACCAGGTATTCAAGCAGAGATGAGATGCTCCCAAAAACGGCCACATATCCCGCACCAAACCGGACATTCTTGCCCAGAAGCCTACAATCAGCTTAATTACCTCTTTTGAGTTTTTGGGATATATGATCCCAACAATTATTCATTGAAGCCTTAGCCTGGATAAACCGGAATAAATTGACCCCATCTCGCCGAAATTAGATTTGCCGTAATTTTTTGAAAGTCAGCATATTATTGAATTGGCAAGATGGGGTCAAATAGATTGGTTTGTCCAGTAGGAGTCCAATTATTATTTAAGGCTTTCGTGTATTCCTGCTGTAGCTTATGAAGTAGTTTGGCTCTTTCTTTAATCGTTTTGGCATGATTTGGGAATATTGGTAAATTCAATTTGTTGCCATTATAAAATTTATAATGTTTTTTGTTATAGTAGAAATACACGTATGAACGTGAAGCTAAGTTGTCATTAGCAGAAATTTGTGGGGTTGTATACACGATGTTGTCGATTGTGCATATAAAACATTTAATCTTTCTTTCTAAAAATCCCACGAGAGAATGAAATAAAATTTCTCATTTGCAGAGCAGGGATGATTTTCAAAGTAAAGAAAAGATGTTAGGGGGGAGGATGAAATGCTGTAAAAGTGCCTTTAAATAGTAAAAGCCCATCTTTCGATGAGCTTTTAATTAGTAGCCCTTACTGGGCAAATTTCGAATTTTTTCTTGCCTGATTTGCAGGAATTGGCGAAAGTTGCAAATCATTTTAAAATTCAAAGGTAGGTTACTGGACAATTTTCGAACTGAAATTAGCATGCATTAATCAGTCTAAGAAGAATTACGCTAGAAGAATTATTCTATGCCAATTCTCAAATATGTATTTGAGTTAAAACTTTATTTGAGTCCATTGAAGTGAGATTGTATTTCAATAATTGAAATGAATCTTAAAGATCAGCCCTCGAAAATTCTAAACTATGATGTCAATTATTTAATGAAAAACCTAATATTGCTCAGCATTAATTTGAAACGTACATGCTATCGGTCACGCTTTCGAGCCAAACAGCTGGGCCGTGATCGCGACTGCTTATCGCAATCTGGACAAACTTAGATTCTGGGCTAGCTCCATGCCAGTGAGGAAGATTTGGAGGGCATTTTACAATATCCCCTTTATGTAGTATTATCTTCTTCTTACCTTTTTCCTGGTAATAGCCGACGCCTTCGGTAGCTAAAATTATTTGACCTGCCGGATGTGAATGCCAGTTAGTTCTTGCTCCAGGAGAAAAAGTTACGTTTCCTACCGTATTACCATTTAGAGTATCTGCATCGACAAGCGACTTTAGCCATACTTCGCCTACAAAGTTTTTACTTGTGTTTTTATTTCCCTTTGGAAATAAGGGCTGACGCTCTGACTCTTTTTTTTGATTAATGCATGAAGAAATAGCAATAACCATAAATAGCATTAAATATTTACCATTACATTTCATAGCCATATTAAAGATTGGTTTTATAAAAATCCGTTAGTTTATTCACAGCTTGACTTACGTACTCGGGCCTCCAATAAGTTTGTATGTGCGTAGCGCCTTCTATCAAGAATAGTTCCTTCTTTTTCGCATTGGTAACTTTTGCAAATGCTTCATCTGTCATGTATTTAGTATCTGCCTTACTTCCTGCAATCATTAACAGTGGTTGATCAATTAAAGTAATCTGGTCTGTAGCATCCCACGTCATTAAATCCATTAGGCTGCTTGTCGTATACAAAAACGTAGAATTTGGATGGGCATGACTACTGTAATAATACTCATATCCTTCACGATATAGATCAGTTGACGTCTTGGCGATTTCTTCATCGGTTAAACTTGCCACCCCTGAAAAAATTGATTTTCCACCTGTCTTTACCCGTCCATTTTCAGGGATTCTGCCACTTCCTTTTTCCAGGGTGCGAGCATCCGAAGCCTGTTTCAGCCTTTCCTGAATAGAATTTACCTGTGAGTTTTGAAAGCCGTTGCGTCTTACCTCTCCTGAATTGAACATACTCAAAGTCGCAACCGCTTTAAAACGTTTGTCTGATTGAGCTGCTTTTATAGTATAACCACCACCTCCACAGATGCCCAAAACACCTAAGCGGTTTGCGTCAACGCCAGGATACAGGGTAAGATAATCTGCCGCTCCATGTATATCTTCAGTGCGGTATTGAGGCTTATCAGTATGACGGGGCTCGCCACCACTTGCCCCCTGATACGCGGCATCGAAGGCAAGGGTAACATAGCCTGCTTCTGCCAGATGCTGTGCATACAATCCTGCTGTCTGTTCTTTGATTCCGCCGTTTGGATGAGCGACTACCACAGCTGGATATTTTTCTGATGGTTTATAATTAGCCGGTGTATAAACATTGGCAGCGATATTAATCCCATTGATCTTATATCTTACAGGATGAATATTGACCTTTCCTGTTTCATTTTTAGTTATAGCTCCTTTATATACCAATGTATAAGGATTTGTATTCTCTGTTTTTTTTAATGATTGTGCAAGCACTGGTGATACCATTATTGTAATGCTTAGTGTTATTAATAAACCGAGTTCTTTTAAAGCTTTCATATTATTCTTTTTTTTTACTATCTAAAACTACGTTGAGGACTTTTTGCGCCGCCTTTGATTTCTTTTTGCCGACAATTGGTTTGATCACCCTAACAAATTCTTCTAACTGAGCCGGCGTGAGCCCCACATTCATGCAAATATTCAAGTGTGAGGACAACATTGGTTCAGCCTCACCAATACTGGCGATTACTGATACGGTCAATAGTTCACGATCTTTGAATGTTAGTACATCCCTTTCGAAAATATCTGCAAACAAATGTTCCTTCAGAAACACTTCTATAATAGGTGAGAACGCTGCATAACCTTTTTTGGGACCGGTCTCTTTTATGCCTGTAAGCTTTTTCAGTACTATCTTTCCCCGCTCATACTTGTTAACATTGGTGCTTACCGGAGATGCTTGAAAACCTAATGGGTCGTTAAGTCCTTTAGCTTTCCGCTCGTCTAATACAGACATAAAGGTTTGTAATGCCCTGATACTACGTGGAAACCCGCAATATGCATAACAGTGTACAATGGCTTCCTTGATTTCATTGATGGTAAGGCCGGAGGTTAAACCCAGGGCCAGGTTTTCTTTCAAACCCACCAGGTCGCCATTTGCGGTCTGCGCTGCAATTGCGATAAGGCTCCGTTGCTTTGAATCCAGTGAACTTACCATTATATTTTCCTGTGCAGACATTTTTGAAATCAAAAACAATACACTACCAAGAAGTAGTGCCAGAGGTTTAATGTTAAATATTTTCATTGCCGTTCTTAATTTTTAACCTTGACTTTTTCCAACCATTTGATGATTTCTTCTTTCGCCTTTTTTTCTTTTTCGCCTTGCATCACAAAATATATACCGTCCCTTTCTTTTCCGCCCTGAATGGAAAAGCCTTCTAGGATAGTGCTTGACGGCGCCAGTTCTTTTAACTTCTGAAAAGTACTTCCTATGCCATAGCCGGCATTGGTGTTGAAGGGAATAAGGGTTTTTCCTTTAAGATCATGTTGCCTTAAAAAACTTTTCATAGGAGGAGGGAGCTGCATGCCCCAGGTTGGAAATCCCAGAAATATTACATCAAACTTTTCTATGCTATCTATTTTGGTTTTGAGAGGTGGCAGATAACCATCAGCGTTTTCCTTTGCCACCTGATCTACAATTGCCTGATAATTTTCCGGGTAGGGCTTTTCTAGCTCCAATGAAACCAATTTTCCGCCAACTTCCTTTTGGATAAGTTCTGCGATAGCTTTAGTGTTATTGGTTCGGGATAGATAAACGATCAGAATGTTTTTTCCATCTAACTTTTTCTCCGCTGCGGAAGAAGGGGCCTGGGCTTTTGTACAGCTAGAAAGCATGCAAATCACTATAGCGATCATTATGCCGGGATGAATTATTATTTTCATAAGCGATTTCTTTGATAACAAAGATCCCCAATTGCAATGCTTTGAGAGTATATGAATTACTTAGATTGCTACCAATTTTACTTATCAAGACCTTTCTCTTTTAGCCAGGTAGATAAAAGATCTGCAATCTCAATATTGTTTAGGTCAGAGAAGGCAAAATGGGTATTGCCCTTTATCCCGATCTCAGGGAGATGCACAACTTTAGCATCTCCACCATATTTATTTATCGTTGCAGCCCATATCCTGGCCATCTCCAGGCCTGAGCGCCAATGGTCACTATTCCATACCTTGGATGGATTTTTAGCAATGTTATCACCATAATAAATAATGATTGGCAGCATTGTCAGTTTTTTAAAATCATCCAGTGGTATTTCGGCGCCCACTAGTTCTCCGAACAATCCTGAGGACTTGATCGGTTTTGGCAATTCATTTTTTGGAAAAACGAAACCACTGTATGGCTCGTAGGCAACTATGGCCTGAATATTTTTATTTTGAATTGCGGTCATCCAGCCCGGACCGCCACCCTGGGAATGGGTAACCAATATACCTTCGCCGATTTTATCAAACAAGCTCGAAACAGCATTGGCAATAACCTTGCCGTCAAACGGGCCGGTATTTGGGGTCATCTGCCGATAAAACTGTTCCAGTGAAGCAGGATCTTTTGGAAATTGTACACCATTGAAATATTGTGGATAGTTGCCGATCCTAAACTGGGTGAACCAGAACTGTTCGTCAGCGAGTGGAGAAACGGTGGCTTGGACCATACTCTTACCAGCTTCGCCGCGGCGTGGCTGGTCCAGGAGATAAACGCTATAACCTTTGCGAAGAAATAGATTCTGAAATCCTTCACGTCCGTCTGGAGTGGTCTCCCATGTTTTTTTTGACTGACCGGCGCCATGGAGAAATACCATTGGATATTTCCTTGGTTGCTCGGGGATCTGGTAGAATGCGTAGGCATGATCGCCATGAAAGGTTTGCCCCGCAGAATCGAGGGCATCACTGACATTAAACTCCCCGGGTACAGTCTTTTTTGTGCCCCCGATAGAAAAGCTTCCCTGCTCTCTGATCACTAGAGATCGTGACATCTCATTTTGCCTATCTGACTTACATGCTGAGAAAATAAAGGGAACAACAAATAGCAGAAATATTGAATTACTTCTTACCATAATACTCGTCGTCTGAAACCTTATTTAACCAGATGGTTTTTCCTTTTGCAGAAGGCGAGGTGGCTATATAGGTCACGCCTGTTTTTGGTGTGGCACCATGCCAGTGTTCAACGCCTGGCATACATTTGATCACCTCACCCTTTTTAACTGTTCTTTTTTCTTTGCCTTTTTCCTGGTAATATCCTTCGCCGTCGGTTATGATAAGGATTTGACCACCCGGGTGAATGTGCCAGTTCAGGCGTGCATCGGGGTCAGATATTGCAACAGAAGTTCCATAAGAGAATACACTGTCGGGCGCATTAAGCTCTGTGAGCCATACGTTGCCCGTATGATGCACATTTGGAGATTTTTCTCCTTTTGGAAATATCGGACTATTCTGGGCAAATGTAACTTGCGACATTAGGCCACCCAGAAGACACGTTAAAAAAAATAACTTTTTCATATTCTGATTTATTAGTTGTTTTTATCATTTATTAATCATTTGCTGTGCCTGCGCTGTATAGCGATGTCCCTGAATTTGGATGTTGGATAGTGCAGTCTCGATTTCCTGAAGATCGTTAGAAGATAGCCCCACACTTGCCGCTCCAATATTTTCTTGAAGGCGGTTCAGTTTTGTGGTTCCCGGAATCGGGGCTATCGATGGTTTTTGCGCCAGGAGCCAGGCCAGGGCGATCTGCGCATTGGTTGCATTTTGTTTTGTGGCAATTGTGCCTAGCAGATCAACCAATACCTGGTTTGCTTTTCGGTTTTCTTCAGAAAACCTCGGAACGGTATTGCGAAAATCTGATTTGTCAAAACTGGTTCTTTCATCAATCTTACCCGTGAGAAATCCTTTTCCAAGTGGGCTAAATGGAACAAAGCCAATTTCGAGTTCTTCAAGCAAGGGGAGAATTTCCTGTTCGGGCTCTCTCCACCATAACGAATATTCGCTTTGTAATGCAGTTACTGACTGAACTTCATGGGCTTTGCGTATCGCATGCACTCCTGCCTCGGAAAGTCCAAAATGTTTTACTTTTCCCTCAGCGATCAGATCTTTTACAGTACCGGCCACATCTTCCATTGGAACATTTGGATCAACACGGTGCTGATAGAAAAGGTCGATTCGATCTGTGCGCAGTCTTTTAAGCGATGCTTCAGCCACCGCTCTTATTGTTTCCGGGCGGCTATCCAGGCCTTCAGTGGTCCTGGCATTTTTAAAGCCAAATTTAGTCGCGACTACCACTTCATTTCTAAAGGGTTGAATCGCCTCGCCTAAAAGTGCCTCATTCGTATATGGTCCGTATACTTCCGCGGTATCAAAAAATGTTATTCCCTGTTCATATGCTGATCTTATCAGTTCGATCGCTTTACTTTTTTCTGCGGCAGGTCCGTAACCGAAACTCAGGCCCATACATCCAAGGCCCAGAGCTGATACTTCCAGCCTGTTTTTGCCTAATATTCTTTTTTCCATCCTGTTAAACTTTATTAATGATTTAATTTTCGCTCGCCCAACCATTTTACCATGGCAGGATCCCGGTGATCGAAAAAGCTGCTGGTACCAGAGTCGAGCGTTTTGATGGTTTCCATTTCTTCTGCGCTTAATTGAAAGTCGAAAATGTTAATGTTCTCTTGCATACGCTCTTTACGCACAGATTTCGGAATGGCCACGATGCCACGTTGGTTTAGCCAGCGCAAAACGACCTGGGCAGTCGATTTATTGTATTTCTTCCCAATGTCACCAAGTACCTCATTTTTAAACATATCGTTTTTACCTTCCGCAAAAGGTCCCCAAGATTCAATCTGTACCTTATTTTCGCTCATAAACTGATGTGCATCTATCTGCTGATGGAAAGGATGCGTTTCTACCTGGTTTACTGCAGGCACAATCTCGTTGTGAATGATGAGGTCGATTAGACGGTCGGGCTGGAAGTTACTCACGCCAATGGCTCTAACTTTTCCTTCCTTATATAGTTCCTCCATGGCACGCCATTCTCCATAAACATCACCAAATGGTTGATGAATAAGATAGAGGTCAAGATAATCGAGTTGTAGTTTTTTAAGGGATTTCTCAAATGCAGCCTTGGCACCTTGATAGCCATTCGAATTTATCCATAATTTCGTGGTCACAAAAAGTTCTTCTCTACTGACTCCACTCGCCTTTATTGCTTTTCCAACAGCTTCTTCATTCATGTACGATTCAGCGGTATCAAGCAGGCGATACCCGCTATCTATAGCATCGATTACGCTTCTTTCGCACTCCGCAAGATCAGTTACCTGAAATACCCCAAATCCCAATATAGGCATCTCGATGCCGTTGTTTAATTTTACTGTTTCCATAGATAAATTATTCTAGTCTTAAATATAGATTACAAATATCCAACCTGTTGAGGGTTCAGCAGGTATACAGATTCCTGCTTTTACTACCAATTTTACTGATAGCATTTCTAATCTAATTATAACACTACTGAAATTGTTAAGTTTGTATTAGTAAAGAGATAACAGGATGGAAAAGGAATATAACTTCAAGTCAATCAGTGAGTACAATGATTTCAACAACCACGAAACGCATCATCCGCTGGTGAGTGTGATTGACTTTTCGAAGGCCGAGGAGCGTTCGGGAAGTAAGATGGATTTTGATGTCTACTGTATCTTCTTAAAGGATGTGAAGTGCGGCGACCTCAAGTATGGACGGCATTACTACGATTATCAGGAGGGCACACTGGTTTTCATTGCTCCCGGGCAAACAGTTGATGTAGAAAATAAAATAGATATTTATCAGCCTAAAGGCCACGGCCTGGTATTTCATCCGGATCTGATCCGGGGTACCTCGCTGGGAAAGGCATTGGCCGATTATCATTTCTTCAGCTATCATACCAGCGAGGCTTTGCATCTTTCCTCAAAAGAGCGGCAGCTGGTATTGGATCTTTTTGCAAAGGTCGATGCCGAACTTCGCAATGCGATTGATAAACATAGCAAGAAACTGATTGCTTCCACTATAGAACTTTTGCTGAATTATTGTGAGCGTTTTTATGACCGGCAATTCATTACCCGGGATACAGTCAATAAAGGCGTTCTTGAAAATTTTGAGACGCTGCTCAGCGGCTATTTCCTGTCGGAAAAACCCTATTCCATTGGTCTGCCTTCAGTTGCTTACTGCGCCGAGGAGCTGCATTTCTCAGCAAACTATTTTGGCGATCTCATTAAGAAGGAGACCGGGAAAACCGCACAGGATTTTATCCAGGAAAAAATTATTGACGTTGCAAAAGACAAAATATTTGAAACCGATAAATCGGTTAGCGAAATTGCTTATGAGCTTGGTTTTAAATACCCACAGCATTTCATCAGGCTATTCAAAAAACGTGTTGGCAGTACCCCAAATGAATTCCGTAACTTAAACTAATTGTGTTATAGTACCCATTTGTTTAGAAATGTATTGAAAGATTCCTTGAACTGTTCACTAACATAAATGGTTGTATCGCCAACAAGTACCGAAGTTTTAGTGGCAGATTTGATCGCAGAGGTTGAAACGATAAACGACCGGTGAAGTCGGATAAATTGATTTACCGGCAATTTTTCCTGTAGTTTTTTAAGGCTGGTTAGTGTAAGCAATGCTTTGTCTGAATGCTTGAGATGAATTTTTACATAATCCTTAAGACTTTCAATATATAGAATATCTTCTATTTCAACTTTGACCAGCTGATGCTCTACTTTTACGTAGACATATTGCTTGACTTCTTCCGGCTGGGAAGTAATACGCTCGGGTTGAACCAGGCTATTTTCTTTCATTATAAAATAATCATATGCTTTGGTGGCCGCTTTGGAGAAATCAACAAAACTAAATGGTTTGACAAGATAATCTAATGCATCTACCCTAAAACCCTCCAGGGCATACTGGTCGTAAGCGGTTGTAAATACTACCCTCAAATTTTTTTTCTTGTCCGATTGCTCGATGATCCTTGCCAGCTCAACGCCATTCAGGTCTGCCATGCGGATATCCAGAAAAACCACGTGCAGGGTAGGGTCAGCGTGAATATGCTTTAAAGCATCTAGCGCATTGTTGAATTTTGCTGCTAACTGCAAAAACGGCGTTCTGGTTATGTAGGAACTAACGAGGGTCAGTGCAGCTGGCTCATCATCGACCGCAATACAATTTATCTTCATTTACTGATTTTTAAAGTGATGCTGTGTTCTTTTGCATTTTCATCCCGGTCGATTTCCAGACTGTACTTTTCCGGATACAGCAGATCCAGCCTTCGTTTGGTATTGGCTATGCCGATTCCAGGATCTTCATCGAGCTGCTTGCCAAGGGTTTCAAAGAGCGAATTCCGAACTTCGAACTTCAAATTATTATCCACCACGGATATACCAATGAATATATAGCTGGGTTGGATAGCACTGATGCCGTGTTTGAAGGCATTTTCGACGAAGGGCAGCAAAAGCATCGGCACAATCTCCATATCTGGCAAATTAGGTTGCTTATCAACGATTATTTGCACCTCAGGAGATATCCGGACTTTCATAAGCGCAATGTAATCCTCAATGAAATCGATTTCCTTAAGTAACGAAGTTCGTTCACCTCTGGTATCATAAAGGACATACCGCATCATGTGCGATAGATTGTAAATTGAACTTTTGGCGGCGGGCTGATCGGTATCCATTAAAGCATATATCGTGTGCAGTGTATTGAAAAAGAAGTGGGGATTGATCTGTGCTTTTAAAAAGGAAAGCTCTGCGCTGATTCTTTCCCGTTCCGAGGTTTCATAGGCAAGCTGGTTTCGATGCATTTTTTTTGCAACAGCTGCAATATAACTTAAGGTAATGAAAACTACAGAAACCGTAATGACTATCGTGGTATCCCAATGGTCACTGGCCCAAAACTTTTGTCCTGCCGCGGTATAGGCTTTCTCCATTTCCGCATAAAGTTCAACTACCTTCCTGATCCAACGAAGAAATATTGGAATGATGTATACTATCAGGCAAACGATAATGAAATAAAGGAAGCCGAACCGTTTATTTGCCAGTTTTGGGAAAAGCAGGTACAGGTTTCCAAAATATAATACGGTATAAATACCATATTCAATACCCTGCTTTATCCAAAACACTGCGGGCATTTCCACTGATTTTGTAAGCGGAAGAAAAAATCCGATAAACAATGCGATAACCGCAACGAAGTCGATGCTAAAAACCGCCCGGAATATTTTGTGATAACGCGTCATGAATGACTTAAAATTATAATTACTTGCTTTAATGTTTCAATATACATTAAATCTCAACCATCAATTTGCAAAGGAGCGATTTTTATTCCGAAGTTTTTTTTCTACTAGACAGTCAGGCGAAATACATAGATGAATTGAAATAAATCATCTATCGCTCCAATAAAACAATTGCCATCTATGGAAATCCTTGAACCATCTATGAAATTTCCTGAACCGTCTATTATAAGACTTGATATCTAAATTAAAACTGTTTATTTGAGTATGAACCTACCTATACTAAACTATTTACGGATCATACTGGTGATTTGCACTGTCACGTTTTCACTGCTTTCCTGTTCGAAAAAAAGTGAACCCGAGGCTGCGGAGCCGGCACCTACCGTTCCAACTTCTGGCTCGTCGGTGGAGCGGAATCCTCCAAATTCAAGTTATAGCCCGGCCTTTGCAGGACAGACCAGAATTTCTGCTGTAAATACTACCACACGGATTCGTACAACCGTGGTCACCTCAGCGCTCGTTGCGCCATGGGGAATAGCAGCATTGCCAGACGGCAGGTTCCTGATCAATGAAAAGGCGGGAAGAATGAGAATAGTAAGTAGCAGCGGAACGCTTGGCGAACCAATAGCAGGGGTGCCTGCGGTTAATGCAAATGGACAGGGCGGGTTATTGGGTATATGTCTTGATCCGGAATTTTCGGGCAATAGAATGGTTTATTGGTCTTTTTCTGAGCCAGGTGCAGGCGGAAACCGAACCTCGATCGCAAAGGGCAGGCTTTCCAATGATGAACGATCCTTAGAGGCAGTTACGATAATCTACCGTTCTACACCGGCCTATAATGGGGTAAATCATTATGGAGGACGAGTGGTCTTTGATCCATCCGGTAATTTATTTGCGAGTACAGGCGAG
Source organism: Pedobacter humicola (assembly GCF_056490705.1). Taxonomy (NCBI): domain Bacteria; kingdom Pseudomonadati; phylum Bacteroidota; class Sphingobacteriia; order Sphingobacteriales; family Sphingobacteriaceae; genus Pedobacter; species Pedobacter humicola. The sequence goes on along the minus strand of NZ_JBWJIG010000002.1, from coordinate 618,945 downwards.
CGCGCAGATAACGTGACCAGGGCCCAGGCTCAGTCTACAAGCGCATCTATCGGTAAGGTGATCAGAATCAGCCGGGAAGGACAACCTGTCGCCGGAAATCCCTTTACAGGCCAGCCAGGTGCGCTACCTGAATTATATTCTATCGGTCACCGAAATCCCCAAGGGCTGGCGATTCATCCTGTAACAGGTGAACTTTGGCAAAGCGAGCATGGTCCGCGTGGAGGAGATGAATTAAATAGGATTCAGGCAGGTGCCAACTATGGCTGGCCGACAATCACCTATGGTCTGGAATATAACGGGCAGCCGGTGCTCACCGGAATTCAGCAGCGAGATGGTATGACACAACCGGTGTATTATTGGGATCCAGTGGTTTCACCGAGCGGAATGACATTTTATAGTGGGGAGCGGGTTCCGGAATGGCGAAACAACCTTTTCATAGGCGCACTCAGTGGTATGCATATTGTCAGGATTGTTATTGAAAACAACCGGGTTACCGGTGAAGAGAGATTGCTTGCAGGGGAAAGCCAACGTTTTCGTGATATCACTCAGGGAACTGATGGGGCATTGTACGCTATAACAGATCAGGGAAGATTATATAAGATAGATAGAGAATAGATAAATCAATAATAACGTAAATATGAAAAAAGTATTTTTTAGCATTTTAATAGTAATTACAATGTTCAATATCGCTAATGCACAATCCACTACAGCAGCTGCGCCGACCAAATCAGAACAGGAGGTACTGGATCTTTCCAGAAAAAAATGGGTCTGGATGGCAGATAAGAATGTAGACTCTTTAGCTAAACTATTTGATTCCAGGGCTATGTTCGTGCATATGGGCGGCAGCTGGGGAACCGAAAGAGAACTGAATGTGATTAAATCAGGAGGCATTCACTACAAGAAAGCTGAAGTATATTCCGCATCGGTAAATATTATCGGCAATACCGCTATTTTATTGAATGATATCGATCTGGTTGCCGTTCTTGGTAGCAATGAAGTTATCAACCCATTTATGGTAACAGAAGTGTATGTAAAGGAAAATGGCACATGGAAAATGGGATCGTTGACGTTTTCGAAACTGTCAAGGGCAATAAAACTGGCTGCCAAAACAAATTAATTTTAGCACAGAACCTTTTAAATTTATGCAAGATCAGGATAACAACAAATTCTCACAGAACTTAGATAGAAGAAGCTTGTTAAAAGGAGGACTTGCGCTCGCGGGACTCTCCATGATGCCAGGCATTGCAACTGCAGGTAAAGCTAATCCTGAAATTACGCCCATAGTGGCAAAACCAGGAAAAAGGATGCTGGGTAAACTGGAGGTTTCTGCTATCGGGCTTGGCGTTCAAAATATGCACCGGACTTATCAGACGACAGTTCCGTCGAGACCTGAGATGCTCAATGTTATCAGAAAAGCCTATGATACAGGCGTAACTTTATTTGATACGGCGGAAGCATATGGACCTTTCGAATGTGAAAGGATATTGGGTGAGGCCATCTCCTCTTTCAGAAACAAAATTGTGATCGAGACCAAGTATGGCTGGAACATCGATCAAAAAACGGGGCAAAGATTGCCTGGTCTTAACAGTCAGCCAGCCCATATTAAGGAAGTGGTCGAAGGAATGCTCAAACGTCTGCAGACAGACCGGATTGATCTACTTTACCAACATCGCGTAGATCCTGCATTCCCAATTGAAGATGTGGTCGGGGCTATACAGGATCTGATAAAAGAAGGTAAGGTCTTGCACTACGGCTTGTCCGAACCCGGTATACAGACTGTAAGGCGGGCGCATGCGGTGCATCCGGTAACAGCCATTCAAAATGAATATTCGCTATTGTGGCGTGGACCCGAAGAAAAAATAATCCCCCTTTGTGAGGAACTGGGGATTGGATTTGTGTGTTGGAGCCCGCTGGGAGTAGGGTTTTTAACAGGAGCGATTGATGAGGGCACCCGCTTTGCCCCAGGAGACATTCGTGCAACAGAATCCAGATTTGCAAATGAGAACCTATCTAACAACTTGAAACTGGTAAACCTGTTAAAAGACTGGGCCGATAAAAAGCAGGCAACACCCGGACAAATTTCGCTTGCCTGGCTACTTGCAAAAAAGCCCTGGATCGTACCTATTCCAGGTACGACACAAATGGCGCATATGCTCGAAAATACTAGAGCTGCTGATGTTAAATTTTCTGCCGATGAGCTTAAAGCTTTCAATAGTGACTTAGCAGGCATTTCCGTGAAAGGCCTCCGATTGCCTCAGATGGTGCTCAACTTTTCTGATGTGGAAGCTCCGATTAAAAAATAATTCCAAACTCTACAAACCAGAATATATGAAACTCCTTATTCTCTCATTGGCCATTTCTATTAACTTTTCTTGTTATGCCCAGCAGCCCGGACCAGTGGTATCAACCGCTTATGGGAGTCTGCAAGGCGTTAATGAAGGAGATGTTTCCACATTTAAAGGAATTCCGTACGCTGCTGCGCCTGTTGGAGAAAACCGCTGGCGTCCGCCTCAGCCGCTTCCTGCATGGAAGGGGATAAGGGATGCAACCAAATTTGGCGCAGACCCGGCCCAAATGGGCTTTCCCCGTAATGGAAACAAAATTTCGGACAGCTCCTCTGAAGATTGTCTATTTTTAAATATCTGGCGTCCGGCTAATGCTGGTAAGGATGCAAAACTGCCTGTAATGGTCTGGATATACGGAGGTGGCTTTGTTTTTGGAAGTGGTGCTCAGGCCGGCTATTCAGGAGTCAACTTTGCAAAACAGGGCGTAATGCTCATTACTATTAACTACCGTTTGGGCAGGCTGGGTTTTTTTGCTTTTCCTGCATTGACCGACGAAAGAAAAGATGAATTTAAAGGCAGTTATGCCTATATGGATCAAATAGCAGCGCTGAAATGGATTCAGGCTAATATTTCTGCCTTTGGCGGAGATCCAAAGAACGTTACTATTTTTGGGGAATCAGCGGGCGGAGTATCGGTACAATCCCTTCTGACGATTCCCAGTGCAAGGGGACTGTTCCAAAAGGCAATCGTTGAATCAGGCGGTGGACGCGATGGGGTGTTGACAGGGCGACCAATCAGCAAAGAAAATGTCGATCCCTATTATCCAATCTCTGCAGAAACAATAGGTGTGAATTTTGCGAAAAAGCACGGCATTGAAGGCACAGACGCAGCAGCGCTGGCCAAACTTCGTTCGCTTAGTGTGGAGGACATAGTCGACGGGGGGCAGGAAAGCAACGGCCCGGGAGGAGCACCGACTTATTCAGGACCAGTCCTGGACGGTAGTTTGGTTACTGAAACAGCAGAGACCGCTTATAAAGCAGGCAAAACACCAAAAGTTTCACTCATCATAGGCTCCAATAGTGCCGAGGTTGAAGCAGGGTTTATTAGCGCGAATTCAAAAGAGGAGTTATTTAATCTGTTTGGTAGTATGCAGGAACAGGCTAAATCGGTTTATGATCCGGATGGCAGTACTGATTTTACCAAGGTGCGGACGATGGTCATCACGGATAAGGTATGGGCAGAGCCAGCCCGGTTTACTGCCAGCGCATTTTCGAAAAAAGGCACGCCTGCCTATGTGTATTTGTTTTCCTATATCTCGCCCGGTGCAAGAGGGCGTATGCGTTTCGGGGCTGCGCATGCGTCGGAAATCTCCTATGTTTTTGATAACCTGACGAGTAGGAATGGAGCGCCAATCGATCTTAAAGATCAGCAGGTGGCGAAAATGATGAATAGCTATTGGAGCAACTTTGCAAAAACCGGAGATCCTAACGGACAAGGTTTACCCACATGGCCGCTATATGTACGAAAAACAGGAGAGGTACTGGAAATTCAGGGCGACGGATCTGCAAGTGGAAAAATGGATCCAGTTAAATTAAGAACAGAATTGATTGAAAAAGTAATCAGCTCAGGTAAACTCCATTAGATAAATCAATATAAATCGTTATCGTGTAAAGGTTTAATTTTCAGGTTAATGAGTGATAAGTAACCAATAATATCAGTATATTAGAATAATAACAAAACATACATATGATTGCCAGACCAAATAAAGACAGCAAACATCGTGGCGCTGTAAGATCATTACTCGTGGTCACGATATTATCTTCAATTGTGGTTTTAATGGCCTTTGGAGCAGATTCCCTAACAGTTGATAGCCGGCCAAACGTGGTTAAGCCTATTGTGGTTAAGGACAGCATTGCATCGGTGACTGCTTTCAAACAGGTTTATGCAGTATTGATGAGTCCGCGATGCATGAATTGTCATCCATCAGGTGATGTCCCTTTGCAGGGTGATGACAGCCACATACATGCCATGTTACCAAAAAGAGGTGTAGATGGTAAAGGTGTTTACGCGATGAAATGTTCGAACTGCCACCAGCCCACCAATACGCCAGGTTTGCATACACCTCCGGGAAATCCTGAATGGCATTTACCTCCTGCAAACATGAGAATGGTTTTTCAGGGTAGAACTGAGAATCAGCTGGCCAGGCAACTTATGGATCCCAAAAAGAACGGAAACAAGGACGTGAAAAAACTTATTGCCCATGCCGACGATGGCCTTGTCCTTGCCGGATGGAATCCTGGCGAGGGACGTACATTGCCGCCACTTTCGCATGCAGATTTCAAAAAAGCCTGGATTACATGGCTAACCACTGGTGCTTTTGCGCCTCCGGAAAAATAATCAGATTACAAATTATTAAATCTTAACAGATGGAAATAAATAAAACCGACAATAGCAGGCGTACCTTTCTGAAAACATCATTGATTGCAACAGGCGGGTTAATGATCCATTTTAGCGGACTTGCCAAACTGGCTTTGCCCCATAATGACAATGGATTGCCCGCAGCGCATTGGACAGAGATTAACGGCTATATTAAAATCGCTGCGGATAACTCCATTACGCTTATCTGTCCAAACCCGGAATTCGGACAGAATGTAATGACTTCGCTGCCAATGATCGTTGCTGAGGAGCTTGATGTCGACTGGCAAAATGTGACGGTGGAAATGGGCCCTCACGACAATGTTAAACTCGGACCGCAATTCACAGGAGGAAGCAATTCCATGCGGATGTACTGGAAACCGTTACGAGAAGCAGGTGCAACGGCAAGAAATATGTTGATGCAGGCAGCGGCGCAAGCTTGGGCAGTGCCGATTGAAGAGCTAACGAGCAAAATGGGCATGATTTATCATGAAAAAAGTGGTAAGAAAGGCAAGTATGGTGAATTTGCTTCCAAAGCAGCGGCGGTTCCTGTACCAAAAGGCGTGAAGTTAAAGGACGTGAAGGATTTTAGTATCGTTAGAAAGTCGCAAAAAAATGTGGAAGGGAAAAAGATAATAAGTGGAAAACCACTTTTTGGGCTTGATTACAAACATGAGGGTATGCTGATCGCCATGATTCAGCATCCACCTGGTTTTGGTATGAAGCTGAAATCTTTTGATGCTTCCCAATGCCTGAAAATGCCCGGGGTGAAAGATGTTTTTAGTTTGAAACTTTATGAGGATGGTTTTGCCCAGGGTGGTTTTGATACGAGAACTTTTAATGAACTCCTTGTAGTTGTTGGTAAAACGACTTGGGAGGTGATGAATGCAAGGAAGAAGCTAATTGTTGAATGGATGCCAGCCGGCGATGTAAAAGATACAATGGCGGGCCGGGGAGAAAACCGTACAGTTATTGTTCCGGGTGAGTTGGAAAGTACCGAAAGTCAATATAAAAAAATGCTGGAGTATGGGGCACGGCCAGCCCAGTTGTTGCGCCGGGATGGCGACCCTGAAACCGGTTTCAAAAATGCGAAAACGATTATTGAGCGTACATATACAGCACCTTTTCTTGCACACAACTGTATGGAACCCATGAATTTTTTCGCCCATGTTACCGATGAAAAGGCATTACTCGTGGGGCCGCTTCAGGCGCCAGGCTGGACAGAGCCTACGCTGATGAAAGTGCTCAACCTTCCAGCCGATAAGATAGAAATACAAATGACCAGAATGGGAGGTGGCTTCGGGCGAAGGGCTTACGGACATTATCTCATTGAAGCCGCTCTGATTTCAAAGAAGATCAAGGCGCCGGTCAAATTGATCTACTCGCGTGAAGATGATACAACCTATGGTATTTACCGCCCGATGTATACCGCTACCTACAGGGCAGCGCTCGATGACAATAAGAAGCTATTGGCCTTTCATGTCAAGGGAGGCGGTATTCCCGAAAATGCTGTACACGCTAACCGGTTTCCTGCCGGAGCAATTGATCATTATCTGGCAGAGGGATGGCAAATTCCTTCAAATATTACGATAGGTGCTTTCAGAGCGCCCCGATCTAATTTTGCAGCTGCCGCTGAACAATCTTTTCTGGATGAACTGGCTGAAGCCATGGAGAAAGACCCTATTGATTTTCGGCTGGAACTTTTAAAAAGGGCAAAAGACAACCCGGTTGGGAAAAATAATGAATATGATCCTGCCCGTTACGCCGGTGTGCTGAGCTTGGTAAAGGAGAAATCCGGCTGGTCAGATCCTTCCAATAAAAAGTTTAGCCGGGGTGTTGCCGCTTATTTTTGTCATAACTCTTATGCTGCGCATGTTGTAGATATGTTTTTAAAGGATGGTGAACCTTACGTGGAACGTGTTTTCAGTGCGGTTGACGCTGGAATTGTAATCAACCCTGATGCTGCAACCAATATGGTGCAGGGCGCTGTTGTAGACGGAATAGGAAATAGCTTGTATGGCGGGCTTACCCACAAAAATGGTGTGGTTCAAGAGAATAACTTCCATACATACCGTATTATAAGAATGCATGAAGCGCCGAAAATGGTTAATGTTTCATTTGTCAAAAATGATATCGACCCAACAGGTTTAGGTGAGCCACCTTTTCCCCCGGTTTTTGGGGCCGTAGCAAATGCGCTGTATAAGGCAACAGGAAAACGCCATTACCAGCAGCCTTTTGCTATGCCGCAACCCGAACCTACAAGTGTCTAATTCAAATTGGATAATTATACATAATATGATTACTTTAAATATTAATAAGAAGGAATATAAACTTGATGCTGATCCCGAAACACCACTCTTGTGGATACTAAGAGATCACGTTGGTCTTGTAGGAACAAAATTTGGATGTGGTGTTGCACAATGCGGCGCCTGTGTGGTTCATTTAGACGGACAGGCTGTTCGTTCCTGTGTAACAAAGGCCATCCGTGCTCAGGGCAAAAAAGTGGTAACAATCGAAGGCTTGTCCGAAAAGAATAACCATCCTTTGCAAAAGGCCTGGTTGGAACTGGACGTATCCCAATGCGGCTACTGCCAGGCTGGGCAGATCATGTCGGCCGCTGTTCTGCTGAAAGAAAATAAGAACCCTTCAGATGAGGATATTAATGATGCCATGGCAGGGAATATTTGTCGTTGCGGAACTTATCTTCGAATTAGGGATGCGATCAAGCTGGCAGCAAAAGACAGCATCTCAAAATAAATTCTTACTAAAGAAACCATATGTTATCAGATTCCTTTGGGCGTATACATGATTATCTTCGAATATTCTTAACAGATAATTGTAATTTTCGCTGTTTTACTGCATGCCGGAAGAAGAATATGATTTCACGCCAGCTTCAAGATTGATGCAGACAGATGAAATTATGCAGCTGGCCAAGATATTTGTAGAACAGGGGGTAAAAAAATACGTTTGACCGGAGGGGAACCTTTGGTAAGAAAGGATGCCGCTTCAATTATTTCTGAGCTGGGAAAACTTCCGGTAGAACTTGTAATTACTACAAACGGAACAAGAATTACCGAAATGCTACCAGTTTTGCGAGAAGCAGGAGTTAAAAGTATAAATATCAGTCTGGATGGGTATTTCGGCAAAAGTGGTTCTTCCCACTTTTGGTGGTTTTAGTCGCTGAATATTTAAATGAATTTAATAAAAAATATCGGCTGTAATGCACCTAACATAGTTATTTGTCATACAATGATTAGATGACAATTCCTTTTTAACCCAAGAAGAACATATTACTAATTGTCATGAACGCCAATTAGAGGATTCAGGTGTTATTAGAAGAGGTCTGTTGTGCAATTAAACAAAATACTGACCACCAAAAGTGAGTAAGAACCACTTTTAGCGAATCCCCACTTCGTGGCATTTTCCGGTAACTACTTTAATTCGCATAATTTAGATTGAAAACTAAATTAACCAAAGTTTTGCCGCCTTCGCTTAAAAAGTTTTCCGTCAATATTTATCTAAAGTCATAATTAGAAATTTTCTCCCAAAAAGATTAAGAATATCAGCTATTTAATGTAACTTAGACTAAAGTATATATACTTTAGTCTTTATGCATATAATGTGTTTTTATGTGGATAAAAGTATTAACCTTTGCTATTAAAATCCAAAGAAATTCCACTAACTTTGATTCTTCGTGCTTAATAAAAAAAAGTAGGTCTACTTTTTTTATTAAGCAGCTTATATCTGTCACTCCACAAAACGTTTTTCCTCTATTCATTTGCTTTATTGTCCCTTTTATGTTAAAAATTGACTATAAAGTGCTAAACTCTTGGATTTGTCGAAATAATATTATAACTTTATACTAAAGTATATATACTTTAGTATTTTATGCATATAATGCATTTTTATTCATTGAACTTGCATGAACTCCATCGAAATAAGCATGGACGATTTGCATTTGTCCGAAATAATCTTTAACTTCGTAAACAGAAAGTATATATACTTTCTGTCTTGATCTTTTTATCATGGCCAATAAACCAAGATTCATCTCCGTCCTCCCAGAAATCATTAAAACTTTTACCAGCACGGGCAAAAATGTATTCGGGAAAAAGGAAATCTCGGAAATTTTTGAGGAGCACAAGGATCGCTGGCGCCTTCCGCTTTATATGGACCTGAACCTCTTCATGGATCAATTGGCAAAACAAACTTTTGTTAAGGAAGCTGAAATTGCATTTCCTGAGGTTCCCACTGGTAGACTCTTTTATTTTGATGTGGCATCAGTTTATGAGATTGCTTGTGGTATTTTTCCAAAAGGCTATTTATCCCATTATTCCGCGATGTATTTTTGGGGATTAACAGAGCAAATTCCCAAGAGCATCTACCTTACCGTAGAGCAGTCTAACAGTCCAACAAAATCTATAAGGAATATACTGGAACAGGATAACGTTGATGCTGCATTTAGAAAGCCACAACGTCAATCGGAGACTACCTCCGTTTTCGGAGATTTTACGCTGACTCTATTGCGTGGTAAATACACTAAAAACTTAGGTGTATCGGAAGCGCCCAATTTTGAGCACGTAAGAATAACGGATTTGGAGCGAACTTTAATTGATGTGGTTGTCAGGCCAGCCTATTCAGGTGGAGTCTCCGAGGTACTGAAGGCCTTTCGAAATGTAAACGAATTGCATAAAATATCAGTTAATAGACTTTCGGGATACCTCAACAAAATGAATTTTATTTATCCCTATCATCAGGCCATTGGCTTTTATCTGGAAGCCGCAGGTTATAAGAGCTCTCAGGTAGACATTTTTGTGGGTCGTGACAAATTTGTGGATTTTTACCTCACCTACGACATGCGTGATATGGATTATTCCGAAAAGTGGCGTATTTATTATCCCAAAGGATTAATCTGATCAATCCAACAAATGCTCTAAGTTCTCCAGAAAATACTCGAAATAGAAATCAAATCCTTTATCTTTTGACTTGTTGCTTATTGTATCTACGACTGCCTGGTATCCCTGTCTATGTATCTCCTCCATAGATCTTATCTTTCTCAGGTAGGTCGTAGGGACTTTTTTTGCCTCAAAGACGAATTTGAGCGTTTCTATAGACTCGGCTGAAGTCAAGTCTATATCAAAGTTTTCCATGATCTCATAAATATCAAAGAAGTCACGTGCCCTCGCTCTGTCATCTTCGCTTCTAAGCTTAGTTTGCTTAAGTACGTCACTGTAATATTCAGGTAGTTTTTGTGCCAGCGCCCTCAATTTTTCAAACACAATTAGCTCTGGTGCATATATGTAAAAATAAATACCATCTATGTCGACCATTTTTTTGTGGGATCCAACATATTCAAATTTACTGATATCCACCTTGAATTTTGTGGAATTGTCGGGATTCAAAGCCATAGCATTTCGACGTATCAACTCTATATCACCGTTGTACTGGTCGTATTTTTCCTTACTGATTATTTTAAAAACAAGCATGTATCCACCCCAAAATTTTTGAAGGTCAGGATCCTGAGTTTTCGGCTTTTCAACGATCTGAAGATCAAATACGACCAGGTCATTGCTTGCGAATCCCTCTACCATGGTTTTTTCTAACCGGTACTTTATTTCCTCAATATCCCCAAAATCTTCCTCCATAGAAAAATCAAGGTCATAAGAAGCGCGGTCCTCTAGCCCATAACCCAGACTAATGGCATTTCCACCCTTCAATACCAGCGCTTCCATTAAATCATCATCCTGCATTAATGAGGTGATGGTTAATTTCTTAATCTTATTTATCGTTTCTATGTCTATCATATCTCTCTTTACCAAATTTAATCATAATATCCCGTTATTCTCGCAGGGGGGCAAGAACTTAATTTAAAATAGCTCTAAAACTAGTCACAAATGTGTGTGTTGATGCGGTTGGATTAAACCGAAATGTCACTTTTTATTTAATACTTGGATTGTCAGGTTATCAAAACATTTAAGCCAAAATAATTATGCTATTATTTGCTGTCCATTATATTTTATTGCATTCATAGGTTGGATAATTTATACTGGACTGATCAAAAAGAATTTAAAACAAAATATGTCATTGTTTTATTTTGGAAGCATTTCACTATTATCTAGGTAATTATTGTTTTGATATCTATTTAGTGTTTTCTTTGGTTTTTTAAGACGAAATATTTATAACCTAAAATCTTCCGTCCTATCAAAAATCCACCGTTTTTAATGTAAACCGCATGTGACCCATGCTTAGTCGCATTATTACTGACCAACATCATGTCACTTAAAGAAATCCTTTAACCACTCGGGTGTTTTGCAAGATGTATTTTTGTATACACAAAAAAATCTTGCGCCCTTGAGGTCGGGTATTTCCTCGGAACTCGGAAATACTAATGACAAAATTAAAAGCGGAATTATATAATTTAAAGCTGAGATGTTAAAGTCAACCAATATCATTTTTGGTGTTAAGCTTTAAATCATTTTCCGAGGGAATACTAATAGAATCTAACAGCATTAATAATGCTTCGAAAGATTGCGGTAAGTCTTAAAACAATTTTAAAGCTTATGTTTTGAGCTTTAGGTCTTTGTATAGGAACTTCAGCATATCACATGGGTCAACATCGATAGCCATAGCGACTAAATATAGTTCGCCGGCTCTTAAGAATGAATTATTTTTTGTTGTTAAACGAGTCATCCTTGTCTTGCTTATGCCAGTTTTTAAGCTAACCTGTGATTTATTCACTGATCGTTGTGCTAAAAACAAACCAAAGTCTGTAAGGGTATTTTTATCGTTCACTTTCAAAAGAGTTTTTTATCTTTCTAAATTTACATTATGCAATAATTTAAGCTCAAAATATTTTAAATTGGATACATTATGTGTATATTTGTATATATAATGTATCAATATTTAAGTTGAAATATTGATTTGTTTGTTGAATTATTAATATTGCGGCTGTTTCAAAAAAATATAGGAAGCATTCGCACTTCGAGTCTCGTCTTAGAAACGTAGGAAATTTCACAAGAACACGGGAGGATAAGTGACAGTGCTCACGCTATAGGCGTGGGCCTGCTTATTCGTGTTCTGGTCTCCTACGACCTCTAAGACGGTAAGTGGGTACCGCGCCTTTTTTAGGTAAACACTTCCTATGAGCCTCGTTTAATCACTACGAGGATGTTCGGATATAGTAAAATGTCGGATAACGAGCTGATTTTCTTTCTAAAAAAAGGAGATGAGAGTGCATACACTGAAATTTACAATCGATATTTTGAATTGATGTTCCTATTTGCTTTTAAGAGACTGGAGGATGAGGATCTTGCAAAGGATTTTGTGCAGGAGTTATTCCTAAACCTTTGGAATAAGAGAGAAGGAATATTTGAAGATGGAAAGCTTTCTTCATACCTCTATATCTATTTAAGAAGCAGGCTATTCGATTATTTTGCACATCGAAAAATCGAAAATAAATACATTGAATTTCTAAAGACTTATCAGATTTCTAATTATGAAAGTACGGATCACCTGATAAGGGAACAAGACCTAATAAGGTATATAGAAAAACAAATACACACACTTCCTAAAAAGATGAGGCGAATTTTTGAACTAAGCAGAAAGGAGCACCTTTCGCATAAAGAAATCGCAAATAAGTTAAATACCTCAGAAAACAATGTTTCATCACATATACATAGTGCCTTGAAGATCTTCAAGGCGAAATTAAAATCAATCTAAAAAGTTAAATATCATTCACTATAATTGATTTATTCATTCAAATCACTTGAAGTAATTGGTCCCCACACTTCTGTGGCTTGTGGTTCCCACAAAAGACAATTTTCTTATATACTCTAAAAATGTTGCCCTTTTTAGTAATTCCACATTCAGTATTTAGATCATAAAATATATAACGTTACGAAATTAATAATACGTTAGGTATAACCAGCGTAGTGCTGAGATAATGCTAAATTCTGTTTTTACTTTTAAGCTTGACCAATGCTTATGAGAAAGATTTTGTTAGAGCGAATTCCTCCAGAAAAATTGATTGAAATCGTTAAGAAAAAAGGTGTTAAACTGTCTGTAAATCAAGCAAAAGAAGCCTTGGATTTACTATATATTTTAGCTATATTGGAAATAGAGCAAATGTTAAAGAGATGATTACAGCAGATTTATATATAAGAGTAAGCACCGACGAACAGGCTGATAAGGGGTATTCCCAACGCAATCAGGAAGAGGTTCTACAAAAATATTGTGTTGCAAGAGATATAAAGGTCAGAAAAGTTGTATTTGAAGATCATTCTGCCAAAAGCTTTGTGCGACCCGCATGGCAAAAATTATTGGCTGATTTAAAAAAGAAGAGAGGACAAACGGATTTAGTACTTTTCACCAAATGGGACAGATTCAGTAGAAATGCGGGAGACGCCTACCAGATGATAAAAATTCTGGGTGATCTCGGTATAGAGCCGCAGGCCATTGAGCAACCTCTTGATATCTCCATTCCTGAAAACAAAATGATGCTGGCTTTCTATCTTGCAGCTCCCGAGGTTGAGAATGATAGACGAGCACTCAATACTTTTCACGGAATGAGGAGGGCAAGGAAAGAAGGGCGATGGATGGGGCCTGCTCCCATCGGTTATGCTAACAAAATAACCGAAGACGGGCGTAAGTATATTTGTCCTGTTGAGCCCCAGGCTTCAATAATGAAGTGGGTATATGAAGAATTATCTACGGGTAAGTGGTTTATTGATCAGATATGGAAGGCAGCATTTGATAAAGGGCTGAAGACGGGTAGAAAAAATTTTTGGCAGATAATTAGAAATCCCATTTACTGCGGTAGGATACCTATTGCAAAGTATAAGGATGAGGAAGCTCATACGGTTATGGGACAACACAAGGCGATAGTTTCGGAAAGAATCTTTTATAAAGCCATGGATGTTTTGAGCGGAAGAAGCAAACCAAAAAAGACAACTATATCTTCTCTTGATGCGCTTCCCTTGCGTGGCTTTTTGATATGTCCAAAGTGCGGCTACATGCTCTCAGGCAGTGCTTCAAAAGGTTACAGCAAGCACTATCACTATTACCATTGCTTTTCGAAATGTGGGGTGAGATATAACGCGGAAAAAGTCAATAAGCTTTTCGTGGAGGAGCTAAAAAAATATACTATAGATCCACTGTTGCATGAGGCCTATGCTATGATTTTGAAACAGGTTTATCAAGCTTTCTCAAGTGAAGATAATAATGAATTATCAAATGTAAAAAAACAGCTGGAGGAGTTTAATAACAGAATTTCTAAGGCAAGGGACAAAATGCTCAACGATGTGATTCTTGATTTTGAGTACAGGAAAATAAAATCAGACTGTGAAAGAAATATCCTTATTCTTGAAAATAGACTCATAGATTTATCCAGGGGAAAAGAGAATATTGGTGAATTAATCGGAAAAGCGACTGGATTGCTGAAAAACCTTCATGAAACATATATAGAGGCAGACTCTGAGGGAAAAAGAAGATTAATCAGTTCGATCTATCCCCAAAAACTCACTTTTGATGGCACACAACATCGAACTGTTCGAACGAATGAGGCTGTACGCGTTCTAGGTACTTTAAAGGCCATTTTTGAGGGCAAAAAAAAGGGGCAAACCAAACAAAAATTTGATTTGCCCACTATGGTAGCGGGGAGCAGGATCGAACTGCCGACCTCAGGGTTATGAATCCTGCGCTCTAACCATCTGAGCTACCCCGCCGGGTCAAAATATTTGTGATATAGTACAAATATTTACATGGTTATTTTTTGGAGCTGCAAATATAAGACTTAATTTCTTTTCAATGAAATTAAAAGTAAAATATTCATTAAGGGCTTTGATATCAGTAAATTATTTGTTTGGGCTATAACCAAAAATCCTTTATCTCCTATATTTTCTTAAGCAATGCGCGCTACGGTAAAGCCGGCATTTAATAGTCCCTGATTTAGAAATGTTATTTCTTTTTAACGAATATGTATTTGATATTATACCAGGCAACCTCGTCATTCTTGCTTTTCATCTCCTCAGGGCCTTTAAAGAGATATGGATTGTTGTTAAAATAGCGGGTGTATTTTACTTCGCCAGAGTTGTGCCCGTTTTCTCCTGCCAGAGATGGCGGAGTATGCTTTTGGAAACTGTAGAAGCATACATAGTGTTCCAACGTATCGTTTCTTTTTATTCCATAAAATTCCCAGAAGTCGGCATAGCGGTTCCATCGGTAAACGCTATCTTTCCTTAACTCATATCTGAAATCATTAATTTCATATTCAAAAGGCCTTTCCAAAATACTGTCTTTCGACATCGTTAATGTATGATAAAAGTAGTCGGATAATTTTGTAGGATTCCAGAAGGATTCGGGTTTATCCGTATTTGAAATTTCAATACCTCCATGCTCTGAGCCTCTGTAGGCCTTGAATGCTATAATTTCTTTTCGTAAGAAAGTGTAGGTATCTACTTCTTTTTTGGTTCCGCCATCAGTCTTTTCAGGTAAATTGGGTGCATCGCTATCCTTGCTACATGATTGTGCTAAAAACAGGCAGGTAAAGAATAGAAAAACAATGGTGCTGTTTTTAAAAAGAACTGGTTTGATCATCATTCGATAGATGGTTTAAATGTTATAATTATACTTTCTCCGGAATAATGATTAAATGACGAAGGTAACCCAATCCATTAATAAAACCAAATATAATTAGATAGCGGTGTATGATTAATGTGTTAAATTGCCTGAAGGATGATGAGCTATTCTGGTTACCAGCTTGTCTCCAGGCTTACTTCTGCTGTACCGAATATTCACCTGTTCTTTACCCTTTAGGTAAGCAATTGGTAAAGGATAGGTAAGCAATAGGTAGAGAATAGGTAAAGAAAAGGTAGAGAATAGGTAAGCAAAGGGTTAACCAGGGGTTAACTTGGTATAGGGAATTTCGGAGTTAGAATAATAAGTTTGGAATTTAGAGCCTGGAGTTTGGAGTGGATTACTGGATTTGCGTTTGGCGTCAACTCATCAGTCCCGAACCCGCAGTTGATTAACCACTTTAGCTATTGGCTATAACTATTGACCAATGAACGACTGACAAGTGAACCAATGAACCAATGCCGGGCGAACCAATGAGCTATAGATCAATGAACTAACGAAGCAATTGTATTAGCGATGATACAAAAAAAGCGGGTGTTAATGATTAGTGTTGCAGATGTAGAATAAATTACCTTTCTTTAGAAAAATAATAATAATAATAGTCCGGAAATTATTCTGGTAGTGTACTAACATGGCAGAAAAGAAAAAATTTACACTCGAGTACGAAGTTAGATCGTCACCAAGAATATTGTATAGTTTTATAAGTGAACCTAACGGTTTATCACAATGGTTTGCCGATGATGTAAATTTCCGCGATCAGGTATATACTTTTACCTGGGATGATGAGCAATTAAAGGCAAAACTGGTTTCTATTAAAGAAAATAAACTGGTCAAGTTTAAATGGCTGGATGATGAGCCTCAATGTTATTTTGAGATGGAAATCGTGCAGGACGAACTGACCAATGATGTAGCCCTCTCGATCACCGATTTTACTACTGATGAGCTTCTTGCAGAGAAAAAATTAATATGGGATAACCAGATCGATTATCTGATTAGTGTTTTGGGTGCATAAAATTATCCACGCATTGTTTACCTTTGTCAGGTGAAAAAAATACATCTTCTGTTAATAAAGGCATTTGTGAGGCCATTCATTGCAACTTTTTTTGTAATGATGTTTATCCTATTGATGTTCTTTCTGTTTAAATGGATTGATGATTTAATAGGGAAAGGTTTCGAATGGTACACCATTCTGGAACTGATGTATTATGCTTCGGCTGCCAATGTATCTATGGCGCTGCCACTCTCAGTGTTGCTTTCTTCCATCATGACTTTTGGCTCGCTCGGCGAAAACTATGAGCTTGTGGCCATTAAATCGGCAGGGATTTCTTTACAAAGGGCCATGCGGCCGCTGTTTGTGGTGATCCTGATCCTCACCATCGGTTCCTTCTTTTTTTCCAATTACATGCTGCCCAAAGCCAATTTAAAATTTGGCTCCCTTTTATACGATATCAGGAACAAAAAACTGTCTTTTTTGATTAAACCGGGCGTTTTTAACAATGCCATACCGGGTTATGCCATCCGTGTCGATTCTAAGGAAGAAGACGGTACCCTGCACAATATTATGATTTACGACCATCGGGAGAATAACGGGATCCCGAAAATCATCCTGGCCAAGGAAGGCAAGATGGGTAAAACTACCGATGGTAAATTTTTGGTTCTTAACCTCAAAAATGGGGTACAGTACGAGGAACAGGCTTCAAAAAATGGCATGTATAACCCGCGTCAGGTGTTTACGCGCAACCGCTTTAGGGCAACAGAACCGCGTTTTGATCTTTCTTCTTTTAACCAGAGCAGCACCGACCCCAATGCTTTTGGCAACAGTACACCGATGTTAAACCTCAAAGGCATCACCAAAAAGCACGATTCGCTCAGCAAGCAGTTAGATACCCTAAAAATGAGGACGATTGCCAACCTCACCAGTAATTTTAAACAGTTTAATACCACTAAGGGTTATACCAAGATAAAAGCCGTACCGAAAACGATCGATGATGTGATGTTGAAGAGCATACCGAACGGATCGCGGAAACTTGCTTTGGATAATGCAACCAATGTGGTGGCCAATATTATGCAGCATGTACCCAACTGGGGGCCACGCCAAACCGATTTAACCGGTGAAATTATTTTTACCAGAGTAGAATACCAGCGTAAGTTTACCCTGGCGGCTTCTTGTATCCTCCTGTTTTTTATCGGCGCACCTTTGGGTGCCATCATCAGAAAAGGGGGAATGGGTTTACCAGTTGTAGTGGCCATCTGTTTCTTCCTGGTCTACCACATTATTACTACCGTAGCCGAAAAATCTGCCCGCGAAGGAAACCTGAACCCCATATTCGGGATGTGGATTGCCGTAATTGTACTGTCGCCACTGGCTGCCTTTTTAACATATAAAGCTACGGTTGATTCGGCCCTTTTTGACGTCAACTATTACAAACAGCTTATCCTTAAAGTGTTTAAAAAGAAGGAGAAATAGCCCTCGTTTCCTTTACTTACAAATGATATTTTAATCCAAATAATGCTTAATAAGGTTGTACATTTGTACAGGTTTATCGTTGCTGAATAAATTGATTTTAATGCGCCTTGAGCACGAACAGCCCCATAATGCTAAATAAAATGCAAACAAAATTAAACACAATAGAAGAGGCCATCGCAGATATAAAAGCTGGTAAAGTGATTATTGTTGTAGATGACGAGAATAGAGAGAACGAAGGTGATTTTTTAACGGCTGCCGAAAATGCCACGCCCGAGATCATCAATTTTATGGCTACTTACGGCCGTGGTTTAATCTGTGCTCCCTTAACAGAAGAACGTTGTAAGGAGCTTAACCTAAACCTGATGGTGGGTAAGAATACTGCTGCTTATGAAACCAATTTTACCGTTTCAGTAGATCTTGTTGGTCATGGTTGTACCACGGGGATATCGGCAAGCGACCGTTCTAAAACGATGCTGGCTTTAGTAGATCCTAAAACCAACCCTGAAGAGCTGGGCCGGCCGGGACACATTTTTCCATTAATTGCCAAGGATGGTGGGGTAATCCGCCGTGCAGGTCACACCGAAGCTGCGGTAGATTTAGCTCGTTTGGCCGGAATGAAACCTGCTGGTTTACTGGTGGAGATTTTAAAGGAAGACGGCGAAATGGCCCGACTTCCGGATTTATTCAAAATTGCCGAACAGCACCAGTTAAAAATTATCTCTATAGAAGATCTGATCGCTTACCGTTTAACCATGGATAGCCTGATTAAACAAGAGGTGACCATCGATTTACCTACAGCCTGGGGCGATTTTAAAATGACCGCTTATACCCAGCTGGATAACAATGCCACACACCTGGCCATTTCTAAAGGCACCTGGACAGCAGATGAACCTATTTTGGCACGTGTACACAGTTCTTGTGTAACCGGAGATATTTTTGGCTCATGCCGCTGCGATTGCGGACCTCAACTGCACAAGGCTTTGGAGATGATCGAGAAGGAGGGTAAAGGCATTGTGGTATACATGAACCAGGAGGGCAGGGGTATCGGACTGATCAACAAATTACGTTCGTACAACTTGCAGGATGCAGGTTTTGATACCGTAGAAGCCAATATTAAATTAGGCTTTAAAGGCGATGAGCGCGATTATGGCGTAGGGGCACAGATCCTGAGATCAGAAGGTGTGACCAAAATGCGCCTGATGAGCAACAACCCAACCAAAAGAGCCGGTTTGATCGGCTATGGTTTAGAAGTAGTAGAAAACATTCCGATCGAAATTGCCAGTAACGTACATAACGAACGTTATTTAACCACCAAAAGGGATAAAATGGGTCATTCGATCATGAAAGGATAGGGGTTGAGTTTGGAGCCGGACGTTTGGCGTTTGGAGTTTCTGGAATTGAGCCTAATAAATAATTAAAGACCAACAGTTGAACGTGCGTTTGAATGTTGGTTTTTTTTGTTTTATGTATGTTTCTTACCGTGAACTCCATATTTGCGTCCTCCTGAACTTGTTTCAGGATCTATAGAACATAATAGGTGAAATGGATAATGGAATCAAATCCGAGGTCGACTTAGGGCCAGGTTTCTACCTTTCCGCATGATTACAGGTTACAAAGTTCTCCGCATTAAGATAGTCCTGAGTCTTTAGTTCTCAGTCTGCAGTTGATTAATCGTCAGTCGCTACCCTCCTCAACGCTAACCGCCTAATCCCACTTACTTCTTCTGGTTCCCCTTTGTCTGATTAATAATCGCATCCCTGTTAATCGATTTGTTGGTTTTAACAGGGGCTTCGCTTTGTTTGCGTTTCAGGTTGCGGCGGTATGCGCCAGAAATTTTCTGAATAAATTCTTTAAACGTATCAAATTGCTGCGTGTACACCAAACCGAACGAAGTTACATTCGCTGTTGGGCTGATCCCGCTGTTTAAGAAAATACTTTGTTGTGTAGGTGGTTTATTGGCTGCTTTAACTGTTAAGCTACCATCTTTTTTAATCAGATAAAGTGCTTCCACCTCACTACCCACATTATTGTTGTTGAAACTGATAATGGTAAAATCATTTATACTATTACGGTCTACAATACCCGCATTCACAATTAAACGGTCGTTAAAGAATTTGAAAGACGCATTGGCTTCGCTTAACGAGCGAACATTCAGATCGACAAAGTTTAAGTTTAACGAAGAAAGTACATTGTTAAACTGGTTAAATACCAGCTCGGTAGCCGTACTCGTTGCGGTAGAACTCAATTGGTTTCCGATCGATTGACCACCGTTACCCGGCGCAAAACTTCTTCTGATAATTAAACTGAAGGCCTGTAAGTTCAGGTTGTTCTGATCGCTGAAATAAGTCTGCAGCTCTTCCTTGATCGAGGGTTGTGCAGGGAAATTGATATCCAGTTTAATGTCCGGTTTTAACAGCAATCCTGTTAATCCCATCTCTACCTCGGTATTTACCCTTTGGTTGGCATTGCTGCTCGCATCGCGGTTGGCCGCCTTATACAGGTCGTTTAAACTCGCTCTTAAAGCATATACCGCTTTTAAGTTAATCTGTGCAGCGGTAGGGTTCCCCGTCCAGCGGATGGTTCCTCCTTGCCTGATTTCGAACTTTTTGTTGATCACCTCCTGGGCCGTAAAATCAAAACTTCCCGTTTCGATAATATAATCTCCCGACATCTCGAAATCGCCAAAACTATTGATGTTCAGGTTCAGATCGGCATTACCCTTGCCACTTAGATTGCCCAGTGTGGTATAAATATTGGCGGTGGTATTCTGATCGATGCTGAGTTTGAAGGTAAGGGTTAACCCGTCAAAGTTGGTTTTCTTTTTTACCAGCACCGCCGAATCCCTGGTCACGAAGTTAATGAAATCTTTATCTGAAACGGTTTCCGAGCTGTTTAAAGGAAGATTGAAGACCGTGCCTTTTTCAGTTTTCGCCTTAATATCGATCTTCATTTTGTTGGTAGGCCCGGTAAAGCTAAATACTCCTGTGCCATAAGCCCTGCCATAATACACCGAATTGTCTTTTGCGGTCGTATTCAGGGCCATTAAATTATTGGCTTCCAGTTTCACGTTTAAGGTAGGGTAATTGATGTCGTTCAGATCAACGGTACCTTCTTTTACGGTAGCCTCATGGCCTTCCAGGTCACTTAAGGTGAAGTTATTTAATTTGACTACACTATTGTCTATTTCTACCTTATCGGTAATCACATAGGTGGTTTTAAGGTAATTCACCATCAGCTGGCCTTTATCAAAAGATACGCTTCCGTTGATTTCGGGTTTATCCAGTTTTCCCTTTACGGTTAAATCAGCAGAGATGTTCCCTTTCAGGTTCGATACCAGCTGTTTTACAAATGGTTCTAAAATGGTGAGTTTACTGTCGTCCATTTTTACACCCAGATCGATTTGTTGTTCTTTTAAATCCAGATTTCCTGTCAGTTTAAAGGTTTCCGAACCGTCTGCCACCACCCGGGTAAATATGTTGATTTTTTTGCTTTCGTTAGTGTATGATGAAGTATCGGTTAACGTGCCGATGTAGATATCGTTAAAGTTTAACGAATCGATTTTTAAATCGTCAGTCACCCTTGGGGCTTTTAATATACCATATACATCCGTGGTGCCATTCAGGTTTCCACCCAACTTCACACCAAAGCCTTTGGTAAACGGGTTAAGCGTTTTTAAACTGAAATCTTTAAAGCCAACGCTGATCAGGTCTTTAGGATCTTCCGAAATTAATCCATCGATAATCAATTGCTGTTTTCCGTTGGTGAGGTCGAAGTTGCTGATTTCCGTTTTGCCATTGTTCAGTACAATACGCACTTTTTCCTGTATGCGCCATTCTTCACTGTTGATTTTTAAGATCGAAGGCAATACGCTCAACCTTGCAGTAGTATCCTGGTTTTTGGTAAACTCCACCAAACCGTTTAAATCGAGCTGGTTGGCCTCGTCGGAGTTCGACATTTTTACGTTGAAGGCCAAACTGTCATTCCGCAGGATGTTTGAAATGTTCACATCCTTAATAAATAAACTGTCGTTGATCTGTACCCGATCGGAAGTGACAATGAGCTGCAACTGCTGCGTGGTCGTGTTTTCATCGAGGATGATATTGTTCACCACAATGCCATTGTATTTTAGCTTTCGCACAAAACCGTTCAGGGTAGCGGTATTGTTCCGCGAGTCGAAATCGCCGGTAAGGGTAGCCCCTTCTTCCAGCTCTAAGCCCGGTGCAAAAATCTGGGCCAGTGGCTCGAACTTTTTAACCATCAGGTTAAACTGAAAAATCTGGTTTTTATATTTGATAATATCAGCCTTTAGCGAAGGGATATACGTTTTGGCGATGGCTTTGTAATAGGAAACGATAGAGTTTAAATCGTACTCGCCTTTAATGCTGGCATCTAAAATATCGGAGCGGATATCGAGCACGCGGTTGGTACCAGTACCATTGGCCATCAACTGTACCGAATCTACACTGTACACACCTTTTGGATTTTGCAACCTGATTTCTGCTATCAATAATTTACCCGAGATGTTGTTCAGGTTGGTGCCCGAAAAGTTGGTGGTAAACTTCGCATCCACCATTAACGAATCACTTAACAGCTTCAGGGCTTTTAATTTTGCCTTCGAAATGGTGGCGTTAAAGTTAAACACCGGTAGTTTAGGATTTAAGTTTACACCGCCATCGAATACCAGTTTAACGTTCTTGTCGTTAATGCTCAGTTTGCCGTCGAAATATTTTTTATCAAAAGTTCCGTCAATCTTTACATTATGGTACCTATAGTTGTTAAAGTCGATGTAAGTTACATCGCCGTTTATTTTTTCGGTTAAATCTTTGAGTTCCGTTCCGCGTCCTTTTACATATAAGGAAGAACTGATGCGGCCAAGGCTTTTTTCGCCGATCAGGTCGCCGATGTTAAAGTCGTAGCTTTTTACGTTCCCGGTGTAAGAAGGGATATCCCTTTTATCGATCTTCATGTTCACATCCGATACGATGCGGCCAAGTTTGGTCTTAAATTCGCCATAGGCGATAAAATCGTTCTGGAAACCCGTAAAACTTCCGTTAAAGTTAATGTTGCCGAATTTATTCACGATTGAGGGAACAATTTTCTTTTTGCTGTTGGTAATGCCGCCAAGCACTTCATCCAGATCGGTTTTGTTTGTTCCTGCCATCTCGATGTTCAGGTCCATAAAGGTTTCCTTCCATTTCGGCAGCCCTTTTATGATAAAATCGCCTTTAATGTGTGTGGCTTTTCCTGTTCTGATTGAAAGTTTTTTGGCTTTAAGGTTGTTCACTAAACCGGTTATCTGTCCGTCTACATCCAGGTCGAGTTTCATGGTTTCCAGTTCAGGCGCAAAGAAGGCGACATCTCTGGAGGTGATGTGGCTATCTTTAAAATTGGCTTTCATCCGAACGTTATCTACGTAGTGGTTAAAGTCTCTGTAACTTTTAAACCGCATCTGGTAATAATCGGTTAAACGGCTCTGGTTAGTTTCTAAGAGCAGATTTTGCAACTCTATGGCATTGCTATCGATCGTGGTCAGTGCCGTTAGGTTCTTTAGGTAAAATCCGCTACGCTCTTTAAAAGTCAGGTTTTTGATATTGGTTTTAACCAAATGGTTTTTCATATCCAAGCCTTCAAAAATTCCGCTCAGCTGTTTAACGTCAACATTATCAAAGTTTACACTTTTGCCCTGCGTGGTATCTTTTGCTGCATAATTTTTATACCTGAAGGCAAACTTGTTCAGGATCAGGCGCCCCAAAGTCACATCGAAGGGCTTACTTTTCTTTTTCTTTACCGTAGGTTTACCAGAATCGAAGTAGTTGATGATGAAATCGAGGTTAGAAGACTTATCTTTGAAATCCTTTAGGAAAAAATGACCATTATTAATTTGAACGGTATTAATATTGATGATCTTTTTATCAATAGACAATTGATTGATATCGACCATAAATTGTGGTGTACTCAGTAAAGTGTCTTTTTGCAGGTCCAAAACCAATAAATCTTCGAGAACGATCGATTTAAACGGTTTGATGTACAGACTCTTAATTGATATGGTGGTTTTAAGCTCTTTTGATAAGTATGCAGCAGCTTTCTGAGCAAAATAAGTTTGAACAGGCTTAAATTGCAGAGAAAAAATGACAAGCGCGAGCAGCAAAATTATTGATGCGATTACCCAAAGGAGTATTTTAAATAGTTTTTTAATAATTTTGCAGCTTAAATATTAATAATTTGTCTGTTATACTTGCTATCGAGTCCTCTTGCGATGATACATCAGTTGCTATTTGTAACAACGGCAAAATTACTGCCAATGTTATTGCAAACCAAACAATTCATCAAAATTATGGTGGTGTTATTCCTGAACTGGCTTCAAGGGTACACCAACAAAATATTGTACCTGCCGTACAACAGGCTTTAATTGATGCTAAAGTTACAAAACAGGACATTAATGCGGTCGCTTTTACGCGAGGCCCTGGTCTTTTAGGATCATTACTGGTTGGTGTTTCTTTTGCAAAATCTTTTGCATTGGCTTTAAATATACCTTTAATTTCTGTCAATCATATGCACGCGCACATCTTAGCGCACTTTATTGATGATCCCAAGCCTAATTTTCCATTCTTATGTCTTACCGTTTCGGGCGGGCATACACAGATTGTTTTGGTGAAGGATTACTTCGACATGGAAATTGTAGGCGAAACATTAGACGATGCCGCTGGTGAAGCTTTTGATAAAACTGCTAAACTCCTGGCATTGCCTTATCCGGGCGGACCATTGATTGATAAACATGCAAAGCTTGGAAATCCTTTGGCCTTTAAATTTGCTGAGCCACAGATTGCCGATCTGAATTTTAGCTTTAGTGGTTTTAAGACATCTATCCTGTATTTTATCAGGAAACAGGAAAAAGAGAACCCTAACTTTATTGCCGAAAATTTAGATGATATTTGCGCGTCGGTTCAGCACAGTATTGTGCAGATTTTACTGAATAAGCTAAAAAAAGCAGCAAAGCAGTATCACATTACTGAGGTAGCTATTGCCGGAGGTGTTTCGGCGAACTCTGGTTTAAGGAATGGGCTGCAGCAAGCTGCTGATGAGTTGGGCTGGAAGATTTATATCCCTGCATTTCAGTATTGTACCGATAATGCGGGCATGATTGCCATTGCAGGTTATCAGAAATATTTGAAACAGGACTTTGTTGGGCAGGATGTTTCGCCATTGGCACGGATGGAATTTTAGGTTGGTTGATTAGTTCATTGATCATGAGTTCATCGCAGCTAAACGCCCAGCCCCAAACGCAAGGCTAATTAAACTTCCGATTTCGGACACCCGGCCTCGGAAAAAGACTTTTAAATTAAAAAAAAACTTATGACTGGAGCATCGTTAATATTTTGGATTGTTTGTGCGGTACCGCTGATCGGGGTTTTATATTGGCTGATCAGAAACGATAAGGATAAATTAAAAGGAAGCTGGGGGGTAATCATTCTGGGTGCACTGGTTATTGCGGCACTTTTGGTAATCGTATATGTAACCAAAGATTTCAACGCGGTGTTCAGTCAGAATTAATTGGAATATTTAGTGTAATTCTTATTTAGATCTAATCTATTTAAGCGCGAATTTCTATCTTTGCGGCAAATTAAAGATAGATGAAAAAAATTATACTAGTCATTGCCGTTTTATCATTTAGTCTTCTTCGCGTGCATGCACAGAATGTTAAGATTGAAGGGCATATTAAAGACAAAAAAAGTGAAATTCCTTATGTAACGGTTTCTCTGTTGGGACAAAAGGTCCAAACAGATAGCAGAGGTTATTATTCCCTGTACATCAAAAGCGGCGTTTCATTCACATTAAATGTTAATGCTGTAGGTTACAAAGCATTTTCTCAAAATGTTTTATCGGTTAAAAATGATACGACGATAAATGTGGGCTTAGAAGCGTTAAGCAATACGCTCGATGATGTTGTGATTTCTACTTCCAGAAAACCAGAAGACATTAGAAATGTTACCTCTTCAGTTAGCATTGTAAATAAGAAAAAGCTTGAAAAGGAAATTGCCATTAACCCTGATTTGAGTGCAATACTCGCCAATCAGGTGCCTGGTTTTGCACCAACGGCCCAAACAGGTAATAATGTTGGTCAGAATTTAAGGGGGCGCCCCATGTTGGTGATGATCGACGGTGTTTCACAATCTTCGCCACTCCGAAATGCAGAGGTAGATTTAAGGTCTATCGACCCTTCAGTATTGGAACGCATAGAAGTGGTAAAGGGCGCAACTGCAATTTATGGAAACGGTGCTGCCGGTGGTTTGGTCAATTATATCACCATGGTTCCGGATACTGCCGCAAGGTTTGCCGGGAAAACCCAGATCAATTTAAACGGTTCTCTGGTGAAGGTTAAAAATTCGGAAGGTGGCCGGATTAACCAGATGTTTTATGGCAAACTTGGGAACTTCGATTACGTAGTAAGCGGGATGTACGAGCAGACCGGTGAATATAAAGATGCAAAAGGCGATGTTGTAGGCCCGAACTACAGTTTGGGTGAGACTGATAGTTATAATGCTTTTGCCAAATTTGGTTATGTGCCTGCAAAAAATCAGCGCATCCAGTTGACGTACAATACCTATAGCAGTTTGCAGAACAGTGACTTTACTTTGGTGAACGGTAATCTGGCAACAGGACAAAAAGCAACAGGTATTTTAGGCAAACCGCTTGGTATCCCTACCGGAGTTGAGTACAACCACAATTTAAATCTTTCCTATAAGATTGATAGCACCTTCCTTCATTCAAGTTTGAATGTAGATGCCTACTACGAAACCCGTAAAGATGTTTTTTATGTTTCCTTAGGCCGTTTTGATGGTGGCGATGGGCAGTCGCTCGCCAAAAACGATAAAAAGGGCGCGCGCTTGTTTTTGGAAACACCGGTATTGAACCTTGATTTCTTGAAAGCCAGGATTGCTTATGGTGCCGATTTTATGAAAGACAAAACCGCACAGCCACTGGTAGACGGCAGGGTATGGGTACCCACAATGTATATGACCAATGTAGCACCCTTTGCCCAGGCAGATTTTAATATTTTAAACAACCTGGTGTTTAAAACCGGTTTGCGCTACGAAAACGTAGATATTGCTGTTGACGATTACCGTACTTTAAGAACAACTGGTGCAAACAATACTACTGTTACGCCTTCTTTTGACGTAACCGGAGGTAATCTGAAGTATAGTACCTATCTTTTTAATGCGGGTTTAAGGTATAACCGCTTTAATGTTTTCAGTCCTTTTGTCAGTTTCTCTCAGGGCTTTTCGGTAATGGATATCGGTTTGGCCTTACGTGATGCAAAAGTGAACAGCATTGATAAGATCAATACCGATGCGGTAAAAGTTAATAATTATGAGGCTGGTTTCGAAAGCAGGGTTGCTGGATTGACATTTTCTGCTTCGGGCTACATTAGTACGTCCAAATTGGGTATTGAGGTGGTTTATGATCCTGCTACAGGTTTGTTTAATACGGCTAGAAGTCCTGAACAGATTTATGGTTTTGAACTGGCCGCCGATTACCGTTTATTGGATGAACTGGGTTTATCAGCAAGTTATAGCTATACCGAAGGTAAGCGTGATATCGACAAGAACGGAAAGTTTAGCGATGAGGGAGATCTTTACCTGAATGGCCGTCGCATTTCTGCGCCAAAGGTTACGGCTTCTGTAACTTACAGTCCATTAAAGGTTTTAGATTTAACATTAAATTATACCGGTATCAATTCGCGTAATCGGTTTGAGAAAAACGTAAACGGTGTATATAACGGAAATGAAGGTGCAGTAAAGGCTTATCATTTATTTAGTTTTGCCGGAATTTATCAGGTGAAAAAGAATACTAGGCTAAGCTTGGGGATCGACAATATTTTTAACCAGGATTATTTTCCTGCCAGGGCACAGTGGTTTATGCAGCCAGGTTTTTATTCAAAGGGAAGGGGTACTTCAGTAAACTTTGGCATTTCGGTTAGTTATTAATATTCGGTTAGTTATTAATAATAGGCCCTGAACAAAAAAAGAGCGTTCTGATTTTACATCGGAACGCTCTTTTTTTATAGATAGATCTTTACAGATATCTTATTTCTCAGCTAATTTATCACCGGTTACTTCGGCTTTAATTTTAACTTCTAATTCTTCTGCCAGTTCAGGGTTATCGCTCAACAATTGTTTTACGGCATCTCTACCCTGACCAAGTTTGGTGTCTCCGTAAGAGTACCATGATCCTGCTTTTTTGATGATGCCAAAGTCAACACCTAAGTCGACAATTTCTCCATTTTTAGAAATACCTTCACCAAACATCACATCAAATTCTGCAATACGGAAAGGCGGAGCTACTTTATTCTTAACGATTTTTACTTTAACACGGTTACCAGAAACTTCATCTGAATCTTTGATCTGTGATATACGGCGGATATCTAAACGTACCGATGCATAAAATTTCAGGGCATTACCACCTGTAGTGGTTTCAGGGTTACCGAACATTACGCCAATCTTATCACGCAACTGGTTAATGAAAATACAGCAACATCCGGTTTTAGAAATTGTTCCGGTTAACTTACGTAAGGCCTGGCTCATTAAGCGGGCATGTAAGCCCATTTTACTGTCGCCCATTTCGCCTTCGATCTCACTTTTAGGAACCAATGCGGCAACAGAGTCAATTACAATTACATCAATTGCGCCCGAGCGGATCAGGTTATCGGCAATTTCTAAGGCCTGCTCGCCGTTGTCTGGCTGAGAGATCAACAGGTTATCCGTATCTACACCTAATTTCTTTGCATAAAACTGATCAAAAGCGTGCTCTGCATCGATAAATGCTGCAATGCCGCCTTTTTTCTGTGCCTCGGCAATAATGTGTGTAGCTAAAGTCGTTTTACCAGAGGATTCCGGACCATAAATCTCAATTACACGGCCTTTTGGGATACCCCCGATGCCTAATGCAATATCTAAACTGATTGATCCTGTAGAAATAAAATCTATTGGCTCAATGGCAGTATCGCCAAGTTTCATAATGGTACCTTTACCGTATGATTTCTCTAGTTTATCTAAAGTAAGTTGTAGGGCTTTTAATTTATCTGGATTTGCAGTGCTCATTTCTTTTTTCATTGATTGCGTAAATATAATCGATTCCCGGCTAATATGATCAAATGTTGATATTTATAATGCTAATATATTTAGCTAAGGTAAAAGTTTTTTAGCTAATGTCAATAGTAAAATGAAAATATTTTTTCTACGCCCTTAACTTATTTCTTTCATTCTGTGCGGTTAGCCGTTCAAAATACCGGCACATATAGGTAATTTCGCAGACATCACATTTCGGACTCCGTGCCACACAAACATAACGGCCATGCAGGATAAGCCAGTGGTGGGCAATATGGATATCGTGTTCGGGCAGGTGTTTAACCAAGTCTTTTTCTACAGCCAGAGGGGTTTTGCCATTGGTTAAACCCAAACGGTTGGCCACGCGGAAAACATGGGTATCAACCGCCATGGCCGGTGCATTGTAAATGACCGATGCAATTACGTTTGCGGTTTTGCGGCCAACACCTGGCATTTTTTGTAAATCGTCTATTCCTGATGGAACTACGTCATTAAATTCGTTAACGAGAATATTCGCCATACCCACCAGGTGTTTCGCCTTGTTATTGGGATAACTGATACTTCTGATGTAATCGAAAACAATGTCTGGGGTAGCTTCGGCCAGTGCTTTTGCATTCGGGAAACGCTGAAAAAGGGCAGGGGTAACCATATTAACCCTCTTATCTGTGCATTGTGCAGAAAGGATTACGGCTACTAAAAGCTGGTAAGGATTATGGTAATGTAACTCGGTTTCCGCATCAGGCTGCTTGGCCGAAAAATGTTCTACAAAAAGTTTGTAGCGTTCTTTTTTAAGCATGTGCAAAGATAGGGAAAAATGGAAGATGTAACATGGAAGATGTACAATGGCTGTGGTAAAATGGAGGATGTTTCTGGATTGCCAAATAATGATTTGATTGGTAAATTGCTGGGATGGATTAACACACTACACTCGACTTCAGATTAAGGGCTAACTCATTTCCCTCAATAGTTTATCACATTCTGCAAAAGCATTATAAAGGTACTTATTGCGATGCTTTTCACCCTGACCGCTAAAGGAAACCGATTTCATGATCAATCCCTGCATCCATTGTTTGGTCTGTTGGCAATAGGTCTGGTCTTCAGTCCTTAAATAGTTAAAAGTATTAAACCGGTTATAGCAGGCCATGCGGTCTTTAAAATCGACTAAATAGGCAATACTGCCCAATACATCGCAGTTGTACCAGTTGAAGGTGTGGTTCGGGTCGATAGTTTTTTTACTGCTGATGGCATACATATTCATATCGGTGAGGCAGTACCGCACTTGTTCGATAATCAGTTCCGCAAGTTCTTTGGCGATATAACCTGCTTCGAAAGCATACCTGATCTGTTCGATGGTGCCATGAACGGTATCTTTCGACCATATTTCAGTACAGGGGATCTCCAGGTAAATCTGGTTTAGTTCTTTGGAGATCTCAATAATCTCTGCCGCAAAAGCGCTAGGGTCGAACTTTACATCAGTATTCATCACACTGTCTGACCAGAAAAATAACTTGAAGCAGGTGAGCTCGGGATATTTAAAAAAATGGAACAGTGGAATATCATCAGTGGTAATGGTGATGTGTTTGTATTTGCTGTTTTGGATCTGTTTCAGGTTTTTGAGCAGATCCTGAAGATACAGTAACATGTTGGGTATTTCCTGATCCACGCTTAGGTAATCAAAGGTTACGGTAGGCAGCTGATCGGGCTTATAGATAAAAGGCACCCTGAAACTATCAGAGAGTTTGATAATCTGTTGAAGACTAAGGATGCTGTTACCTCTTATTTTTTTGTAAGCTTCATTGGTGCTGACTTCCAGAACTTCAGCGATGCTCTGCGCCAGATTCTGATATTCGGGCAATGCTGATTTGATTGATTCGAAAAATAACTCCTGCTGATTTGCCATAAAGAATAATTTATAAGTTGAAGTTATGATATTTATATCGCTAGTAAAGATTTTTAGGTTACTATATTGTTAGTAATTAATCTTTAAAGAGATTTATTATAAATATGTCACTTATAAAGATGTATCAATATACGAGGTAATTTTAAAAGATAATTTGAATTTTTTAAACTGTTGATCTTTGGTTATAAACTAATTCGCAACATCATGAAAAACCAAATTATAACCATCATGCTAGCCCTTCTTTTATTAAATACAAGAGGCTATGGCCAGGATAAGAAAAGTCATTTTCCTGCAGCGACGTTCCATCAGGCAAACGCAAAAATAACCGGAGTTTCCTTTGGGGTTTTTACCGGATTATCTGAAAAGCATAATAATGTGTTGACCAATGGTTTGCGGCTGGAGCTAGTGGGTATTGGGTTATTGTTACCGCTTGCTCCACGTAGTCCGATTGATTCGGGCGATAGCCTCGTCAAGGTAAGGGAAGTAAAGTTTACAGAAAAGATCAACGGGCTGAATCTTTCGGGTTCAGGGACCGTTTGCGATGACTGTATCGTTAATGGACTCACGATAGGTGGTATAGGACAATATCTATATGCTACAAATGGGATTTCTATTTCTATTATCGGGCTCATCGCAGAAAAACACAATGGCCTGCAACTTTCTATGTTTAATGATGTGCATAAAGGGAATGGAATGCAATTGGGCCTCAGTAATGATGCTATTGATTTTAAGGGTATTCAAGTGTCTGTGCTTGGTAACCATGCTATAAAATCCCGGGGCATTCAGGTTGGGTTATTTAACAAAAGCAAAAATTTAAAGGGTTTGCAGTTTGGACTTTGGAATGTTAATCAAAAAAGAAAAATGCCATTGATGAACTGGAACTTCAAAAGTTAATTTAATGCATGACTACGTATTTCTCTTTTCCTTGTGCTTCAATGGCTGGTTTTGAGCTATTGCGCTTAATCAGCCAGAACGCAAAGAAAGCACCAACCAAAGCCATTGCCGCGCCAACATAAGCCGGCGAAGTATAATCGAAACCATAAACGAGCGGAAGTCCGCCAAAGAAAGCACCCAAAGCATTGCCTATATTAAAACTCGCCTGACTGGCAGATGCCGCCAACATTTCGGAACCTTTGGCACTCTGGATCATCAACATCTGGATTGGTGCTGCCAGGGCAAAAGACACTGCGCCGGTAACAAAAGTCATAATTAAAGCCAATGGCTGACTAGCCGACACAAAGTGTACAATGAGCAGAGTAATCACCATGGTTAATAATAAAGCTGCAGATGCTTTTGCCGGCGAAAATTTATCAGCAAGTATCCCACCAATATAATTGCCACAAAGCATACCGATGCCCGCCAACATTAATATATAGGTAACTGCATTTGGCGAAAAACCAGCAACATCTGTCATCAGCGGAGCGATGTAGCTGTACCAGGTAAATAAACCCCCTGTTCCGATAGAAATCATAAAGATGATAATCCAGGCTTCCCTCTTTTTAAAGAAACTTAATTCTGCTTTTAAGTCACGGTTTTTAGTCGCTTCTAAAGCTGGTAGCCATAATTTTAAGCTTAATAAGGTAACCAGACCAACAAATACCACTACTGCGAACGAAATCCGCCAGGAGAAGTTGTGGCCAATAAACGTCCCCAATGGAACACCAACAATATTGGCAATGGTTAAGCCCATAAACATGAGCGATACCGCCTGTGCGGCTTTCCCTTTTTCCGCTATTCGGCTGGCCACCACCGAGCCTACACCGAAAAAGGCGCCGTGAGGTAAACCAGAAAGTAACCGGGCAATAAATAAGGTATTGAAAGTAGGGGCAAATGCAGAGAAAGCATTAAACACCGTGAACATGACCATCAAAGCAATCAGGATCATTTTTGGTGGATACTTACCTGCAATCATAATCAGCAAAGGCGCGCCGATTACTACTCCCAAAGCATAAGCCGAAATTAAATGACCGGCCTGTGGGATGGTTACAGCTAAATCTTTTGAGATATCGGGCAATAGCCCCATCATTACAAATTCTGTTATTCCGATGCCTAAACCGCCTAAAGTGAGTGGAAGTAAGTTCTTGTTCATAGCGTACTTAGTGTTAAATTTACACTATGCAAAGGTAAGGCTTTTTGTTTTAGGGGATTGTAAAAATTAGGCCATTTATAGCAGATGGATGATGTAGAATGGAAGATGGATGATGGGGAATCTGTTGTTAAATTGTGGTGGGGCTGATGGATTAGATGAGTCAATAGTGAATGGTTAAATGGTTGATGGACTGAGTGGTTAAGATTATTAGCTATCAACCCAATGGCTTACATCATCCATCTCACCTATTCCATTTTCCATAAAAAAAAGCTTGCCCCACCCTGTGGAACAAGCTTTTTTGGCTCGTGTAAAATCTACTACTTTGCGCGGCTGTAAGCTAAAATCTTGTTGATGGTTTCATCTTGGGGATTTTTAGCCAGTCTATCCAACTTACCTTTTATTTGATCATAAAATAAGTCGATTTCTGCGTCAGATTCAATATCAGTTCTAGGCTGAAACATGTTAGGTGTAGGTAAATTTACATTTGTTTTTGATGTAGAGGTTTTTGTCATAAGCAACTAAATGTGATAAGTTTTATAAACTTAACGATAGTTCAGATGCTTTATTTCAACCCCTAAAAAAATTTATGTAACATTTTTACTACCCTTTGTAGGTCATCTCCTTTGTTTTAAGCATTTTACGCAGATTACTTAGGGCGTAACGCATACGGCCCAGTGCTGTATTGATGCTTACATCAGTTAAATCAGCGATCTCCTTGAAGCTTAAATCAGCGTAATGACGCATCAGGAGCACTTCTTTCTGTTCGTCAGGCAATAAATGGATCATTGCCTTTAAATCTTTATGGGTCTGATCTCGAAGCATTTTATCCTCGGCGCTCTCATCATAAAAGTGTAGCATATTGAATACATCCATTCCATCCGAACTGGTGATGATGGGTGTTCTTTTTTCTTTCCTGAAATAATCGATAACCAAATTATGGGCAATGCGCATTACCCAAGGTAAAAACTTACCTTCTTCGTTATATCTTCCCGACCGCAGGGTATTGATTACTTTTATAAAAGCATCCTGAAAAATATCCTCAGCCAGATATTGGTCCTTAACCAATAAGTAGATAGAGGTATAAATTTTACTTTTATGTCTTCTTAAAAGTTCCTGCAATCCATTCTCGTTCCCGGTAATATATACCTTTACCAGGTCCTGATCATTATATGATTGTAAATTCATAGGTTTACCTACACTAAATCCCGTACTATTTGCTAAAAATTAATTTGTAGATGTTTAATTTCTATAGCTGCTCTCCTATGTTTTTTGAATGTGTTAGTTTGGTTTTGAGGTTGTTAATATCCAAAGAAAGTTATTTTTTTATCAAAAAGCAAAAAATAAAATGTTAAAAAATAAATTAACCGCCTCAGTACCCTATTTTTGTATGTTCTTAAAACCCTAACCACATTCTGGGGTTATACATTATATTCGTTACTATACATGAGCAAAAAAGAGGCCGAAAAAGATCCGCATAAAAATATTATCATAAAAGGTGCCCGGGTGCACAACCTAAAAAATATCGATGTTGCCATTCCAAAGAATAAGCTTGTGGTGGTAACGGGTATGTCTGGTTCGGGCAAATCGTCGCTTGCATTTGATACTTTATATGCTGAAGGGCAACGCCGATATGTAGAAAGTTTATCATCATACGCCCGTCAGTTTATGGGCAGGATGAATAAACCCGATGTTGATTATATTAAAGGCATTGCTCCGGCAATTGCCATCGAACAAAAGGTAATTACTTCCAATCCACGGTCTACCGTGGGTACATCGACCGAAATTTACGATTACTTAAAATTACTTTTCTCACGCATCGGTAAAACCATTTCGCCTGTTTCGGGCAAAGAAGTGAAAAAGGATTCGGTAAGCACGGTAGTTGATTATGTAAATGCCATGCCTGAAGATACAACGGTAACCATTTTTTGTCCGCTGTACCCGCACAACAACCGCACAATTAAAGAAGAACTGGCTATTTTACTGCAAAAGGGATTTTTAAGGGTGTTGATTAACGATAAAATAGAAAAGATAGAAACTATTTTAGATGATGCTGATTTTAAAGATGCGGAATTAACAGATGATAAAACGGTTCAGATCCTGATCGACCGTATTGTAACCAACCAGGAGGAAGAAACTTTGAGTAGGCTGGCCGATTCGGCGCAGACTGCTTTTTTCGAAGGTAAGGGCGATTGTTATGTGGAAGCCCAGGGGACGACAAAACATTTTAGCGATCGTTTTGAACTGGATGGCATCAAATTCGAAGAACCTACTCCAAACTTTTTCTCCTTCAACAACCCTTATGGTGCCTGTAAACGCTGTGAAGGTTATGGGAACGTTATTGGTATTGATGAAGATCTGGTTATTCCCGATAAGAGCAAAAGTGTTTATGATAATGCCATTGCCCCTTGGCGTGGCGAAAAAATGAATGTGTGGCTGCAGAATTTTATTAAAGCTGCACCGAAATTCGACTTCCCGATCCACCGTTCGTACAGTGCTTTAACGGAAAAAGAACAACAGTTACTTTGGACGGGCAATAAATATTTTGCAGGTTTGGATGCTTTTTTTAAAGAGCTGGAGGAGCAGACCTATAAAATCCAGTACCGGGTAATGCTATCACGCTACCGTGGAAAAACCACCTGCCCCGATTGTAAAGGTTCGCGTTTGCGCAAAGACGCTTCTTATGTAAAGATTGCAGAAAAATCGATCATTGATGTAGTGTTGATGCCTTTATCAAAAGCTTTGGTTTTCTTTAACGAGCTGAAGTTAAATGCCAATGATACCAAAATCGCCAAGCGTTTACTGGCCGAAATTGATAACCGTTTCCTTTATTTAAATAATGTGGGTTTAGGATACCTTACCCTGAACCGTTTATCGAATACCTTATCGGGTGGAGAATCACAAAGGATTAACCTCGCTACTTCGCTGGGGAGTAGTTTGGTGGGCTCTATTTATGTGCTGGACGAACCGAGTATCGGTCTGCACCCACGCGATACCAACAAATTGATAGAAGTATTGATTTCCCTCCGTAATGTGGGCAATACCGTTATCGTAGTAGAGCACGAGGAAGAAATGATGCGTGCGGCCGATTATATTATCGATATCGGTCCTGAAGCCGGTACTCATGGTGGTAACCTGGTTTTTAGCGGCAATTACGAAGAGATTTTAAAAGATAAGGACAGTTTAACCGGCCGTTACCTGGCAGGTATAGAAAAAATTGCCATTCCGGACAAACGCCGCAAATGGAAAGACCATATCCTGATCAAAGGGGCCAGGGAAAATAATCTTCAGCATATTGATGTGAAATTTCCATTGGGTGTTTTTACTGCGGTGAGCGGGGTGTCCGGATCGGGTAAAACCAGTTTGGTTAAAAAAATCTTGTATCCGGCATTACAAAAAGCAATCGGAAATTATGCTGGCGAGCAGACGGGTGCTTATGATGGCATTTTCGGCAACTACGATTTGGTAAGTGCCGTAGAAATGGTCGACCAGAATCCAATTGGCCGCTCGAGCCGTTCTAATCCGGTTACCTATGTTAAGGCATGGGACGATATCCGTGCCCTGTTTTCTGGCCTCGCCTCGGCAAAGGCCGCGGGATTAAAACCAGCAGCTTTTTCTTTTAACGTAGAGGGTGGCCG
Organism: Pedobacter humicola; assembly: GCF_056490705.1. NCBI lineage: Bacteria > Pseudomonadati > Bacteroidota > Sphingobacteriia > Sphingobacteriales > Sphingobacteriaceae > Pedobacter > Pedobacter humicola. The sequence goes on along the minus strand of NZ_JBWJIG010000002.1, from coordinate 582,420 downwards.
TTGCGATGTTTGTCAGGGTGAAGGCGAGGTGAAGATCGAAATGCAGTTTATGGCCGATATTTATCTGCCTTGTGAAGCCTGTAACGGAAAACGTTTTAAACAGCAGGTTTTAGATGTTACCTATAAAGAAAAGAACGTATCCGAAATTCTGGATATGACCATTGAGGAAGCGGTAGAATTTTTTAAAGATGAGCAAAAGATCCTCAATAAATTAAATCCTTTGGTTGATGTTGGTTTAGGTTATGTGCATTTAGGCCAATCTTCCAATACTTTATCAGGTGGCGAGGCGCAGCGTATTAAATTGGCTTCGTTCCTGATTAAGGGCAATAACGCCAATAAAACCCTCTTTATTTTTGATGAGCCGACCACTGGTTTACACTTTCACGATATTAAAAAACTGTTAAAAGCACTGAATACCTTAATTGAACAGGGCAATACCATTTTGGTAATCGAACACAACATGGACATGATCAAATGTGCCGACTGGGTAATCGATATCGGCCCTGAAGGTGGTGATGGCGGAGGGAATTTAGTGTTTGAAGGTATACCGGAAGACCTGGCCAAGGTGGAAAATTCGTATACCGGAAAATATTTAGCATCGCATTTAAATTTAAATCCATAATTTCGGCAATGCTTTTTCTAACGTTTTTCATCGGCATCATTCTCAATGCCATGGGTTATATCCCTCCGGGCAACATCAACCTCACGGTTGCGCAGCTCGCCATTAATAAGGGTATGCGGCAGGTTTGGTATTTTATCCTTTCCTTCTCTTGTGTAGAAGTGTTTTTCACCTTCGGGATGATGCGCTTTGCGAGATGGGCCATGAGTGATATCAACCCGAACGAAGCGGTTAGTGAAGTGCGCTTAAGCACTTTGGTTGATTGTTTTATGATTGTGATGTTCCTGGTGATGGGAACCATTACCTGGAGAAACCGGAAAAAAGCACCTAAAACGAGCAATAAAAAAGAAGATAAACGCAGTGGAAGCGTTTTGTACGGACTGATTTTAGGCGTTTTAAATCCTGTTCAGATTCCGTTCTGGTTGTTTTTTGGCAACTATGTGATTTTACACCAATGGATCGAAACCGATTACCTGTCCTTAGTTATTTTTAGTTTAGGGTCTGGAGTAGGGTCTTCGCTGGCACTTTATGTGTATGCGCATTTTGCGACTTATATCCAGGAAAAGTTTGCACTCAGCAGTTTGATCATCAATAAATCAATCGCGATATTTCTGTTTGCTTTGGCAGCTTATCTGGTCATCAAGCAGGCGATCGTGATTCTATAAATCCTATTCGAGGTCTGTGTCTCCACAGACCTTTTGTTTTTTTCTCCGCAGATTTTTCTTGCAAGATTATAGTTTTTTGTTCTGTGAGGATACAGACCGAGGAATAGTTATTGCGAATCTCTTATTTAATAATCCAGCCGGTTTCCTTGCCGGGATTGGCGATAAATTGATACCTTCCAAAAGTACCCAACAGGTTTACGATTTGTCCTGGCTGTAAGTTTGTTTTAATTGCCGCTAAACTATCAGGTTTGTTGTATACTTTTTGCTGAAGTACATTTATTTTTATCTTTTTCATTGGTTCAGATGCACTGATCAGGCTGTTGCCAGCAATAAAGCCAATTTGCCCGTTCGGCAGCTCTGCTTTATAATAATTTCCGGTCGCGGCATTAGCCTCCACAATTGTACCTGCATTTAGTTGGATTAAAACATCCCCATCACTTTGTGGCGATGAGCGCATTTTAGTGGCAGATGAGGTCCTTAATGTTTGATTTAGTTTCGTCGCGGAAAGGTTAATGTTGCCAGGTATTTTAGTTATCGGGTCAATAAAAGGTAGCGGATTTACAGCTCCACTGCTGGTATAAATGCCGAAATGTAGATGTGTAGGCGTAGTACGCGCGTTGCCGGTATTTCCCATCAGGCCCAAGGTATCGCCAAGGTTAACTTCCTGCCCTTCTACTGCGATTTGCTCGTCTAAATGGGCATAATATACTGTATAATCTTTACCCTTTGGACGCATCCAAACTACTTTTCCGCCCAGATTATTTTCATTTACACGTGTTATCGTTCCTGAGGAGGTGGCCAGTACAGGCATTCTGAAGCTCCCAAAAATATCAACGCCTTCATGTTTTCTGGCATCATTATCCCGCCCGTCTCCCCAATAACTTTTTATACTGTTGGTATTTTTTGATTTTATAGGGAAAGCAAGAGAGGGACCAGCGGTGATTTCCAGGTCGTACGCTACATTCTGTAACAGTTCTGGTTGAAGTCTGATCAAATAGCTGCCTGTTTCATCAATGTCGAAAGATACAGGACTATTTAAGGTATCGGCCGAAGCAATCAATTTTGGACTTTGATCATTGCTATACCAAATATCGATGTAAATCATTGCGCCTGCCGAAGGCTTTTTATTCAGTTTTATATTTAACTCTTGCCCCTTTATAGCATTGAATTTATAAGCGGTCGCCGGAATTTTATCCGCGGCAAAATAACCAGTTTCCTTGTAGGGAATAGGGATAGTTAATGCTTTTTGAAGACTTAACGCAGCAGCATTTAACCATGCCGAACCCATCGCCGTCTGATCTAATCCAGTATTTGTTAATTTCTTTTGATATTGCTCGTGCGGACTAGCTGCCTTAAAAAGATTTACAGAGCCTGTTTTGCAGGAGGTTAAACTTATGGCCAGGCCAATAGTAAAAAGGCATAGTAATGACCGGTATGTTTTCATATCATGATGTCTTCTTTAAACGATTGAATACGGCTGCGGTTACCAGCCCCCCTATGAGATACCAGGTTACCGTTAATATTTTTGTTTTGTCCGTTTTAGTAACGGGAGCATCATCCAGTCCTATTTTATCGGGAATACTTATTGCGCCAAAGCCGGCGGTGAGGCCGGCAAGGGCACCCTTTAAGTAGATATTTTTGCTGCCTCCAAAACCAATGGCGCTATAATACAGTCCATTACTTACCAGATCGCCAGCAAGGGTAGCGAGGTAAAGGTTGTTGCCCTCGGGCGCTTCCAAATTTAAGCTTTCTATTGATTTCGATAGCGCCTGTTCGCCCAAAAGATCAATCCTTGGCGCATCAGGATCTAGCCGCCTAACACTTTCATGCAATATATTTAGGGCCATGGCGCCAGTAAAACCCGCGAGTAATGATTTGAGTAGTTTCATAATAAGATAATCACGGTTAAGGTTGAATTGTTTTAAAGCCAAAGGAAATAAGCCAGGAGTAGCTTTGCCTACAGTAGTTTTCTGTTATAAAATTGATACACAATTAGCGTTCTGTTAACCTAATCATAACATTAAATTTATGTTTAGGAAGCCTAACCAAGCTAATATTGGGCTTTGATACAAAACATATTTTATCCTTATGTCTAACAGACGATTTTTCCTGAAAAATAGTTTGGCTGCCGCTGTAGTGGCCAGTATGTCACCGGTTCTTTCTTCATTTGCCGAAGAGCACCCCTCACCTGCCATATCGGGCAAAACACCTAAACTGCGTTTCGCTATCGCATCCGATGGGCACTATGGTCAGCCGGGAACGGAATACAAGCAAAACCACGAAAATATTGTAAAGTGGCTAAACGAATCACATGATAAAAATCCGCTCAATTTTGTGATCATCAATGGTGATCTGGTACACGACCGCCCTGATTTATTGCCAGAGGTTAAAAAAGACTATTACGATAAACTTAAAGTTCCTTTTTATGCCATTCCGGGTAACCACGACCATGCAGATGCGAAGATCTGGAAATCGGTTTTCGGTTATGAAGACAATTTCTCTTTTGAAAAAAACGGGGTGGGTTTTGTATTGGCCAATACCTCCGATACCAAAGGGACTTACCTGTGCCCAAACAACGATTTTTTAAAACAGGAGCTTGATAAGTTTAAAGACCTGAAAACGGTTTTCGTGGTACTGCATATCCCGCCTCATTTCTGGGCGCCCGAAAGCCCATTTGTAGAATGTCCGGATACGATTAAATTATTGCACAGTTATACGAATGTAAAGGCGGTATTCCATGGACACGACCATAGTCTGGATGCTGTTTTTTATACCGATAAACTGCCACATTTTTTTGATGCCCACATTGGCGGGAACTGGGGTACGGCCTATAAAGGTTACCGGATAGTAGAAGTGGATGAAAATGATAAGATCAAGACCTTCCAGGTGAATGCAAGCGGGTCGCCGCTGTTGAATGAAACGAAATTTTAACTGATATATTAAACTAAGATGAAAAAGATACTATTAGCAATCACTTTTGCAGGTATTGCACTGAATTGTTCTGCCCAAAAGATAACGGAAGGTCAATTAGATGTTAAGATGGGGACAGACGCTGCGCAACCCTTTTTGTTTTCTTTGAACACGCTAACGGCGGAAAACCCGCGCTGGAATATCCATTATTCCGGTAGTTATGGCGAAAGAACCAATGGTCAGTTCGGGTATGACGGTTTAGGACAGCAGTTTGGTGTTAAAGGATATCTGGGCAGTCGGTTTACGTTATACGCAACAGCTGCGATCGGCTTTGCCAATTCAGGTGGGGTTACCTCTGCCGAACAGGCCGAAGTTATCAGGGATTTAGTGGGTGGTAAAGGCATTGCAGGTTTTCGGTTGGGCGCTGGCTTGGGATTAAGCAGGGACTGGTCGAACACGGGTTCGGCGATCAGCCGTATTACGGCTGCGTTTGACCGGACAAACTGGAGAATGGCGGGCAATCTACGTTTCGAAAAAGCTTTTGATAAAACAAGGGACAAGCTTGATTTTATTACCAGTTTTGGTTATCAGCACCGTATTTCTAACGTTTTTTACTTAGGCTTTGAAGCATTGGGGCAGGATTTAGAAGGCCTGTGGGAAAAAGATGAAGCTGAAGGCGGAGCAAAGGTAATGATCGGTCCATCCATTAATCTGGAGCCAAACCATTCGAAACTTTCGTTCTCCATTTCTGGCGGACCTGTTTTTTATGCCACGCGCAGTCAGGTGATCCCATCAGAGGCCATTCGCGAAATCGGTTCGGTAGCCTCGGGTAACGGTTATACCATCAGGGCCCTGGTTAACTTTAATCTTCACCGTTAATCTTTATCTTCAATTTAGAACATGAAAAAATCATATATATTAATCCTGTTGTGTTTTCTTTTTATCCAGAAGGGATTTGCACAATGGCCGGGCAAAAATGAAAGCACCCAGCAGATTTTATTGCCAAATGGATGGAAACTGAGTCCGGCGGGACATTCCCTGCAATTGGGCGATCTGCCTTTAAATATGCAACTAAGCAGTTCGGGTAAATACCTTGCGATTACCAACAACGGTCAGAGCACGCAGTCTTTGCAATTGATTGATGCTAAAACAGAAAAGATTATCGATGAGAAAGTGCTGAGCAAATCATGGTACGGTATTGCTTTTAGTAAAGATGAAAAACACCTTTATGCTTCAGGGGGTAATGATAACTGGATTTTGGATTTTAATATCCAGAACGACAAACTGGTTAAAAGCGATACGATTAAACTGGGTCCGATCTGGCCAAAGGGAAAAATCAGTCCGGCAGGTATTGTGGTCAATAAAAACAATACTAAACTTTATACTGTAACTAAGGAGGACAGCAGTTTATACATTATCAACCCTGTTGAAAAGCAGATCCTGAAAAAAATCCAGCTTCCGGCAATCGCTTATAGCTGTGTTCTGTCAACAGATGAAAGCAAACTCTTTGTATCGCTCTGGGGAGGTAAATCTATTGCGGTGATCGATCTGGCTGCCGAAAGCATCTCAAAACTGATTCCGGTAGGTGATCACCCGAACGAGCTTTTACTCAATAAAAAAGGGAATATCCTCTTTGTAGCCAATGCCAACGATAATACGGTTTCGGTAATTAATACTTTGAACAATAAAGTAATCGAAACCATTGCCACCACACTTTATGCTACGCAGTTAACGGGTTCGACGACCAACGGTTTGGCTTTGAGCAGCAATGAGAAAACGTTATACATTGCCAATGCAGATAACAATTGTCTGGCTGTTTTTGATGTAAGCAGGCCTGGGGTTAGCCAGAGTCAGGGTTTTATTCCGGTAGGCTGGTACCCAACAAGTGTTAAGGTGCTGGGCGCTAAAATTTTGGTGACCAATGGTAAGGGCAACACTTCTATGGCCAACCCCCAGGGTCCACAACCCATTTCTAAAGTAGATAATAGTGGTTACCACATGGGCAGTACGGCCAACAGCAGGTTACAGTATATTGCCGGTTTGTTTAAAGGTACCTTATCATTTATTGATTCCCCAAAGCCTGAGCAGTTAAAAATATATACCAAACAGGTGTATGCCAATACACCTTTTACCGATAAGCGTACGGTTACTGCCGATGGCGAGAATGGCAATCCTATTCCACGCAAACAAGGCGAAAAATCACCGATTAAACATGTTTTTTATATCATCAAAGAAAACCGGACCTACGATCAGGTACTTGGCGATATGCCAAAAGGAAACGGCGATTCTACTTTGACCCTGTTTGGTAAAAAGATTACGCCTAACCAACATGCTTTTGCCGATAATTATGTGTTGCTCGATAACTTTTATGTTGATGCTGAGGTGAGTGCCGATGGGCACAACTGGAGCATGGCGGCTTACGCCACCGATGTGGTAGAAAAAACCTGGCCAACAAGCTATGGTGCACGGGGCGGGAGCACAACCTTTGAAGGAGGCAGGCCTGTTACCTATCCAAAAGGCGGTTTTATCTGGGATTACTGCCAAAGGGCAGGGGTGAGCTACCGCAGTTATGGTGAGTTTGGCGATTATGGCAAGGCGAATATTAAATCGCTGCAAGGCCATATGTGTGCCGCTTCGCCGGGCTTTGATATGGATATTAAAGATCAGGTGCGGGTAGATGCCTGGCAGCACGATTTCGATTCGCTGTTGGTGGCCGGTGTGGTACCACAGTTTAATACCTTGAGGATTTCGAATGATCATACCAGCGGGCAAAAGAAAGGAAAATACTCTCCACAGGCCGCAGTTGCCGATAACGATTTGGCAGTAGGCCGCATTCTGGAACATCTGTCGCACAGTAAGATCTGGAAAGAGTCGGTGGTTTTTATATTGGAAGATGATGCCCAGAATGGACCCGATCATGTGGATGCGCACCGTTCGCCGGCTTATGTGGTTGGTCCTTATGTTAAAAGAAATACACCTGTACATACAATGTACTCTACTTCGGGCTTTCTACGGACCATGGAGCTTATTTTGGGCCTGCCACCAATGAGCCAGTATGATGCTGCCGCAATGCCGCTTTACGAATGTTTTACCGCTATACCTGACTTTACACCTTATACCGTGTCACAACCGCTGATTGATCTGGATACCAGGAATGTAGCGGTTAACGAAAGCAGTAAACGCTCTGAAATGTTCAATTTTGCCAAAGAAGATTCGGCACCCGATTTGGATTTAAATGAAGTGGTATGGAAGTCGGTTAAGGGCGAGCAATCGGTAATGCCGGCACCAAAGCGGAGTGCATTTGTGATATTGGAGAAAAAGAAAAAGGATGATGATGATTAGTAGTCGGTCATAATTTCCCTATAAGCAAGAGGCAATTTTCATTTAGAAAATTGCCTCTTGCTATTTGGTCCATGGCCTGTGTCCTCACAGGCCATTTGTATAATGACGATTTATTGCCTACAATTTCCAGTCTGGTCTTTCGAAGTGACAGGTATAACCATAAGGGTTTTTCTGTAAATAATCCTGGTGTTCTTCTTCAGCGTTCCAGAAATCAGTTTCCGGAACAACCTCCGTTACAATTTTGCCTGGCCATTTGCCCGAAGCATCCAATTCGGTTATTAATGCTTTCGCAGTTTTTTCCTGTTCTTCGCTATTGAAGAAAATGGCGGAGCGGTAAGAAGTTCCTACATCGTTTCCTTGTCTGTTGCGTGTGCTCGGATCGTGGATCTGGAAGAAATATTCTAATAATTTACGGTAGCTTAAAACAGTTGGATCAAAGGTAACTTCAATGGCTTCGGCATGTGTGCCATGGTTCCGGTAAGTGGCATTGGGAACATCACCACCGGTATAACCTACCACGGTAGAGGTAACACCAGGGTAATGACGGAGCAGTTCTTCTACCCCCCAAAAGCAGCCGCCTGCAAGAATGGCTTTTTCAGTATTCATATATCTTTCCTTTTTTGATTACATAAAGATACGGCGAAGATGTGTAAAAGGAAAGTAAAGAAGGAAGCTGTATAGTTGTATGATTTTATTGATTGTAGAGATTATTACCGTTAGCATAAATGGGTAATATTGCTTTTTCCGCTCTATGCCGCGGAGGCATGGTAGTTTTTCGCAGTTTATGTTGTTTTTTGTGGTGCTCAAGAATGCTGGCGCATTTTGGGCGCCAAAGTACCCAAAACGCTTTGTCAATCCAGCAATGTGGCTTTTCACTGCGCCAAGCTCATCAAAAAAACAGCGGCATTTCGTTTTGTGTTCAATTTATATTAAACCTTGAATTGAGTGCCAAAGAACACAAAACCACTGCGTTTCAGGTTCGGTAGTGCAATTTGCAGTAACTGTATACCTGTTTTTTGATTCTTCAGCCACTTGGGATTGACGGCGTCCTTCGGTAAGGTTAGTGGTTTATTAACGTGAGTTAGCAAAACGCGTTAAAAATATATACCTAAAAAATTTGTTCTAATAATAGCTGCAGACGAAGCTAATTGCCCAAGGCAGTTTTTCATTTTTGTGCTTGCAGGGCGCACAAACCCTAGTTTATAAACCCGACAGCAGCGACAGCCTCCGATTTGAGCACCGGTTTATAGTATATTTTGGTATGCTTGCTTGTTCACAGGTTTTCTATCGGAGCTATAGCGAATGGCGGGACTGCATACCGCCAAGAACCACAAGCCATTCGTTTCCTAATTTCAGGATACACATAATTTCTTTTTCGGTCGGTGGGCCACTAACCGATAGGATGATATGTTATTTATTGTTGAGCCTACCGCTTCACGCGAGACGCCTAGCGATTTACTAATTATTATTGCTGGATTGTTCCTTTGCACTAAACGCTTATCGCTAACCGCCAACCTCAAACTCCATAAAACTCACATTGTTTTTGCGCGAAGAGCTTACGGCGATGCCCTTATCGGCCTTGTCTGTAAAGGTAAAACCTTCGAGTTCGTCAAGCTTATCGGTGTCTATAACTTTAATGACTGATTCTTTCCCGCTGGCAAGGGATTTAGCCAGATCAAGGAAGGTTAATCTCCATTTGCGGCCTTCAATCTGGTTTTGGATTAAAACCAGAATATTTTTATCAGCAATATAATGTAAGTTCTGTACCCATGGCGAGCAGGTAAATTTTTTAAAGACAATTCCCTTTTCACTTGTTTTACTGGCTTTTGATAAAGCTCCTGGATTGTACAAACGCACCTCATTGGCTTTATTGCCATAATCAGCAGTAGCGACGAACCATTTGCCTTTGTAACTTACATATTCGGGCCGTGTACCCTGGATACAGGCATCATCTTCAATGGTTTTAACCAAATTTCCGTCTAATGTTTTCGTCTTTAAAAAACCTTGCCAGTTGATGCAGTTAATCACCGCTTTCCAGACAGTGCCCTCTGCATTTTGCTTTACCGAATTACCCACAAAAGTTGGTAAGCCCTTATGGTAAGCAACGCCTGTTGGATGTTTGATGATGTTTTCGCCTTTAATGGTAAACTTGTATTCCTTACGCTGGTAAACCAAAGTGTCTTTCTGGAGCTGATATTCGCGCATTACCCCCACTTCTCTGTCGCCGTAAAGAAAATACCGTCCATTTTGATAGGAAATGCCCTGGCAGGCGCCTAATGAATCAACCGTAATCGTTTTGGTAATCTTTCCATCTGTTTTATGATATCTGGCTACAAAAAACATTACGATCAGCACTAAAATAGGGTTTAATGTTTTCATCATTTAGGGATCTAAAGGTTCATCAAAATCAATTTGCAAGGATGTGGTATTTAAGTAGAATTCTGATTCGGTATCGCTTAAACGTTTTCCGTTTTTATAAGGATAATAACCGAGTTCTTTTTCGCAGCGCTCGGGCAGCAGATCGGTGATGTTATAGCTCTGCGATTTTACGGTACAGGCTAAACCAGGTTTGTCAACCGGCATCCCGTATCTGAACATCAGCCGGGCACAATTGCGCAGGTTGGTGGTTGTATGGCGGGCATGCGGTTCCATAATAATGGCACTTTCGGGGATTTGAAGGGTTTCCATTAAAAACTTCTTCATTTCATAGGCTTCGCTGAACTTGGTTTTATAAGGGTGAACGCGACCGCCCGATACCACGATAAACGGTGCTACGCCTTTTTTATACTGGATGGCTGCTAAGCGGCAGCGGATCATTCCACCTGCACTGAGCGCAACCTCTTTTTCCTCCGGACCAGCACCGGGAACCAAAATCACACTGTATGGATATTTCTTCCAGTCTGTTTTTTTGATCTGGTTAAATACAGCAAGGTTTACACCTTTGGCCATCGGCTCGTAATCGGCGGCATCATTGCGTTCGTTCAGTTCCAAAGCTTCCAGTGCAAATAACAGGGCAGGTTCAAAGAAGAGCTTATCATTGCTTTGCAAAGCTAACAACGCACTGGCCGAGGTAAGTTCTGCAAACGCTGCATCTTCAAGGCTAAAACTGATCGAATCTATTTTGGGATAATTGGGCTTATTTCCTTCCACGTAAACACCAATGGCATAATTTATGGCATGGGCATCCTGTTCCCATGCTTTAATTAAAAGGGTTTTGGGCTGTTCTTTGGTAAACATGGCATAACAACCTGAAGGGATGAGATGCTTTGTTACCAAATTCCCCAAAGGATTATTTTCTGTGTAAAGCAGGGCCAAACGGTTTCCAATACGGGCTATTTCCTCATTGCTGAATTTCAAAGCTTTGGCGTAACAGGCAATATCTGTTCTACATGTTTTAACGGCCTCATTTACCTGTACTGCTTTGGAGCTATACATACGGCTTAACGCCGTATCTGTGTTCAGCATTTTGCGCAGCTCGGGCAATTGCTGGAAAAGCGTAAGCAGGTAATAATTTTTGTACTGCACTTCGTTTCTGGTCTTGATTAGCTGATAAGACTGTTGCGGTACATCCTGTGCAGATAAGCCCTGGCAGAACAGGCAGAGCAAAAGGAAAGGATAGAGGGATTTCATCTCAAGGTTTTGGAAGCAAATTACAGACAGGCCATTAAAGAAACATTAAGGGGATGTTATGCTTTAATGTTTAGTAAACCGATTTAGTATGGTTTAGAATGCACTTAATATTAATTTAAAGTACCTGTACCGATTGGTGTAAAGAGTTAACACAGGGGATACATCGTGTTAAAAGTACACTTATAATTTTGCGGCTGTAGAACGCTCAAAAAATTACTCATTAACCTTAACGGATAAGCCTATGTAAATGTGAAAATCTACGCTTCTACTTAAAACAAAATCCCAATTATATTTCAAAACCATTACTAAGAACAAAAAGATGACATCATTTTTTTTAACCGCAAGTATAAAAAGTGCTTGCAGGAAATTGCTTTTGCCTTTAGGCTTACTGGCCATCTGTAACTCCAGTGCAATTGCAATAAACCACGAAGTAGTTGCTTCGGGTTTGCACAATAAAGCATTTGCCACGGTAAGCGGAACAGTTACCGATCAAAATAACCAGCCTTTACCTGGCGTGAGTGTTTTCGAAAAGAAAACAAAAAAAACAACCATAACTGATCCGAATGGTAAATACTCCATTTCGGTTGAGGAGGGGGCAGTTTTAGTATTCTCTTATATCGGTTACGATAACCAGGAAGTTGTGGTTAACGGCCGTCAGAATATTAATGTTACTTTAAAAGAAAGCAGCAATACCCTAAATGAGGTTGTGGCCATCGGTTATCAGAAGATCCGGAAATCGGACGTAACGGGTGCCATCAGCAGTGTTAAGGCCAGCGAAATGAATTTAACTTCTCCTACGGTTGGTCAGGCATTGGTGGGTAAGGTTGCGGGTGTACAGGTATCGCAAACCAGTGGCGCGCCATATTCGGGTACCAAAATCAGGGTGCGGGGTATCGGTTCGATTAACGCCAGTTCTGATCCTTTATATGTAATTGATGGTTATCCTGCAGGAAACAACGTATCCATCAATCCGGAGGATATCGAAACCATCGACATTTTAAAGGATGCGGCTTCTGCTGCCATTTATGGGTCAAGAGCCTCGGGTGGGGTAGTGTTAATTACCACCAAGAGAGGTACTGATGGAAAAGGAAAGTTTGAATATGATGTTCAGGGTGGTGTTTCTCAGTTGGCTAAAAAAGTAAAACTATTGGATGCCAACCAGTTTATCCAGCTGTTAATAGACGGACGTAACAATGCCTATAAAGATTTATGGGTAAACGCGGGCAAAACCTGGAACGACACGATGTTTGGCGATAACAATGCTACCCGTATTGCCAATGTGGGTAACGGAAGTAGTGTGAGTATCCCGGCCGATCTTTATAATTTCAGTACGCAACAGGCTATCCCTGCTGCCTATAATACCGATTGGCAGGATGAGCTTTATCGCAATGCAGCTTTTCAGCGTCATAACCTTTCCTTTTCGGGGGGTACCAAAGATGTAAAATACTTTTTAAGCGGCGGTTACCAGAACAACGATGGTATTGTAACCAACACCAACCAAAAGGTAACCAACTTTAGGGGTAATATTGATGGCAAGGTGAGCGAACGCTTACGTGTGGGCGCAAATATTTCGTATACACAGAACGATAACCGCGAAGTGCGTGAAGGTCGTTACGATTTGAGCCCGATGATGTCGGCATTGATTTATCTCCCTTACCTGCCAGCGAGAGACGTTAACGGAAATCCGATTCAGTTTGGAATGGGGGCTTTAGCTTCTCAGTACGGTATTCAAAATCCTGAGAATCCTTTGGCTACAGTCGAACAAGTGAAAATTACCAGAAAGGGTGCAAGAAGTACCTATAATGCCAATGCCACTTATAGCATATTGGATGGATTGGATTTTAAAGCCAATCTGGGTACACAAACGTATAATGAAAAATATGATTTTTATCTGCCAACCAGCTTAAGTAATGGTAATAATCCACCTTATTCTACTGCTTCGATAACGGCGGCGAATGCCATAGCGCAAACCCTTAGCCAGGTTGATCAGCTTGGTGAGTTTACCTTAAACTACAATAAAACTTTTGGGAAGCATAAAATTGATGTGCTTGGGGGATATTCTGCACAAAAAACTACAAGTGATTTAATCAGAATTTCAGCCAGCGGTTTCCAGAATGATAAAATTGGTGAAATTACTGACAAAGGTGCTGATGCAGGCTTTCTGACTTTGATTACCGATGGAGCAAATAAAACGGCTAAAGCCACCAATACCTTACTTTCCTATTTCGGGCGCTTCAGTTATAATTATGCTGGAAAATACTTTTTAACCGGTTCCTTCCGCCGTGATGGATCATCAAGGTTTGGTCCGTTAAACAAATATGGTAATTTCCCTTCGGTAGCCGCAGGATGGAATCTTTCGGAAGAAGATTTCTACAACAGTTTTCTTGGCGAACAATCAACCGTTAAGTTAAGGGCAAGCTGGGGATTGAGTGGTAACAACAACATTCCGAATTACAGAACTGCGCAGGAAATGAGTGCACCTGGCGGTGTGGTTTTTGGAAATGCGATTTCGACGGCGATCTGGCCAAATGCCATCCAGGATCCAAAACTGGGATGGGAATCTACTTCTCAATATAATTTTGGTACCGATATCAACCTGTTCAAAAACCGCCTAAGTATTATCGCCAATTATTATCTGAGTTATTCGTACAATTTGTTGTTTAACCAACCAATTTCAGCAGTATCGGGTACGTCATCAATCTTGACCAACCTTGCTGACAGTAAAATCCGCAATAAAGGTTTCGATCTACAGTTGGATGGGCGAATTATCCAAAACCAGGATTTTACCCTTGGCCTTAGCGGAAACATTGCTGTTAACCGCAATAAAGTATTAAATATGGGTGGTGCAAGTACCATCTTAACCAATGGTGCAGAACGTTCGTATTTAACTCACATTACACAAGAAGGACAGCCAGTAGGGATGTTCTACGGATTTAAAGCTTTAGGTCGGATTACTGCCGATAATTTAGGCAAAGTTGCCCCATCGGCATCTGCTACCAACCCGGCAAAAATTGGTGACTTATACTTTCAGGATACTGACGGGAATGGTATAGTTAACGATGCCGACAAAACCGTGATCGGTACACCATACCCTAAGTTTACCTATGGTTTTGCTTTAAATACTTCTTACAAAACCTTCGATTTAAGGGCATCGTTCAACGGATCGTATGGGAACCAGGTACTGGATGGACAGGATTACTACCTGTATAATTTCGAAGGTTCCGGAAACCAATATGTTGAAGTTGCCGACCGTTACAGAAATGAAGCCAATCCGGGCAGTGGTTTAAACTACCGTGCCTCGCGTGCAGGTACGCAAAGTAACAGTACCCGTTTATCATCTTTCTATATTCAGGATGGATCTTATTTCAGGTGTACCAATATTACTTTAGGTTACAGTTTTCCTAAACAACTCGCCAATACCCTTAAGGTGAGTAATATCCGCGTTTATGCGAGTGTTGATAATGCTTTTACCATTACCGATTATAAGGGTTATAACCCAGAGGTTGATTATAGCGGAGGGTCTAATTTAACTCCAGGTGTAGATTATGGTAACTATCCTTTGGCAAGAGCATATAACTTAGGTATTAAACTTACTTTTTAGAATTAAGAAAATGAAGAACAATATTTATACAATTTTAGCCCTGGGCGCAATTTTAACCCTTGGTGCATGTAAAAAGGATTTTTTAGATCAGAATAATCCAAACGCGGTTACCGTTGAAGACTACTTTAAAACTGAAAACGATGTGTTGCTGGCCGTAAATGGTGCTTACCAATCGTTAAGAAGTAGCAATACGCTTGGCGAAAATAGCGGTCTGTTTACAGATGAACGCTCTGACGATGCCGGAAGAAATGATAACCAAAGTAATGCGGGTGAACCTTTCCAGTTTAACGATTTCTTTTTATTGCCAAGTAACTCTTATTTAAAAGCACACTGGCTGGCGCTTTTCAATGCCATTACCCGAAGCAACGTCATTTTATCGAATATTGATAAGGTACCTTTTACAACACCTGCGAATAAGGTTAACTACATTGCCGAAGCCAAATTTATAAGGGCCATTATGTATTTCGAACTGGTAAGAAAATGGGGTCCTGTACCTTTGGTTACCAAACAATTAAATAATACTGAGGAGGTTACCGCGGCAACTTTCCGCGTACCCGAGGCTGATGTGTACAACCAGATTGTTGCCGATTTAAAGGACGGTTTAAACAGTACGTTGCCGAATTTTCAGACCTCGGCCAACATCGGAAGGACTTCTAAAGCTGCAATTAATGCTTATTTGGGTAAGGTTTATTTAACTATGGCGGCAACTTTACCAGCTAATAAAGCCGAAAATCTCACGAATGCGAACACTTACCTATTAGCGGCTTACAACATGAAAACTTTTGGGAATTTATCCGAAATCCCTTATGTTGATGTTTTTGATGTAGCCAAGAAAATGACCTGCAAAGAGCTGATTTTCCAGATTTCTTATAAGCAAGGTGATGTAAATTACAGTTCGAGCATTGCGGCAAACAACCAGGCAAAAGGCGAATTGATTAATTCATTAAAGGTATCTACCGGTATTGGAGGTAATGTAAAGTTAGATCTGATCAATGAGTATGAAGCAAATGATTTAAGGAAAGATTTCTCTGTTAAGTTTGCCAATGAGCAGACAGTAAAAGATTGGTTTATCACCAAATTCCGCGATGCGAGTGAATTAGCCACCAAGAACGGTTATGGAGGTAACGACTGGATATTGATGCGCTATGCCGATGTAATTTTAATGCTTGCTGAGGTAAACATGTTGCAGGGCAACGATGCCGTGGCTATCCAATATCTGGATATGGTGAGGGCAAGGGCTGGAATGCCATTATACGCTGTAGCCAAAACAGATGCTACTTATGCATCTAAATTCCCCACTTTAAAGCTGGCTATTTTGCACGAGCGCAGGTCGGAATTCGCTTTTGAGCATCAAAGATGGTTCGATTTGATCAGGAATTTTACCGCTGCGGAACTGGTTACTTATTTAAAGGCTAAACCACAATCATCATATGGCATTGCTAAACTGGCTAACGTAACCATTAAAGACAGGTATTATCCTATTCCTTTTGATGAGGTGAAATTAGATCCGGTAAAGATGTATCAGAATCCGGGATACTAAACTAGAAAAAAAATATAAGCAAAGCGGGCTGATCAATGATCAGCCCGCTTTTTAGTTTGAGTTTGGAGTATTGAGTTTGGAATGTTTTAAAGTTGCCTCAAAAAAATATATGATCGCATTACAAATGCGAATCTCACGAATCCTCGTTACAAACGAGGACTATATTGATAGCAGATCGCATGATGCACATTGCAGTAAGTCTTCTCTCTTAGTCCTTTCCCTTTCAGGGGAAAGGTGTCGATAGGCGGATAGAGGTAGTAAGAAGTTTTTGAATTCGCAGTAAGGAGTTTTGAAGTCGCATTGTGCTTGATTATTGCCCGAAATTGTTAAGCAAAAGCGAAATTAAAAATCCAAAGTTTACCTTTTCGGATATGTTTATCTTCTTTGAACCGGATAGCTATAAAATTGTTTACAGGGAATGGTTAATGGCCGGATTAGAACATAAGCTCGATCTGGATTGGGACCAGTATGTTGCCGCGTTTTACGAAAATACCATGAAAATGCTGGAGGCCTGCTGGCTGATCCACGAACGTCTGATCACTAAAAACAGTTTTAAAAGTAGCGATCGCTATTGCCATATGGCCATGTTCGAAAGTACATCGCCATTGGCTTTCGATCAGGAATTATTTGAAAATCCGTTTAAGGTTATTGAATTTTTCTTTAGTTTGGATAACCTTGCGGGACATAAAGCCTATCTGAAAAACTGGTATAAAACCGCACTTTCGGAAGGGAATCGCATAAATGATGTTGCCGATTATTTTTTCCTGTATAACCAGTTTACAAAACTGCTCAACGCGGGATATTTAATCGCAGAAAAACAACTCAAATATCAGCACACCCTGCCCGAAGATTTGGTCAGCGATCCTTTTGTTGAGGATATAGAGCCGCCACATGCTTTACATGAAGTAAATACCTTACCTGCCGAACATGTAGAAAACCCTTACCGCTTTGCAGAGCATTTCTTTGTTCCTGAAAAAATTAAACAGTTACGCCTGGGTCTGCTAGAGTGGTTATATGCTGCTTTCAGCAATAAGAGCAGCATTAAGCTGATGGACAAGGAATTTTTATTTGAGCAATATGAGGCCTTGATGATGATGATGGAAGCTTTTTTTGTGATGATCAATAACCCTTCGATAAATGATGATGAAATGGAAAGGAGTTATTATGCGGAATAAATTTTTAAACCTGAGCCATGATGCGGTAACAGATGAAGAAGTGATGCGTTTATTAAAAGACATTACGGCTGTGGTGCCTGTGCAGTATATTTATCTACAAACCGACTTTTTTTTGGAGGTAAGGCGCTAAAGGAAATGTTGATTATGGTTGAGTTTAAACAGGTGCGTATTTTAAACGAACTCACACCCGTACTAAACATTGTATTTAACGGGCAAACCGAATTTGCTTACCGGCTTTTCCATGTGCATGAGGTGGAGCAGGCCCTGCAGGAGGGAAGTCTGTTTTTTTACTATGCCACCAATTTTCGGAATTGCTTGTATAGTAAACCTGCAAGTTATCTGGACAGTGGGATACCCAAATCCATTGCCGGGCGTGTTAGGGCCAACTATCGGCACGAAGTTAATAAGGCCAATAAATTTTTGACGGGGGCAAAGTTCTATTATAAACAGCAAAATTTCGAATACTGCACTTTTATGCTGCACCAGGTTTTCGATCTGATGTTTCGGGCCATCAAAGTACTGGTAATGGGGAAGGATAAAAAAACGCATCGCATTAATGCGCATCAATTGTATGTTAAAGGCTATGTAAAACCGCTTGCTGAACTGTTTAGTAATGATGAAGAAGAGCTTTGTCTTTTACATCTGCTTGATGAAGCCTATCTGGCCGTTCGCTACGAAAACGATTATAAAATTAGTGAACCCGATGTGGTACGACTGTTTGAAAAGTAGATTTATTGTACCACGTTGCAGAACAGGTTTATCAGGGGGTGATGAACAATCATTTTGATCAGCAGGTTACTGAAATGCGGGTGGGTTAATCGTTAGCAATAAACTCACTCGGTGTTTTGCCGAAATGTTTTTTAAACTCTGAACTAAAATATTTCCGGTCGCTAAAGCCTACCGAATAGGCAATTTCAGTTATGTTTCCGGTGCCCTGTTTAAGCAATTGCGCTGCCCGTTTGATACGTAATGATTTGATAAAGTCGTTTACCGAAAGATCGGTTAATGCCCTTATTTTTTTATAGAGTACCGGCTGGCTCATGCCAATTTCTGATGCCAGGGTAGGTACGTCAAAATCAGGATCGGCGATGCGGTCTTCGATTACCTGTATAATTTTATTTAAAAAGTTTTGCTCTGTGGTATTGATCACCATGTTTTTAGGCTCGAGCGTAATTACCTGCGCAAACTTTTGTTTAATGGTTTCGCGTGCATTGAGGAGGTTCTGGATGTTCAGCTCCAGTATTTTTAGGTTAAATGGTTTCATAATGTAAGCATCGGCACCATTTTCGAAACCGTTGATCTGGTGCACATAAGCCGACCTCGCCGTTAATAAAACCACTGGGATATGGCTTGTTCTTTCGTCGGTTTTAAGTTTCCTGCACAATTCGAGGCCATCCATCACAGGCATCATTACATCACTGATAATGAGATCAGGAATCAGATCAAGGGCACACTCAAGTCCGGTAGCACCATTTTCCTGTTCAAATATGTTGTAGGATTGATGTAAAGACTGTTTGATAAAAGTTCTTACATCTTCGTTATCCTCTACCAGTAAAATGTTATGTTTTTTACCGGCATTAGCGGTATCCGTTGCAATGTTTACTGCTGTAACAGGCTCTGAAGACAATGGAGCGGTATGGAGGTTATAGTTTAAAGCATCGTCATAATACACATAATCGGCTATAAATTCGGATGGATTAAAATGTGCTTTTCCTGTTTTTAAACTTACGGTAAAACAGGTTGCACCAAAAGCCTGATCGTTTTTTGGTGTGCTTTTAAAAGTGATCTCGCCACGGTGCAGTTCTACAATGCTTTTAGAGAAGGATAAGCCTAAACCCGTGCCAATGGTGGTAGCGGTATTGCCCTGATAAAAATTGGTAAACAGATTGGCCTGGCTTTCCAATGGGATGCCTTTGCCGTTGTCGCAGATCTGGATATAAACCAACTGATTTTCCTGCAGGATTTTTAAGGTGATTTTCCCATTCGCGGGCGTAAACTTAAAAGCATTGGAAAGCAGGTTGAACAATACCTTTTCCATTTGAACTTTATCGAAATACAATTCGATTGTTGGCTGTCTGGTTTCGAAAACGTAATCAATGTTTTTTGCAATGGCCATGTTCTGGAAAGCCAGAAATATTTCCCTGCAGAATTTTACGATATCGCCAGGGCTAACGTGCAGCGCCATTTTCCCGCTTTCGGCTTTTCTAAAATCAAGCAGTTCGGTAACGAGGTTCATTAAACGGTCGGCATTGTTTTTAATCGGTTGTAAATCTCTGTTGCGGGCAGGATCGTCTTTTGCGTTTTCGATCAACTTATCCAATGGGCCAACAATGAGCGTTAATGGCGTACGGATTTCGTGAGAAATATTGGTGAAAAATTCGAGTTTATGCTCATTAATCTCTTTCTCTTTCTTCAATACGGCTTTAATTAATAAATAGCGGACAAACACAAAAGATATGCCTGCAAAAAGACAGAAATAAAAGAGGTAGGCCCACCAGGTTCTGTAAAATGGCGGATTTACCGTAATGCTGATCTTCCGGATGTTGGCGCTCTGAACGCCATCATTATTAACGCCTTTAACCATAAAGGTGTAGTTGCCCGGAGGGAGACTGGTATAAGCAGCGGTTGGGACATTTACCTCGTTCCAGTTTTTTTCGAAACCATCTAGTTTATATGTGTAACGGTTTTTCTCTGGCTTGATAAAATTTAAGAGGGCAAAACTTAAACTGAATGTATTCTGATCGCTCGCAAAAACGAGTTTATCCTTTAAACCAATATTCTTATCGAGCAAACCATCATCTGCATTAATTTTTACTGGCTTGTTATCTACTTTTAAGCCGGTAATGACAAGTGTGGCGGCTTTGTTATTGGTTTGTATGCGGTTGGGGTAAAAGCTAATAAAACCGTTATAACCGCCAAAAAACATTTCACCATCGGTGCTTTTAAAAAAAGCATTGGCATTAAATTCGTTTCCCGGAAGGCCGTCGGCAATGGTATAGTTTTTAAAGGTTTTGTTTTTCCGGTTAAACATCGACAGGCCATTGGCGGTACTGACCCAAAGGTTGCCATTGTCATCTTCCAGAACACCGAGCACATTGTCGTTCGGTAAACCATTTTTTACGGTGTAGTAAATAACTTTATTTGTTTTTTGATCGTAGCGGATGAGCCCTCTGTTATTGGTGCAGATATAAATTTCTTTATTCTTTGTTTCTGTAATGCCGTTTACATAATAATCGGCAGGTTTTTTGGTCTGGGCATCGCACAAGGTATAAAACTCTTTTTTTTCTATATTATAAATGCAAAACCCGTTCGTGGTTCCAAAGTAAACGCGGTCGGTGACCATTAAAGCTTTCACTATTGCAGCACCCAAAAAAATGGCGGGCAGCTTAAAGTTGTAGAACTTTGTTTTGTCAGGATTGGAAATTTTAATGCCATTGCGCTGAGTGGCTACGTACAGCGTGGCATAGCGATCTTCGGCTACGGCGGTAATTTCGTCGGGTACATCTTCCTGATGTGCGCTGAAATTGAAACTCTTAAACGTACGGTTTTTGCTATCGTAAACGTTAAGACCGCCCGAATGTGTACCGATCCAGAGTTTTCCCTTCTGATCGAGTATAATTTTTTTGATCAGGTTCGATTTGATCGAGTTGCTCCCGCCGTCGTTTTTAAAAGCGGTAAAGGTATTTGCCGATCTGTTGAAATAATTTAATCCGCCACCTTCGGTTCCGATCCAGAGGTTTTTATTTTCATCTTCGGCAAAAGCACTTACCACGTTGTTGTTAATGCTGGAGGTATTTTTGTTGGTGCTGTAAATGCCAAAGGCGGTAGTGTATGGATAGTTGATGTTTACGCCACCAAAATAAGTGCCCGCCCAAATGGAGCCGTTCTGGTCTTTATACAGCCGGTGAACCGAATTCTGGCTCAGGCTTTTTTTGTTGTCGGGATCGTACTGTAAGTTTACGCAATTGAAACTCCGGGTATCCATTACACTGATCCCATCCAATGTACCTATCCACAATTTGCCTGCATCATCCAATACCATGGTGCGGATGGTGTTGTTTACAAGCGAATTTTTTTGACCATCGGAGTGTTTAAAATTCTTAAAGGTTTTTGTGGTAGGGTTAAAAAGGTTCAGGCCATTATCCTGTGTACTTATCCAGAGTTTATTTTGTGCATCTTGAATTATCCCGGTAATATAATTTTCGCTGATATCGCCCGGTTTCCCCTGATTTTTAAAAACAATTGTCTGGTAAACTCCGTTTTTCGGGGTCATTTTTAATAGGCCATTGGACGTTCCTACCCAGATATTTCCTTCGCGGTCCTGCTTTACGGTTCTGATGTTATGGTATATTCCATCCTTAAGTTTGTCACTAAAGAAAATCTTTATTTTCGAGGTATCTCCATTAACAAGAAGGTTCAAGCCATTTAAGGTGCCAATCCAGACATTCCCTTTTTGATCTTCGGTAATGCAGTTGACCATATTGTTGCTGAGGCCTTTTGGCCGGGCGGTAATGCGTTCGAAATTGTCGGTTGTTTCATTATACCTGTTTAAACCCGTATTGGTGCCTACCCATAAATTTTGGTGTGAATCGGATAAAAGACTCACCACGTAATTGTTCGATATAGAAAGAGGGTCGGTATTGGAAGATTGATAAACTTTAACATTGTATCCATCGTAGCGGTTTAGGCCGTTACGGGTACCGAACCACATATATCCTTTTTTATCCTGGCAGATGGCCAGTACGGAAGTTTGCGAAAGGCCTTTTTCTATTCCGAGGTGATCGAAGAGGATGGGCTGCTGGCATAGGCCTGGCCTTACAGCTCCTAAAATCAGGATTGCACTGAGCAAAGATTTCAAGAAGGCTGTAGGCATGGGATAATTGGTTATATGGGTTACTGGCAATCTAAATTATGGTTTAAAAGCATTTTTGCCAAATATTTAGAAAATTACCCCTAAATATTTAGAAAATTATACCCCTGTAAAAAGTGCTAAGCTATAAGTTTGTTCTGCAGGCAATGCTTTATAAAAAGTGAAGCCTCAGCACGAACAAACCTAATAACCAATTTAACCAACAATTATGAGTAAACTCTACATCCCAGGGAGAACAGGCACGCCGCCGCGTGTATATCTTTTTCCTAAGCTTTTATTATTACTCACTTGCTTCCTATTGACCACTTTGCATGTTTTTGCCCAGAGTAAAACCATTACCGGTGTAGTTACCGACGAAAGTAAACAGACCGTGCCCGGTGTATCGGTCACTGTAAAGGGGAGTAAAACCACTACGCAGACAGATGCGGATGGAAGGTTTAAAATCCAGGCATCAGCAACCGACCAGCTGGTGTTCAACTATGTGGGTTATGCTACGCAAAGCCTAACGGTTGGCGCACGTAATACAGTTAACGTGGTGTTAAAATCTTCTATTACCGGATTAAGCGATGTGGTAGTAGTGGGTTATGGCACCACCAAAAGGGCTGATCTTACGGGTGCCGTTGGTTCGGTAAACATGAAAGATCTGGAACAGGCTCCTGTTAAATCGTTCGATCAGGCGCTTGCCGGACGTGTGGCGGGGGTTCAGGTATCAACCAATGACGGACAACCTGGCGCAACGGCAAATATTGTGATCCGTGGAGCGGGATCCATCTCTCAGGATAATTCACCATTGTATGTAATCGATGGATTCCCATCCGAAGATGCCAATGCCAACTCCATTAATCCTTCAGATATCGAAAGTATAGATGTATTAAAAGATGCTTCAGCCACCGCGATTTATGGTGCACGTGGATCGAACGGTGTGGTATTGATTACCACTAAGAGAGGTAAGGCGGGTAAACCGCAACTGAGCTACAATGCCTATTACGGTACGCAAAAATCGCCCGATAAAATTCCGGTGATGAATGCCTTTGAGTTTGTGAAATACGTGAAGGAGCTGAATCCTGTTTTTGCTGATTCGGTTTATTTAAAAAACGGCGTGACCATAAACGATTACCAGAATGTATCGAGCCTGGACATGCAGGATTATATTTTCCAGAACGGACAGAACCAGAACCACGATATTGCCTTAAGGGGTGGGAACGATAAAACCACCTATTCGATTTCCGGCAACTACAATAACCAGAAAGGGATTGTAAAATACAGTGGTTTTAAACGTTATCAGGGCCGTTTTGTACTCGACCAAACGGTTACGGATAAATTAAAAGCGGGTATAAACGTAAATTATGCCTACAGCGAAACTTTCGGAACGCCAATATCCGCAACCAATTTTTATGCTTCTTCGGTGCTGTTGTATTCGGTTTGGGGATACCGCCCGGCCGCGGCGATTTCGGGCAGGGATCAGAATACCGATCTGCTCTATTCTTTTTACGACCCTACAAATGAGCTCGCGAATAATCAGGATTACCGGGTAAACCCCTTAATCAGTTTGGAAAACCAGAAAACCATGTACAAAGCTACAACGATGGTGGCCAATGGTTATGCGGAATATGCTTTTACACCCAAATTAAAACTGAGGGTAGCTGCGGGCTTTACCAATGCCAATACCGAAACCAATATTTTTAATAATGCTTTAACACAATCGGGCAGTAAATGGAACTCATCAGGACCAAACGGAACCTATGCTACCAGTCCGGCTTTTAACTGGTTAAATGATAATACGCTAACCTATAAAAATACTTTTAACAAAAACCACAACCTTACCGTTTTGGCAGGTTACTCCGCACAGCGGAGTAAAAACTCCTACCGGTCGATTTATGCCTCGCAGATTACCAACGAAAGTTTAGGTATCGATGCCCTGGATTTAGTGCCTGCGGCCAATACGGTGGTAAATTCGCGCAGTTCGGTTTGGACGCTGCAATCGTTTCTGGGCAGGTTGAATTATGATTTTAAAGGCAAATATTTATTGACCGCCAGTTTCAGGGCCGATGGATCGTCGAAATTTGCGCCGGGCAAACGTTGGGGCTATTTTCCTTCGGCATCGGCAGGATGGCGTTTCAGCCAGGAATCTTTCCTAAAAGATGCTACCTGGTTATCTGATGGTAAACTGCGTATCGGTTATGGCGAATCGGGAAACAACCGTGTGGGCGATTTTGCCTACCTGCCACAGCTAAACTTGGGCAATACGCAATATTGGTATTCGTTTAACGGTAAACCGGTAGCCATTGGTTCGGTAATTACCGCATCCGGAAATTACGATCTGCAGTGGGAAACCAATACACAGACCAATATCGGTTTGGACCTGAGTTTCTTTAAAAACCGTTTGGGTTTAACGGCCGATGTGTATAAAAGGGTAACTAACGATTTATTGCTGAATGCCCAGTTGCCTTATGCAAGCGGGGTGCAGAGTGGGACGGGTTTTAAAAACATCGGAAGTTTAGAAAACCGAGGTTTAGAGATTACCTTGAACAGTACGAATATCCAGACCAAAAATTTCCGCTGGACGAGTAATTTCAACATCAGTTTTAACAAAAACAAAATTTTAGAATTAACCGAAGGGCAGAATTCATTGCTTGCCGGTTCTGGAACATTTTTTAATACCACCTATACCAGTTTATCTCCATATATCTCTGTAAAAGGCCGTTCGGTTGGGGAGATGTATGGACTGATTTTCGATGGGGTTTATCAATATGGCGATTTTGATAAAATGCCAAATGGAACGTTTTTGTTAAAACCAAATATTACCACCAATGGCTCAACCCGGGCATCTATTCAGCCAGGTGATATCAAATACAAAGATTTAAACGGCGATTTAGTGGTAAACAATAACGATTATACCATAATCGGCAGGGGTTTGCCGATTCACACGGGTGGTTTTAGCAATAACTTCAGCTATAAAAACTGGGATTTAGGAGTTTTCTTACAATGGTCGTACGGCAATAATATCATCAATGCGAACCGCTATGTTTTTGAGGGCGGTATCGTAACCAACCCGAACCTGAACCAATACGCCTCCTTCCAAAACCGTTGGACGCCAGCTAATCAAAATAACGATTTATTTAGGGCGGGGGGAATGGCTGCGGCGAATTACTCTTCCCGGGTAGTAGAAGACGGATCGTACCTGCGATTAAAAACCGTTCAGCTGGGTTATAATTTCTCTAATAAAATCGTTAAAAGTATTGGCATGTCAAAACTGCGTTTAAATGCATCGGCACAAAACCTGTTAACTCTTACCGGTTATTCGGGCCTGGATCCTGAGGCCTCATCAAGACCGAGCAACCTTACCCCGGGATTCGATTATGGAACCTATCCGCAATCGTTCACGATAACCTTTGGTTTAAACGCGACATTTTAATCACCATTAAAAGATAAGACAATGAAAAATAAATATATTCTGGCTTTTTTATTTGTGATGGGGTTATCATCATCATGCAAAAAATTCTTAGACACCGAACCAACAGATTTCTACAGCCCCTCAAACTATTACGAAACGGCAGATCAATTGCAGGTAGCGCTTAATGGCATATACAGCAATATGATGTACGAGCGGATGTACGGCCAGGTATTGAACTTTAATTTTGTAAGTGCAACCGACGAAATGTTGCCCAACCGCCCGGTAAACGGGGAGGCTCGTGGCCTTTATTATTCGTACGATGCAGGGCATGCTTACGTAGCCGATGTTTGGCGCTGGCCATATCTGGGTATCAACAACGCCAATGTACTGATCGATAATATCAATAAACCAACGATGGATGAAAAACAGCGTGGTTATATTAAAGGTCAGGCTTTGTTTTTAAGGGCCTACAATTACTTCATTCTCACCACTAATTTTGGTGAGGTTCCGCTCATCCTCCATAGTCCGGGTATTGCGGAGACCAATATTCCGGCCTCATCTCAGGCGGCTGTTTATGCACAGATTGTTGCCGATTTAAAAGAGGCCGAAACTTTGCTGCAAGGTAGAACTGCAGCCAGTTTAGGTTATAACGATCAGGTAACCATTACTGCGGTACAGGCCATGTTGGCGCGTGTGTACCTGTATTGGGCAGGATACCCTACAAATGACGCCACAAAATATGCCGATGTGATCATATATGCCGATAAAGTAATCAATTCAGGGCTTCATGCTCTAAATCCGGATTACAAGCAGGTTTTTATCAATCTGTGTCAGGATAAATATGATGTAAAAGAAGATATTTTAGAATGGGGATCAGCGGGTGCTGCAGCAGGAGTAACGAATAAAACCGGGAACGACATTGGAAACTTTGTGGGGATCCAATCTGCCATCCTTACCGTAAACGGAGTTTTCGATCCAGCCTCTTATGCAGCGGTTGGATGGGTTCAGACGACGAAAAAATTATTTGACAGTTATGAGGTTGAGCCCACCAGTACCCTGGTAAACAAAGCATCGCTGGATACAAGGAGAGACTGGAACTGTGCTGATTTCATCTGGACCGTAAATACAACAACCGCTGTGAGGAGTAAAACAGAAAAGCCCAATCCATGGCAGATGATGTGTGGGAAATTCCGTCGTGAATATAGTCCGGAGGCTTCAAGGAATCTGGGGACCTATAATATCAATTGGCCGGTAATCCGCTATTCGGATGTATTATTGATGAAAGCGGAGGCCGAAAACCAGGTGAACGGCCCCACAGCCGCGGCTTATGATGCCATTAACCAGGTGAGGAAAAGAGCTTATGGAACCATGTACGGCAATATTGTAAAAAATATCACTGTGGTAACAGGAGGTTCGGGGTATAGTGCTGCCAATCCTCCGGTGGTAACGATTAGCGGTGGTGGTGGCTCGGGTGCCACTGGAGTTGCGGTGGTTTCTACCGCAGGTGTGGTTACGGGTATTAAATTAACCAACAGAGGTAACTTAACCGCTGCAGGACCTTATTTTAGCAGTGCGCCAACCGTTAGCATTGCCGCACCAGCAACAGGTGTTACTGCAACAGCTACCGCGACCATCACTAATGGAAATGAATATCTGTTAACACCAGGGTTAAATAAAGCGGATTTTCAATTGACGATCAGAGATGAGCGTATGCGCGAATTATGCTTCGAGGCATATCGCAAAGCCGACCTTATCCGTTGGGGAAATTTTGTGGGCGATATGCAAAGCTTCGCCAATTATGCGGTCGCCAATGGGGTGTCGGCAACAACCGGAAACGCGGTTGGTTATAGCGGGATTACCGGAATTACCCAAAGGCATGTGCTGCTTCCAAAACCAACCTACGAGTTGAACTTAAATAAGGCTTTAATTCAAAACCCGGGATATTAACTAACCACAAAAATGGAAATAAAGATGAAATATCTATTCAACATATGTTTGCTTGCGGCTTTATTTTTTACGGCCTGTAAAAAAGACCTTACTACCGATGCGCCAACTGCGGGTATTAACCTTACCAACGCACGTTCTACCATTGGTGATACGCTTGTTTTTAAATTGGGCGATACCTGCAGGTTTGCGCTTGATGGTTATGCCGATAACATTGCTTTTTGGGCTGGTACCATAGGCAATAAATACGAATTCCGTGATAGGACAATGGCGCAGGGCATACCTACCTTATCTTTTACCATTACTGCTCAATTTGGTACGCAAAGCAATACCTTACAGGTTTTGGCTACCAATAAATTGTCGTCGAGAGATTCGGCAACGGTAGTAAACGCCGCCTGGACAAACATTACCGACCGTACCCCTTTGGCTACCAGTGCCACTGCCGTAAATACAGGTAATGTGAATTTAGCTGATCTGGTAAGCGGTGTAAACGATTCGCTTTTTATTGCCTTCAAATATTCGGGCGTAACCGGCGCTACTCAGCGAACCTGGACGATTACAAATTATACGGTAAACAATGTATTGGGTGATTATAGCTTTAACTTAGGTTCATTGGTAAATGATAATGCCTATTGGACCCGCTATGGCAATGTTTGGACACCTGCCAATGCAAGGTGGGTGCCTACTACAACATCCTTAACCATTGTTGGCGGAGCAGCAACAGCGCCTACCAATACCAGCTGGATCGTAAGTAAAGCCTTGTATGTGGGCCGGGTTTCACCAGATATTTCTACTGCTACGGTTAAAAATATTACGGCATCGGCCACTACAGCCTATGCCTATAAATACCTCGCCGTGGGCAAATACAAAGCAACCTTTGTTGCGTACAATGTTAATCCCAACGAAAGTAAATCAACCCTAAAAGAATTTATTATCAAAGTGATCCAATAAGCAATAGTTGACTTGAAAAATGATCGTCAAAATAAATTATAAGAGATTTAAAATACTGCTCTCCCTGTACGTTTTGTGTTTTACTGCAGTTTCGGCCAACGCGCAGGAAGAACCTTATGCCGTAATTATGGGGCGGATTAACCTTGACCTGCAGGCGGGGGTAAATGATGGGGTACTGGTAAAAAGGATCAACAAAAATATGGTGTCTTTAAACGCAGATGGAAGTTGGGCCGATATCAATTATAGCGACGCCCAGTACGATCCTTTAAAGCGGATCAAGGATATGGCGATGGCTTATATCCGTCCATCGAATAAGCTTTACAATGATCGGGAGTTACAGGCATCAATTGTTAAATCTTTACAGAACTGGCTGGATAAAAACCCGAAGAACAAAAACTGGTGGTATAATGATATTTTTTATCCGCAGGCTATTGGGGAAACACTCCTGTTGATGCGTAGTGCAAAAACGCCGCTTCCCCAAGAACTGGAAAAGGCACTGATCAATAGAATGATCAGAAGGTTAAAAACCGGAGATGGGGCCAACACTTCTGATGAGGCATTACATTATCTGTACCGGGCCTGTTTAACCGAAAATAAAGCAACGCTTGATTCTGCCGCGAAATACCTGTTCGAACCCATTGCCATTGCGGATGGAAAAGAAGGTGTTCAGGCCGATGGAAGTTATTACCAGCACGGCAAACAACAGGCCATTGCCAGTTACGGGAGGGTATTTGCCGGTAATTCGGTTAACGCTGCATTTTATTTAAGAGAAACTGCCTATGCTTTACCAAAGGACCAGTTGGCGATTTTGGTCAGTTATTTAAAGAGCACCTTTCTTAAAACCGTAAGGGGCTCGTTCTATGATTTTAATGTACGTGGACGGGGGATCAGCCGTAAAGACTCCTTAAGCAGCGGCATGGGCGGAATGGTAAAGAAGATTAAACTTTTCGATCCTGAAAATGCAGCCTATTGGGAGGCTTCGGTTAAGCGTACCTCGGGGGCAGAATCTCCCGGTTATAAAATCACACCTGCGCACAACCAGTTTTGGAAGAGCGGTTATACCCTGCACCTTCGGCCAGCTTATACTTTTAGCGTGCAAACGGCATCAACCAGAACCTTACGGACCGAGCGTGGCAACAACGAAAATATATTGGGGAAATTTCTCCCCGATGGAGCTACCAATATCCAGCGCAGCGGATCGGAATATGCCAACCTGATGCCGGTTTGGGAATGGGATAAAATCCCGGGAACCACCAGCAGGGATTATCCGGATGACAATGGTGCAACCGTTTTAAAAGAATGGGGCATCCCCGGCACCACCAGCTTTGTGGGTGGGGTTAGTGATGGCGTTTATGGTGTATCGTGTTACGATTTAGATTACGATAGCGTGCAGGCAAAAAAAGCATGGTTCTTTTTTGATCGTGAAGTGGTTTGTTTGGGTGCCGGGATCAATAGCAGCGCAAAAGAAAATATCACCACCACAATCAATCAGGTTTGGTCGCGCGGTGATGTGTTTTCTTCAGATGGTGCACATAAAAATGGTAAAAGCGAGAGGTGGGCGATCCACGACAGTATTGGGTATATTTTTCCCCAAGGTGGGGATTTAAACATCAGCAACAAGGCCCAAAGCGGGAGCTGGTACAGGATCAACCATTTTCAAAGTAAAACCGAGGTAAAGCACGATGTATTTAAAATTTGGTTAAATCATGGTCAAAACCCCAAAAATGCCAGTTATCAGTATGTCGTTTTGCCGGGAATTGATGTTGCAGGCCTAAAAAAGTATAACCGGGGGATGGTGCAGATCTTAAAAAATACGGATGAGCTGCAGGCGGTCAAACATCATGGTCTGAATATGCTACAGGTTGTTTTTTATAAGGCAGGTACTTTATCGGCTGATGGGATAACGCTCAGTGTTGATCATCCCTGCACAGTTTACATCAAAGATCTAAATGGCAAAAGCCCTGTGTTGTATATTGCCGATCCGGCACAGGGAACCGATACGATCAAGGTGTCGCTAAAGTTGCCGGGATTACCGAAACCGAAAAATATAGATTGTAATTTGCCAACCGGTGCCCTTGCGGGCGCTACGGCAGATTTTAAAATTAAAGAATAATATACACTATTTAAATTATGAAAAAAATCAATTTTGTTGCCGCGTTACTATTGCTTGCGGGCCCGGGTACATTTGCCCAAACTGAAAGGAAACCGATGGCGCAGCTGATTAACGATGAATTTAAATTCGCCGTTGATCAATATAAAGTATTGGGTAAAAATATCCCCGAAGGGAAAACTCCTCAGACTTTCGAAAAAGGAAAACCTGTAAATTACGATATCAAATGGTGGTGCAGCGGCTTTTATTCCGGCAGTTTATGGTATATATACGAACAGACCAAAAACGCAGAGATTAAACAGGAAGCCGAAAAAGCTTTAAAAGTAATTGAACCAAACCAAACGTACACCGGAAACCACGATTTAGGTTTTATGATGTACTGCAGTTTTGGAAACGCCTACCGGTTAACAGGCAAGCCTGAATATAAAGCGGTGATTCAGCGTTCGGCCGAATCGCTGGCCACCCGTTACCGGCCGGTGGTAAAATCGATCCAATCGTGGAACAAGAGTAAATTATGGGAATGCCCTGTAATTATCGATAACATGATGAACCTCGAAATGATGAACTGGGTAAGTGACAATGGTGGCGATAAAAAGTATAAAGAAATTTCGGTTATCCATGCCAATACCGCTTTAAAAAACCATTTCCGTCCTGATTTCAGTTCTTTTCATGTGGTCGATTATAACCCTGAAACCGGAGCGGTAATCAGAAAAGCAACCTGGCAGGGTGCAGCAAACTGTTCGGCATGGTCGCGTGGGCAGGGCTGGGCTTTATATGGTTACACCATGATGTACCGTTTTACCAAAGATCCGGTCTATTTGAAACAAGCAAAAGGTATAGCGCATTTTATCCTGAATCATCCAAACCTTCCTGCAGATAAGATTCCTTTCTGGGATTTCGACGCACAGGGAATTCCTTTTGCCAAACGTGATGCTTCTGCGGGTGCGCTAATGGCTTCTGCATTGCTGGAACTTGGACAGTACACTTCGGGAAGTGAAAAAACCGAATTTAAATCAGCGGCCGAAACCATGATCTATTCCCTGTCCAGTAGCGAATATCACGCAAAGTTAGGTGAAAACGGAGGCTTTTTGCTGATGCACAGCACAGGTGCTTACCCGCTAAACAGTGAAATTGATGTACCTTTAATTTATGCCGATTATTATTATTTAGAAGCATTGGCCAGGTATAAAAAATGGTATTTATAGAAGCTATTAAATGTGAGGTTAATTGCTTTATAGAAGTAGCCAAAACTTACAATAAATCTTAGTTTTTTATTTGGAAATGAGGGGGGCAGCAGTGCTTCGGGAACAGCAGTCCCGTTATTCGCTTTATCCCGATGGAAAAATCGGGATGCACGCTTCTACCGGGTTTATTGAAATGGGCTTGTTAAAAAAAATTGTTGGTTAAACACCAATTTTTAATAGTGATGTATGCCATGCCACCTAGACCCGATAGCTATCGGATGGAGTGGACACGAGCCCGATTTTTATCGGAGGAGTAATGGAAAGCGGGAAGAAACCTGAATAATTGCACAAAAGCCGCTCTCCAAATAATTTAAAATAACCTGAGTTAGCTACTAACTCACATATTTAACGAAAATGAAATATAAAATATTTTTTTCTGTCCTTCTGGTATTTTCGCAATTGGCAAACGCACAAAAGAAACCGACAACCGGTGCCGAAGACCGTGCTTTCTGGGTAAAAACCTTAAACCGTATTGCCTATCCGGTGATCCACAACCTGGCCAACGAAACTTTAAAAAAGAACATGCCTTTGGAGAAAGCACCTGGTTATGGTTTAAACGTAGCCAAAGTTACTTATCTGGAAGCTTTGGGCCGTACCATTGCCGGCGTGGCCCCCTGGCTGGCCTTACCTGATGACGATACTGCTGAGGGCAAGCTCAGAAAAACCATGCGCACCGAACTTTTAAAGGCTTTGGCCAATTCGGTCAACCCTGAAAGTCCGGATTATATCAGCTACCGTTCCGAAAGCCAGCCTATTGTTGATGCTGCTTATGTGGCCCATGCTTTTCTCCGCGCACCAAAAGCCCTGTGGGAGCCCCTCGATGAAATCACTAAAAAAAGATTTATAGAAGAATTTAAATCCCTGCGCACTAGAAGTGGTGCCTATAATAACTGGTTGTTGTTTTCGGGTTTAACAGAAGGGTTTTTGTTGAGCATTGGTGAGCAGTACGATCCTGCCCGTGTTCAGTTCTCGATCAATAAAATGAAAGAGTGGTATGTGGGCGATAGCTGGTACAGTGACGGCGAAAAATTTAGTATGGATTATTACAATTCTTACGTAATCCATCCCATGCTGGTTGACCTTTTAAAAGTGCTGGTTGATAAAAAAAGAGCACAGCAGGCGGATTATGATCTTGCACTGAAAAGAATGGTGCGTTATTCAGAGTATTTGGAAAGGATTATCTCACCTGAAGGAACCTATCCCGCTTACGGTCGTTCGATTACTTACCGTACAGCTGCTTTTCAGGCATTGGCGCAAACAGCCCTGATGGAAAAACTGCCTGAATACGTGAAACCAGCACAGGTTCGTGGTGGCCTAACCGCGGTGATGCATAAATTATATGATGGTAATCAGAATTTTGATGTTAAAGGCTGGTTGGTGCTGGGCTTTAACGGCCACCAACCAGAAGTAGCAGATACCTATACTTCTACCGGAAGTTTATATATGGCTACTTTGGGCTTTTTAACTTTAGGTCTGCCTGCCGATAATAAATTTTGGACAGATGCCCCGGCACCATGGACCAGTTTGAAAGCCTGGAGCGGAGAAAGCGTAAAAAAGGATTATAAAGTTGAGTATTAATACAAATAATCAGTCTCGTATAAATATATTTGCCAATAGGATCCGATAGGAGTTCAGATCTTACGTCAAAACTCAATTTTTAACCAATGAATAAATTCGAAAGCCGTTACGCTCAAAGCCCTAAAGAAGTTAAAGAAATGGATACCGCTGCTTTGCGGGATAATTTCCTGATCGAAAATGTATTTGAGGCCAACCAGGTAAATTTAACCTTATCTCATTTTGACCGGTATATTGTAGGTGGTGCAATGCCTGTTGACCAGAAAATAGCACTTCCAAATCCAGATGATTTAAAAGCGACCTACTTTTTAGAACGCAGGGAACTGGGTATTATCAATGTTGGCGGAAAAGCATTCGTAACTGCCGACGGCGAAAAGTATGAATTGGATTATAAAGAAGCTTTGTACATCGGTAGAGGTGCAAAAGAAGTGTTTTTTGAGTCGGCCACCCCAGGTGAAGCAGCTAAATTGTACATCAATTCTGCCCCTGCGCACCATACTTATCCAAACAAAAAGGTAAGCAAAGCTGAAGCAGAAATTGTTGAATTGGGCACTCCGGAAACGGCTAACCACAGGATCATTAATAAATTATTGGTGAACAGTGTGTTGCCTACCTGCCAGTTGCAGATGGGTATGACCGAGTTAAAATCAGGCAGTGTTTGGAATACGATGCCAGCGCATACGCACGACAGAAGGATGGAAGCTTATTTTTATTTTGAAGTGCCTAAAGGACAGAGTGTTTGTCACTTTATGGGGCAACCACAAGAAACCCGCCACATTTGGATGCAAAACGATCAGGCCGTAATCTCACCGAACTGGTCTATCCACTCAGGAGCCGGTACAAGTAACTATACCTTTATTTGGGGCATGGCTGGCGAAAATCTGGATTATGGTGATATGGATCACTGTGCCATTACTGAACTAAAATAATTATTGTCATCTCGACTGGAGCATAGCGAAATGGAGAGATCTGTAGAATAGAACTTTAAAAAAAACATGTCGAACATATTTAATTTAGCAGGTAAAACTGCGTTAGTTACCGGTTGCAAAAGAGGCATTGGAAAAGCCATGGCTTTAGTGCTTGCTGAAGCAGGTGCCGATGTTATCGGTGTTTCTGCCAGCCTGGAGCTGGAAGGTAGCGCTGTAGAAAAAGAAATTGTAGCACTAGGCAGAAAATTTTATGCCTACCAGTGCGATTTCGGTAAACGCGAAAATACCCTGGCATTTGCCGCCCAGGTAAAAGCCGATCATCCGGTTATCGATATTTTGGTGAATAATGCCGGAACCATTTTACGTAAACCCATTGCCGAGCATCCGGATGAATATTGGGATGAAGTAATTGCGGTAAACCAAACTGCACCATTTATTTTAACCCGCGAAATTGGCCGTGAAATGATTGCCAGGGGTAGTGGAAAAGTGATTTTCACTGCATCCTTATTGTCGTTCCAGGGTGGCATTACCGTTCCGGGTTATGCAGCGAGTAAGGGCGCAATTGCATCTTTGACCAAAGCTTTTGCAAACGAATGGGCATCAAAAGGCGTAAATGTAAATGCCATTGCACCAGGTTATATTGCAACAGATAATACTTCTGCCTTACGCGAAGATCAGGATAGAAGCACATCTATATTATCCCGTATTCCAGCCGGAAGATGGGGAACACCAGAAGATTTTAAAGGACCGACATTGTTTTTGGCCTCAGCGGCCAGCGACTATGTTCACGGAACCATCTTAACCGTTGATGGCGGTTGGATGGGGCGTTAGGTTAGTTATGAGTTGGGAGTTTGGAGTGGTGAGTCGTATGTACTCAAAACTCCAAACGCCCAGCTTGTAAAAACTATACTGGCTTTTTATGCGCTTAGGACTCCAAACGCTCCCCGCCAAATCCCAAACGTTTAATAAAGATTATAAATCTCCTTAATATCCTTCAAAATCTTTTCGAAATCGATCTTAAGGTCAATTAAGCGACCGGTATGGATATCGAATACCCAGCCATGTACGGTTAGTCCGCGTGAGGTAACGGCTTCCTGAACGGCTGCGGTTTTTAACAGGTTTACACACTGCTCCTGAACGTTCAGCTCTACCAATCTGTTATAACGAAGACCTTCATCTTCGATGGCGTTTAGCTCATCTTTATGGATGCGGTATACATCCCGTATATTTCTTAACCAGGGATTTAAGATACCTAGATCCGCTGGTTGCATGGCTGCTTTAACGCCCCCACAGTTGTAATGGCCGCAAACCACAATATGGTTTACCTTTAAATGGCGTACGGCATAATTTAAAACCGTCATTACGTTTAAATCTACATTGTTTACCAGATTGGCCACATTGCGGTGTACAAAAGCCTGACCAGGCTGTATGCCCATTAAATCTTCGGCTGTAACACGGCTATCAGAACAGCCGATGTATAAAAATTCCGGGTTCTGCCCTTTAGATAATTCAGTGAAATAATCAGGATTGATGGCCAGTTTATCGGCGATCCATTTTTCATTGTTCTTAAAAACTTCTGCTACATTCATGCTTTTACTTTAAATAGAATTAGGGATATAAAATTGCAACCTGTGCTATATAGTGTTTATGCGGATATAAAACTAAAAAAAGAATCTCTGATTTCGGCAAGTTCTTCATCAGTAATTTTTGCGTCCGAATTGAAATACACATGACCTTTGTAATCCATCTCCATATAATTTGCCGTCATAAAAAAGGGCGTGGTAAACCCGTCAGGCAAATCGGCATCGGTACCAACCGCAATTAAATGTAAGGTTTTGCCTTTCAGGTTTCGGCCAACCTCCTTATTTAAGGTTACCCAATCTGTTAAGCGGTCGAAAAGGTTTTTCATTCTTCCGCTCATGGCATACCAGTATACGGGTGTTGCAAAAATAAGGTGTTTGTGGTAAAGGATTTCTTTGGCAAAGGTTTCAAAACGATCTTCGGCAGGGTATTGGTTTTCGTAGTTATAAGGAAGGAAATAATGCTCGAGTAAATTGATCTGATCAAAAGCTATTTCCTGAGTAAGTTGGGCGATATACTTTTGGGTATTTCCATTCAATCTGGCACTTCCATTGATAATTAAGATATCGGACATATTTGTGTTATTTGTTTAATCTAACACGTCTTGCTACCTAAATGTTTAATGGTTAGCCAGATATTGGGGTAAAAAACCCGCACAAAACATCACGAGCGTAATAAAGGCTAAAAAATATAAAAAGGGTCTTATATTGCCGATATTATTGCCATTCTTTAATACCAGCTGCCTCACTGCATCTGATGTGAGCAATAATATGCATATTATAAATACTAAGGCCAGTGCCATCCCCACGCCAATCCCGAATATTTCGGTTCCCTTTCTGGTGTGAAATACATTGAAAAAGTCGGATAGGAACAGTAAATTCCAGATGACAACGATGCCAACGGCAACCGGAATTTTAATGGGAAAACCGCTTTGTTGCTGAAGCTGATCGATCTCTAAGTCAATATAACTTGGGCTAGGGGCGATATGATTAAGGAAACCGGTCTGTTCAATTTCTTTCATCCGCTCTTCTGCATTTCCTAGAAAGGTAAAAAGGATTTCTTTATTGTATTTCTCAACCCGGTGGACAATCTGGATTGAACTACCTAATATGGAAGTGTGTGGTATCATGGAAATGATATCCGAGCGTTTAAAAACAAAATTACCTTTTATCGATGCGTTGAGTTCGAGTTTAAATTCGCTTACTTTTAAAGTAGCAAAAGGCCAGGTTGCTTTAAAGCCACCTATCCGTACACCGCCGGTTTCTTCAAATGTATCCATTTATAGAGCAATTAATTATCGAATATATTCTATTCATTTTGGATTGTTTACAATTGATCCGAATTTGCTGTGTGGATCAAAAAGCAAATCATTGTCCTTGTGTTTAACAGTAAGTGCAACCTTCTTTTTTCTTTTTAAATCAACCCGATATTTGCCGGATAATATGCTGTTTATGATTTTATCTTTAAAAGCTTGCTTATATACTGCACTACATCACTGCCTTAATTTTTCCAGTAGCTTTTTCATGTTTGCCAGCTGTAAGATGTTTTTAAATTCGGGCGTGTCAAAACCTCCCTTATCTACAACTTGCTTTAAACTTCTGTTAAAGCTTCTTACAGAAATACCCAGGTAGGCCGCCATATCTTCTTTTGAGATTGAAATGTGCTCATCGGCCTGTAGTTTGAGTAATTTTAAAAGTGCATATTCCAGCGTATACAACTGTTGAAAAGACGCACGTGTACTCGTTTGTATAATTCTTGTAGATAATTCCTGGAGTAATATTGTCGTAAATTCACTATTCTTGCTGATTAAAGAAAGAAAAAGATGATCAGGGATCACATAAGCGGTAACCTCGCTTATTGCGGCAACGTTACATAAACAGTTGATCTTTTTAATTGCCTCGATTTCCCCAACCACTTCGCCCTTGCCCAAAAACTCGATAATAAAATCTTTACCGTTCTCCTCAGAAATAAAACATTTGCTTATCCCGTCTTTAATGATGTAAATATTGTTGATTTTTTCGCCCTGTTCGATAAATCTATACCCGGCTTTGAAGCTTTTAAGCGTGATTTTTTCTGTTGCATTTTCTGAACAAAAACGTTCAATAAAAGATAGGAAGGTAAGGTTGGTCCGTAGCATATTGATGTAGTCGAGACAAATGTCCTTTTTTAACACTGCCTGTTAGGTTACTTTTGTGGCACTAAAGTAAGCATAACCATGAAAAATCAAATTACCGTAATTGCTTTTGATGCCGATGACACCCTTTGGGTAAATGAACCTTATTTCCGCGAAACAGAGGAGCAGTTTGCCGGTCTTTTAGAAGATTTTATGCCCCGTCACAGCATCCTGGCCGAACTTTATCAAACTGAGATTGCCAATTTACCGCTTTATGGTTATGGGATTAAAGGATTTATGCTGAGCATGATCGAAACTGCAGTACGGATCACTTCGGGGAAAATAGACCCCCTGATGGTGAGTAAGGCAATTGAGTTAGGGCAAGAAATGCTCAATAAACCGGTCGAACTGCTTGATGGGGTGGAAGCAGTATTAAAAGCCCTTCACGGAAAATACAGATTGGTGGTGGCCACCAAAGGCGATCTGCTCGATCAGCAGCGTAAGCTGACCAAATCGGGTCTCGACCATTATTTTCACCATATCGAAATCATGAGTGATAAACAGGAAAAGGATTATCAGAAACTGATTAAACACCTGGATTGTAAGCCTGAAGAATTTTTAATGCTGGGCAATTCCTTAAAATCGGATGTATTACCAGTGCTGAATATTGGCGGACATGCCGTCCATATCCCTTATCATACCACCTGGGTGCATGAGAGCATTGATCATACCATCGAACACCCCAATTTTTATCAGATGGAAAGCCTCTCCGAAGTTTTACCAAAATTAATTGAATGAAAGAAAAAATAGATATCAACACCTGGATCAGAAAAGATCATTTTAAATTTTTTAGCGCTTTTGAAGAACCTTTTTTTGGCGTAACCGTAGATGTAGACTGTACTGCTACCTATGAAGAGACAAAAGAACATAATGTTTCGTTCTTTCTGCTTTATCTTCACAAATCACTGCTTGCCGCAAACCAGATTGAGCCCTTTGGTTACCGGATTATCAATGGAGAAGTTTGGAAATACGATACCGTAAACGCTGCGGCCACCATTAATCGGCCAAACGGTACATTTGGATTTGGTTACATGGATTTCTACGAAGATTTCGAAGATTTTAGAACGGAAGCCAACAAAGAGATCGAAAAGGTACAGGCCACTACCGGTTTAATCCCTTCTTCCTCCGGACAAAACGTAATCCATTATTCGGCACTGCCCTGGTTAAATTTCACTTCCTTATCCCATGCCCGTAATTATTCTTATCAGGATAGCTGCCCGAAAATATCCTTTGGAAAGGTAAGGACCGAGGACGGAAGAAAAATAATGCCGGTTTCTATCCATGTAAACCATGCATTAATGGATGGATACCATGTGGCTCAGTTTGTAGATGTCTATCAGGATTTATTGAACAAAAAAGAATTATTTAGCTTAGCACTTTAAATAATTAAAGCTAAAGGATATTTAATATTCGGTTAATATTAGGAATTTAATTTCGGCGATGTTTATCACTGCCGTTATTATTCCGTTCTATATTTTAGCCATTATGGCCATGTGTTATATGGATACTGTGTTTAAGGCTTTTATGTTTTTTGTACTGTTGCTTGTTGCCACTTTTGTACTGTTCCTGTTCATCAGTTATCCCATGCAATCGGCTTTTACCGTTATCTGTTTAATGGCGATGTTTGCTTTTAAATTTAAAGATTAAAGAGCAATTTTTATTAAAAAGATCAATTATCATTTGCATTCGAGAAAGTATTTGCTATTTTTGCTGCACAAGCCGGAAAGCTTGTTTCAATAATTGGTCTGCTTATTCTAAAGTTGATTATTGAACATTCAAAATCTGGGGGATTAGCTCATTTGGCTAGAGCGCTTCGCTGGCAGTGAAGAGGTGATCGGTTCGAATCCGATATTCTCCACGGGTACCCGTAATACTACTGATAGTCAGTGTTTTAACGAGTTAAATGGCGTCTACTCAGCCAAAACTCAGCCCCAGAAAAAAGAGAGGTCAAATAATATTGCATTCTCCACAAAAAACCATCAAATAACTACAGATAAGTTATTTGATGGTTTAAAAAATCCAATCTCCGATAAAATTCCACCACGAAATAGAACTTTGAGTTCTATGAAAATTCCGGACTTGCCCTATACCATTCCAAGATTATTTAAAGGAAAAAAGATTGAATCTGTTCCTAAAGGTAGCACCTGGGCTAAAGAAGAAGCCCTCCAGAGCTGGTATGATCCGGGCAAGGTCAGATATTGATCGGTTGCAAAAAGGGGACAATCAAGTTCATGATTACCCCCCTTATCTAAATTAATGCTCTCTGGCTTTCGCCGGATGTAAGGCTCTCACCCCTTACCTCGCAATTATAAGCATTTTACTAAAATTTCCAATACAATCGCTTGTAAATATTAATTTAATTTTACCCGTATGAATATAGCGTGGTGCGGGATTTTTATTTTTGAACCGGATATTTATATATATGTTTTCTGTCCATCAAAATTTATCGGCTCATATTTAAGTAGACAGTCCCCCTTTGCATAGGCTCACAATGTTTGGCTAAAAAAAATGTTTATAGTTGCCTCTTTTTTCAAGAGTATTTACCGGCCGTATTTATTGGGCTTTTAACATATCACTATATGGGACTGGAATGTTTATGTCGAAATAATTTGCCCCTTTAAAATAACGGTCAATACCGTTCAAGAATGTTATCCTGACTTGTTTTTTTATGTTTTTTTCAATCTGTTGCAGCTCTTTTGCTGAAATAAGGGAAGTGTTTTGAACAACAAAATCCATTTCGAGGGGGATACCTTTTCCATCGACCTTCATGTAAATTGTTAACCTGTCATTCATCCCCTGTGGCATTTCTTTTAGTTTACCCGAAGAAATCGCATCTGCGCATATTTTGTAAACAAGCTTCTTGTCGAAGGTCATATTATAGCTTACTTTAAAATCGGATGGCAGATTTGGTGCAGATTGTTTTACACTTCCAAATTTATTGGCTGAATTCTTAATTTCAGTGTAACGCCCTGCGCTTTTCGAGATGTTGTAGGTTTCTGTCCCTAAACTCACTTTATTACTTGAGATCTTTGCAACTGGTTCTTGTGCTACGCAAGCGGAGAATAAAAGGATGATTATTGAAAATGTGGTTATAATATTTTTCATCTTATTTACAGTTGGTGGTTGAGAATAAATTTAATAACGTAGTCGGGTTCATATCTAATTTGATGTTTCCCATACCGGCATATCCAGAATACTGTTGGAATTTTCCCATAAAGTAAAAGTATTTACCATCCAGATCGTTGAACGTTTTGGGATATTTAGTATTGTTAGCTGTTATGGTATTCAACCAATCTACGTATTCCTGCTTAATGGCTGTAGGCACATTACTGTTTTGCAGAGCATCTTGACTGCTTCTGTCTCTAATTATATCTTGGAATAGCGCAGTCTCAAACTCAGTATTTATAAAACCATCAGGATACGTAATGTTTGATGAGTTCGGTCCGTGTGGTGCATACTGTGTTGTGCCGCCCGGGATCATCTGATCCTGAAAGGCATGAAAGAATTCATGTTCAAAAGTATTGGTTAATGTAATAGCTAAATCATCCTTAAAGATTATACTTTTATTGGATGGGTTATATTTTTGCATTACGGAAGAGTTTGCATCTGTACAGAATGCGATTTTTACATTATTGGTTACCAAGAGGTTAAATTGTTTCTTGTGCAGGCAGGCCCATTCGCTGTTTATTTCCACAGACAAATAACTGTCAACAGTAGTGGATAAGCTTGCCAGTTGAGTGCCGTTTAAACAGGTTGTTCCAAGTATTTTTGATAACTCACTTATTCCTCCTGGTCCCCCATAATCGGGATTCCCTTCAGCGGTTCCGCTTCCCGATCCGCTTCCATTACCGCTGCCGCTGCCCTGTCCACTGCCCTGCCCCGTCGATACCCCGGCAGGGCAGGTATGGCTGATATAGGTATATGTCACGTGTGTCACGCACCCATCTACAGATGTTTCTTCCATATATGCCTGAATTAGGCAGTCAGGCGCCAGATTGGGCGGCATGTTGAAATATTCTTTGACCGGGGGGGCGCATGATCCGGAACTTGCCGTTGCAGATCTTAATTGTGCGTTTGCCTTAGCTGATGTCATCGCTTTAGCCGAAAAATTCTCTATCTTGACACGTGAAGCCTGCTTCTTACCGTTGAGAAAATGCACACTGGAGATAAACCTGTAATTTATATCATATCTGATAATACCACCATTAAAGCCCTCCAGCCTCTGTCCATCATAATTTTTCAACAATTGGTCAATATGGTCCGAAACATTATAGGTCCTTCCGATAAATTCTATGATATTCCCATCATCGACACTGGATGAAGATGAGTTAAAAACGAAGAACCTGCGGATGGTAAATTCTTTGTTTCCAACATATCTCTCAGGGGCAGGAACGATTAATAACTCCTTTCCGGAAGAAGACCTCAATGAATAAGCATCTGACCATTGCGGTTTTAACAGTCCAGAATTACCTGAGGCTATAAATAGGCGGTTTTCAAGATGCTGTAATCTCCAGATCTTAGCGGATTCTATCTGCTGGGATGGGACATTTTCCCGGTCATGTAAGTAATTATCAATATTTTTTCTGCATGCAAACAGAAACAGACAGGCACCAAAAAGTGCCGTGAGAATGAAGAGGGCGTTTTTATTCATAGTTGGTTAGAAATGTAATTTACATGTAGTCTAAGCAAGGTAAGAATAGTTAATCTAAAATCCAAATTTCATGTTTCAGGAAAATCATGTGCTGGTTTTTGATACTTAAATGTGTTAAGATTCATATAGAAATGTCAATGTAAAGCCCTGTTAGGCTAACTTTTAAGGTAATATCTTTTTTGCAGGCAACGGATGGTTGGGGATGCTATTATAATAAGTTGTCCATAAAGCTTCTGCAATTTATATAATTAGCTGTTTTTTGGCATGTTGTTATATTATATTTTTCCAGAGGTTTCAGAAGCCTTTGGTATGTGAAAATCGATACTTTATTTGGGATATTTGTTTAGTTGGGGATTAAATTATTATATTTCCTGTCTAAAAAAATGCTGAATCTCAACTCTATGCGAAAAACCTCTTCCTTACTAACTTTACAGTTTATCCTTTCACAGCGGGTCATTAATTTTGTATAGTTCAAAACTAAGACAGATCTTTTTTGAGAAAAAAGAAGTCTTCTGCGTTATAATCATTGTTTCAATTATTCTAGGGTTGTTTTACAGGACTTTTGGGTTCGAGTTTTTGATCGGGTGGGACGACCAGTGGTTTGTTACAAACCATTACACTGAGAATGGTTTTACCTTAGATAACATCTGGAGTATTCTGACAGATTATTACTATGGACAATACGCTCCGGTCAACCAGTTCTATTATACTTTTTTATACTCCATATTTAAATTCAATGCCGGTTATTATCATCTGGTAAGTGTGCTGCTTCATTGCATAAATTCAGCTATAGTTTTCTTTTTAGTGAAGAATGTCGCACAGGATACCACAAATTTTGAAGAAAAGAGTGGGGTATTAGTTGGATTACTAACTGCGGTAATGTTTGCCATCATGCCTGTCAACCTTGAGCCCGTTGCATGGGTCGCCGCCTCTAAGGTATTACTATATGCGCTGTTCTACCTTTTGGCAATGAGGTCTTATAGGTGCTATATCTTGTCTGGCAAACAAAAATTTTTTTACCATACGTTGGTCTTTTTTGTGGTATCATTTGGGGCAAAGGAACAAGCCGTGATATTTCCGCTTACTATGCTACTTCTTGATTATATTTACGGAAGAAAAT
Organism: Pedobacter humicola; assembly: GCF_056490705.1. Classification (NCBI taxonomy): domain Bacteria; kingdom Pseudomonadati; phylum Bacteroidota; class Sphingobacteriia; order Sphingobacteriales; family Sphingobacteriaceae; genus Pedobacter; species Pedobacter humicola. The sequence continues at coordinate 538,396 of NZ_JBWJIG010000002.1, read as the reverse complement.
TCTTGTCATCTTCAGTTTGGCTGGAGAAAATCCCTTTTTTCTTATTGTCTATTATCTTTGGGTTGACGACCATTGATTCTCAGAAAGTTGATGACATCCAGGTATTTTATACGATATATCAGCGCGTACCTTTGTTTTTTTACACGGTAAGCGAATACTTTACCAAATGTATTCTCCCTATAAATATTTCTTACTTATATCCGTTTCCGTTTCAGGTGACAGATGATGTGCCAAACTGGGTGTGGTTCCAAACCATTGCATTTCCCATTTTGATTTATTGCTTTTGGCGTTCATTTAAGAAGAAATGGATAATTTTCGGTCTGGGATTTTTCTTTATCCATATCGCTTTGGTAAGCAACCTATTTTCGCTTGCTAGATTTGCCGTTGTTGCGGACAGATACGTTTATATAGCTTCTATTGGCGTTTGTTATCTGGTATCGTGCTCGTTGGTTGTCCTTTATAAGAGAGTAAAAACCCGTAAGATTTTAGTCTGTTTATGGATATTATATCTCGGATACCTGACAACCTATTCCGGCAGTCATTTATCCGTTTGGAGGAATGTTTCCACATTAAAGAAAAAACTTAAATCAACAATTAGAAATAGAGCCGATTACCGTGAACTTCAGCTAATGGGAAAATAGAGCTGAAAGATGTACTGATTTGATGTAGTCTAATTTTTGATCGAATTGATCATGCTTGACAACGCAGTTAGGGATAGTTCAAACCATTGAGAAGTTATAGATGCTGACTATTAGGTGGTTATTCTATATATAATCCTTTTTTTTCTTGGAAATTAATAACAACTAAAATTTGCGTTTGTGTTTTTTTTGATAACTTAGATTCATAAATGATTTAACAGTCTAACCAAATTATGAAAAAAAACGCTCTCATCATTCTTACGGCACTTTTTGGTGCCTGTCTGTTTCTGTTTGCATGCAGAAAAAATATTGATAATTACTTACATGACCGGGAAAATGTCCCATCCCAGCAGATAGAATCCGCTAAGATCTGGAGATTACAGCATCTTGAAAACCGCCTATTTATAGCCTCAGGTAATTCTGGACTGTTAAGACCGCAATGGTCAGATGCTTATTCATTGAGGTCTTCTTCCGGAAAGGAGTTATTAATCGTTCCTGCCCCTGAGAGATATGTTGGAAACAAAGAATTTACCATCCGCAGGTTCTTCGTTTTTAACTCATCTTCATCCAGTGTCGATGATGGGAATATCATAGAATTTATTGGAAGGAACTATAATGTTTCGGACCATATTGACCAATTATTGAAAAATTATGATGGCCAGAGGCTGGAGGGCTTTAATGGTGGTATTATCAGATATGATATAAATTACAGGTTTATCTCCAGTGTGCATTTTCTCAACGGTAAGAAGCAGGCTTCACGTGTCAAGATAGAGAACTTTTCGGCTAAAGCGATGACATCAGCTAAGGCAAACGCACAATTAAGATCTGCAACGGCAAGTTCCGGGTCATGTGCCCCCGCAGTCAGGGAATATATCAACATGCCGCCCAATCTGGCGCCTGACTGCCTAATTCAGGCATATATGGAAGAAACAACCGTGGACGGCTGCTTGACTCACGTTACATATACTTATATCAGCCATACCTGCCTTGCCGGGGTATCTACAGGGCAGGGCAGTGGGCAAGGAGGCGGCAGCGGCAACGGAAGTGGAAGCGGGTCGGGAAGCGGCACCTCTGCAGGAAATCCGGATTATGGTGGCGGTGCTAGTTCTCCATTCAGCGGGCTTGATTTCGCAACGCTGTTAGCGGATGGAAATGCGGCTATAGAAGATATCCAGGATTATATAATGTGTTTTACTGATGGGAAAGCTGCTCAAGGGTATACCCTTACGATTTATGCCGATCAACCATATGCAAACCAGACCGACTGGTACAGAGTTGTTGCACCTACTGGTGGCGTAGTGACGAATAATCCGTATGGCGTCCCAACCGGTATCACCTTTCAAAAGGTTAGCGGTGAAAACTTTGATGTTGGCCACAGTTTTGTAACATTTGAGAAAAATAATGTTGACGGGACCAATGTTAGGCAAACTCTGGGTTTTTATCCAAAGGGAAATGGTGTAAGCTCTCCTGGAGCTATCAAAGACAATAGCGGCCACGTATATGATGTTAAATACACGATGAATGTTACGGCCACCCAGTTTCAGGCAGCCCTGGATAAGGTTCAAAGTGATTTTACAAATAAAAGATATGAACTGACAAACCTTTATGGATCAGAGTATAACTGTACCGACGCGGCAATCAGCTGGATGAATGCTGGAGGAGCAAACTTTAGTACTTACAGTTCCTATTCTGGGGTCTTCAGGAATACGCCCGGCGATTTTGGACAAGATTTAAGAGGTAGGGCAGGCGCTGTTAAGACAACTGCTTATGGGATTTCGGGAAAAGGAAAATGTAATTGATATTGTATGAGAAAGATTTTAATATTGCTTTTTGCCATGATTTTCCTGAGCCTATTCGTTGGGATACCTATAAACCATAACTGGAGCTTCGTGTTTCAGTACGAGTTTATAGATTTCCCGATGTTATTAAGGTCATATGCGGTAAGTATAAGGGAAATTATTTCGTGGACTATTGTCCTTTTATCCCATCTGGGTATAATATTACTGCCATTTTTTCTCAAGCGGGTGTATTTCAGTAAAATGCTGTTTTATTTCCCCCTGTTCTTTCTAATTGGCTTTTTACTGCTACGGATGGAATTTTTAATCCTGCTGCTTCCATTTCTGATTGTCTGGGTAATTACTTTAAGGGCCGCAAAAAAGCTTAGAAAATTAGATGAAAACCATAAATATGTAAGTTAATTTATGAAGGGCACAAATTGTGTCCTTCTAATATCAGATAGTTTTTTGTTTTTGCAAAACATCAACTAACGGGCTACGCTGTCAATACTTACTTGTTAACACCGTTATAATTGCTCCTGATAACGTAAATAATCGATAATCTAGAGTTATCAGTCTGCTCTTGTCTAACCGACTATCAAGGCAATAGACTCGTTTGCAGAGCAGCGGTGTGCAATGACAATAATATCCTGATTATTTCGATGTTCCTGCAAAGGCTTAATATTACCCTATGCTTATTTAAACAAGCTATTTTGAGAAAAGAATATTTATTTGGGTATTACCTGAGCCATTACTATTTGTAGAAATAATGAAAGAATACAATGAGACCGCAATAATAATAGGAGCCGGACCTGGTGGCCTTACCGCTGCTTATGAACTTTTGGAGAGGACAGATATTTCGCCGCTGATACTGGAAAAATCATGGGAGATTGGTGGGATATCCCGTACGGTTAGTTACAAGGGAAATAGGCTTGATATAGGAGGTCACCGCTTTTTTTCAAAATCCAAGAGGGTTATGGATTGGTGGCAGTCTTTTCTTCCCGTAGAAGATGGAAACGGCCAAAGTGAAGACGGTCTTGTAATTAATAAAAAATCGGATCCTGATAAAATCATGCTAGTCCGAAACAGATTATCAAGGATATTCTACCTACGCCGTTTTTTTGATTATCCTGTGAGCCTGAATTTTAATACCTTCAAGAATCTTGGTATAATTAGGATTATCAAGATTAGCTTTGCTTATCTAAGGATACGGCTTTCACCGATAAAGCATGAGAGAAATCTCGAGGATTTTTTTATCAACAGGTTTGGGAAGGAATTGTACGAAACATTCTTTAAAGACTATACGGAGAAAGTATGGGGGATTCCCTGTACGCAGATCGAGCCCGAATGGGGCGCACAGCGTATTAAAGGGCTTTCGATTTCAAAAGCTGTATTTCATGCAATCAGGCTAATAATAAGGGGGAAAACTTCAATTTCACAGAAAGGAATTGAAACCAGCCTGATCGATAAATTCCTATATCCCAAATTCGGACCGGGACAGCTCTGGGAAGAGGTTGCCGAGAAAGTAACCCAAAAAGGGGGGAGTATTATAAAAGACAGTGATGTCGTCAAAATAGAGTGGCTAAAAAAAGACCTTGTGGAAGTTTCGGTAATGACAGGTCCAGGCCGGGAAATAAATAAATACAGGGCAAACTATCTTTTTTCAACAATGCCCGTTAAGGAACTAATAAAATCAATGGGAAATGTAGTTCCGGAGAACATTAAAAGGATCGCAAATGGCCTGCCCTACCGGGATTTTATCACTGTTGGACTTCTAGTGAAGGAGCTTAAAATAAACCATTCTACAAATGGAGGTGTTAAAAAGGAGAAAATTTCCGATAATTGGATATATATTCAGGAAAAAGACGTCATGATAGGGAGACTACAGATTTTCAACAACTGGAGCCCGCATATGGTTGCTAACGGTAACAATATATGGCTCGGGCTAGAGTATTTTTGTAATGAAGGCGACGTATTATGGAATATGGATGATGAAGAATTTGTCCGTTTTGCGATTGCTGAGCTTGTTAAGATCGATATTATATGCGATAAGGATGTGCTGGATAGCACAATCATAAGGGTGCCAAAAGCCTATCCCGCATACTTTGGCACATACCAGGAAATAGATACTCTGATTGATTTCACTAATTCATTCGAAAACATGTTTATGATCGGAAGGAATGGAATGCATAAATATAATAATCAGGACCATTCAATGCTGACTGCGATGGTATCTGTTGACCATATACTTTCCAAAAATCAGGACAGATCAATCATCTGGAACATCAATACTGAAAAGGAATATCATGAAACGGTAACAAAAAATATTTCAGGTGAGTATGCTGCTAATTAAAAAGAAATATTTCTATATTTTATTGGCGCTGTTCAGCATTCTGTCGTTTTTAATCATTAACGCTAACAGAGCCGAAATTTCAACGGTCAAAATCACAGGGCCCTTTGGTAAAAGTGAAAGCGGTGAAGTACCGTTCAGTTCATTCCATGCGGGGGAACCGGGGATTTATATTTACGAACTGAAATTCCTTAAAACGCATCTTTTTAATGGCACGCTGCACCTTATTCCCGATGATTGCATCGAAGAAATTCTAATAAATGGCAAAAATTTGCCGTCACCACTCTTCAATAATGATGCATGTGATAACCGGAATGGGGGTTATCTCGATATTAGCAGCTTTACGACCACTCGTATAAACAGGATCACCTTGAAGGTGAGGAACAATCAAGGGCTTTACGGGCTGAATGTTATTGATACAACTTTTTATGAAGGGTACTTTTTGTTGTCCATCACTGCTTTTTCCTTATTATTTATAAGATACAGATATGTATGGGAATTATTTTCAAGTAGTTTTCATACATTTTATGTGAAAGAAAGACTGACAATCTATATTTTTCTTGTCCAGGTTTTGGCGTTGTCGGCGAGCATATTCTTGGGAGGGTATATTAAAGATCAGGGCCTGTTAAGGTGGATTCTGGTCATTCAGGTGGTTTTAATTGTCGCTGTGCCGATTACGATTTCCGTGCAGAGAAATTTTCTGTTTGGAAAAATGACAGCGGTCCTGTTCATCATGACCTTTCTAATCTGCTTGAAATACCTTTATCGCCTTTTTTATGACCAGTTTTCCTACGACGTTGAGGGCCACATCCAGTATATCCAGTATCTTATCGAAAGAGGCCGTGCACCATTGGCGTCAGGTGGGTGGGTATTTTATCATCCTTCGCTTTATTATCGGAGTGCTGCATTTTTTTATAATGCACTCGATATTAACGGCCGCTTCAATTACGAAGAGTTTCTGAAAATTATCCAGAGCTTCTCCATGTGCATTTTTATGGTATACTGCTTTTTCTCATTAAAAACTATTGATTTGATTTTCAGACAACAGTTGGTAAAGAATAATGCCCAAGTGGGAAAAAAAATAAAGTTTTGCTATCTGGCCACTGTCGGAGTCTTTCTCTTATGGAGTTCCAACCCTATGTTTTCGGTAAGGATCGGGAACGATATCCTTTTTGATCTGCTATTTTCCATGTCGTTCTATTTCTTGGTTAAATGGTGGTTCAATCCTACAGGTAGATACCTGACTTTTGCGCTTTTATTTGCTGCCCTGGATGTTTGGACAAAATCCAATGGATTTATCCTTTTTGGGATAATCGGTATCTGCTTACTCGGAAGATTAAAATTTGAAAAACAAAGAGAACATTATCTTTTCAGGTTAGCTCTCTTTACAGTATGTTTGGCAATTACGCTGTTTTTTTCATTTCATCATAAAATTGAAAAACTGGGTCATGACCCCAATGCGCGCATCCTTGTAGATAATGCAAATTCCATTGGGAGCGAAATGCATGTGGAGACATCGTTTTCAAATTTTCTAACTTTCAATCCCGTCGAATTCCTGGAGATTCCATTTACCAATGCTCTTGATGATTCGAAGGGCAGGCAAAATTTTTGGTTTTTTCTCTTCAAAACAAGTCTTTTTAGTGAATTTCCCTATAGCTTCCATGCGCTGATATTACTAGCGAAAACAATCAGTTTTTTATTTCTTGTACTCCTGACCTATTCCATAGGGGGGTTGGTTTCTGCTTTTAAACGAATGAGTGACTATCTTCCCATTATAACGGCGATTGGGACAATGATAGGCTCAATGATCCTGTTCCGGATATACTATCCTTTTTCGTGCTCCAATGACTTTCGGTACATTTTTCCGGCTGTTCTGCCTTTTGCGTTGTTGATTGGTACCTCAATGTTATTTTCATTATCGAAATCAAAGGTGCTGTTCTTTTGTTCGTGTGGAATTATCCTCGCCTTTGTAGTTTCAAGTGGCTTGTTCCAGGTCATAAATATATTGACACTTTAATATCCACAGTTGCTTTAGTATGGCTGCCATTCCTCCTTTTTCCTCCAATAAGGTCCACCTTGAAAACTCTGCTTGGTTTCTTATAGTAATATCGTTAATATATTTGTTTGTAGCTTATAACAGTTCGGGTTATAATAATGCTGATGAACATTTTCAGATCATTGAATTTGCCAATCATAAAATGGGTAGAACCCCAGTTTCTGATCTTGCATGGGAATTTAACGCGAAGATAAGACCCGGACTTCAGCCCATGATCTGCTGGATATTAATGAAACTGGCTTCATGGTTCGGATGCAATGACCCCTATGGTTTCGCTTTTTTTCTACGTGTACTTACTGCAGTTGGATATGTTTTGATTATAAGAATTTTTATCAAAGCTTATATACATGCTGTTGAGCCCAAAAACAGGAATATTTTTGTTCTGACATCTTATCTTCTATGGTTTCTGCCATATATCAATGTAAGGTTCTCATCTGAAAGCTGGTCCGGCTTATTCTTCCTGCTTAGTTTGGCTGTTGTCCAGAGGGACATGCAGGTAAAAACAACAAAACTACCTTACCTTTTAGGGTTAGTATCTGGTGTATCCATTCTTTTCCGGTATCAATCCGCAATCTTGGTTTTTGGATTGTTCTTATGGATTTTTTTTATGCGGGGACGGGATGTTGTTTTGCTCTTGAGGACAGCGCTGGTGATTTTAGCTGTTCTATCGGTAGGCTTTATGATTGATTACTGGTTATATGGGGAATTCTGTTTTACACTTTACAATTATTTTCATGTGAACCTGATCCAGGATGTTGCCTCTCAATACGGAATCTCACCATGGTATGAGATCATTTTTTATATTATTTTCTCCCCAGGTCCTTTAGGTATCTTTCTTTTCGCGGCATTGACGATACTTATTTTTCGGAAATCCCGGGAACCGATACTTTGGGTAATTATACCATTTTTAGTGGTTCATGCAATCATCCCTCATAAAGAACTTAGGTTTTTGTTCCCATTGGCCAATCTTGTACCCATCGTCTTGATGTTATCTTTCCAACAACTGGGGGATTATACGGGATGCTTCAAAAAAATAGTATGGCGTATAGTTATGATTATATTGATAGTAAGTAATGCCATGGGAATTATAAGTATTGCAACACGGGGTGCCGGTAATGGTAAGATTGCTGTCACCCAATTTATATACCGGGAATACAAAAATAAAAATATAATTTTAAACTGTGTGGAGGGACTTAATCCCTATTCAGACTGGGCGTTCCCCAAGGATAGATTTTATGAGCACCCAAGGGTTGAGATTTCTGAAATTGCTACAATATGGCAGCCAGCGTTTCTTAGAAATAAGAAAGGCTATAAAAACCTGCTTTTAATTTCAAAAGATGAAATTACCGGGCCTAAAACGGTTGAAATGTTAAGAGAGCAGAATTATGTATTGGTTTTTAAAAATATAAGTGGCTTTGTCCAAACAATAAACATGTTTTATGATCCAAAGCTGAATGATAATGTATTGTTCTTATATGAACTTAAACAGCCGGATGAGAAGGAAAAACGCGAAAAAAAATGATGTGCAAATGTTCTGTCTGCCGCAACAGAAAAATGTCGCAGCCGGTTTTATTTGCTCTGCCAGATATAAAACTCAGGAAGATCAATTGTTTCGATATCGTAATAATTCCACGCATGGACCAGGTTTATTAAAACAACCAAAAAAAGGATGGATATACCAATATATAGCTTTAATTTCCCCTCTGTCATTTCAGATATTTTGTTTTTTTGTAGTAATGGTTGAATGTAATTGCAATATAAGTCCTTTTCTCACTGGTTTAAAATCATAAAGTACTTTTTTATAAAAATCAAAAATCCCGATAGCCGATGAGGACTGTTTTTTTTTCCAGAAGTTTTTTTAGGTGCATTTTTTTGTTGATTTTTCTTATTTACATCCTGTTATGCTGGAATATTAGGATAGTCGATCTTCCGGGTCTCCATGGGGATGAGGCCTGGATGGGAATAGAAGCTAATAGCTATCTGCATCACGGGAAAGTTCATCTGCTTGGAATGAACAGCTATACGGGGATCCTCCAATCTTCTGCTTCAGCTCTTTCATTTAAAATTTTTGGAACAGGCTTATTTGGTTTGAGGATTGCTGGTCCGGCCTTAAATTTTCTTGCGCTACTTATCTTGGCATGGGGCATTGAGAAAAGGGATACCGTAATTTTGTTTTTGGTTATAGCTTTACAGTCGTCGCTCTTATTAATTTCTCCTAGGATCGCATGGGAGGTCAATACTTTTACGCTGTTTTTTTTATCCCTGGCACTTATAAGTATATTAAAGATAATAGAAAATATAGAAAAGGATAATTCTGGATGGACGTTCCTGTTTCTATTGGTTAATATATTGGGGACATATAACCACGTTATTTTTTTATGTATACCCATATCAGCTTTTGTTGGGCTGCTAGCTTGGACCTTTTTGGAAAGAGATTTCATCTTTATAAAACTGATCATCATTTTTTCGGTTAATCTGGTAAATTTAACCTTGATATTCTTGTTGATGAAATATGGTGTTGGCAGTTTTTGGTCCAGTGCAACCTATTTTTTTGTTTTGGGCATAGCGTTGTTACTCCTCGTTCAGATATCATTTATGCGCAAAATTCCGTCCATCCGTGCCAACATAACTTCAGGATTTAAAAACTATATTCTTGGAATGATAGTTTTCGGCCTTTTGTTGAATTTTCTTCACTATCATGGACTGGCATTATTGGAGGTGTTTAGTAATTATAAACTGTTAACGCATGTCTACTCTTATCCCCATCCTTGGTTTATTAAAATTGTTTTTATTGTCTGCGGAATTACTGTTATGGGCGCGATAACCTACTTTCTTTTTCAGGATATCAAAAACGGAGGGAAAGCTTCGATCCCAGCGGTTATGATCATTTCATATCTGTGCATTTTTTCTCTGTTTACAACAAATAACTCCATGAGATATTATTTGGGGATATATATCATTTTCTCTATTTATCTTGCTTCAAGGATCAACTTACGGTATACAACTGGTAAAATGATTTTAGCAGTACTTATTATAGCGGGTTTACTGAATAACATTACTATTGGGAAAATTTATCTGAGCAACAACCTTAATATTGCTGCTATCAAAGTGAAAGTGGGAAGGGATCTGATTGAAGACTCTGGACATTTTCTTCCAAAAGCGCCACTTATTAAGTTTTTACGTGACCATAGCATCGGCTCTATCTATTATGATTCAGAACGCTATTTCTTAGAGCAGCCTATTCTGTTTTACAAATTAACTGATCCATGGAAAGAGAACAAGGATAAAAGGACGATGATCGATTTTAATTATAATCCAAAAAACAAAACGGGAGGCTTTTTTTTAATCATTAAGTAAAAAATCTATTCACGTTTTACTTACCCTAGCATAAAAATATAAAAGAATCTTGAAAACCTTTCTCAACTGTACTTTTTAGAAAATGGATCGGATGTTTAGATGGTCAAACAGATCAAATCATCTGTCCAACAATTTATTAATGTATGCCACCATTTCTTTGCCATCACTAGGCCTGGGAGCTTTCATTGTATTCACATTGCCTTCCTTATCTATGATCATGTAGGTGGGAAAACTGGTAATCGAAAGCCTATCTTCTAATATGACTTGTTGACGTTCAGGTAGCCGGTAATGAACTGTATTATTACTTGTCAAGCCAAATTCCTTGATCATGTTTTTCCAGGAAACCTCCGAAGAGTTATTGACAAAATACATGAAAATGACTTTTTTTCCAACAAGGGAATCCCTGACTGATTTCACATATTTCATTTCCTTTAGACATGGTGCGCACCAAGTACCCCAGAAGTCAATATAAATTATATTTCCCTTATAAATACCGGTAAGTTCTTTGAAGATAGAGTCGGCGTTATTTGCTGACTTCAGGTGTTCTGTTCTTTTGAGGCTCTCTGAATATTCAATATCAACCTTGGTTAAGTTGACATAAAAATTTTGTTTTTTGATAATTTCAGATCGGTAAAATTCGTTCTAAATTTGGTTTATTGAGTAGTTGAACTCTTTTTGTGGCATAGCACTATTATTCACCGAATAGTAATCAGAAAGTTTCTGTACGTAAAAAAGGTTTCTAAAATCTTCATTTGGCAAAGTCTGAAGAAATATTTTATATTTTTCATTCGACAGTCTCGATAGTTTTTCACTGACCGCCATACTGATTTTATCTTGGTGCCGTTCTCGAAATGCATTCGCCAATTTCAATGTTTTCGGATTTAAAGATGGGAATGGTTTAGCTCTTATTGTGTTTTTACTCACGCTTGGGATGTCCTTTACTTGGATTTGTTCCATTATAGCATCCTTTTCGGCACTTGTTGCGGGAATAAGATTATTGCTGAGCAATTCCCCTAAAACCTCATCAAAACTAACACTAATTTGCGGTTCCTTGCTTCTGATATAATTATAGTATTCGTTCTTGAAAAAATTAAATTCTCTGATCAAGATAGATGGAACTGGTGGCGTGTTTTTATAGAGAGTATCAGAGATATAGCGGAAATATGGTTTGGGAAATCCGCTCTCTCCGGTAACCCGAAAACGTCGTGATAGTAATTCTTTTCCTAGATCGAACCGGTAATATTCTGATACAAAATACTTGAATTTTTTGCTGGCATTTGGATTTGTTAATAAATATGCACCTAGGTACCCAAGCGCCTGTTCATTTGTCTTTTTACATATTTCCAGGAATTTTTGGTAGCTACTGGTATCCAATGAGCGCCAGACCTGATCTGTAACAATGAGTGGACGTATGAGATTGAAATTAATGATCTGATTATGAAAGGTTGCGTTTTTACCCATAACCAATACCTGTTTCTTGCGAAAATCTTCGAAGTAAAAGATATGTTCACCAGGTTCAATAGCATCAAATTTTCCAGATCCAGCCCTTCCCCAATCCAATACAGCAAAGCTGGTATTCAGCAGCGGCAGGTTAAGTCTGAAAAAACCGTTTGAATCAAGGTCGGCGTAAAATCTTTCCTCTTTCCCAGTTAATACATTACTGACCATAACTGAAAACGGTTGATTTGATGGTGAATTTCGCAAATAGCCTGATATCACGGCAGTATCCAGTCCGGCAAAATGGGTATCGCGGAATGAGGTTGTATCTGTTTGTTTATCAGGCTTAAGGGCTGATTTAAAAAGGTAAGCGTTTACTAGGTTTCCGCCTTCCGAAAATTCTGCTGTGCTATCGTTCAAAAGCTTAAATTTTAAGCTTTTATTTTCGGATCCGTTATGCAGTGAAATATTTATATAGCCACCTTTCTTATTTATCAGCTCATATTGGTAGACCTTTTCGTTAAAAATGGCAAAGCTTTCAAAAAAGCCATATTTCCACTTGTTACTTACCGCATCAATCCAATTTCCCAGGAATTTATAAACTATGGGAAATTTAGCATAGGGGATGTATGTGGCTTTACCGTACCTGTCGCTAACCGTAAATGAGCTCTCGCCCTTGTATAAATAGGCAATTCTGTATGTATTATTGTTTTTTAGAAGAAAACGATATTCCTTGGCGAGATAACTGCCTCCCCATAAAATTTTCCATTTCTTTCCGTATTGATGTAAGATATTGTGATTCTTTAATATAAACCAATCATTGGCGTTGGTATTTGAAATCCATTGGTTTTTCAAAAAATCGGGAATGTTGTGATTATCAAATATAGAAAGATCCGGATCACGCTCCTTTTTAGTACATTCTTTTGCACTCGACCAATGACCAAATTTTAGATCGGCACTATTTCCTCCATTTTTTTTTAGTTCTAAAGTCAACCGTAAGCCGTCCTCATCAGTGAGCCAGATCTTATAGAGTCGGCCAATGTAGAAGGTATAATTTATCTCCAACTGGACAAGGGTTCGACTCCCTTCGGCTCCACTCTAGGGGAGAATTGAAAAATTCTCCCCTTTTTTATAGAAAAATCGTTAGATAATGCTCTCTCAATCCGCAATTCCCCTACACCGAAAGCCTCCATTGTATTCTCGTTCGATGCAGAAGGAAAGCTCCTTTCCCCACCAGGTTTCGCCCTTCTAGAAGGTCCTCAATATGCTATAAAGCTGAAAAATCAAACCTCGGCAAAAGAGCATGAAGAGGCAGTTAAATATTTCGTTGAAAAACTGAAAGAGCTGATGACCAGATTAAGTGATAAAAAGTCCCTAGTTTACCTCAATTTGCTTGCGATCATGAATGGAGACTCCATTAAAATGGTTAGCGACATTGCTGAGGTGAAAGAGCTGATAACGGTTCTTAATGCTGATGATATGGTTACAGCATGCAAGAATATGGATAATTCAAATTCTAATTTCCAACATTTTTTAGGAAAGGACTTTTTAAAAAGGGCCCTTTTTAGGCAGGTGCATACTGGCATTGTGAATTATAATGTGGGTAAATCCATGCCATTTCGCAGACCTTTTGATACTGAGACAATAGTGGATATTGCAAGTACGTCTTCTCCGATTGATAGATTAAGTCTTTCGGTTAATCTGTCTAGTTTCAGATTTAGAAAAAACAAGCACTAGAATAACTCCTGCTATTACGATAGCGTATAACAGCATGCAAACGCTCTCCCACGGTTTTAAGCTATCATAGTAAATAAATGGCTTGGGGTTTCTCTTTTTTCTCATTGTGATGATAGGCCCTGGATTTTACCGTGATTCCGCTTTCGCGCTCAACAGGGCGCTTATATATTTTTCAATATATGCCGACTTAATTGCAGATTTATATTGCATAATGAACCGTGGGTGTTCCAGAGCAACGATTTCTCCAAAGAAACCATGTTCCGCATTCAGCTTGTCCAGATAGGCTTTATTTTTTCCTGTTCCCAAGCAGAAACAGGTTTGGGTATTTACCCCCATTGATATATAGGTTTTGATATTTTCAATAGTGTAGTTTTCTACAGCCTTCAGTAACGCTTTGCTGTCGTAGTAATTGTAATTCTTTTCCCGTCCCTGTGAATCAATGGAGGTGAAAGCCAGCGGGCAGGGAGAGTTGATATAGAAGTCGCGGTAAAATCTTTCTACCCCACCATAGGCGGTTATCATCTCATAGATAAAGACTGATGAAAGTTCATGCGCCATTCTTCCGGTATAGGGAATGCCGCAGGCACTGATCAGCCTTTTAGGGTCTGTAAATGGGATTCCGGTCAGGCCAGCGCCATGCCTGCTGGGATTGATGCCCAAAATAAGATGCCGTTGCTGGTGATCATCGTAGAATTTTTTGTAAAAGGTTCTCACAATTTCCATCGTCTGGGGCATTTCCTGGTAAGGGTTTATTGCCCTGATGCCCGGTGGTAATGGGAGACCAGTATACCTTACCTGTTCGTCGAAACGGATTGCCTTTTCGCCAAATCTATATTCATTTTTTAAGCTCATACATCGTTGATTTTTGGGGATTATTACCGCTCATATATATAAAAAGATGGTTTGGGGATAGTCCAAAAAAAATTATAGTTAAATTTTTTCGATCCTGACATTTATTGTCTGTTACTAATCAGCAATCCATCCACATCGGTAATGTATTGATATCAGTGCAGGCGGGAACGCAGGTATATCTAAATATGTCGTAATTTAGTAATATGGAGATCAAAATCAAACGGATATACGATACTCCTTCAGCCAGTGACGGCACAAGGATTCTGATAGACCGGCTTTGGCCCCGCGGCCTGACTAAAGCCCAGGCAGACCTGGACCATTGGCTGAAGGAGCTTGCGCCTTCAGCAGCGCTAAGGAAATGGTATAACCATGAACCTCTTAAATACCGGGAATTTCAACAAAAATACCTGGCAGAGCTTTCAGAGGATGACAGTCTGGAAAGTTTTCTTGAATTTATAAGGCCCTTTAAAACAGTTACACTGGTATTTGCTGCAAAGGATGAAGCACTTAGCAACGCGCACGTTTTGCAACAGGCACTTATCAAACGGCTTGGTGCTTGAATTCAGGCGAATCGCCTTGTAAACTACTGAATATATCTGCAAATTAGTGAAGTTTTTTACATCCTGATCTAATCATGCGTAACAAAAAGATAGATATGATTGAGGTTTTGGATAGGGATGCTACCTTTATCAAAAAAAAACATCTATGAAAGCATTTTTAGGAATGGGCCTGTTGGGCTCGAATTTTGTAAAAGCAATGCTCCGCAAAGGAGAGGAGGTGCAGGTGTGGAACAGAACTGCATCAAAGGCGAAAGCACTTGAAAGTGACGGCGCAAAAGCCTTTGAAAGTATTACCGATGCAGTGAAAAATGTCGACATCATTCACCTCACCCTTAAAGATGATGATACCGTAAATGAAGTTTTAGATGCTGCCAGCGCAGGATTTAAGCCAGGCATAACAATTATCGACCATACCACCACTTCGGCCAAAGGAGCTATTGAAAGAACTGCTTCCTGGAAAGCCAAAGGCATTACCTATCTCCATGCTCCTGTATTTATGGGGCCACCAAACGCACTGGAAAGTACCGGGAATATGCTGGTTTCAGGCAATCAGGAAGAAATCCAGAAACTAACACCTGAATTATCAAAAATGACAGGAAAGTTGATCAATTTTGGTCCGGAAGAAGGGAAAGCCGCCGCCATAAAACTGGTCGGAAATCTTTTTCTGATTTCGGTTAACGCAGGCTTGTCAGACGCGCTTGCACTGGCTAAAGCATTGGATATTCCGGCTACCGATATATCCACACTGTTTGAGTCGTGGAACCCTGGAGCGGGTGTGCCGGCAAGGTTCAGTAAAATACTCACAGGTGATTTCAGTAAACCATCATGGGAACTGGATATGGCGCGTAAAGATGCTGGTTTAATGATGGAGGCCGCAAACGGAGCAGGCGTGAAACTCAACGTGATCCCAGCTGTGGTTTCGGAAATGGACAACTGGATCGCTAAAGGACATGGCGGAGACGATTGGAGTGTAATTGCGAAAGATAATCTTTAGTTAGATATGACGTTGAATTAAGGGGCACAATTCGCGAAATCTCCAGTAGTCCACATGTTCTTCTATGGGGGAAAAAATGAATTATTGGTTTTCAGCGCATATCAGTTGTAATGAAATAAAAGGATGGATCATAAATATAGTGGTGTTATACAATAGCCTATCTTTTTATTGATCAATCCTGTTTTACGGAAATGAAGTCAAAATACCCATTTGTCAGCTCATTACTTACGGATATGGATTAGCCGTTTTTTTAAGATGATGAATCTCTAGTTTTACATTAATAAATTTTTAATTAATCTAAGATCTACTCGAATCATGAAAAAACTTATCTTATCGGGGATTGTAGCTTTGTTTGCCGTATTCTCAATGTCTTCTCCGGCCAATGCCAAAAGTTTTCTAAAACCCTTACCACCAACCAACGCACTTGCGGCATGGTCAGAAGGATATCAATACGCTATGTCGCACGGATGGGGGCAGGAAGATTCTCTTTATTGGGCCCACGTTCAGATGCAAATCTGGATCAATCACCATAGCTAGACCGGGTGACAACAATACAGATTGCTTTAATGCAATGGATCATCTGACATAAGATGATCCAGTTCGAAAATTATTGCTGTGGTAGCAACAGGATCATTTTCCCAGGTGATGAATTTCTTTCAATGATCATTAGGCTGGGGAATTAGATCACATGCTTAACCAAAGAGGCTGTAGATTGTATCATAGCGCTACAGCCTCTCCGTTTTAAGTGCTATGCAGAAAAATACGGCTCATTTATTTTCTGTCGCCACTGATTATTTTTGATATAATGCCTTTGTCTGTTCCCCGATCAGCCAAAAATACCCCAACAACATGAATGATGATAAACAGCACGACATAATAAAGTGATTTGACGTGTATAAATTCTATCAGCTCTTTAACACTTTTAGGTCCATTTACAATCATGAAACCTGTAGTTAATGATACAAGAAGCAGGACATAAAAAACAATATACACCCAGGATTTGAATTTTTCTTTAAGGCTTGCCTGTTTAGAAGATGGATTGGTAAATGCAATACCCTGATACCAGGTAATGGCCATTCGGATAAGATAGAGTCCGATCAAAACATATCCGGTAAGCACATGGTAATTCCACATGGGTTTCCGAAGATCCTTGCCGATGGAAGCCGCATCGGCTGCAGAGATATGTAGGCCTTTTTTTGCCAGGCTTTCGGATAATATTTCTCCGAAATGATCTTTGTTCATCCAACCCATTCTTAAAAAAATAGTCAGCAGCAAAAAAAGTATCGCTATTGCCATTGCCCAATGTATTAATCGGCTGGCCAGGTTAAACCGTTTTTCTCTCATATTTTCTAAATTAAATTTTCAATATTTAAATGGTGTATTAACCTTCTTCTCCACCGTTTTTCATTTTCATTAAAATGGCATAGGCATTTTTGGTTACAATATTTGCCGGTTTATTTTTGGTTTTGATCTGTGTAAATCCATCCAAACTGGCGCCGGTTTCAACTGGGACCATCTTATAACGATAACTGCCCATATCCTCAAAAACATAATATTTGTTTTCCCATTTTACAATCGCATCTTCTGGTGCTGCTTCTACAACAGCATTGGAAACAGAAATTGAGGCATTCAAAAATGTACCCGGTAATAACTTCGCATCAGCATTTTCAATGTCGCAATGTACACTTGTGGTTCTGTCGCCTTCAATGCTTGGGGTAATCAAATGTATTTTAGCGATATACTTTTTGTCGGGATTGGCCGACGTGCTACAAATAATCTCCTGACCGATTTTTAAATTCGCCGCATCGGCCTCAAAAACAGTCAGGCTTGCATGCAATGCACCCGGACTGATCAACTCAAAAAGGACATCCGTAGCATTCACATATTTTCCGGCATTGGTATTTACCTTCGTAACATAACCGCTAATGGGCGCCACAATTTTAATGCTTCTGGTGATATTATCTTCGGTTAATGTTATCGGGTTTATGCCTACGAGCCGTAACTTTTCTGCAAGCGATTTCATCAATACCCTTTGGTTATTAAATTCACTTTCAGTCTGTTGAAAAATCTTATCGCTTGCCGCCTTGGTTTGGTTCAAACCCTTTTGCCTGGTGTAATCGGCCGAAGCGAATTTGAGCTTGTTTTTAGCGGTAAGATAATCCTGTTGTAACTGAATGTACTGCTGGTCTTCAGCAGTGGCGAGAACAGCACCTTTTTTCACCAGCATACCGGGAATCAGCATCATTTTTTTGATGTATCCACCCATGGGTACACTAACCGAATAGGTATTTTCGGGCGGAACATCGGCCACTCCGTTTACATTAATGGTATTGTGCATGCCTTTTGTTTCGAGTCTGCCCGATTCAATTCCCGCATTTTTAACCTGAGCGGCGGTCAGTTTTACTTCGTCATCACCTAATTTGATCACGGTATCGGCAGAAACCGCCGTTTCAGTTTTCTCGCGATTGCCACATGCTGTGAATACAGCCATGCAAAGCACTCCGACTTTAAATATATTCTTCATTTTGTGTTATTTACCTGTTGCTGTTAGTCTTTCTATTTCAAATGCAGCATTGTTTAGCTGTTGCACTTTATCGAAATATTCGGCCTTAAGCTGTATAGATTGATTAATTAATATTACCCAGTCGAGATAAGCGATTTCTCCGGCGCTAAGTTTATCGGATGCGGTCCTGATAATATCACCGGCATTGCTTAAGCTGATTTTTTGGTACGACCTGATTACTTTGTCCAATTGTAAATGCTTTTGAACAGCGTTTTCGAGTTCGTGATCAATTGCTTTTTTTGTTACCTCCAATTCCTGCTCTTTTTGCTGGATAGCAATTTTAGCGGCTTTAATTCTTGATTGCTGCGCACCAAAAAATATAGGGATGCCCAGGCCAACACTTACCGATGAAAATCTTTTGCTTTTATCGAAATATTGTTCTGTCCCGAAACTGTTGGTTTGCCAGCCAATGATGCTCGAGTTATTGTATCCAAAACTTAAAGACGGAAGCAGTTTGCTGCTTTCGAGCGATCTGTTTCTTTTGGCCAGTTCCAGTTGCGCCGCACTTAATTTTAAGGTTGGGTTATTACCTGTTTCCTGATCTTGAACCCGATTGAAGGCATAGATTAAATCGGAGGCTGCGGGTTCCAAATCCTGGTTACTGTTTAATAAAAACCTGAACTCTTTCAGGCGCTGCCCATAATCAATGGCCAGCATTTCGAGCTGATTGGCAATCTGCTGTTTCTGGTTTTCGGCCGTTCGGAGTTCCAGGACATCAATATCCCCTGATTTAAACCGTTGTGATGATTTATCCAGAAAGGCACTGTAAACACTATCGGCCCACACTAAAAGTTTACGTTTTTCTCTTAGTAAAACAATGTCGAAGTACACCGATTTGACTTCAGTTTTAAGCGACAAGGTTCTACCGGTCAACTGCACCTCACTAATTTGAGCATTGATTTGATGTACAGCTGTTTGCTTTCCATAAACGGTTGGGAAATCGAAATTTTGAACAAGTGCAAATTTATTGTCGTTTGCCAGGCTGTTCAGTTTTCCATAATCAAAGCCAACTTCAGTTTTTGGGACATCAAATCCGCTTTTGCTCAATTGTTTATAATATTCAACTTCGGTTCTGGCTACCTGGAGCGAAGCATTGTTTTTAACAGCGGTATCTAAAGCCGCATCGAGATTGATCTGCTGTGCATTTGACTGGTTTATCCCCAGAAAGACAAAAAACACAAGAAGGGCCAGTTTGCTTTTAGGTTTAAAATAACCAAAACCTTTTTCGAACAAAATGTATAACATCGGTAAAACAAATAAGGTAAGCATGGTAGAAACCAGTAAGCCGCCGATAACTACCGTGGCAAGCGGCTTCTGTACAGCGCCACCCGCTCCGGTGCTAATAGCCATTGGTATAAAACCAAGTGATGGCACCAGGGCGGTCATCAATACTGCCCTGAGTTTTGATTTAGTGGCGTGGATAACGATTCGTTTTACATCCATCCAGCCCTCTTTTTTTAAACGGTTAAACTCGGTTACCAATAAAATTCCATTTAGCACAGCCACACCAAAAAGGGCGATAAAGCCAACACCTGCCGAGATACTAAAAGGTAAATCCCTGATCCAAAGTGCAAATATTCCTCCCGTGGCTGATAAAGGGATAGCGGTGTAAATAAGCAGTCCCTGTTTAACAGAGCTGAATGCAAAGTAGAGCAGCAGGAAAATGAGTAACAGTGCAATGGGCACCACAATCGCTAGACGGGATTTGGCTGCCGTCATGTTTTCAAATGAACCGCCATAAGAAATGGTATACCCCTTTGATAACTTGAGTTCTTGCCCGGCCTTTTGCTGAAGTTCCTCTACAATCGACTGTACATCTCGGTCCTTAACGTTAAAGCCAACGATGATCCTCCGCTTGGTATCCTCACGCTGAATCTGGTTTACACCTTCGACCTCATCAATATTTGCCACCATGCTTAAAGGGATCTGATTACCAGCTTTGGTGAGGACCATTAAATTTTCTACATCTTTGATGTTTTTCCGTGCAGCTTCATCAAGCCGCACAACCATATCAAAACGTTTTTCGCCTTCGTAAACCTGACCGGCAATCTGCCCGGCAAATGCCGTATTTACCACCCGGTTTACATCGCCAACGTTTATGCCGTATTTTGCCATGCCATCGCGGTTATATTTGATCACCACCTGTGGCATTCCGGTAACCTGCTCCTCATACACATTAATGGCACCTTTAACAGTTCCGATGATCCCGCCCAAACGTTTGGCATAACTGGCGAGTGAATCGAGGTCTTCTCCAAATATTTTACACACCACATCTTGTCTTGCGCCCGTCATCAGTTCGTTAAAACGCATCTGAACCGGGAACTGAAATCCTACGGTAATTCCGGGGATAACCTCCACGGCTTTTGTCATCTTCGCACTCAATTCGGGAAATGAGGTTGCGGAGGTCCATTCCTTTTTTGGTTTAAGGATCACCATCATATCGCCGGCTTCAAATGGCATGGGATCTGTAGGCACCTCGGCACTTCCGATTTTAGTTACGATCTTGATCACTTCAGGGAATTGACCCAGCAGGATTTTTGAAGCCTTTTGTGTTGTTTCTATCGTATTGTTCAGGTTACTGCCCGTTAATAAACGGGTTTCTACTGCAAAATCGCCTTCTTCGAGCTGTGGAATAAATTCGCCCCCCAGTGTACCCATAATGAAGACAGAGATGGCAAAAAGTGAAACGGTAACTGTTAATATGGCTTTGGGATACCTGAGCACTTTACTTAACAACGGCTGGTACCTGCGCTCCAGCCAGGCCATCAATTTATCGGTCAGGTTTTTTTTATGGCTGATGGTTTTATTCAGGCATAAAGCCGACATCATCGGTACATAGGTAATAGAAAGTATAAATGCACCCAAGATGGCGAAAGCGATAGTCCAGGCCATGGGTTTGAACATTTTGCCTTCAATGCCTTCGAGTGATAGAATGGGAAGGTAGACGATAAGGATAATAATCTGGCTAAAAACAGCCGATTTAATCATCGAGCCTGTCGATTTCTCCACTTCATTATCCATTTGATCCTGATTGATTCGGTTCAACGACCTGAAATGTTTACTGTGGGAAAAGCGGTGCAAAATGGCCTCCACTACAATTACCGATCCGTCTACAATCAAACCGAAATCAATAGCACCCAACGACATCAGGTTGCCTCCAACGCCAAATCTGTTCATCAATATAATGGCAAACAGCATCGATAAAGGAATTACAGACGATACAATTAATCCTGCACGAAGATTCCCCAAGAAGAATACCAGAACAAAGATGACAATCAATGCGCCTTCCATCAAATTGGTTTCTACAGTACTAATGGCATTATCCACCATTTTTGTCCGGTCCAGAAAAGGCTCTACAAGCACGCCTTCCGGAACCATTTTTTGGATCTCGGCAATTTTCTCTTTCACGCGTTTTACCACAACCGACGAGTTTTCACCTTTCAACATCATGACCACTGCGCCGGCAACCTCGCCCTGGGCATTGTAAGTCATTGCCCCGTAGCGTATTGCCGAGCCATACTGCACTTTTGCCACCTGCCCCATCAGTAGAGGCATGCCATTGTCGAGCGTTTTGACAACAATTTTTTCAATATCCGCTAAACTTGTGGTCAATCCCTCACTTCTGATATACAGCACGGTTGGCCCTTTTTCAATATAGGCCCCACCGGTATTTTCATTATTTTTTTCCAGGGCATCAAAAATTTCGGCAATGGTTAAGCCATAAGCCTTTAACTGGTCTTGTTTTACTGCAACCTCATACTGTTTCAATCGGCCGCCAAAACTCGACACCTCTGCTACACCGGGTGTGCCCAGCAACTGTCGCCTCACAATCCAATCCTGAATGGTCCGGAGAGACTGGGCATCATATTTCCCTTCATAACCTTTTTTTGGGCGGACAACGTATTGGTATATTTCGCCCAGACCTGTAGAAACAGGGGCCATTGCCGGTGAGCCAATTCCCTGGGGAATTTCTTGCTGAACTTGCTGTAGGCGCTCTGCAATTTGTTGCCGGGCCCAGTAAACATCCGTTTCTTCATTAAAAACAATGGTTACAAGGGATAATCCGAAACGGGAAAAACTCCTGATCTGTTTTAATCCAGAGATACTGCTACAGGATTGTTCGATTGGGAAGGTAATTAAACGCTCTATATCAGGAGCACCTAAAGATGGTGAAACCGTAATAACCTGAACCTGATTATCCGTAATATCAGGCAGGGCATCAATGGGTAGTTTGGTTACCTCATAAGCTCCCCAACCCACGAGGGAGAGAACAAATAAGGCAATGATCAGCTTATTCCGAACGGAAAAGCCAATAATCTTATTTAGCATAATAAATTATTTAAAAAGGATCGACATCATATTCAGGGGGGATGAACCATCCCTGAAAAAAAAGAAATAAGTAGAAATTATGCTAAAAGCATCGGTGGCCTGAACAGGCTTCCAAATGTAGGGTTACTATGTATGCGTTCGTAATTGAAGCTGAAATCTGTTAACAGATTAAGACAAGCAGCTTTTAACAGCGTAAATTTTTCAGACGGAACAGCTATCGAGATCACATGATGGCCATCAATTTTTTTGAAGGGCAGTTTCATATCCTCTTCATCGTCGTTATCATTTAAGTCCTCCCCAAAATAATGCATTTCGAGAAAATCGACGAAACTGACATTTGAATCGAGATGATGGTGCTGGATAAAATGGGAAATAAGCTGGGGCATCTTTGCAAGCTCCCGGATGGAAGCATTGAATAGGATCACTGGGAAGATCAGGAAGATGACAACTTTGTTCACACCGCAAATATAGGGAGTGCAGCCCGAAGATCAAACCGGTAAAGCTATTAAGTCTGTTACTTAACCTTATCCATCAAAAGCCAGTTTAGTCATTTAAATCGATTACAGCATCTTTGAGCGATGGGGGAGGATATTGATAAGACGTTTAATCCAATTCATTGATATTTCTCACGCTAACACCTGGCATGGTTTTAAAAATATCCTGCATATATTTTCTATGGTTAGCACCTGCAATTACGACTACTTTCCCCGCACCTGCCTTTTTCGCCCCATTTACCACATTAGCGCACATCGTGTTGTTTCTCAACAGCCACCAATGGATTTTGGAAAGCATCTCTTCTTTAGGGAAATTATCGAGCTGGTACATCTCCGGGAGGTAAAAATCTCCTGAAGCAGAAATCATCGCCGCTTCATCTGTGTTTAACCATTCGGTTACCTTTTCTGAAGTCTTTTCAATTTCCTCATATTTTTCAAATCCTTTATTGATTTTATTTAAACTGGATTTCAATTCATCTTTAACAGATACGGGAGCCTCCTTCCTGAAGAGATTAAATTTTTTATCAAAGGCGGCCCATGATGCGTTCCAGTTTAAATCATACTCCTGACTGTCCATCGGAAGCAGTTCAGTAATTCCCATTTCCTGCATCAGTGGAAAAGCAATACGTGCATATTCAGAAGTTTTCAGCCTTTTCATACTTCTGCCGGTGGTATCCAAACCTGGGCTCAGTATTTTGTTTACATAATTTTCAAGATCAGCGTTAGGTGATTTCTGGAGCGCTTCGTAAACTTGCCAGAACTGGTAATGGGCATTCGAAACATCCTGGTTTAGGTAATAGGCATGCGCCAAATCTGTTTTGATGCGAAAGTCTTCAGGTCGTCTTCCAGCTAACTTTTTTAAGCTGTCTATTGTTTTTGTAATAGCTTCAGGCTTTATATCCCGGTTTTTCTTAAGCCGTTCAAGGCGCTTAATATTATCCTGCTTACACCAGTAGTCCATAATATTCTGCTCATCTTGTTTACTTAAAAATTCTCCGAAGAAAGCAGTCGGCTTAAACTTTTTAATTTTTTGGTAGATACCCGAAAAATCTTGCTTAGGGTAGGTGCTGTAATTGTGGGAAACACCGATCAATAAGATCTCTACTTTTTGCGCATAAATAGTGACAGGCAGGAGCAGGGTAATAAACAGTAAGTGTGCGTATTTCATTTGTTGAGGTATTTGTATAGCCCTGTTAATTTTTGATCAACGTAAAGGATATCGTTTAAGTTCCTTTAAATAAATCTATAGAAATTTCTGATGAAGAAAAAATGTAATGAGAAAAGAATAAAGTTTTCCAATCTTTCCCGGTATAGAGATTCATGAATGTCTGATGATCCCGTTTTGTTTAGCAATGGTCGGTTTACATTATTTCATAAGCCAATCTATCCGGATAAATTGGCATTTTCTTCTAGCTGTTATCTATAACTATGATCTGTAAAGGATAACATCTAGTTTTTTGACTGACAAAACATTTGTCTGAATTTCCTGTTTGTTTAGAATAACTTTTGGGTAGCCCTGGCAATCCGATGGTTTTAACAATTAAAAGGTATTGAATGGCTAAATCCAAAATGCAGCTAGAAAAACAATCTTCGGGCGCAATCTCAAAAACATTAACAGGAATATCCGGACTGGATGAAATTACGATAGGAGGGATTCCTACGGGTAGGCCTACACTGATATGTGGCGAAGCCGGATCAGGTAAAACACTTTTTTCAATCGAGTTTATCGTTAGGGGAGCCTTATCTTATAACGAGCCAGGGGTTTTTATGGCCTTTGAAGAAAAAGCTGATGAACTTAAAACTAATGTAGCCTCCCTGGGTTTTGACCTTGATCAATTGGAGAAGGATAAAAAAATCAGACTCGATTATGTACATATCGACCGCTCAGAAATAGAGGAAACCGGAGAATATGATCTGGAAGGCTTATTTATACGTTTAGGTTACGCCATCGACAGTATCGGTGCCAAACGGGTAGTGCTCGATACAATAGAGAACCTGTTTTCGGGCATGAGCAATGAAGGCATCATCCGTGCCGAAATCAGAAGACTGTTCCAGTTTCTGAAATCAAAAGGTGTTACCGCCATTATCACTGGCGAAAGGGGCGAAAAGAGCCTCACCCGCCAGGGACTGGAAGAATATGTATCAGATTGTGTGATCCTGCTCGATCACCGCATTATCAATCAGATCTCTACCCGCAGGCTGCGCATTGTGAAATACCGCGGATCGGTCCATGGAACCAATGAATATCCGTTCTTGATCGATGATGAAGGCATATCTGTTCTTCCGGTTACTTCGCTCGAACTTAATAAAGAGGTATCGTCAGAAAGTCTTTCTTCTGGGATTTCGGCATTGGATAAGATGCTCGGAAATAAAGGCTTTTATAAAGGAAGCAGTATTTTGGTTTCGGGAACAGCGGGTACCGGTAAAACCAGTATCGCGGCAAGTTTTGCGCATGCATGCAGTTTAAGAAAAGAGAAATGTCTGTTTTTTGCCTTTGAAGAATCGCCAAAACAGATTATCAGGAATATGCGTTCGATCGGTCTCGACCTGCAGAAACATGTAGATAGTGGATATCTTGAGTTTTACGCTTCACGCCCAACGCTTTACGGTTTGGAGATGCATCTGGTGGCCATACATAAAGCGATCAAAAAATTTAAACCTGCTGTTGTAGTACTCGATCCCATTACCAATCTGATTACTATCGGCTCGGTTAGTGAAGTGAAAACGATGCTGGTACGTTTAATTGATTTTTTACAGGCTGAGCAGATTACGGTGATGTTTACTGCACTTACCCTAAACAATATCGTAAACGAACAGACTGATGAAGGGGTTTCTTCACTGGTGGATGCATGGTTACTGATCCGCGACATCGAAAGCAATGGCGAACGTAACCGTGGTCTTTACATCATGAAATCGAGGGGGATGAAACATTCTAATCAGATCCGTGAATTTGTGATGACCGATCATGGCCTCGATCTGGTAGACGTATTTTTATCAGAAGACGGAGTGTTAACCGGTTCGGCAAGGGAAGCAAGGGTATTGTTGGAACAAACAGGCGAGATTATCCATGCACAGGCGGTGAGCAGAAAAGACCGTGAACTCATCCGCAAACGCAGGATACTGGAATCAAAGATTGAAGGACTGAGATCGGAATACGAATCGGCCGAGGAAGAACTGAACAAGGTTTATGTAGAAGAGGCTTTAAAGAAACAGATTATGGGCGAAACCCTGTCGAAAATTACGGATCTTCGCCGCGCGGATGTTGCTTCAACAGGAAAGCAGGCGTCTAAAACAAAGAAAAGATAGTGGGTAAATTATATGAACTCCGGCTATACGTAGCCGGGAAAACAAGTAAATCGGTTGTTGCACTCGAAAACCTGAAAAAAATCTGTGAAGAACATTTAAAGGGGAAATATAGCATCGAGGTGATTGACCTGTTGGTGAAGCCACAACTGGCAGAGGGAGACCAGATTTTTGCCATCCCTACTTTGGTAAAAAAGGTGCCTGAGCCCGTGAGAAAAATTATTGGCGATCTTTCCAATGAAGAAAAGGTACTGGTAGGACTTGATATCCGTTCAAAAACGATAGGTTAATATGGCGGAAAACATCGGGGGCAATGGTGAAGATAATAGTAGTGAAGATTTTTATTCGCTCAGGCTTTTTATTGCCGGAGCTTCGCCTGTTTCGGTAAGGGCGATCCAGAATATCCGTAAAATCTGCGAAGAATTTTTAACAGGCCGTTACGACCTCGAGATCATTGATGCACATCAGCAGCCTTTAATGGTTAAAAATGAGGATATAACCGCTATTCCGATGCTGATCAAAAAAACACCACATCCTAAAAAAAGATTGATTGGTGATTTTTCAGACCGTGAAAAAGTATTAAAAGGACTGGGTATAAGAATTGGATAAGATGGCGAAATCTAAAGAACATATAGCGCTGGAGGAAAGATTGTTGCAGCTTGAGGTAGCACTCGAAGAGGCTAACGATGTGATCGATGCCATCAGATCGGGTGAAGTTGATGCGCTTGTGGTGAATGGAAAAGACGGGCACCAGTTGTTTACCCTCAAGAGTGCCGATCATACCTATAGGATTTTTATTGAACAGATGACAGAAAGTGCGGTTACGCTCGATCGGTCGGAAAGGATCCTCTATTGTAATTCGCAGTTTGCTAAACTGATGGGTATTCCGCTCGAAAAGGTTATCGGGCTTTATTTTCTGGATCTGGTAACAGAGGAAGACCGCGTTTTTGCCAAAGAAGTAATTGCCGGTGCCTGGGACGTAGATACGCGGGCTGAGCTGAGTTTTGAAAACCGCCGGCTCGAAAAAATACCCATGCAGATTTCGCTCAAAGCACTTATGCTGGATGATGGAACATCGCTCAGCATAATCCTGACTGACCTTACCGATTTAAAATACAGTCAATCACTTTTGCAGGTCAGGAATGAAGAACTTGAGGCGGCCCGGAAGGCAACGGAAGAACTCAATAATAATCTTGAAAAAACAGTGCAACAGCGAACGGGCGAACTCGAATCAACCCTCAGAGATAAAATCCGTGCAGAAGAAGTATTAAGGTCAAATGAGCAGCGGCTAACCAGTATCCTGCATACCATGGGAGAGGGCTTATGCATCCTGGATAGTATCGGGCAGGTAACCTTTGCCAACAAGAGAGCTCAGGAACTATTTGCACTTAATGATCATGAAATAACTTCCCGCAACTTTTTCACCCTTCAGCAGGCATGTTTTTCACTGGCAGGAGAGCAGCTCGAAAAGCATCAACATCCAATATCATTAATGGGTAAATCGTCAGGAACCATTTATGACAAGGAAATCAGGATTATAAATGCCAGAAATGAATCGGTTTATATTTCTATAAATGCCAGCCCTTTATTGGAGGATAATCATTTTATCGGAACCGTTATGACCTTCGGCGACGTGTCCAACCGCAGAAAAATGGCACTGCAAAAAGATGAATTTATCAGCGTGGCCAGTCACGAAATTAAAACGCCTTTAACTTCGCTTAAAGCCTCTATGCAGCTGCTTACCCGGGTCATGGAGAGCGGTCAAACCTCCGATAAAATTCCTGTGCTGGTCCAAAAAGCAAATTCCAACCTCGGCAAGGTGGTGCACCTGGTTGAAGATCTGATGAATGTTTCCAAAATACAGCACGGGCCGCTTCCACTCAATAAAGCGATGATCAATATTGCAACACTCGTAATTTCCTGCGCCGATCAGGCTTTTCACGATACATCATTAAAGCTTGTTCTGGAAGGCGAAAGTGAGATTCTGGTATATGCAGATCCGCAAAGGTTAGAGCAGGTATTTATTAATCTTTTCAATAATGCCGTAAAATATGCCCCTAAATCAGAGATTATTAAAGTATCAGTGGTTCGGGAGCAGAAATGTGTGGAGATTTCAGTACAAGATTTCGGTAAGGGTATTGCTGCAGATAAACTGCCCCAACTGTTTAACCGCTATTATCAGGTAGACCCACAAGGGAAACAGGTTTCGGGGCTTGGCTTAGGCTTATATATTTCCCATGAGATCATCGAAAGGCATGGTGGTAAACTTAGTGTAACGAGCAAGGTGAACGAAGGAACAACATTTTCGTTTACACTTCCTTTAAATGAATAAATCGTATTTGACGGAAAATAAAATTAACATGAAAAAAATCTTGGTAGTTGATGATAATACTGATATTCTGGAACTCATTGTCATGATTTTTGAACTGGAGGGTTTCGAGGTTCTTGGAATAAAAAACGGGCTTGAAATGGAATCATTGGTTGCGGCTTATCAACCCGACGTAATCCTGCTTGATGTGTTGTTGGGCAATGTAGATGGCCGGTATTTATGTCACCTGGTCAAATCCAATTCAAAAACCTCCCATATTCCGGTCATTATGATTTCTGCCAGCCACGCGGCAAAATCCATCCAGGAAGAATATTGTCATCCGGATGATTTCGTATCCAAGCCTTTTGATATCGACGACCTCACCATGAGGGTTAGAAAGGTATTGGTTTAAACACCTTTTTTGAAGCACATATCCGTCTGTATCTTAAATAATTATGATCTGACTGATTTGTTTGTCTGTTTTAATCAAAATCCGGTCTGTTTTGGTTAATAATTTGCTGTTTAGGTGTTTAGTATTTGTTAACTTCGTTTATGTTTTTTTGTAAATAGCTGTAGTATAGTGAGTTTACTGTGGTGTGAAAGTGGGCGGGGCTGATTTTTTTATATGGTAAACTGCTTTTTTTGAAAGAATTCAGGGGTACATAAATCTTTGGTTCCGGAGCTTAACGGCAGAGGAAAGGTTAAGCAATGCGGTCACAATAATCATCAATCTAACCATAAACAAAACATGAAAACAAACAAAAAAAAATGCCTGGGCATATTTGCAGCCATCCTGCTAGCAATGTCAGTTTTTAGTTGTAAAAAACAGATCAACGAAAACAATGCAGAAACCGATGCGAGAAAAAACGATCAGATGCATGAATTTAACTTTGGCGGCAACAAAATCCTGATCAAGGAAGATAAAGGTATTTATTATCTCTCAGATGATATGATCCTAACCGAACAACAATTTAATCTGTTAAAAGCCAATAATAATGCAGCCATGTCTACTACAGCAAGGGCATTAATTATGAATTCGTTGGTTAAACGTTGGACAAATTCGATAGTATATTACAATCTCAGTAATCTGGGCGCAGATACCGCTTCATCGTTAAAAGCGATGCAGTACATTGCCAGGGTGTCGCCACTTACCTTTGTTCAGCGGAGTTCCCAAGCCAATTACATCAATTTCGTTAAATCTACAGGCAACAATTCTGCTGTAGGCATGGTTGGCGGTGCCCAGACCCTTAATTTATACAATTACAACACCCCCGGGATTATCATCCATGAAATATTCCACGCCCTGGGTGTGATGCATGAGCAATGCAGAACCGATCAGAGCAGCAATGTGGTGATTCATCCCGAAAACATTCCCGATGATAAAGAATTCAATTTTAACCAGGTTTCGGTTACCAGTTATACCGATCACGGCAACTTCGATTTCGAATCCATTATGATGTACGAACCTTATGCCTTCTCCAGCAATGGGCAGCCTACCATTACCAGGCTCGATGGCTCTACTTATCAAACCAGTTATCCTGCAGCCAATATGTCGCCAACAGATATATCGGGCATCAACCAGCTGTATACCGGCTTTACCTACACGGGTCTGGCTGCAAACACCAATTACGAAATTGCTACCGCATTAGACAATACTAAACTATTAAATGTACCGGGCAGTGCCACTGCCGACGGTACCCAGATTATTCTTTATACTGATGGGAACACCAACAATGCCAGGTGGAACCTCACCAAGAACGCCGAAGGGTATTATAAGCTGTCGCCGTTACATGCGCTGAGCAAGGCACTTACCGTGGTGGGCAATGGGATCGCAAATGGCACAAAACTGGAAATAAGGACCAATACGGGTGCCGCTTCACAACAGTTTAACATCACCCCCGAAGCGGGCGGTTATTATCTGATTTCGCCACGCAGTGTGCCTTCCAAAAATGTTGATGTTCCCGGAAGCAGTACAGCCAATAGCACCTTACTTAACATCTGGAGTTATGGCGGAGCGAATAACCAGAAATTTAAATTTAATACTTTTTAAAAAATCATCTCCATATATCTCTGTTTCAATTGCCTCCAAAAAGTTTAATGCTTGATGGAGGCATTTTTATTTTCAGTTGATATCCGCTTTCAATCTGCTATAAACCGCTGGTACATAAACCTAATAGATTCTAACTATTTCGTTATAGAATTAAATGATTGTGATTAGTTCTTCCAATTTTCTAAATTTATAATATTCCTGTCAAACCCATCAGGACGAATAATAATTCACTAACAAAATTATACATATGGAAAACGAAGCAAACGATATCAGTAAATGCCCATTTCACAACGGCAGCATGAAAAGCAATGTAGGTGGTGGCGGTACCAGAAATAACGACTGGTGGCCAAAGCAGTTAAAACTGAGCATTCTGCGTCAGCATTCCAGCTTATCCAACCCAATGGAAGGCGGATTTAATTACGCCGAAGCCTTTAAAAGCCTTGATCTGGATGCGCTTAAAGCCGACCTTCATGCACTAATGACCGATTCGCAAGATTGGTGGCCAGCAGATTTTGGTCATTATGGTGGTTTGTTTATCCGTATGGCCTGGCACAGTGCCGGTACTTACCGTGTAGGCGATGGTAGAGGAGGGGCAGGTGCAGGGTTACAACGTTTTGCACCACTAAACAGCTGGCCGGATAATGTGAGCCTTGATAAGGCCCGCCGGTTACTTTGGCCAATTAAACAAAAATATGGAAACAAAATTTCCTGGGCAGATTTATTGATCCTAACTGGTAATATCGCTTTAGAATCGATGGGTTTTAAAACCTTTGGTTTTGCCGGTGGACGTGAGGATGTTTGGGAAGCAGACGAATCGGTATATTGGGGTTCGGAAACCACGTGGTTGGGTGGAGATCTTCGTTATGCACATGGTTCGGACGGTGCCAATAAGGCACACGGTGTGGTGGTAACGGATGATGATGCAGATGGTGATGTGCACTCCCGTAATTTAGAAAAACCACTTGCGGCAGTACAGATGGGATTGATTTATGTGAACCCCGAAGGACCAGACGGAAACCCGGATCCAATTCTTGCCGCTAAAGATATCCGCGATACTTTTGGCCGTATGGCCATGGATGATGAAGAAACCGTTGCGCTAATTGCAGGCGGACATACCTTTGGTAAAACTCATGGTGCAGCCTCGGCCGATCATGTTGGAAAAGAGCCTGAAGCAGCCGGTATAGAGAGCCAGGGTTTAGGATGGAACAACAGTTATGCATCTGGTAAAGGTGCCGATGCCATAACCAGCGGATTGGAAGTAACCTGGACCACCACGCCAACCCGATGGAGCAACAATTTCTTCGAAAACCTTTTTAAATTTGAGTGGGAATTAACGAAAAGCCCTGCCGGTGCACACCAATGGGTTGCTAAAAATGCAGAAGCCATTATTCCTGATGCCTTTGACGGATCGAAAAAACATTTGCCAACCATGCTTACTACCGATCTTGCGTTACGACTTGATCCGGCTTACGAAAAAATATCAAGACGTTTCTTAGAAAACCCCGATCAGTTTGCTGATGCTTTTGCCAAAGCCTGGTTTAAGCTTACCCACCGCGATATGGGCCCGATAGCCCGCTATCTTGGTCCTGATGTGCCACAGGAAGAATTGCTTTGGCAAGATCCGATCCCGGCAGTTCAGCATGCACTCATCAATGATAGTGATATTGCTGTATTGAAAGAAAAAGTGTTGTCGGGCGGTTTAAGTGTAACCGAACTGGTTTCTACCGCATGGGCTTCAGCTTCAACCTTCCGCGGTTCTGATAAACGTGGGGGCGCCAATGGTGCACGGATCCGTTTATTGCCTCAAAGAGACTGGGAAGTGAACAATCCGGCGCAATTGCAAAAAGTATTACTTGCGCTCGAAAAAATTCAACAGGAATTTAATGGTGCGCAGATTGATGGCAAAAAAGTTTCTTTGGCCGATTTAATTGTATTGGCTGGTGCCGCGGCAGTAGAAAAAGCTGCAGGCCATAGCATCTCGGTTCCTTTTGCACCTGGCAGGGCAGATGCTTCGCAAGAACAGACCGATATTGAATCTTTCGGTTATTTGGAGCCGGTTGTTGATGGTTTCCGGAATTACCGCAGATCAAAATCTCCGGTTTCTACTGAAGAATTTTTAATTGATAAAGCCCAGTTGCTTAACTTAACCGCACCCGAATTAACCGTATTGGTAGGCGGTTTACGTGTATTGGCTACCAATTTTGACGGTTCAAAAAATGGCGTTTTAACGGATAAACCAGGGCAGTTAAGCAACGATTTTTTTGTAAACCTGCTGGATATGGAAACCGCATGGAAAGCAATTGCCGAAGATAAAGAACTGTATATGGGTAGCAGCCGTGCTACCGGACAGCCAAAATGGACCGCAACCCGTGCCGATCTTGTTTTTGGTTCCAATTCAGAACTAAGGGCCATTGCTGAAGTGTATGCAAGTTCGGATGCGCAGCAGAAATTTGTAAAAGATTTCGTATCTGCCTGGAATAAAGTGATGAATGCCGATCGCTTTGATTTGAAGTAATCTGAAATATAATTCAAAAATATAAGGGCATTTCCATTCCGGAATGCCCTTTTGTTTAAGACGTAATTAACGCTTAAAATACCGGTCGTTCGAATATACGCCCACAATGTCATTGTTTTCTCTCTTCACCGAAAATGAACGCAACATGGTTTTGAAATTGATCAATCCGGTACTATCAGTTGATAAATACAATTGTCCCTTCAGATTGCCCCACGAAACGCTACCAGTTTTGTTGATTTCCATGGCTCCCGATTTTTCACCCCCATCATATATGCCGGCTAATGCGGGATTTGGCTTGATCTGTGTACGCATCGCCTCCGTTACTTCCTTTGTTTCCTGAAGATCAGCATCGAAATTTTTCTTTAACGATTTAAGGTTTTCCTCCAGTATACTGTTCTTGTTTGCTTTGCCCAGCATCACATTGTAAAGGTAATTGGCAACCAAGTGCGGTAAAGCTTCCATGCCTTTTTTATTGCCAAACACCACAATGCCTATCTTTTTTTCTTTTATATACGAGAGATGACAGGAAATGCCACTATAACCGCCCATCCGTGATGTTAAATTTTCCCCATTAAACCGTGATTGTTCCCATCCCAGTCCATAACCAAATCTTTCATAAGACTGATAACGGTTCTGTTGCGCAACGAGGGCTGAGGTAGCAAAATCAATTTCCTCCTTATTCAGAATGCCTTTAACCGGATTTCCTTCACTGATAAAAAAGTTGAGATATTTTAACAGATCGTTAACTGTGCTAAAATGACCGCCAGCAGCCGACATCGAATTATCTGCCTTGTCTGATACAGCCGCTACTTTTCCTTCCGATCCGTCAATTACATAACTGGCAGATTTGGGGGCAACCTTCGAAACATAAGCCGTAGTAGAATGCATAGCCAATGGCCGGAAAAGATACTGATCCATCACCTCCTGCCAGGGCTTACCCATCTGTTTTTCGACAATGATGGAATAAATCACTGGCCCTAAATTGGAATAACTGAAATTTTGATTGGGTAATGCCGTACTGTATTTTTTTAATAAAGTGAGGAGTTGAGCAGTGTCTTTATAGCCTGTAAAAGCCGTCCAAACCACGGCATCGTTATTTTTAATCCCGTGGGTGTGGGTCATCAACGATTGTATGGTGATTTTATCCGGATGGATATTTTTGTCGTCGAATGTAAGTTCTGGAAGATAATCGGTTAACGTTTTATCCAGTTTAATCAAGCCTTTCTGGTTCAAGATAGCGGCCAGCGTTCCTGTTAACGATTTTGAAGTGGAGGCAAGATAGATTTGTGTCTGGTCTGAAAATAATGTTTTTGTTTCAGGATTGGAATAACCGCAATTCTTTTTTAAGAAAATATGGCCGTCCCTGATCACACCCAAAGTTAAATCGATATCCGTAGCACCTAACGATTGTTTGACACGGTTGAGTACGAAATCGAGCGAATCACTCCATGTTTTGGCAGCTTTATTCTGGTAATAGTCATTTTTATTTACCCATTCGGTCTGCTGCGGATAAGTGAGTGCACAACAAATGCTGATTACCATAAAACTTATAAATAAAACGGCATTACGGTACTTTGGCTGGAAATAGGAAATCATTTAATGATGGTTTTAGGATTTAAGACCACCAGATTGAAAAACAGGTTACAGTTGTCTGCGTAATGAATGAAATTAAGAAGTTAGCGGAGCTATATCCGTAGTAAATTCGAGGATATTGTATTTTACTCTTTGATTACAGTTGTTATGGTGCCATCAATATTTTTCGTATTTCGATCTTTGCATCCTTCACTTGCCAATTTACCTGAGCAAAAGCATGGAAATTGTACAAATGCGATAGGATCAATGTCTTATAGCTAATTTTCTGAAAATTTATTACCTTTGCTGCGTTCCTAATGATCAATCTTTTTAACGTTTAGGAAATATGACAGCATATATTTACATATCATCCCCTTCTTACGTTGCCTAAAGGCGATAAAATAAAGTAATTTCTAATTGTTTAATGGGAATAGCCTAAAGGCTATTGGTTTACACCGTTGCGTTACATTTATTTCTAAGCTCAGAGGGGTATATCCTTATTCAGGGATGAATTGAGATCTACATTAAGTTAAAGGAAATTAAATGGAAGTCCAATGGACACATATGAATTGCCGTACGGGATTAAATCTGTACGCAGAAAAAAACGTCTGGTCAAAACAGACAGCGATAAACAACTAATTAAGCTGAGTAAAAGAAGGTCTGAACTTTGGGAACAACAAAGGTTGCTACCTGTTGTGCCTCTTGAAAATCCATATCAAAGGGGCTGGAAAAGATATTTTGTGCTAAGAGAAGATGTTGCCCATAGCCCAAGAGCCGAATTTTACAGTATACTGCTTAACAAAATAAATACTTTCGAGTACCACCACGATAAAACATTTAAACGAAAAAAACGACGTAGGGGAAGATATGGCTATGAAATTAAAAGGCAGTCGTTACGCGAACTAACACCGTATTTATGGAATAGCAGTAAACTGGATCTTTCAGAACAGGAAAGGGGCTGTTTTAACCAGATAGAAACGTATGATGTTAAAACACGCCGACAGGAAATCAAATATGTTTTTACGGAGCCATGGAGGTATAAATTAAAAGTTGCACCTCATATGATCACACATAAGAAGTTAATGAATAGTGATATTGTAAGCGAGCTGGACAGGATTGCTAACCATATCCAAACACGTCACCTAGAACCGCGTATGTATTTTTTAGCTTATGGGCGTGGCTATAATGGACGGAGGTACTATCATTCAATGGCAAAATACGGTAATCGGAAGAAAATCCCAAAATACCGATCAATTGAAGCGTATTTGTCGTTAGATTTTTGATGTAAGCGTCATGTTGATGACTGAGAAAGGCAATATACGGTTTGATCATAATAAAGATGGGTTGAGGTTTTTTAAAAAGAAATCTTAACCCAGCTTTAAAAATTATCAAATTTTTTAGACCAGATTAAAAAAAGGTCTTAAAATAGCGATGATATAAGCGTGACGAATGATCCTTTTAAACTTTAGTTTGGATATTTGTTCAGAAATTTAACTCACTGTAAAAGTAATCATACTGCAATCTGATCTGTATGTTTAAGTAGCTTATGGCCGTCAAAATTATATTCTTGATTTTGTACTAAAATATTTAATATTGAGTTGATAAATCGTTTTATCCAAAACCAAATATGATGATGAGCCTAGGTGTATTTACTCCTTGTTATGCAGTGTATAGCTGTGTAATTTACCTGTATGTATATTTAATTCTTTCCAAAAATGTAATTCCAGTTAACATTTTTGCCTATCGTGAAAAGCCTTCTGATTAATGATGATTATTTCCCTTCAATTATTCGCTTGAGTAATTGATAAAACGATTTAGCTATTTACGGCTAAGTATATATATTAATTAACCATTAACTAAACTAAAACTAATGAAAATGAATCTACTCAAGATTTCAGGGCTTTCTGTGCTTTTTTTGCTCAATAGTCCTGCTTTTTCAATGAATCCACGTGCTGAAAAATCCGGGGGACTTTCAGTGCCGAATGTACCATTAACGCACATTCAAAATCGAAAAGTAATTACCGGAACGGTGTTAGACGAGAAAAACATGCCCATTCCTGGTGTGGGGATCAAGAACCTCTCTTCGGGTAAAACCGCCGTAACCAGTGAAACGGGTAAGTTCAGCATCGACGCGAACCCTGGCGAGGTAATCCGTTTCTCTTATGTGGGTTATCAGAATAAAGATGTTACCGTAGGTGGCGAGGCCAATATCAGTGTTAAAATGGCACCTGCCGAAGCCAATAAACTCGACGAAGTGGTGGTTATCGGTTATGGTAGTGTTAAAAAAAGTGATTTAACGGGTTCTGTTGGGGTGGTAAAAGCCAGCGAACTGCAAGAACGTCCTGCACCATCCCTAAACCAGGCTTTGGCCGGACGGATTTCCGGTGTGCAGGTGAATACGAACTCGGGAAGGCCGGGTGGACAGACAAACATCAGAATCCGCGGTTTCAGTTCCATCAATACCAGTAATAACCCACTGTATGTGGTAGATGGAGTGGCTTTACCCGTGGCTTCACAAACACAGAACAGTAATGCAATTGATTATATTAACCCCAGCGATATCGCATCTGTAGAGGTATTAAAGGATGCCTCTTCAACGGCGATATATGGCGCGAGGGGAGCCAATGGTGTAATTCTCATCACCACTAAAAAAGGAACTGCAAATGCACAACGGATTACCTACGATGCGGATTTCGGGATCAACACATTGGCCCCGCACCACGTAAAAATGCTTGATGCCTACGAATATGTTAAGGTTCAGGATCTGGCTTACGATAACATCAAAGTTTACGATCCGGTAGGCTGGGCAGCAGGGAACTATGCTTCTACACCAGTTCCAAAAGCGGCCAGGATTGCCCTTCCGCAGTTTTTCGACAGCAATGGAAATCCATTATACAATACCGACTGGTTAAAAGAATCTACGCAGAACAAACTTTCGCAAAACCATCAGCTGGGTTTTACAGGAGGCAATGAAAATAATACTTACGGCGTTTTTGCAGGCTATCGCGATGATGAAGGATTATTGAAAAACTCTTATTTAAAACGTTATTCTGGCCGGTTTAACTTCGACAGTAAAATTAAGCCATGGTTAAAAGTTGGCGGTAATTTAAGTTACAATAATCAAGACGAAAATATTGTAGACCAGGGAACGGGAGGATTAAACTCTGTTCGTATGATTACTGAAGCATTTCCTTTTCTTCCGATCAAATTGGCAGATGGAAAATGGGGCGACAATAAGCTGATCCCATGGGCCGAAGGGGGTTCTAACCCTGTGCACATCTTAACTGACCAAAGATATGGCATGATCACCCAAACAGCTTTGGGAAGTCTTTATTCAACAATCAGTTTCAGCAAAGATCTTGAATTCCGTACCCAACTGGGCGCCAATGTGGTAAGCCGTAACATCAATGAATATAATGCAAAACAATTATATGGCATATCGGATGGTCAAAATGGTACAGCAAACGTAACCAACGACCGCGAAACTTTCTGGTCGTTAGAAAATTATCTAACCTACAACAAACGTTTTGCCGAATCGCATGCCATTAATGCTTTATTGGGTATTTCGTGGCAGGCCAGCAATTTCTTCAGCAGTACCATGCATGCAGAGAATTTTGTGACCGATTTTTATGGCAACAACAACATGGGGTCGGGTAGTAAATCCATTACCGTAGGTTCGAACAGAAACAGGTCTGCTTTCAACTCTTATTTCGGCAGGTTAAATTATGCCTTTAAGGATAAATACCTGGTTACCTTTACCGGTAGGGTAGATGGATCGTCGAAATTCGGAGATAACCATAAGTTTGCCTTTTTCCCTTCTGCGGCCCTTGCATGGAAAGCTTCAGATGAAGATTTTCTTAAAGGAAATAAAACAATTTCTAACTTAAAATTAAGAACCAGTTATGGTTTAAGCGGTAACTCTGAGCTCCCTGCTTACCAGTCGTTAGCCACATTGGTAAACAATTCGGCCATTATTAACGATAGTAAAGTAACGGGTATCGGTATTGGTAGGTTGGCCAACCCAGATCTGGTTTGGGAAAAAACGGCACAGGTTGATGCGGGTCTGGAATTGGGTTTATTTAACAACCGCATTAATTTAGAGGCCGATCTGTATTACAGAAAAACAACCGATATGTTACTGGATGCCCCTGTACCACGTACTACGGGATATTCGGTAATCAGAAAGAATGTGGGCTCGATGCAGAATAAGGGTCTGGATCTGGGAATTAATACGGTTAACGTTCAAACTGATGATTTTACCTGGAAAACCAGCTTTAACATCTCCCTTAACCGGAATAAAGTACTTTCTTTGGCCACACCTGATGATATTTTTGGTGTAGGTAACCCTAATTTCACCAATCAAACCGGGATTATCAGAGTGGGTGAGCCTGTAGGTTCGTTCTGGGGACTTGTACGTTTAGGCACCTGGAGCGAGGCAGAAAGGGCCGAAGCAGCCAAATATGTAAGTTACCGTGGTGGTAAAACCTTGCTTCCTGGTGATATTAAATATCTAGATGTAAACGGCGACCATGCCATTACAGATGCCGACCGCCAGATTATCGGTAGTGGTTCGCCAAAAGGCTGGGGATCATTTTCCAACTCCTTCCGTTATAAAAACTTAGATCTGATTGTAGAACTTCAGTATTCTTATGGGAACGATGTGTTGAATATGACGCACCATTCGGGCGAAGACAGACAGGTACAGGCCAACAGTTTTGCCAGCGTATTAGATGCCTGGACGCCTCAAAACCAGGATACGCCGATAGCGGCCATCAGGGATCAATCAGCCGGATATGTAACCAATGTAGATACGCACTGGTTAGAAGACGGCTCGTTTATCCGTGGCAAAAACCTGTTGCTGGGTTATACCTTTAATAAATCGCTTGTAGAAAAACTGCGCTTAAGCAAGCTCCGTGTTTATGCATCTGTTCAGAATTTCTTCCTGGCCACCAAATACACCGGTAACGATCCGGAAGTAACCACTTATGGTAATGTATTTGCACAGGGACAAACATTTTTCGATTATCCAAAGCCAACAACTTTTATGGTAGGCTTAAATATTGGATTGTAAACATTAACTAAAGAAAGGATATCAAAATGAAAATAAATATAAAAAATATCGCTGCCCTGTTATTGCTGGGTGGTGCCATCATCGGGAATTCGGGATGTAAGAAGTTTTTGGATGAAACAGATCCCACCAATCTTGCACCCAACAGTTTTTACACTTTGCCAGAGCATGCCGAAGCCGGTATTGCCGCTGTGTATGCAGAGATCAGGTTTATCGGCGGAGGTGCCGGGATTTTTTCAAACAACTTTCAGATGCTTGATGCGCCAACAGGGATACAATCTACCGAAACCGCACAGAACTCTGATTTAAACAACTTGTATTCACTTATTTATGATGGATCAAATCTTCATGTCAACCAAAACTGGAATGGTTTTTATAAGGTAATTGCCCAAACCAATCTGGTGCTGGATAAGGTTCCGGGCATTAACCCGATGGATGCTGCACAGAAAAAAAGGATTTTGGGCGAAGCTTCCTTTATCAGGGCATGGGCCTATTTTTATCTGGTACGTTTATGGGGCGATGTGCCTTTGATCACCAAACCGATTACAAGTCCTAACGATCCTAATTTTTCACCTCCACGTGCTTCACAAGAACAGGTTTATAAACAGATTGTGGATGACCTGGTTTTGGCAGAAGCTGCAGGATTACCTTATATGGATGCCAGTGGACGCGTTTCTACGGCCGCCATTAAATCAGAATTGGCAAAAGTTTATTTAACCATGGCCGGTCAGCCCTTAAATAAAGGAGCGGCTTATTACAGGTTGGCTGCTGATAAGGCGAAAGAAGTGATCGATTATTCGACTGCAAATCCAACAACGCTAGGTTTATTCCCAACTTATGCTGCCATACGCGATGCAAAGAATGATAATAAAACGGAGCATTTATTTGAGATCCAATATAATGATGCTGCAGGATTTGGTAACCCATTGCAATCTTCGTATCTGCCTTTGCACCAGCCTTTGGTTTCTAAAATTGATGGGATCGGAACCTCCATTCCTACAGCAAGTTTTTATGCTTCTTACGAGGCAGGAGATTTAAGGGCAAAAAATAGAGAGGGTTATTTCTTTACCGATTATTATACCGATGGCTTTAAACTGCCTTTGATTAACCGTGGTAAACCTTATATTCTTAAACACTTTGATGTAATTGCCAATGGCACATTAGGGGTAGAAGGTACCAGCAGAAGTGACCTGAATATTCCACAAATCAGGTATGCTGAAACTTTATTGATTTATGCTGAAGCCCAGAACAGGGCAGACGGTAGTCCAAATGTTGCAGCCTATGCTGCGGTAAATGCAATAAGGAAAAGGGCCGTATTGGCCGATCTCGCAGGCCTAAACCAAACACAGTTTGAAGAAGCCGTTTGGAGAGAGCGCTGGCACGAACTATGTTACGAGGGTGTAACCTGGTTTGATATGGTGCGTTTGCGTAAAGTATACAATGAAACCACCAACGGTTTTGATAATTTTGTTGGTCATATCAATAAAAGCGTAAACCAGGCTTTGCAAAACAAAAACTTATTGTTCCCGATTCCTACTCCAGAAATCAAGAATAATCCTAATTTGACCCAAAATCCGGGCTATTAGCAGGTATTTCTAATGATCGGTGGCTCACCGACTATAAGTACTATTTTACCAAAAATGGGGTGCCTGATCAGGCACCCCATTTTATTTTATTTTACTTTGTTTATAAACCCGGCGGCAACGGGCATCCCGATTATTTTCAATCGGGATAAAGCCTATGGCGGGAGTACAGTACCTATGGAAAACTGTCCGTTCATTTCCTAAACCTCTATTTGTCGCATATTGTTGAAGGGAAAATGGATGTATTCATGTTTTTTCTACTTATGGTTGCCATCTCACCGACTTTAATAAATACTATAGTTTTCCCAGTTTGCCATTAATAAAATCAAGTTCCTCTTTACTGATTTTCAGAGTCATTGCTGCTGCATTTGAGATGGCCTGCTCGGTATTTCTGGCGCCTGCCAATACAACGGTAATACCTTGTTGCAGGGTTGTCCAACGCAAAACCAGTTGTGAAATACTCGCATTTTTTTCTTTTGCCAACGGTGTAATGTTATCCAAAAATGTTTTCACGGCTTCAAGGTCAAACTGATTGAAATAGCCGTTGCGGTGATCATCCGCTTTAAGTTTTTCGTTGCTGAAGTATTTACCAGATAAAAGTCCTCTTTCCATCGGACTGTAGGCAATAATTCCAATGTTTTTTTCCAGTGCATAAGGGATCAGGTCCTCTTCGATACCTCTGTTGAGCATGCTGAAAGATACCTGATTGGATGCGGGTTGATGTATCGCACTAGCTTTCTCCATCAGTTGAATGTCTGCATTCGAAAGGCCGGCAGCAAGGATTTTTCCATCCTTGATCAGTTGCGTTATGGCTTCCATGGCTTCATCTATAGCCGTAGTGGGATCGGGCCAGTGTTGCTGTAAAAGATCAATGTAATCGGTGCCAAGTCGTTTAAGACTTTCTTCCACCTCTTTAATGATGGATGCTTTGGTAGAATAACGGTAAACAGGCACATTTTTTCCATCATGTTCTGCATCAAAAAAATGTTCTCCTGCCCCTTTATTGCTTCCGTCCCAAACTAAACCAAATTTGGTGAGCAGCTGTATTTTGCTTCTGTCGTAACCCTTAATGGCTTCACCAATAATTTCTTCACTTAAGCCAAAACCGTAAAATGGTGCGGTATCGATCGTTGTAATGCCATTTTCTATTGATGCTTTAACTGCTTCTATTGAATCCTTTTTTTCATTTCCTCCCCACATGTTGCCACCGATGGCAAAGGCTCCATATGCAATTGTGGATAATCTGAGGTCTGTATTTCCTAATTTTCTGTATTCCATGATATGTATTATTGTTTACCGGTACAAAATTTCACAAATAGCTGCTATTATCAAAATAAGTTAAATTGGGTGTTGGTATCAGAAAAATGATAGTAGAAGATCTAGTGGAACTGTAGTTATATGATCTTGGTGTAGATGCTTATCCTGATAGTCGGTGCTGCATATGCAGTTAACTATCAAAAAGACTTCAATAAAACTGATGTTTATCTGAGGGCATCCCCGCCCTGACAGGCCAGGTAGGTATAGCAAAGAATGCGAATCAGGTTAAATCCTGAAATTAATTACATCGTTGGAAATCCACCCTGAGGCGCATTTTGGCCGTTTTCCGATTATAGTTTTTTACAT
Organism: Pedobacter humicola; assembly: GCF_056490705.1. Classification (NCBI taxonomy): domain Bacteria; kingdom Pseudomonadati; phylum Bacteroidota; class Sphingobacteriia; order Sphingobacteriales; family Sphingobacteriaceae; genus Pedobacter; species Pedobacter humicola. The sequence goes on along the minus strand of NZ_JBWJIG010000002.1, from coordinate 495,232 downwards.
CTGGTGCTACTGGTTTTTATATTAGATAAAATAAGCCTAACCAAATTATCCTATGTACAAACCTAAACCCATGTATTCCCGCAGTGGTATTATTCATTTTTTTTCTGGCTGATAACTCCAATTATTCCGATATCCTTTTATCCTTATTCTTTCTGCCTTAGCTCTTTATTTAAGTGTTATGCACCGTTGAAAAAGAGCATTCGGTCAGTTCTGAGTTGATAAGACCTTTTAAACAGACAATCATTAACTAAACTATAATTTATGAGTAGAATTTACAACCAAAGAGGAGTATTGTTATGCCTCAAGCACATGAGTGTGAGGAAAGCAAAGATTTTAGCGGTTTCGCTCCTGGCATTTTTCGGGAGTTTTAGCGCCTATGCCCAAACTACCGTTGTGGGTACCATTAAAGACAATAAAGGTTTAACCCTTCCAGGGGTAAGCGTAAGGGTAAAAAACACACAGATTGGAACCTTAACAGATGCAGCAGGTAAATATAGCATCAAAACAAGCGAAGCCAATCAGACTTTGGTATTCACCTTTATCGGCTTTACCACGCAAGAAGTTGCATTAAACGGGCGTACTACCATCAACATTACCATGGAAGATGGCTCGCAAGGGCTTAACGATGTGGTGGTAATTGGCTATGGTACTGCACAGAAAAAAGACGTAACAGGTGCTGTTTCCAGTATCAAGGCTACTCAATTGGAAAATGAAAATCCGAATAGTGTTACCGATATACTCCGTGGCAATATCCCAGGTTTAACTGTGGGTTTTAACAACAGTGCCAAAGGTGGTGGAGATCTCCTGGTACGGGGTAAAACAACCCTTACAGGTACCACCACGCCATTGATCGTATTGGATGGTGTTATTTTTATCGGCCAGTTATCTGACATTAATCCCAACGATATCGAATCGGTAGATGTATTAAAAGACGCGAGTTCGCTTGCTGTTTATGGTGCAAAAGCGGCAACAGGCGTGGTGGCCATCACGACTAAGAAGGGTAAAAGCGGTGCGCCAACCATTACTGTAAATACAAACTTTGGGATGGCTACATTGGCACAGGATCAGCCTGTATATGACGGTCCGGGGTTTTTAAACTGGCGTGCCGATGTACAGCGCAGTGGCGGTGTTAATCCCCCATATATTTATAATGATCCAAATAACCTGCCGGAGGGGGTAACCTTAACCCAATGGCTAAACGGACAAACCACCACCAACCCAACTGATCTTTGGTTAAGCCGTTTAGGCTTATTGGCCAACGAGAAGGCCAACTATCTTAATGGAAAAACAACTGACTGGTACGATATGCTTTTTGTTACCGGACAGCGTCAGGACCATACCTTAAGCATCAGCGGGAAAAAAGAAGAGGTTTCGTATTATATGTCTTTAGGATATCTTAAAAACGAAAGCATTATTGCCGGTGGCGGGTTCAGTACTTTCCGTACCAGATTGAACCTGGAAGGTAAGGCCGCTAAGTTTTTAACTCTGGGCATGAACCTTCAATTTGCCGACCGTGATGAAGGTGCTATTGAAGCACAGTTTTCGCAACTGCCTGATTTATCTCCTTATGGCGATTTTTACAATGCAGATGGATCTTTACGGAGGATCCCAACAGATGACAATGGCCTTAATGCCCGTAATCCATTCCTGGATCAAACGTATAATTCGAGGTTACAAAAACAGAGCACCCTATTCGGTAGTATTTACGCTAAAGTGCAATTGCCGTTCGGTATTACCTATCAGGCCAATTTTAGTCCGGGTTTAGATCAGTACCGTACCTTTAACCACCTGTCTTCCAAAAACCCAAATGTGGCTACTCCGGGCGGTTCGGCAACGAGGGCAACCGAAACGAGGTACAACTGGCAGCTGGATAACCTCCTGAAATGGAACAAAACTTTTGCTACCGACCATAACCTAGATGTAACCTTATTGGTAAATGGCGAAAAATATTCTACCTGGTATACTATAGCAGGTAATGAAGGTTTTGCACCAACAGATGTATTGGGTTACCACAATATACAAAGTGGTAATAAACCAACGGTAAGCAGCGATGATAAAGTGTACACGGGCGATGCATTATTGGCCAGGGTAAATTATTCATATAAAGGTAGGTATGCAATAACGGGGTCTATCCGCAGAGATGGTTATTCTGCATTTGGTGCCTCAAAAAAACGCGCCAATTTTCCGGCTGCTGCAGTAGCCTGGACGGTGAGCGAGGAAAGCTTTTTAAAACAAGCTAAATGGATCGACTTTTTAAAGCTGCGCTTGTCATACGGTATCAACGGAAACAGGGAGATTCGTGATAATAACAACGTAATCGATCCTTATGTATCCATTCAAACTTTAGATGGCGGTAAATACCAGTCTGTTAATGGCAGTGGTACCCCTGGTGAAGTAAATACTGTGGTAAATAATTCACGGTTGGGGAACCCGAACCTCGAATGGGAAAAGACCAAATCTTTAAACCTTGGTTTAGATTTTGGATTTTTGAATAACCGCATCAGTGGATCGCTTGAACTTTATGACAAGAAAACTTCAGATCTGTTAATTGGTCAAACCTTACCTAATGTTTCGGGCTATGTAAATGTAATTGCCAATTTGGGCCGTGTAAATAATAAGGGTTTTGAATTTAGCATTAACAGTAAAAATTTTACCGGTGGAAACATCACCTGGAGTACTACAGCGAACCTTTCACTTAACCGGAATAAGATTGTAGCCCTGGCAACACCGAATGATGATCCTGGAAACGGATGGTTTATCGGTAAAGACATCGATGTGATCTGGGAATATAAAATTTTAGGGGTATGGCAGGAAAATGAAGTAGCAGAAGCCAATAAATTTAACAAAGGCATTAAACCCGGTGATTTTAAATTATTGGATGTAGATGGCAATTATGTGTATAATGATCTGGATAAACAGTTTATCGGTTATAGAAGTCCACGGTTCAATTGGTCGGTCCGTAATGATTTTAATATTTACAAAAACTTCGATTTCTCCTTTCAGCTGATCTCGAGCTGGGGGCAGCTTAGGGCCGACAACCAGACCAAAAATCAGCCTGGAAGTGTAGGTTTCGGCCGTTCGAGCTCTTATGTGGTGCCTTATTGGACCCCTGGTAATCCAATTAACGATTATGCCCGTCTAAACTCTGGCTTAAGTGGTGTAAGCTTTAATTCCTACCGCAAAAGTTCTTTCATCAGGCTAAATACCATTGCTCTTGCCTATAGTTTGCCAAAAGATTTTCTTGGCAAACTGAGGATACAGAGTGCAAAAATATATACCAATGTAAGCAATTTGGGGGTGTATGCGCCAGATTGGAACCAGTGGGATCCCCAAACCGCAGATGGCAACGGAAACCCCGTGCCAACACCAAGAGTTTACACTTTCGGACTGAATGTTACCCTTTAAAAATGATGAAGATGAATATCACATATAAAAGAATAATTCCATTTGTGGCTATAGCCATTCTGTTATCGGCAAATGGATGTAAAAAATCAGACCTCGATTCAGAATTACTATCGAAGTTGGAACCTCAAACCGCTTTAACGAGTGTAGCGGCGATGAAGGCAGCCATTGCCGGTATTGGAGCCAATGTAAGAAAAGAATTTACAGGCGATATGGCCCCCATTGTTACCGAATCTATATTTTCGGAGGTGGCTGTTGATGGAACAACCGATAAAAGTACACAGGCGCAGGATATGGATACCCGGGTAACACCGGATGCCAACCTCGATAATCCGGATTTTAACAGGATCGGATTTTATTGGACGGAAGGTTTTAGAGGGGTGCGTATGGCAAATACGGTGATTACCTATATCGACAACGTAACCTTTAAAGATGAAGCCGAAAGAAATGCCATTCTAAGTGCGGCTTATTTTTACCGTGCCTATTACTATTATCGTTTGGTACACCAGTTTGGAGATGTACCCTTGAACTTAAAAGATATTACTGCACCAAAACTGGATTATTATTCGACCAAACGTGAAGTGATTTTGAAAAAAATGCAGGAAGACCTTCTGTTTGCCGAAAAGTGGCTAAAGGATGGAGTAGACCGTGGAGATGTAACCAAAGGGGCCTGTAGCCATTTATTGACCAAGGTTAACCTTGCGCTTGGGGATTTTGATGCAGCCATTACCTCTGCTAGCAATGTGATTAACAGTGGTACCTATAGCTTAATGCGCAACCGTTTTGGCAGCACTGCCGGCGATGCCACCAAAAACGTAATTTGGGACCTTCACCGCATGGACAATAAAGCCATTGCAGCCAACCGGGAGGCATTGTTTTTAACCATTGATAGAGAAACTTTACAGGGCGCTACCGATCTGGGCTCACAGGTGATGCGTAACTGCGTGCCGGCCTGGCATTTCGCCAATTTAAAAACACCCTCTGGTACTACGCAGGCGATTGTTGATGGGGTAAACGTGGAAATACCTTTAACTTTAATGTACGGAAGAGGAATTGGCCGTTACCGTGGTACAGCCTATAGCACCAAAAACATCTGGACAGATAATACCGATTATCGCCATGCGCCCGGCATGTGGATGAACATGACCGACCTGGTATATAACAATCCGGCACTTAAAACCTCTACTAATCCAACCGAAAAAGCACTATATGGTAAACCACTGGTTGATATGACGCCTGCCAATGTGAACAATATGTTCCTGAACAAAGGATTGGATACCATCCGCCATTTCTTTGGCTGGCCGCATTATAAAACATTTATTAACTCTACCAATGCATTGGCCGTTGATAAATACTGGACACCACCAAGAGGAACCAATACCGATTGGTACATCTTCCGTTTGGCGGAAACTTATTTGCTGAGGGCAGAAGCCTATTATTGGAAAGGGGATTTAGCCCTGGCAATGGCCGATTTAAATCAGGTACGGTCGAGGGCCAATGCAGCTTTGTTAACCGATGCTTCGGCAATTACCATTGGTACGATATTAGACGAAAGAGCAAGAGAACTTTACTATGAAGAACCCCGTAAAACAGAATTGACCCGTATTGCCTATATTTTTGCGCAAACGGGAAAAACGGCCTACAATGGTAAAACCTATACCCTTGCAGCTTTTTCAGATAATAATTTCTTCTACGACCGGATTATTGAAAAAAATGATTTCTACAGAAATAAAGTGCCAACAATATCAGGGGTGAATTTTAAAATTTCACCATACCATGTACTTTGGCCTGTGCCTGCTGCTGCACAGCGTTTCAATACCGGAGGGCATATAAACCAGAATAAAGGTTATACAGGATACGAAACCAATGTTCCGGCATTGGATAAGATTCCATAGCCATTATTTGTTTAGCGGGTTAGCGGTTTCTTATAAACGCTAACCCCTAATCTCTAACCTATAAAAAGGTTGCGGGATATTAAACGCCAACCGCCCACCACATTGTAACGCTTAACATCCTTCACCTATGGAAAATAAACCTGTTACATTAAAACTAATTGCCAGAGAACTTAAATTATCTATATCTACTGTTTCCAAATCGCTGAAAGATTACCCACGGATTAAAGAGAGTACGAAACTTCGGGTAAAAGAACTGGCCGCACGGTTAAATTTTACACCTGATATTTCTGCATTACGGCTAAGAGACCGAAAATCCCGCATTATTGGCATCATATTACCCAACCTCTCCGATCATTTTTTTACCCGAAGCATTTATGGAATGGAACAATTGGCTACGGCCAATGGTTACAATATCATCATCAGCCAGTCGCATGATAATTTTGCAATGGAAGTAAGTGCCGCGGCAACGCTTTTAGGCTCAAGGGTAGATGGATTAATTGTGGCCATTTCGAAACACACCTCCGATTTTTCGCATCTCGATCAGTTCGAGAAAATCGGCATCCCGGTCGTATATTATACCCGTAACCCCAGTTTTAACCTTAATTGCCACAAGGTTTTAGGAAATACCCATCAAGGCTGTTATATGGCTACCGAGTACCTCATTAATAGAGGGCATAAACGTGTTGCCTATCTTGGAGGGCCGAAAATGGTGAATTTTAGTCACGACCGCTTTTCGGGATACATCAATGCATTGAAGGATAACAATATCCCTTTTAACGCCGAGCACGTAGCTTATACCGATTTTGATGATGAAAATACACTCTTTGCGATTAAAAATCTCTTTAGAGACCCAGAAAACGGACCAACTGCACTGGTGGCTTTTAAGGAAAAATTACTTTTCGATACCATCAAATTCCTAAGGTCAATCCAACATCCTGACTATAAAAAACTCGAATGTATCGGCTTTGGTAACGACCCGATTATTAGTTATCTCAGTTCACCTCCCGTTGCATCAATTGAAGAAAATCCCGAATCTCTGGGCGAGCAGGCTGTTACTTTATTGGTTAAGCTCATCAACGGAGACATTGATGCAAAGGATTATAAAAAAGTGATCGTAAATTGTAACCTGAAAATTCATGATCATCCATAAGTTCCTGTAAGATAGTATTATCGACTATGTATTTAGTAGGTTTAACAATCATTATTTCAATCGTTGTAACAACAAACGGGCCGCGTTTTGCTGTTTTTAATGTGGTTGATGTATGTTTTGATCTACAATTTTTATTAGGTTAGTATATCAGATAATTGCTAACCAAAATAATAAAAAAAGCTTCTAATCTAAAACCTGCAATGCGCCATCAAGGATAGTGAATTGCGTTTCAAAACAGCTAACCAAATTTAAATCTAAACTAAAATTAACATGAGTCAAAAAATGAATCCAACGCATTTTATTGCGTCCGTAGTGCTGGTACTTTCCCTTAGCTTTTATGGTTGTAAGAAAGACAAAACAGCAGAACCAATCCCCGAAAACATTAATGCTGTAGAACAATCATATGCCAAAGCAACTACAGAGGCTTATCCAAGCAACATCAATACCGGTTTTACACAAGCCGATGGTACTTATACCTATGGCGAGGCCAGTGCCGATTTTGGCGGTGCAAACCTAACCGGTTGGAACGAAAGCAGGGCCTATATTTCTGGCAACTGGGCTAGGGCTACGCTTGCACCCAATTCCGTTTCGAACGGTTTAATTGCCGGGGCAGATATATCAGACGGTTCGGCCTATGAGGCCACCTTCAAAGTACGTTTCCACAGTCAGTTTGATTGGAGCAGGGGCGGAAAAGTTGGTTTCGGCTTCCTGATCGGGGAAGGAAATACCGGATGCGATATCGCCAGCGATGGTAATGGTGGTAGCTTGCGTTTAATGTGGTACAATACCGGTAGCCGTGTGTTTTTTCAACCTTATGTTTACCATAGGGATATGGCCGGCCCTTGTGGCGATACTTTCGGTAAATCTTACCCTTCTTCTGGTAGTCTGGTAAAAGGCAATACCTACACCGTTCACCTGTATGTTAAAAGCAATACCGGTTCGAATAAAAACGGTCAGGTACAGGTAATCATCAATGGAACAACGGTGTTAGATCAGGCTATCCGCTGGACCACCAACGATGCACAGCGATTGATCAACAGGTTGTCGTTCCATAATTTTAGAGGCGGAAAAGATGTTGCGGTATGGGGCTCGAGTCAAACCAGTTACATCTATTTTGATGATTTAGTAGTAAATAAGATCAATTAATCAGAAAGGATTTGCTTGAAAAGAACATCATGAGCTAGATTTTTGTCTATTTCATGGTGTTTTTTATTCTTGCCGTCATGCTGAATTCATTTCAGCATCTTTCCTCCTATGAAGACCTTTAAATCCAATGGCTCGGATGAAGCCCAGTCCCGAAGTTGGTCGGGAGAGAAATCTTTAAATTCAAAGATTTCTACGCTAGGGTCGAAATGATGGCCCTTCTAACGCGATCGGTACAGCAAACGTTATCATTAGAAACTAGCTTGAGAACTTTGTCTTAGCTTCAATGTGCCAAAACTAAATATCTGTATTTTATTTTACTGGTTATTGAAAAAATAAAAGGCCCGAAGGGGCTTTTTTAATTTATTAGGCTTATTTTTGCGGCAATTATAGAACCACATAAGCGCGATTTGATCATGTTTATGAACCTCGACAATCATTAGAAAACAAATTTTATCAATGACAAACGACAAAAAAGAAATATTCGAAAGCGTAGCACAACGTTTAAAAATTGAAGGTTTTAATGTAGTAAACCGCGATGAAACCCGTCCTTGGGGTGGTTTCTTTGTAATAGACGAAGCACAGGCACAACAATTTGCTGATACTTATTTTGATGGCTTAAATGTAGAAGACCTTAAAATTGGTGGTAAATTAAGTCCGAAAATTTTAATCGTTTCACCTAATACACGTCTTTCGTGGCAATATCACCACCGCAGAGCTGAAATATGGCAAGTGGTAACGGGTACCGTTGGAATTAAAACCAGCCAAACCGACGAAGAAGGTGAGGTGAAAACATATGGGCCAAAAGACCAGATTAAATTACAACAGGGCGAACGCCACCGTTTAATTGGCTTGGAAGATTGGGGCGTGGTGGCCGAAATCTGGCAACATACCGATGCTTCGAACCCATCAGACGAAAGTGATATCGTGCGTGTTCAGGACGACTTCGGTAGATAATAAATAATTAAAATGGAATCCTGTTCTATTACCTTGGAACAGGATTCTTTTTGTCTAAATGCTTAATTCAAAGCGTTTTTCTATTCTCCTAAAAACTAAACGCCCTCAAATTCCGTTTATAAAGTATACACATCATACATGATCATCTTCATTTTTTTTCTTTGCCATTGGTTTTTATCTCTCTTTAGTCAAACCTTTTTCCTTCACCGTTACTCATCACACAAGATGTTTAAAATGGAGCTTTTTTGGGAGCGGGTTTTCTATTTAATATTACTGATTTCGCAGGGTTCATCATTTCTTAACCCAAGAGCATATGCCATTCTGCACCGGATGCACCATGCTTACAGCGACACTGAAAAAGATCCGCATTCGCCACATTTTTTTAAGGATGTTTTCGGGATGATGATTGCGACAAAGAATATGTACATGAATTATCTGCAGTTTAAGATACAACCTGAGCCAGCTTTTCAGGGAAATTATCCCGAATGGCCTATTGTAGATAAAATTGGTAATTCGTGGGCCTGGAGAATCGCATGTGGATTGTTTTACATTGGTTTTTATGTTGCTTTTGCCAATCATTGGTGGTTGTTTATTTTATTGCCAATCCATTTTTTAATGGGACCTTTACACGGTGCGATCGTAAACTGGTGTGGTCATAAATATGGTTACTCAAATCACGACAATGATGACCATAGTAAAAACTCCTTGCCCTGGGATTTTTTATTGATGGGCGAGCTTTTTCAGAACAATCACCACAAAAAACCGAACAGTCCCAATTTTGCGAGCAAATGGTGGGAATTTGATCCAACCTATCCGGTAATGAAGGTTTTGCATTGGATGAGGATTATTAAAATCAGGAAAGTATAAGGCTAAGGTTTAAAGATTAAAATTTTATAGTTTTTCTGTTCCGATTAATTGTACCCTTAGCGTAGTTGAAGGGTTGCCATATTATTCCATGGTCTGTGTCTCCACAGGCCGTTTTAGTTATAATCATATTGTTTTTTTGTGCAGCGGTGAAATATATTTGTTCACTGCACTTTTTATGTTGGTTAAACCTGACAGGAGCGGGCACGGAACCCGATATTTCATCGGGTGAAGTAAAGCGAATGGCAGGACTGTCGCCACCTAAACGGATAGGAACCTGCTTTCCAAATTAATAAAATAATTGTTTATCTCTTTTGCCTCGGAAATCACGGATTGCTTGTGACCCAAAATGTATGAGGTGCTATCTGTAGCGCGCGAAAGATTCAATTGGAGTTTGTTACCCTTGGCATAGTTGAAGGGCGATAACATTACAGACACAGAATTTCTTTCCCCTAAAATCTTTCTTTTGCGTAAAAGCGTATATTGTAGAAAGCTTTTCAAAAATAATTCTCATTTCATGATCAACTTCCTTAAAATTGTTTTCTCTGCCCTGCTTGTGTTTATGTGTTATAAGGTTATCAGCACTTCTCTCGAAAGCAACTTGTTTGAACAATGGGATTTTCTGGGCAGCATTCCGTGGATGCAGGCCACATTATGGGATTTTTATGCTAACATCTTCATTATCACCCTTTGGATGCTTTATAAAGAAAAAAGCATTATTCTTAAAATCTCTATTGTGATTTTGTTCGTATGTTTAGGAAGCATAGCAACCTTAGCTTATGTTTTAGTGCATTTATTCAAACTAAAAGATGGCGAGGGTGTTAAGGAACTACTTAGTAAGGCATAGGGCGTAGGGTTTAAGGTGTAGGGTGTTTTACTGAGTGTTTATTTGAAGCTAAGCTAAATTGGCTTTTTGGCCTTAAACCTTTTACCTTAAACCTTATGCCGCTCCAAACAGGACATCTACTTTTCATCGCCCTCATTTCATTAATTGCCTGCTGCTTTATCATGGCCATGGTTTGGCTCTGGGCAAAGAAAATCAAAAACGCAGGTGTGGTCGACGTGTTCTGGGCATTGAATTTCCCTGTAATTACGTTGATTACTTTTTTTCTGTCGGATGGGTTTGATCCCCGAAAAATTTTAATCTGCGGGATGTTTTTGCTGGCTGAACTGAGATTGGGTATCCACCTTTGGCAACGCGTTATTGGTCATTTGGATGAAGAAGAAGGCCGGTATGAACAACTCCGTAAAGAATGGGGCGATAAAGCCGACCGCAATTTCTTCGTGTTTTTTCAGTTTCAGGCCCTATCCAATGTGATTCTGGCCATCCCGTTTTTTATCATTACGGCAAATCCTTCGCAGTCTATCTCTCTTTTAGAGTTTGCTGGTGCCTTGGTTTGGGCAATTGCATTTTTCGGAGAAATGATTGCTGACCGGCAGCTTGCAGCTTTTAAAAGTGACCCCAGTAATAAAGGCAAAGTATGTGATACCGGATTATGGTATTACAGCCGCCATCCAAACTATTTCTTCGAATGGTTAACCTGGATGGCTTACTTTATTTTCGCACTGGCCTCGCCCTGGGGTATTTTGGCCATTATCAGTCCGGTTATTATTTTATATCTATTAACCAAAGTTACTGGTGTTCCGAACAACGAAGAGCAGAATTTAAGGAGCAAGCCTGTAGCTTATAAAAAATATCAACAAACAACAAGCGCCTTTTTTCCCTGGGGAAAAAAGGAGGGGAGAGGGAAAATGTAAATGGAAGATAGACTATGCCATTCGCAAATCCATCATCCCATTTACATCGTACATCATCCATTTCCATTATACATTAACCATCTTACATTTTCCATATTATGTGGTACGATAAACTTTTAGAAAACGACAAACTTCCGGATACCGCCTTGCGTATCGGCATTAGAAAACTATGTAAACAGCGTTTAGATGATGAAACATTGGGCGATGAAGAATTACAACAGGAAAAATTTATGAACCTGGTTGCCGAATTGAAGCAATCGCCGATTGCGGTAAATACTGCCGATGCCAACGAACAACATTATGAATTGCCTACAGCATTTTTTCAGTACTGCCTGGGGAAAAATTTAAAGTATAGCAGTGGCTACTGGAAACCCGGCGTTAAGGATATTGATACCTCAGAAGATGATATGTTGGCCTTGACCTGCAAAAGAGCTGATTTGCAGAACGGTCAGAATGTTTTGGAACTGGGCTGCGGCTGGGGCTCGCTTTCACTTTATATGTCGGCAAGATTTCCGGAAAGTACTTTTACCGTAGTGTCTAATTCAGCTACCCAAAAGATCTTTATCGATGAAACGGCAAAACAAAGGGGAATACAAAACCTAACGGTTTTAACGGCCGACATGAACACGTTTACCATTGCCGATACATTTGATCGGGTGGTTTCGGTAGAGATGTTTGAGCATATGCGCAACTATAAATTTCTGCTGAATAAGGTAGCTTCGTTTATGAAACCGGATGGCAAATTGTTTGTGCACATTTTTACGCACAAAACCTTAGCCTATAAATTTGAGGTAATTGATGAAACGGATTGGATGAGCAAATACTTTTTTACCGGTGGAATTATGCCTTCTAATCACTTGTTTTTCTATTTCAATGATGATCTTAAAATCGATAAACACTGGGTGGTAAACGGAACCCATTATGGCAAAACCTCCGAAGCCTGGTTAAGCAATATGGACAAACATAAAAAAGAAATTATGCCCATTTTGGAAAGTACATATGGTAAAGATCAGGCCGTGAAATGGTGGGTGTACTGGAGATTATTTTATATGTCGTGCGCCGAACTGTTTAATTATAATAAAGGAAACGAATGGATGGTATGTCATTATTTGTTCGAAAAGAACAAATAATTAAGAGGTTAGAATGGAAGATGGATAATTGGGGCTGCGAAGTGCCCATCATCCATCCTCTGTTTTCCATATCACATTTTCCATCATCCATATCACATTTTCCATTATGAAAACTCTCGCCATCATCGGCACCGGAATAGCAGGCATGGGTTGTGCCCATAAACTGCAGCATCAATACGATATTACCCTATTCGAAGAATTAGATTATATTGGTGGCCATACCAATACCATTACGCTTGAAGAAGATGGTAAACCCATTTATCTGGATAGCGGTTTTATGGTTTTTAACTATCAAACTTATCCGAATTTGACTGAAATGTTTGCAGAGATTGATGCACCTGTAATTAAAACGGATATGTCTTTCAGCGTTCAGTTTTTGCCTAAAAAATTGGAATACAGCGGCTCGAGCTTAAATCACCTTTTTGCGCAAAGAAAAAACCTGTTCAATATATCTTATTTAAAAATGTTGATGCAGATTAACCGTTTTAACAAGCAGAGTATCGAAATTTTGGATCAACCGGAGTATCAGGATTATTCTATTGGCAGGTTTTTTAAGGAGTTTGGTTATAGCGACGAGATGCTCTGGCAATACCTCATTCCGATGAGTGCTGCGGTTTGGAGCGCACCGATGGAACAGATCCTCGATTTTCCTGCCGTTACCCTGATCCGTTTCTTCAAAAATCATGGTTTTTTAGGTTTAGATACCCAGCATCAATGGTACACCCTGCAAAATGGGAGTCAGGCTTACCGAGAAAAACTAATTGCCCCTTTTCGCGACAGGATTAAAATCAATACTAAAATCATCTCTGTAAAGCGTTTGGAAAACGGTAGGGTTGAAGTAGAAAATCAAAAGGGAGAGAAATTTGAATTTGATAAGGTGATTATGGCGAGTCATGCTGATCAGACTTTCGAAATCGTAAAAGATAAAACGGCCCTCGAAACCGAATTGCTTTCTAAATTCAAATACCAGCTAAACAAAGCCGTGGTACATACCGATGAAAAGCAAATGCCTGAAGCCAGATTGGCCTGGAGCAGCTGGAATTACCGCGTTGAAAAACAGGGCGAAAAATTATTGCCAAGCACCATTTATTGGATGAACAGTTTGCAGGGCGTTTCTAAAAAGCAGAATTATTTTGTTTCCATTAACCCGACAGATTCTTTAAACGCTGAAAAAATTGTAAAGGAAATCGATTACCATCACCCTTTGTTCGATGTTCCAGCCATGCAGGCACAGGAGCAATTGCACAGATTGAACGAAACAGGGCCAATTTATTACTGCGGAAGCTATTTTAAGTATGGTTTCCATGAAGACGCGTATAAAAGTGCGGTGGAGCTATGCTCCATGATGGAAAATGTTAGAGGTAAGATGGATAATGTTATGTAAGATGTACTAGAGGCGTTGATGAAGACTTATCAAGCATATCCAATGTAAGATTATATATTTTCAAACTTTGCTTTCATTAAAGATTTTGTGTTTTTTTTATTAATTTTAACTAGATCATCCTTAGAAACTTTACGGATTAAACTTTTTAAGATGAACGAAAAAACAATTCATTTGCTGGAAAGAACGTTTCGCTTTGGCGTAGATGTTTTAAAATTTTTAAGCACATTACCTTATAATTTCATATATAAGGTTCCAATGTTACAGTTAAGTAGGAGTGCGGCCTCTATTGGTGCCAATTACGAAGAAGCACAGGGGGCGGCGAGTAAAAGGGATTTTAGTCACAAAATAGGAATTTCTTACAGAGAGGCCAGAGAAAGTATTTATTGGTTACGTACATTGAACGAATTATATCAGGATGAAAAATACCAGCTAGATTTTGAAAAATTTAAAGCAGAAGATGTTGAGCTAAAAAAGATATTTACCTCTATTAAGATTTCATCCAGCAAATAATTCGTATGTAATGATATGATTTAAGTATTTCATTTGCCATTTTACACCATACATGAAAAGTCCATCATCCATTTTACATCTTACATCAAACATCTACACGGCAAAGGTGATGCACCATCGCCTGGCGCCCAAAAAACATTATTTTTGGTATAGGGTGTATATGTTCTATATCGATCTGGATGAGTTGGATTTGCTCAGCCAAAAATTACGCTGGTTCAGCAGGAATAAATTTAACCTCTTTTCTTTTAGGGATGCAGAACATCTTCAGTTGCCAAAGGAAAATCCCGATCAAAGCAAAAATACCCGTCAGCATGTAGAAGATTATTTAAAGGAAAATGGTGTAGATGGAACCCAGCTTAAAATTAGACTGCTTACCAACCTTAATGTTTTAGGCTATAATTTTAATCCGGTTTCGTTCTATTACTGTTTCGACCAGCAGGAAAATCCGGTTTGCTGTATCGCCGAAATCAGCAATACTTACCGCGAAATGAAACTTTTTTTCTTCGGAAAAGACGAATTGGATGGCGATACCTTTAAAAAAATCACCACAAAATATTTTTATGTTTCGCCATTTATAGACCATGATGATTCATTCGATTTTAAACTTAAAGTGCCTGCAGATACACTTGATATTAAAATTGATGATCTGGATAAAAACGGCAAATTGTTTTTTATCAGTACCTTAAAGGGAGAGAAGAAGCCTTTAACTAACGGCAATATGCTACGGTATTTTTTCTCTATACCCTTTATTCCGCTGCAGATTATGGGCATGATCCATTGGCAGGCTTTTAAACTCTGGATAAAAAAAATACCTTTTCATCCAAAAGCCGAAAACCCTGCGCTGCAACGCAACGTATATAAACCCTATAAACCACAAATCAAATAGATCAAACGATTATGAATACGCTTACCGCTACCAGAACATCAACAGGTTTTTTCGAAAGAGTTGTGCTTAATGCACTTTCTAAAATGACATTGGGGAAATTAGAACTTTCACTGCCAAGTGGCGAAACTTTAGTTTTTGGAAACGGTGAACATAAAATAGAAGCGCACATACAGGTGAACCATCCGGATTTTTTTAAATCGATAGCACTTTACGGTGATATCGGTTTTGGCGAGGGTTATACTGCAGGTTTATGGGATACCACAAACATTACCAATGTGATCAAATGGGTAATCCTCAACATCGAAAATGCACCCTCAATAACAGGAAGCAAGGTAAAATCTATTGCTTTAAATGTTTTTAAATGGGTAAATAAGATTTACCATGTACGCAGGGCCAATACCCTGGCCGGATCGCAAAAAAATATTTCAGCACATTACGATCTGAATAACGATTTCTTTGCTACTTTCCTGGATAAAACCATGACCTATTCGAGCGGTTATTTTAATCCTGAAGATTTAAGTTTAGAAGAATCCCAATATGCCAAATACGACCGACTAGCAAAACAGTTAAAAATCAAAGCCAGCGATCATGTATTGGAAATCGGCAGCGGTTGGGGCGGTAATGCCATTTTTTTAGCAAAAAATTATGGCTGTAAAGTAACTTCGGTTACCATTTCGAAAGAACAACAGAAGCTGGCGGTGGAGCGCGTACAGGCCGAAGGGTTGGCAGATAAAGTTTCTGTCATCATTCAGGATTACCGTAAAATTGAAGGTACTTTTGATAAAATTGTTTCTATTGAAATGTTAGAGGCTGTTGGTCACCAATATTTGGAAACTTATTTCGAAAAATGTCAGGATCTTTTAAAACCTGATGGGATCTTTGCCTTTCAGGTAATTACCTCGCCCGATTGCAGATATGATAAACTGAGAAACGGCGTAGACTGGATCCAGAAACACATTTTCCCGGGTTCGCTTTTACCTTCGGTTGCAGCGATGAACAGAGCCATAAATGAAACAGGCGATTTAACCCTGGTTGATTTAAAGGATATGGGTTTAGATTATGCCCGAACATTACATTTATGGTTTATAGAATTTAATAAAAACCTCGATAAGGTTAAATCCCTTGGATTTGACGATACCTTTATCCGTAAATGGAACTATTATTTAAACTATTGTGAGGCAGCCTTTGCTATGCGGAACATTAATGTGATGCAGATGGTTTATTCGCGACCAAACAATATTTCGAGATAGAGATATAGTCTTAAGTCTGTAGTCTTTAGTCCGGAGTCGAGTTAATGAGTGGCGGAACCTGGGATTGAGCGTTTGGCGTCAATTAACCACTTAACCATAAACCATCGGCTATGAACCATTTGACCAATGAACGAATGGCTAATGAATCAATGAACTTTTCATTCACCGATCAATCTACGTTGTTTGCCGATCAATTGATAGGGGTTAGCGTAAAAAGTATAGCGTATCTTTGTAACAAAATGCAATTTGCGTAGACTAATTACAAAAGACTAACTCTTAACATGAAAAAACTTTTACTATTGACCTTCACCCTTGGATTATTTTTTACCGCACAGGCTCAATTTCCTGGTGGCTTTGGCGGAGGGCCAAAAAAATCTACTGTTACCGGACGTATTACTGCCACTATACTCGATTCATTAACAAAAAAGCCTATTGATTATGCAACCGTATCGTTGGTTACAGCTAAGGACAATAAATCTGTAAATGGTGGTGTAACCGACGAAAAAGGGAAACTAAACCTACAAAATGTATCACCAGATTCTTATAAGCTGATGATCGGTTTTATGGGTTACAAAACAAAATCTGTTCTGGTTACCACAACACCTTCAAAACCGGATAACAATATTGGCACCATTTATATCTCAGGATCGGAAAATACTTTGGCCGATGTTCAGGTTCAGGGAACAAAAGCGGTTATCGAAAATAAAATCGATAGAATGGTTTATAATGCTGAAGCTGATGGTACAAATGCCGGGGGTGATGCTACAGACGTGATGCGTAAAGTACCCATGCTATCCGTAGATGTTGATGGAAATGTTCAGCTCCGCGGTGGTGCTGTTCGTGTTTTGATCAATGGTAAACCTTCTGGTACGATGGCCAGCAGTGTTTCGGATGCTTTAAAAATGATCCCTGCAGAGCAGATTAAAAGTGTTGAGGTGATCACAAGTCCATCGGCTAAATATGATGCTGAAGGCTCTGGAGGTATCATCAATATCATTACTAAAAAATCAAATGCACAAGGGGTAAGTGGTACGGTAAACGCAGCGGTTGGTACCCGTCAAAACAACGGAGCTTTCAACTTAACCGCAAAAACCGGACGTTTAAGTGTAAATGCAAGTTTGGGTACAAACCTGGCTTATGCTCAGGATTCGAGGGTTTTATTTGAAAACAGCACACGTACGGATTCGCTTACCAAAACCACCATTACCAATATCATGCAGGATGGGGTTTCTAAGTGGAGCCGTAATGGTTATAATGGTAGTGTAGGTGTAGATTATGATTTTAACGCTTACAATAACTTAAGCTCAAACCTGAAATATAATAATTTCTCCAATGGTGGGCCTGGCAGTGCAGATTATGTTTTAAATGGTGTCCCATTTAAAAATATCAGTGATATGGATATGGGCTTCAATAACTTCGATTGGAACGTAGATTATAAGCGCACCAGCAAAAAAGAAGGCGAGGAGTTTACGATTTCGGGTCAGTTATCATCAGGACGGAATACAACAGACTTTCAGAACGAAATTATTGGCAGTTCATTTCCTGCTGTAAATAATAACAATACCGGTAAAAATAAAGAGTATACCATTCAAACTGACTATACTTATCCATTTAGCAAATCGACCATTTTAGAAGTTGGGGCAAAAGGAATTTTCAGAAACATTAATAGTGAATTTTCTAATAATGCAAACCAGGATTTTGAATACAACCAGGATGTAGCATCTGCTTATGGGGTAATCAGCTTTAAATTGAGTAAAAAATTGAACTTTAAAGGCGGCCTGAGATCAGAATATACCAGTATCGATTTTAATACGGTAACACCGGGTATCCAAAAGAATAATTATTTCAATTTATTCCCAAGTGCCATTATTTCGCAAACCCTTAAAGGGAATGCGACTTTAAAATTAAGCTACAACCGCAGGGTGCAAAGACCAAGTTTAGCGTATTTAAATCCTTTCCGTAATGAGAGCGATCAGTTTAATATCCGACAAGGAGAGCCAACGTTAAGTCCGGAGTTAAGCGATAATCTGGAACTTGGTTATTCAACTTTTATTAAAGGATCTGTGATTAATGCATCGGTATTTTACCGCCGTACTGGTGGTGTAATTGAAAGTTCAATCACTCCGTTAAAAGAAAATGGATTTGAAAAAACATTATCTACATACATTAATGTGGGGGTAGCTCAAACTTATGGTGCTAATATTTTTGCATCATACAATCCGAAACCAAAATGGACTTTAATGACCAATCTTGGGGTTAATACCTACGAGGTGAGCAACTCGTTAACCAATATTAGTACAGGTACTTATTTGAATTATAACATCTTTGGCCGTTCTGCATACGGATTCGGTAAAGGGTACAATTTCGAGCTGTTTGGTGTAGTAAATTCGCCTAGAAGAACTTATCAGGGTAAAACAGATGCGATGGTATTTTATGGCGCATCATTCAAAAAAGATATTCTGAATAAAAAAGGTTCAATCGGTATCAATACCTTAAATCCATTTACCCGCGATTTACACATCAGAACCGTAAACAACTCTGTTACAACGCTTGGTGATAAGGTAAGTACACTTTACCAAAGCACTAATATTTATTACCCTTTACGTTCTTTCGGTGTTAACTTCAGCTATTCTTTTGGTAAGCTTAAGTTTACAGAAAAGAAAAAGATCAAAAATGACGATGTAAAACAAGATCAACAGCAGCAAGGTGGTGGTATGGGCGGTGGCGTTCAGCAATAAAAAACCCAATTTATATATATAGTATAAGTCTTTCCATTAATTTGGGAAGACTTTTTTGTTTTAAGAGGGTTGCTATTTGTATATGGTGTAAAGTGTACAATAAGTTGGGATGTAGCCTTCTTGTTTTGGTGAGTATAAGTAGCTTAGTTGTTATTTTGCATTTTTTTATCCTCAATTTTGCGTGTTTTTGCGGGACTGAGTCTTTTTGTATCAAAAATTGTACGAAATTTAGCACTATTAGTTCTGTTTTATGCGTCTTCTTGTGCGTAAAAAACTTATATTGCAATAACTAACAAATCTTTAACCTAAATAATTAAGATATGAGAAAAATCTTTACCTCACTTTTTTTTCTGTGTATTTTACTCACTGGCCTTTCAGCTCTGGCC
Organism: Pedobacter humicola; assembly: GCF_056490705.1. Lineage (NCBI taxonomy): Bacteria > Pseudomonadati > Bacteroidota > Sphingobacteriia > Sphingobacteriales > Sphingobacteriaceae > Pedobacter > Pedobacter humicola. Next base: position 475,779 of record NZ_JBWJIG010000002.1, on the reverse strand, counting down.
CAGGTAAAAACAATGACGGGAAAAATAACCTCCTCTGATGATGGAGGCCCATTGCCTGGTGCAAGTGTAAAAATTAAGGGGACCACAACAGGTACTTCTACCGATGGGAATGGCAATTTTACCATTCAGGTGCCATCACCAAATGCAGTACTTGTATTTAGCCTTTTGGGATATAAAACACAAGAAATTACCGTGGGTAATAAAACAACCGTTAATGCAGTGCTCGCTTCAGATGCTCAGGAACTTCAGGAAGTTACCATTTCAACTGCATTGGGGATTACCCGTCAGGCCAAATCTTTAGGTTATGCCGCGCAATCAGTAAAATCTGAAGATCTTAATTATAATCACCAGCCTAACCTGCTTAATGCCTTACAAGGTAAAATCGCCGGTGCTACCATCTCAAGTACGGGTGGAGGCCCTGGCCAGGGTGCAAGTATCCGGATCAGAGGGGTTAACTCTATCGATCCGAATATTTCTGGCGATCCATTATATGTGATTGATGGGGTGCAGATTGACAACTCAACCTCTACCCTTGGGGCCAATCCCGATGGAAGCGCTTTTGGTTCGAGAGGGGTAACCAACAGGGCTTCAGACATTAATCCGGAAGATATCGAAACCATCAATATTTTAAAAGGAGGTGCCGCTACTGCTCTTTACGGATTAAGAGGTGCTAATGGTGTAGTGGTGATTACTACAAAAAGAGGTAAGCAGAATGGCGTTAGTGTTAATTTTAACAGCAGTTATGGTTTTGACCAAGTGTTGAAATCGCCAGATGTACAAACAGAATATACTCAGGGCGTATTGGGTGTTTATACCAATCCGCCAGGGGGTATCGGTCCGGCATGGGGACCAACCATTGCCGAAGCGAAACTGATCGATCCGACACATCCAGATCAATTGTTCAATAACTATGACCGTGCTTTTGGTACTGGCCAACAGGTTAAAAATTCGTTGACGGTTACCGGTGGAAGTGAGGCAATTAAATTTTTCTCTTCTATTTCGCAGCTTTACCAAAAAGGAATGATGCCGAATACCGATAACAAAAACTTCTCGGGCCGTTTAAATACGGACTTTACCATCAGTCCAAAGTTTAAGGCCTCAGTGAATATGAATTTCACCAATTCAGGCGGATATAGTTATAGTGCAGACCGTTTTGGCGAAAGTTTGGCCTATTGGTCGCCACGCTACGATGTAGCAGATTATCAGAATGCTGATGGCTCACAAAAATATTTTGGCACCAATAATCCAATATGGGGTACAGCAAACAACAGGTTTAAAGGTGATGTGAACCGTTTTATCGGTGGAGCAAGCTTAAGTTATGATCCTGCCAAATGGCTTAATTTCTCTTATCGCTTAGGTATAGATACCTATAATGATAACCGGGTACGTACCGCCCGCGGTCCAATGTACGCTACTGAAGCCATGTACGATAATGCGCAGGGTTTTTATGGTGAGTACAATACCAAATTTAGAACCATCAACAGTACTTTAGTTGCCACGCTTACCTCTAAACTAACAGACGACATTACCGGTACCTTAAGGCTCGGACAAGAACTTTACGACCGTAAGTCTAAGGAAATCGGTACTTTGGGCAGTATCCTCGGTGTTTATGATTTCTTCAATTTAGCCAATGCAGGGGTACTTACACCAACGCAGACGCTGAAACAAAAAAGATTGATCGGTTATTTTGGAGAAGCGACTTTTGATTATAAAAACTACCTTTTCTTAACCTTAACAGGTAGAAATGACATCACTTCAACGCTTCCAAAAGCAAGCAGGTCGTTTTTCTATCCTTCAGCAAGTTTAAGTTATGTGTTCTCTGATCAGTTTAAATTGCCTACCGTGATCAGTCAGGCCAAGTTGCGTTTGTCTTATGCCAGGATCGGAAAAGATGCATCTGAGTATTCAACATTTACCGGATATTCGCCATATACTTCACTGCCAACTGGAACTGGCGGTTTAACAATTGCGCCAAACCTGGGTAATCCCGATCTTCGTCCAGAGTTTACCAATACCTATGAGGCTGGTTTGGAAATGTCGTTCTTTAAAAACCGTTTAGGTTTCGATTTTACCTACTACTATTCATTAAGCAAGGATCAGATTATCCAAACCCAGATTTCTTCAGCTGTGGGTTATGTAACCAAATCGATCAATGCCGGCGATATCCGCAACAGAGGCGTCGAATTGGTGTTGAATGGTAAGCCTATTGTGTCAAAGGATTTCAAATGGGATGTAAATGTGAACCTTTCTGCCAATAGAAACATGGTGCTGAGTATGCCTAACGGAATATCTGAAATTGTATATGGTGCGGCAAGAGGTTATGGCAATGCTGGTGTAACCATGAAACTGATCCAGGGGCAACCTTATGGCAATATTTATGGCAGTTATTTTAACCGTTATTATGGAACCACACCTGAAGATCCAATTGTTCTCGATAAAAATCTGCCTTTGCTCATCAGTGCAAACGGATTTCCAAGCATTTCCGGCGGAAAACAAAAGTTACTCGGTAATTCTCAGCCAAACTATATCATTGGTATGGGCAATACTTTCAGGTATAAAAATTTCAGTTTAAACGTATTGTTTGATGCCCGTTTAGGCTTTGAAAAATACAACTGGTTAGAAGATTTCTATTCGGCTTTCGGATTACCTGATTATACCGTTGATAGAAGAACAGTGAAAGTATTTGATGGGGTATTGGCTAATGGACAACCGAATACTAAACCCGTTTATATGGGGCAAAAACTAGGCCCGGATGGTGTTGATTATGGTGAAGGATATTACCGTATCTATTACCGTAACGTTTCTGAGCCTTTTGTAAGTGATGCTTCTTGGGTACGTTTACGTTCTGCAAGTTTAACGTATAATTTACCAGCGAACTGGTTGCCTGCAAAATCGATCAAAAATGCTTCACTATCTGTTACCGGAAATAATTTATGGTTGTGGACGAAATATTATGGTGTGGATCCGGAATCGAGTTCTTACGATTCGGGTAGTAATAATGATGGTTCAGCCGGATTTACCTATCCATCTGCCCGTACAATCATGTTCACCCTTAATGTTGGTTTTTAAAAAGAATTACGATGCAAAAAAATATAAAAATTACATTGTGCGCAGCTTTAATTGCAACACTAGGTTTGCAAAGCTGTAAAGACGATTACTTTGATAAGTTGTCTGATAATCCGAATCAGGTTCCTGTGCCCACCCTCAGTACCCTGTTGGCTACATCCACTTATAAGATTGGAAATAACAATTATCTGATTGGCAGTATAGTGGCCCCTTACGTGCAATATACCGCCAACCCGGCAGCAAATGGTGCAGGTGATACTTATCAGGCAATTGATTTTACAGCAACCTGGGATGCACTTTATTTTGCAATGGCAGATGCCAACGAAATGAAAAAACTGGCTGTGGCACAAGGTTCGAGCGAATACAAAGGTGTGGCCGATGTTATAATTGCGTATAACCTTAGCCTGGTAAATGATTTATGGGGAGATGCCCCCTTTTCGCAAGCCTTCAATATCAATAACCTGAATCCTAAATATGATAAACAGCAGGAAGTTTATACACAGGCCATCGCACTTTTAGATGAAGCCATTGTTGAACTGGGAAAGACCAATGCAACAGTTAAATTGGCAGCAACCAGCGATTTAATTTATGGAAAATCGACCACCGAAAGGGCAAACTGGTTAAAAATGGCCTACGCACTAAAAGCCAGGTTATTGATCAAGGTAAGTAAAACGGCATCTTATAATCCAACAACAGTAATCGCCGCATTAAGCAATTCCTTTACCGGAAATGGTGATGATGCAGGCATGGCTACCTTTAAAGAGCGGAATCCATGGGCAAATGTGGCTTTGGCTAATTCGCAGCAATCGCTGGGCGGATGGCTTTCTGAGCAGTTGATCGATGCATTGAACGGTACAACTTTTTCTGGAGTGGTAGATCCGCGTTTAGATAAGATTACCGATAAAACCGTGAATAATATTTACATCGGAACCGTAAATGGTGCTGGTAACAGGGCGCCTGGAGCCAATACCACTAAAGATGAATGTTATATTTCGAGTAACTCCCCATGGACAAGCAATACTGCCCCTCTACTGATTGTTACTTTTGCTGAGCTGAAGTTTATTGAAGCTGAAGCTTATTTCGATACCGATAAAACCAAGGCTTATGCAGCGTATTTGGCTGGTATTAGTGCCAATATGGATAAATTAACGGTTTCGACTACAGCAAGAGATGCTTATCTGGCAAACCCTGTGGTTAATGTTGGCGCTGCGGCATTGACAAAAGATCTGATTTTTAAAGAAAAATATATTGCAACCTACTTAAATCCTGAAGCCTGGAACGATGCGCGTCGTTTCGATTACAAGTACAAGGATTTTACCCTGCCTGTTAATAAAGCACTTCCGGATTTTATCCGCCGCTTAGATTATCCACAGGGCGAAAGAAGTAAAAATGGAGCAAATGTTCCGGCAGATGTGTTAAGAACCACTAAATTGTGGTGGGATCAGTAACAGTCTTGGTAAGAAGTTAAAAATATAGCAAAGCGAATAGCGTTTGGCGGAAAGTGTTTATATACCTTTCGTCAAACGCTATTTGCTAACCGCCAAACACTTAATGAATGAAAAAATTATTGTTTATCCTTTTTATTTTACTTTCTACTTCCTATATATTTGCGCAGTCTTTTAGCTTAAAATCGGTTCTTTCTTATCCCTTTCCAACTCAATTGGTGGCGTCGCCTGTTGGTGCTAAAGTTGCCTGGGCGGCAAATGAACAAGGGAAAAGAAACATTTACACGGCGCAGGCACCCGATTATCAGGCAATCAAAATAACCGATTATAACGAAGATGACGGGCAGGAACTGAGCAGTTTATCTATTTCTCCCGACGGTAAATGGATTGTATTTGTGCGTGGTGGAGATCATGGCGGCCGGGATGGCGGTCCGGTTAATGCAAACTCTTCTCCGATTGCGCCAAAAGTTCAGGTGTTTGCTATTCCATTCGATGGTGGGAAGTTAATAACAATAGGAGAGGGCGATAACCCTGTAATTTCGCCGAATGGTGAACAAGTGCTTTTTGCCAAAGCTGGCCAGGTCATGGTCGCAACTATTGATGGATCATCAGCAGCGAAAAGCTTATTTTATGCCAAGGGGATTAATGGGGGCTATAAGTGGTCGCCAGATGGAAAGAAAGTGGCTTTTATTTCCAACCGTACAGATCATGCTTTTTTGGGTGTTTATACCGATCAGCAAACGCCGATAAAATGGCTATTGCCTTCTTTTTCAAAAGACAATGCGCCGGTATGGTCGCCGGATGGCAATGATATTGCATTTATTAGAACAGCTGGGACGGGTGGCGAAACAGATTCTATCTTAGCAAAAAAGCATCAGCCCTGGGCAATCTGGACGGTTAATGTCAATACCGGCGCCGGGAAACAGATCTGGAAAGCTCCCGAAACACTGAGGGGTTCTTTTCCTTCGGTTGATGGAGGGGCAAATTTGTTATGGGCTGATGGAAAAATTATTTTTACTTCTTACGAAGACGGCTGGCCGCACCTGTACGCCATCAATGCAGATGGATCAAAACATTTGTTGCTTACGCCGGGAAATTTTGCTGTGGAAAACGTCAAATTGAGCAGTGATAAAAAAACATTGGTTTTTGCAGCCAATACTGGTGATGATACAGATGACCTGGACAGGAGGCATATTTACAAAGTTTCAGTTAATCAGGCAAATATGCAGGCTTTGAGTTTTGGCAAGGGCATAGAAGCTTATCCGGTAATTGCTGGTGATAACCAAACCTTTTTCTGTTTAAGCTCTACTGCAGAAAGACCGTTATTGCCGGTAATCATCAACGGTAAAAAACCATTAAAACTGATTGGTGAATCGCTTATTCCCCAGGATTTCCCGCTTAAAGAAATGGTGACACCCAAGCACGTTCGCTTCAAAGCCCCAGATGGAAAGACTGTTTACGGCCAGTTGTTCTCTCCAAAAAAGACCGTTAAAAATCATCCCGCAATTGTTTATGTGCATGGCGGGCCACAAAGGCAGATGTTTTTGGGCTGGAACCCGATGGATTATTATTCGATCGATTATGCCTTAAACCAATATCTGGTGAACCTGGGTTTTACTGTGCTGTCCGTAAATTACCGATTAGGAATAGGTTATGGTTATGAATTTCATAAACCTTTAAATGCAGGGGCACAGGGCGCTTCTGAATATCAGGATATTAAAGCTGCTGGCGAATGGCTTGCTGCACAGACCAACATAAATAAAGAAAAAATAGGGATTTATGGCGGCTCTTATGGTGGGTATTTAACCGCATTGGCGCTTGGAAAGGATTCTAAACTATTTGCCGCTGGTGTGGATATTCATGGGGTAAACAATAGATTTTCAAGTCAGGATCAGGAAAACAGAAAACCCGCACCAGACGCACAACTCGCTTCAAAGGTTGCTGATGAATCCTCACCGGTAAGTTATATCGCCACATGGACTTCCCCAACGCTGATTATCCACGCGGATGATGACCGGAATGTCGCCTTTAACCAGAGTGTTGATCTGGCCAAACGTTTTGAAGATAAAAAATTTGATTTTGAGTTTCTGGCCATCCCGGATGATACCCACCACTGGATGAAATTTTCAAATGGTTTAAAGGTGAGCGAAGCAACAGCTGAGTTTCTTAAACGGAAATTAATGGATAAAAAATAACATCACTTCTATTTCTTTTTAATCCGTTTTAAAATCATCAGACTTAATGGATTAAAGGAATAGCCAGAAATGTTATTCTGCAGCATTACAACCGATTGATCGTAGAATAATGGAACAACTGGGGCGTAATCCATCACCATCTGATCCATTTTGCGGTATAGTTCAAACCGTTTTTCATTATTGGTTTCGTAATAACTTTTTTCAAAGAGCTGATCAAAGTCCTTATTGTAAAATGCAGTATAATTTGGTCCATATGGTACTTTGTTATTAGAGTAAAACATGGAAAGGAAATTTTCGCCGTCACCATAATCTGCCAGCCAGGAACCACGGAAAAAATTGACATTGTTTTTCGACATTAAATCTCTTAAACTGGCACTTGGACTTACATCAATTTTGGTTTTAATGCCAATCGCGGTAAGCTCCCCCTGAATAAACTCAATGAGGTCTTTATAGGTAGTGGTGGTGTTCAGCGTTACTTCTGCCAGGCCTTTGCCTTCAGGGAAACCGGCTTCCTCCAAAAGTTTAGTAGCAAGTTTTGGATTATACGCATATCCACGAACAGCCAGGCTATCAAAACCCGGCATTCCCTTCGGAATGAAACCTGATGTTGCGGCAACGCCGATCCCGTTTCTTAAATATTTGATCAAGCGGTCGCGATCGATGGCGTAATTGATTGCCTGCCGGATTTTTTTTAACCGTAAAGGCGAATTTTTAACAATCGTAAGGTTGGTATCGACCAATATTCCAACATATTCCGTGCACAAGTAAGGGCTTTTGGTCAGCGTAAACTTCCCTTTATATTTTGAGGTCATCTTTCCGCTTTTCGTCAGGATATCATCACGGTAACTCCCGTCTACGTTGTAATAGAAGTCCAGATCTTTTTTTAGGAAACTCATAAATCCACTTTGTTTATCGGTAATAAAACTGGCCTTAACCGCATCAAGATAAGGCAGGGCTGTTCCCTTGGCATCTTTTTCAAAATAATGTTCATTTTTCAATAGCACAAGGATTTCGCCTTCTTTCCAATACTTGAACCTGAAAGGGCCTGTACCTATGGGGTGACTTCTAAAGTCCTTGCCATAATGCTCTACCACTTCCATAGGTACCACGGAGCAGTATTGTGTAGTGAGCAAACTCATAAAAGGTGGAAAAGGGCGCACCAGTTTAATCTGGAAGGTGGAATCATTTAATGCAATGAAATTATGTTCGTCCTTTACCTTATCGCTAAAAATCCATCCTCCGGATGAGGCTACCTTTGGGTCGATCAAGCGATAAAAGCTATACACAAAATCCCGGGCAACAACTTTTCTTCCCTTTCCGTTTTTAAAAATCGGGTCGTCATGAAAGTAAACATCATTACGCAGATTGAAAGTATAGGTGCGCGCATCCTTAGAAACCTGCCAGCTTTTGGCAATACATGGAACGGTTTGTAAAGAGGAATCGATCTGTACCAAACCGTTAAAAATCTGGTTGGTCATCCAAATGGCATTCTGGTTGCGTGCAAAGGCAGGATCGATAGAAGTTAAGCCCTGATCAAGATTGATATTGAAGACTTTTTTGTCTCGATGAGCGGTATTTTCCTTGCATGAAAAAGATAAGGTGACACAAAAAATCCAAAATATATACTTAAATGAGCCTTGCATGCGATCAGGAATGTTATTTTTGCACAAATTAATAAAATTTAATGCAGATGTCTTTTTTAAACGATTTATTTATTGGCCTTGATGCTGCTAAGCAGGAAGAATTACAGGAACGTTTAGATTTAGTAGAGCACAAGATTAAATTTATGGATAAAATGCCTGTAGCTTGTCTGGATACAGGGAATAATCCGGTGTATCTTTTATCGGAAGAAATTTCGGTAGCTGGCGGAATGGTGGAAGCTGATATGCTGAGCGCGGTTTTCATCATTTATTACCAGCCGGGCAAAAGCCTGACTGATTTAATGAGAGAGGTGCCTGCGGCATTGGATACGGATTGGCAAGCGGTACAAAACAACCGCATTATTTTATTGAATGATGATGTAAACCGAGAAAGAACTGCCGAAAACGCAGTATCACTTGTAGAAGATATTGCAGAAATGTTGCACCCTGGGTCTTTTATTTTTGGACATGAGGGCGATAAGTGGATCAGGTTTGGCGCTTAAGGAGATTTGAAGCCTGAGAAGAATGCAAAGATGATAACCCTGCTTTCTCCTTAGAAATAGCTCCAGCTAAATTTTAACCTGCTCGGTGGGTATGCAGCAAAGTTTAAAGCTTCCAACTTCTTTCAAAAAAAGCCTTTCTGTCAGATGATAATATCTGACAGCACGGGAAGGCCCAAAACTTTCCTGCTTTTCAACCTAAAACTTTAGAACCCTCTATTTTTCGGCTTTACCCCCTCTATACCTCTTTTATCTGATATTCCTCTATCTTACGGTAAAGAGTAGTTAAGCCGATCCCCAGCAGCCTCGAAGTCTCCGTTTTATTTCCTTTGGTATGAATAAGCACTTTTTGAATGTGCTGTTTTTCGATCTGTTGTAGATTATAATCATTTTCTATCGGTGCAAATTCGAAAAATTCAGGAGGTAAGGCCGTTGCACTCAAAGTATCTCCATCCGACAAAATAACCAAACGTTCAATTACATTTTTAAGCTCGCGGATATTTCCTTTCCAGCTATGATCGGCTAATATTGACAGTATTTTATCATCCATTTTTGGTGTCGAACGGTTTACCTTATCGGCAAATTCCTTTAGGTAATGTTTAGCCAAAGCCGGGATGTCTGCCTTTCGTTCGCGAAGTGGAGGGAGGATGATGGTAAAAACGGAAAGCCGGTAATAGAGATCTGATCTGAATTTCCCAGAGGCCGCATCTGCTTTTAAATCTTTATTGGTAGCTGCTAAAATCCTTACATTTACCTGTTGGGTTAAAGTATCACCCACTTTTATAAAGGTCTGGCTTTCTAGCACGCGTAATAGTTTGGCCTGCAAATCGAGGTTCATCTCCCCGATTTCGTCTAATAGCAAAGTACCGCCATTGGCTTCTTCCAATAAGCCCTTTTTATCTTTATTCGCGCCTGTAAAAGCCCCGGCCTTATAGCCGAACAGTTCACTTTCCAGCAAATCCGGACTAAAGCCGCTACAGTTTAAAGCCACAAAAGGTTTTGCCGCTCTCGGACTTTCATAATGGATAGATTGTGCAAAAACTTCTTTACCTGTCCCGGTTTCGCCGAGTAACAATACGGTGGTGTCGGTTGCACTTACTTTTTTGGCCAGATCAATCGCTTCCTTTAATGCTTTCGATTGACCGATAATGGTTTCGAAGCTATGTTTCTTTGCGATTTTGTTTTCCAGATCTGTAACCCTGCGCTGCAGATTCGATTTATCCATCGCCTTATATAAAAGCGGAATAATTTTATCGTTATCATCACCTTTTACCAGATAATCAAATGCACCGTTTTTAATAGCCAAAACACCGTCTGCAATGGTTCCATAAGCGGTTAGGTTAATGATTTCTATGTAAGGTTTTATGGCTTTAATCTCTTTAACCAATGCAACACCGTTAACGTCGGGTAGCTTAACATCGCTGATTACGATACTGACATCATTGTTTTTAAGTAATTTAAGTCCATCTTTTCCGGTATTGGCCTGTAGGGTTTTAAAGCCTTCAAGCTCTATAATCCTGGAAAGTAAACTGCAGATTTTCTTTTCATCGTCGATAATGAGCACCATGCCATTCATAGGTAGAATTTATGCTGCAATATTAAGTATAAAAATACCGAGGCAGATAAAATTTGGATAAAAAAACATGTTTTTTAATTAACCGGTTTTGGGATTTTCTTCCCGTTTGTGTCCTCGCGGAACGAAAGAATAGAGAAATGAATGGTCTGTGAGAATACATACCGTGGATGGGGCAGGGGTTTAGAGTAAGGACTATGGACTTCAGACTCGGGACTTATTTTGTACCTTTTTCGTTTCCGAGGCGTTAATTAAAAGCTTTTTGAGCATATTTGATTTTTGCAAAACAAATTCTATGTTTAAGAGACTAACCGCAATATTCATATTTTGCTTTCCGGCTGTTTTTTGCTTTGCCCAACAGGTACGCCCGGCAAAATCTTCAGAGATTTATAGAGAACTCAAAACCTTAAAACACCTGCCAAAGGTTTTATACTTAGCTGCGCATCCCGATGATGAAAATACGGGTTTATTATCCTGGTTGATTAACGAACAGAATGTAGAAACGGCTTATCTATCCTTAACCAGAGGTGATGGAGGACAAAACCTTTTGGGGACCGAACAGGGTGCTGCTTTGGGATTGATCAGAACGCACGAACTTTTAGAAGCCCGCAGATTAGACGGGGCACAACAATTTTTTACCAGGGCAATTGATTTTGGTTTCTCTAAAAATACCAATGATACTTTTAACCAATGGGATGATGATAGCATTACGGCCGATGTGGTTTGGGTGATCAGAAAATTCAGGCCAGATGTAATGATCTGCCGTTTTCCGCCTACTGCCGCCGCCGGTCATGGGCAACATGCTGCTTCTGCTGTGGTGGCCGAGAAGGCTTTTAAAGCTGCCGCCGATAAAAATATGTTCCCTAACCAACTTAAATATGTTTCGGTTTGGCAACCAAAAAGACTGTTATGGAATACCTTTAGGTTTGGATCAGTTAACACAACCGCCGAAAATCAATTTAAAGCTACCGTTGGTCAGTACGATGCACAATTGGGAATGGGTTATGGTGAACTGGCGGGCTTAAGCCGAAGTTTGCACAAAAGCCAGGGGGCAGGAACGCAGTCGGTGGCTGGCGTCCGTTCCGAATATTTTACTCCGGTTTTGGGCGATCCTGCAAAAAGAACTCTATTCGATGGTTTAAGCCTTAATTGGTCGGATAGAGGTATTGCCGATATTGATGAACTGATCGATATCATCCTCTTATCTTTTAATTACAATCAACCTGATAAGAGCCTGCATGGGCTATTGATGCTGAGAACGAAAATTGCCGCACTGCAGGATGTAGACCTGAGAAAAGACAAACTTGCTGCGATAGATAATATTATTTTAAGTTGCGCAGGTTTTATGGGGGAGGTGGTAACCAACCAGCCTGAAGCCATTGCGGGTAACGGATATAATTTCCGTTTAAACTTAATTTCGAGGTCGGCTACCCCGGTTACGGTTGAAAGTGTAAATTGGTTAAATCAAACGGATAACTTAAACCGAAAGCTCGATAACGATTCGTTGATTACCATTGAGCGAAAAATACAGATTCCTGCCAATGCTGTGCCAACAGAACCTTACTGGTTGGCCAAACCGGCAAAAGATGCGGCAACTTTTAGAGTCGCCAACGATACCTTGATCGGATTGCCGGAAATGCAATCGCCGCTCAATGTGTTATTGTCTTTAAAAATAGAAAATGAAAGATTTGAGATTAAACTTCCGCTTTCTTATAAAAAATTAGACCCGGTTAAAGGTGACGTTGTAGAGGGCCTGCGTATTATCACGGCGCTCGATTTAAGCTTTACCGAACCGGTTTATTTCGCCAAAGAAAAAGAAGCCTTGAACGTTAGCCTTCGTTTAAGGGCAAATAAAAATATTAATTATGGAAAAGTGAGTTTTAAAATCGGTAGCCAGATTGTGAAAACTTTTCAGGGCATCAATTTAGCCGAGAATACGATCAATACCATGAACTTCCTGATTCCTATTGAAGATTTAGCTAAAATTAAAAGCAGCCAAAATAAACTGGAAGCCGTTTTCTCATCAGAAGCAAATGAGTATTCAAGAGGCCAGGTATTGATTCAATACCCTCATTTGCCCACCTTACAATATTTTGTGCCGGCCACCACCTGGTTGATCAAAGGAGATGTAAAAGTACTGGCGAAAAAAATTGGGTATATAGAAGGCGCAGGAGATCTGATTCCTGAATTTTTAAGACAGGCCGGTTTACAGGTGGATGTTTTGACTGAAGCGGATATCCTCAATGCCACAAAATTAGCCAGCTACGATGCCATAGTAACTGGCGTAAGGGTAATCAATACCGAGAAAAGAATTAAAAACTGGCAAACTGCTTTGCGTAGCTATGTAGAAAATGGCGGGACCATTGTGATGCAGTACAATACCACGCAGGATATGGCATTACAGGACTTCGGAATTTATCCATTCTCTATCGGGGGCAAAAGGGTAACTGAAGAAAACGCCGAGGTTAAATTTTTAAAGCCCGAGCATAAACTGTTAAACTACCCGAATAAAATCACTGCGGATGATTTTAAAGGTTGGGTGCAGGAAAGAGGTGCTTATTTCCCTGATCAATGGGATGCCAAATATGAACCGCTTTTCGAAATGCACGACACCGGTGAAGAAGCATTGCAAGGATCAACACTTTATGCTAAATATGGTAAAGGGAATTTTATTTATACGCCTTTAGCCTTTTTCAGACAATTGCCTGCCGGAAATGTTGGCGCAGCAAGGCTGTTCTTTAATTTTTTATCAGCAGGGAAGTGATGAAAAATCAATTCAAAAACTGGAATACCTGGTATATACTACTCGCTTTGGCGCTGGTATTTCAGATTGTATTTTATTATCTGTTTACTAAGTTCTGGGCATGAGTAATATCGATTGGGCAGTATTGATATTTACCTTGCTTGCCGTAGTCACCTATGGCGTTTTTATCGGCCGTGGGCAAAAAAGTAATGCCTCTTATTTAAAGGCCGATAATAAAATGCCCTGGTATATTGTATTACTGGGTATTATGGCTACGCAGGCCAGCGCCATTACTTTTTTGTCGGCACCAGGGCAGGCCTACACCGATGGGATGCGTTTCGTTCAATATTATTTCGGTCTGCCATTGGCGATGATTGTGATCTGTATTACTTTCATCCCGATTTTTCAAAGGTTGAATGTTTATACCGCTTACGAATACCTGGAAAACCGTTTCGATAAAAAAACACGGGTTTTAACTTCCCTATTGTTCTTATTTTCTCGTGGATTATCCACAGGAATCAGTATTTATGCGCCAAGTATTATCCTGTCGAGCGTTTTAAACTGGAATATTTATTTAACCAATATCCTAACTGGTGGGATATTGTTGATTTATACCTATGTAGGTGGTGCAAAAGCCATTGCGCATACACAAAAGTTGCAGTTTCTGATTATTTTGGGAACAATGGCTTTTGCCGGTTATCTTTTGGTACAGAACATGCCCAATGGCATCGGTTTTAAAGATGCCTTGTATCTTGCCGGGAAATCAGGAAAGTTAAACGTAATTACTACCGAATTCGATTGGAAGGACAAATACAACATCTGGAGCGGTTTGATAGGTGGCTTTTTCCTGGCACTTTCCTATTTCGGCACAGACCAAAGTCAGGTTGGAAGATACATTACCGCGAAAGACAATACCAATGCGAAAATGGGATTGCTGTTAAACGGACTGGTTAAAATTCCAATGCAGTTTGCCATTCTGTTGATTGGTGCGTTACTGTTTGCTTTTTTCTCCTTAAAACCCGCACCGATTTATTTCAATGAGCGTTCCTATCAATATTTAAAAGAAACACAACCGGAGCAAGCCGCAAAATTTGAAAAAGAACATGACGCTTTAGCGCATAAATTTAATCAGCAATCAAAAACTATCCTCGTAGAAAAGGAGCAGCAGTCACCGTCGTTAAACGCTTCGATAGAAAATTTCAAGTCTACCCAGCAACAAGTTAAAGAACTTCATGGTAGGGTAGAAGCGGCCATCAATAAGGCAAACTATAACGCGGAAAAAACCGATACCAATTATATCTTTTTATACTTTGTAAAAAACACCCTTCCTGTTGGGATGATCGGATTACTCTTTGCTGTGATATTTTTAGCCAGTTGGGGTTCTATTTCAGCAGCGTTAAATTCGTTGGCCGCCTGTTCGTTAAAAGATGTACACCTCATTTTTGGAAAAAGGGAAGTAGACGACAAAACCGAATTAAAATATAGCCGCTTACATACTTTGGCCTGGGGTATTTTTTCTATTGCCGTCGCCATGTTTGCCACGCAGATGGGCTCCTTAATAGAAGCGGTGAATGTTTTAGGCTCCCTGTTTTATGGCCCGATATTGGGTATTTTCCTGGTCGCGTTTTATTTTAAAAAAATAAATGGCCCTCTGGTATTTATTGCCGCGATTCTTTCTGAAATTGCTGTGATTGCGGTATACGAGTTTGATATTGTTTCCTTTCTATGGCTCAACGTAATTGGTGCTGCTGCGGTAATCATATTTTCGGTAATCGGAATGTGGTTTTATAATCCAAAAGTTAGCAACAACAGCGCATCTTAATTTTACCCGAAACAGATATTTGCTTTCTCATCACGAACCTAAAATTTAATACCTTAGTTTTAAAATAAATTACGTTAAAATATGAACGAAGCTTGGGTTGATAGATGGAACGATCGCTATAGTACTGAGGAGTTTGCTTACGGAGAAGAACCAAACAATTATTTAAAAGAACAGTTAACCAGGCTAGATCGCGGATCAATACTTTTTCCAGCTGAAGGTGAAGGGCGTAATGCTGTTTTTGCAGCAAAACTTGGTTGGGAGGTTTCTGCCTTTGATATCAGTATTGAAGGAAAAAATAAAGCACTTCAACTTGCCAAAAATAATAAGGTAGGCATTGATTACCAGGTTGGGGAACTAGAAGCGCTCGATTATGAAGACGAACAATTTGATGCCATTGCATTAATTTATGCACACTTTCCGGCTGCTATTAAATCATCCTATCATAAAACACTGAGCAAATATTTGCGGAAAGGCGGATTGGTTATTTTTGAAGCTTTCAGCAAGAATCACCTCGATTATCTGGCTAAGAACGGAAAAGTAGGCGGGCCAAAGGAAATTGATATGCTGTTTTCTTCAGATGAGCTCAAATCCGATTTCCCTGATTTCGAAATAATAACTTTGGAAGAAACAGAAATTGAACTGAATGAAGGCTTGTTTCATAACGGGCAAGGTTCGGTGATCAGATTTATAGGCAAGAAAAAATAGAAAAACCACTCACAAAATAATAAAGCCATTCTTACGTTTTTTGGACACCGGGATTATAGTTTTTATCAACCTAAAGCTATAAATTCGTAAATTCAAAAAAACAACAAAAACAGATAAATATAATACTATGAAAACGATGATTAAATCAATCGCGTTGCTATTTACAGCAATTACCATTTCTGTAAGCGCAATGGCACAAGATGCGCAGCCTAAGCCAAGTCCTGCAGCTACCGCAACAGGAAAAGTAAAGGGTGCAACCATTACCATCAATTACAGCAGTCCTGCAGTAAAAGGACGTAAAATCTGGGGCGGCCTTGAAGCTTATGACAAAGTATGGCGCGCAGGTGCAAACGAGGCCACTACTTTCGAAACGGATAAAGATATTGTGGTAGAAGGTAAAGCTTTGGCAGCAGGAAAATACAGCTTCTTTTTAATTCCTAAAGAAAGCGGAACATGGACCGCCATCTTTAACAAAGAACCAAAACAATGGGGTGCCTACAAATACGAAGAAGCTAAAGATGCTTTGCGTGTTGACGTTAAAACCAAAGCTTTAAAAGCTACACAAGAACGTTTGGTTTATAACATTACCAAAAGCGGTTTCTCATTAGACTGGGATAAAATTTCAGTTCCGGTTTCCATCAAGTAATACAATAAAATGATTTACAGCCGTCCGGATTTTATATGTGGACGGCTTTTTTATGCTCATATTTATTTGTCATCCGAAGCCTGTAGAAGGACAACAATTTCATGTTCTTCGGGTTGTGCAATCCCCTCTTAAGAATCTAGGATTTATAATCCTAACAAACGGTTAACACCAGTAGAACCCGGGCACGAAGTTCTGGATTACAAATCCAGACCAACAACTTTTGTAAAGAACCTAACACATAATATCTACTTCATGTTAAAATGTTATTTTAGGCCGATTTACAAACAAACCCCAAAATGAAGTTTTCCATTAAACTATTGGCCTTGTTGCCGTTCCTATCGTTAAACGTTTTAGCACAACAAAAACCACATTTTTTCTCTGTCAAAATAGCAAAACCTGTAGATCAGGTGAATGTTTTTTTAGGTTCTTCTGCCGATCACGGACAGATGTCGCCAGCGGCATCCGCACCTTTTAGTATGTTGAGTATCGGTCCGCAAACTTACCCAAAAACCCATACCGGTTACGAATACCTGGCCAAGAAATTTGAAGGTTTTACCCATAACCGTTTCGAAGGAGTAGGCTGCCAGGGTTCTGGTGGGAATATCTTCATCAAACCATTTTTAGGCAACGATCCGGCACAGTCAGAATTGATCAAAGCTTCAGAAAAAGCAGGTCCCGGATACTATGAAGTGGGTTTTGAAAATAAAATTAAAGCCAGTTTTACGGTCTTGGGTAAGGCTGGGAAACATGCCTATCAATTCCCCAAGGGTGCCAAAGGCTTTTACCTCGATTTAGGTTATGCCTTTAATGGTGCTTTTGTTGCCGAAGAGCACGAAGTAAATGGAAATTCGGTAAGTGGATGGATTACCTCAAAAACAACCTGTGGCGCAGGTAAGTATAAACTGTTCTATTATATGGAAATCGGCGACAACGTATTCTGGAAAGTGGTCGATGATCACAAATTGATCGCCATGTTAAAGGGAGAAGTAATTTCTACAGGTATCAATATCGCACTTTCTTCGGTTAGTGTGGAAGCGGCTAAAGCATCGATCAATAAAAATCCATTTAATGTAGTAAAAGAACAAAGTAAGGCCGATTGGAATGCAAATCTTTCCAAAATTGCGGTAAATGGTGATCTGGAAAGTGCAAAACTGTTTTATTCGCTTTTATACCGTACTATGCAGTCGCCTTATGTAATTTCTGAAGCCGATGGAGCCTACCGCAATACGAAAGGTGAAACGCAAAAAGATAAAGAAATCCGTTACAATGGCTGGGCCATCTGGGATAATTACCGCACACAGTTACCTTTGCTATCCTTAATTGAGCAAGACCGCTATGCCGGGATGGTGAGTTCTATTGCCGATCTGTATAACTCAGGTAAAAAAGATTATGCCGGGCAAAATGAACCATCAAACACGGTACGTTCTGAACATGCCATTGTGGTGTTGTTAGATGCTTACCGAAAGGGGTATCCTGTCGATTTCAATAAGATTGCTGATTCACTGGTGAAAGAAGTTAATGGTCTGGATTATAAATCGCCAGATAAAGCACTGGAATCGAGTTACGACAACTGGGCATTGGCCGAAATCTTCAAAATTTTAGATAATAAGGAAAAATCAGATTTTTATCTCAATAAAGCCCTGGAGTACAAAAAATACTGGAACAAGGACTTTAAAGACATGAGCAAAAATGATGTAGACCGCATGCAGGCCCGAGGTTTGTATCAGGGTACTATTTGGCAATATCGCTGGTTTGTACCTTATGATTTTAAGGGACTGGTTGAACTGGATGGGGGAGAAGAGTCTTATCTGGCGAAACTCGACGAATTTTTTGCACGCGATTTATATAACCATGCAAACGAGCCCGATCTCCAGGTGCCGTTAATGTACAATGTAACCACCTCAGGATATAAATCACAATATTGGATGCACCAATTGGCTGCTGATACGGTTATCCAAAATTATTTTAACGACAATAGTCGGGGGATTGGCAGTTATATCGGGAAGATTTATAGAAATCAACCCCATGCTTACCTTCGCACTATGGATGACGATGCCGGGGCGATGAGCGCCTGGTATGTTTTTGCAGCAAGTGGCTTTTCTCCTGCATGTGTTGGCTGGCCGGTATATTACCTAAATGTACCTTTATTCCCTTCACTCAGTTATAAGCTCCCAAAAGGAAAAACTTTTACCATCGAAACGGAAAATTTCAGTTTAAAAAACAAATACATCAAGGCTGTTTTTCTCAATGAAAAACCTTTTAAAAAGAATTACATCACGCAAAACGATATTAATGCAGGAGGGGTTCTTAAAATTGTAGCTTCGGCTGTTCCGGTTAAAATTTCGGATACTGAGAACTGGATTTCGAGTCTTGAAAAATAATTTTAAAAATTTAATAAAAAACGGAAAACTTATTCTGGTAAATCCTGTTGTTCTAGTATAAATTTCAAGATCATGGCACCTTTAAAATTAAGCGAAGAGCAGCATGCTACATTAAGCAATAGAAACACATTAGAACAAGCTAACGACCAACCTTTAGAACTTCACCCGGAAGCTTATAAAGTAAAAGGCCCATCTCCTGATAAGATGAAGACGGTATCCGCTTCATTAAGGAACTATGCCCATGGTTTGTACGGCTTGTTGTAAAACACCTCCAATAAAATCATATCATACCAGATTATATCAAAGCAGTTAAGTGTAAAAGCTTAACTGCTTTTTTGTTAAGCAAGACGTAATGCGCTGTTATTTCCGAATACTATCATCATCCTGAACTCGTTTCAGGATCTGATGTTGAAAGATGCTGAAATAAGTTAATCAGGACGTCATTTATTTACAAAACCCTATCTTTCCACGATGAAACAAAGTGCAGGGATTTTACTCTTTAGAAAAAAAGATCAGCAGCTCGAATTCTTTCTTGTACATCCTGGTGGGCCTTTCTTCGCCAAAAAAGACCTTGGCTTTTGGACTGTACCCAAAGGAGAGCTGAATGACAATGAAGAACCTTTAACAGCGGCTATAAGAGAATTTGCAGAAGAAACAGGTGAAATCCTATCCGGAGATTTTATCGAATTATCTCCAATTGTGCAAAAAGGAGGTAAAAAGGTTTTGTGCTGGGCCATAGAAGGAGATCTCGATCCGTCAACAATTGTTAGTAACACTTTCGAAATCGAATGGCCACCAAGATCAGGCAAAAGGCAAAATTTTGCCGAAGTGGATAAAGCCGGATGGTTTACCTATAACGATGCGATTAAACACATCAACGAAAAACAGGTTGCCCTGCTCGACGAACTGATATCAAAACTAGGCAGTTAAAAAGAAATGTGAGATTTCTTTTTCAGCGCCATTAATGATCACCGAAAGCTGGTGATCGCCTAAATGAAATTTTCGTGTAGTGATCAGGACGAATTTTTGTTTACGGACGATATTTACTGCCGCACCTGCCGGATAAATCCGTTCGGAAATTTTATACACCTTTTTGGTGTTCTGTCCATTTTGCTTTTTATAGTAAATGGCATATTCCAATCTAACTTTTTGCCCGGTAGGATTTTCATTCAAAATAGAAAAAGAGAATTCCAGACTTTCGCCAATTTTGATGTCAGGTGTTAAGATTTTGAAATCTGTCAACAAAATGCCTTTATCATCTAAGCCATAATGCTTCAGGATCTCCTGATGTCCCTGTTTAAGCAAAGTCCGGCTGCCGTGTTTAATAATAGCATCTGTTTCAATACCGAGGCCCGACCAGTTTTTGGCAACATTTAAAACTACTTGAGGATGATCTTTTGCAATATCGTTTAAACTATTGGCCACGCTTCGCCTTACATATTCAGAAGGATCTGTTTTGAGGTTTTCGAGTATGGGTAAAATGGATGTCGGGTCTTTTTTCAGAAAAGGAATACCCATCGCCCAGGGCAATCGCGGACGGCTACCTTCGCTGGCAAGCCTTCTTACTTTGTGGCTTTCGTGCAGTGACCATTGCTGCATTATCAAGATCATCTTATTTTCGTATTTTAAAATGAAGGGACGAACGGCAAATTCGCAGCTTACAAACTGGGTCACAAATTCCAGGGCTTCTACAGAAGTTTCAAAATTATCAAGGC
Source organism: Pedobacter humicola (assembly GCF_056490705.1). Taxonomy (NCBI): domain Bacteria; kingdom Pseudomonadati; phylum Bacteroidota; class Sphingobacteriia; order Sphingobacteriales; family Sphingobacteriaceae; genus Pedobacter; species Pedobacter humicola. The sequence goes on along the minus strand of NZ_JBWJIG010000002.1, from coordinate 455,348 downwards.
CATAGGTTTCGAGATAATCAGGCAGAAACATGTAAGCCAGACCATCTTCTCCAGTGCCCTGAATTCTTAACTGGCCTATCGTTTTTTTGATCAGCTCAACAGTTTGGGGATAATCTTTAGGTAAGAAATCGTGTAATACCCTCGAAGTATGTTTCATCCGTTCCTTGAGTTCTTTGGTTTCAAATTCGGGAGTGAAAATCTTTTTGACGAATTTTTCTTTGTCAAAATTTGGAACAGTAACTGCCAGGGCATTGCTTAATCTATCGTAAAAGGCAGGAGAATATAAATCTTTAAGTGGGCTGGCCATATGCGGTAAATCTTGCTCTCAAAGTTAACCCAAATAAAATTTCTTTTGCTTGATCAATATCATTTTTACTTAGCATTAAATAATTTAAGCTTTTTCTTTGGCACTTTTGTTTATCATAAAAACTAAGAAATGAATACACAAAAAATAGGTTGGATCGGGCTGGGTAATATGGGCATCCCAATGGCAGAACAATTGATCAAAGCTGACTATGCGGTAACGGTTTATAATAGGAGCAAAGAAAAGGAAACTGCATTGAAAGCAATGGGAGCATCAGTTGCTGAAACACCAAAGGATCTGATTGCGGCTACCGATGTGGTTATTGTGATGGTTTCTGATGATTCGGCAATCGAACAGATTTTTAAAGGGGAAGATGGTCTTTTTACTGCCGAAACTTCAGGTAAAATCATTATCAATATGAGTACGGTTTCACCCTCAATTTCAAAGGAAATGGCCGCATTTTGCAAGGAAAAAGGAAGTATGTATTTAGATGCACCGGTTTCGGGAAGTGTGAAACAGGCCGAAACCGCACAGTTGGTGATTATGGCAGGTGGTGAAGAAACGGTTTTTAACCAGGTAAAACCTGTCCTCGAAAAAATGGGTAAACTTGCCATGCGTGTTGGAGAAAGCGGTGCAGGTAACAGTGCAAAGCTGGCCATCAACTCCTTGCTGGCTTTGTATGCTCAGGGCTTGGCCGAAACGGTAATGTTTGCCAATCAGCAGGGGATTAAAACGGAAGATTTATTAGCATTGATTAACAATGCCGCTATCGGAAATACCTTTACCAAAATTAAGGGTGATGCCATAATTGCCAATAATTACAAAGCTGCTTTTGCCCTTAAACATATTGTTAAAGATTTAAAGCTGGCTAAAGCTGAGGGGATTTCTTCACCACTGGCCAAAACTGCCTTAGAGACTTTCGAGGCTGCCTCTGCAGAATACGGAGAAGAGGATATTATTGCAGTAATTAAACAGGTGAAAGGATAGACAACTACCCTCAAACTTCGTCATTTCGAGCGGATCGAGATGACGACATTTTATACCTTAAGTCCGCCAAAAGTGCTTCCCAATATTATCGCGAGTACCATCAGAGTAATCACCACATAAAGTCGATCCTTTTCCAGTATAAAGGCGAATAACGAAAACACGATCCGCATAATAGGCGTAATAATCAGTAGCAATACGCCGAACTGGATAATCGCCATTGGTTTAAAAGTGAAAAGGCCAATGAAAATACCTTTAAAGGTGATGTAGTTATTTTCCTCACCTTTAAAAAGGTGATAGTCTGGCCGGCCTTGCGCACCATTTTGGATCAAAAAAAGTATGCCGCCCGATAAAACAACTAAACTGGCGGTGATTACACCAAACCTTAACAGTTTGCCAACTATTTTTTCTACGTCGCGGTCTTGTATCAGTTGCGTAGAGGTGATATTTTTCATGGTTTTTTATTTAGAATTTATGTTGATAGCCATTGTAGATCATTTCGAAAGCCACAAAGGTGATGGCAATGCAGAAAATAATCCTTAAGGTAGCTGGATTGATACGGGTTAATAATTTGGCACCGGTAAAGGCCCCGCCCAGTACACCAAGCACTACTGGAAAAGCGATTCCAGGATCCATATAACCACGTTGCAGATAAACTACGGCGCTGGCCGCTGCGGTAACACCGATCATAAAATTGCTTGTGGTGGTACTTACCTTAAAAGGAATTTTCATTGCCGTATCCATCGCCAATACCTTTAATGCACCCGAACCGATACCCAATAAACCCGACATGACGCCCGCTACCGTCATGATGGAAAAGCCTGCACCAACATTTTTGAGTTTATAATCAACTGTACCTGTTTGGGTGGGGTAACTGCTGTTCAGTTTCAATATTGCCGAAAGTTTACTGCCTTCTGTTAAAGCGTCCTGATTCTTTTTTCTTAAAGTCATGGCTGCCGAGAAAAGCAAAACACTGCCGAATAAAATGGCAATGGTATTGGTTGGGGTATATACGGCAATTAAAGCCCCGATCACCGCGCCTACGGTGGTGGCGATCTCTAAAAACATACCCAATCGGATATTCGTAATCCCTTCTTTAATATACGCACTGGCTGCACCTGATGAATTGGCGATAGAAGCGAGCAAAGCTGCGCCGATCGCATAACGGATATCGACATGGAAAACAAGAGTAAGCAATGGAATAACCACTACTCCGCCACCCAGGCCGGTTAATGACCCAACCAATCCGGCAAGATAAGCACCGAGGATTAGGATCAGGGTAAAAGTTAAAATTGACATGATATTTAGTGATTATTGTTCAATATGGTTGTGGTTATTGCGCTGGCGCTTTCCATGTTGCCTTCCCTTATCGCGTCAAACAATGCCTGGTGCAAATGATGGCTCAGGGCAAAGTGCATAATGCCTGATGGTGCTCTTTTGGCAAAGAAATCACGGATGATAAACGTAAAGCTTTCGTAAAGATCGGTCAGTACGCGGTTACCGGAGGCACGCGCAATAGCCAGGTGAAATTCGATATCGGCATTTGTACATTCGGTTCTTAACTCCTGCTCGATGGCCCGTTTCCTGCTCTCAAGTGCTTCTTTAATCTTCACAAGATCTGATTCAGTTCGGTTTTGTGTAGCCAGACGTACAATTTCCTGCTCGAGCAAAGCCCTTACCTGGTTGATCTCTTCAAAATCAGAATTCCGCAAACGCTGCTCAATGGGTTCAGCAGGAATGGCATTCACCTTTGTGCCAAAACCTTGCTGCACGGTGAGGATTCCAGATAAAGTAAGCGACTTTATTGCTTCTCTAATGGTAGAACGACCAACACTGTACAATTCCATTAATACAGGCTCGGAAGGGATTTTTTCTCCCACTTTAAATCTTCCCTCTTTGATATCAGTCCTGATTTTGGTTGATACCTGTTCAAAAAGTTTAATTTCCTGTTTCATTGTTTTTAATTAGTAATACAAACATACGATGTTTTATTTAAACGTCAGATGTTTTGTGTCTTGCCAATATCATTTTGCACTGGCATAACAGGTCAACAATTTTTTAATTAATTACCGAGTTTTATTAATTTGCTAAATGGGCAGATTCTCCCGTGTCTGTTGAAAATCAGTTTATAAGTGAATTTTGTATCTGTTATATTGTTTTAATACGATTAAGACTATGATTATCATCGCTAAAATCAAATCCTTTTTTAAACGTATTTGCGAATTTCTTTCCCCAACAGAAAAACTGCCAGGCAGGGCAGGTAAAATTATTGTTGCCTTTGTGGTGCTGTTTTTATCGGTAATGCATGTGCTTTATTTCTATCGGCATATACCAATCTTATACCTTTTAAGCTATGTGTTGTTCTATATAGGCTGTGGTATTGTCATCTCGGTTGTACTGATGTGGCTATTGAAATTATTGCCACGCATTCCTGCAGCCTATCAGGTTGCTATTATTTTTTGTTATCTGGCAGTTTTTTATTTTTTTCATCTTCCTGCTACGTATGGCTGGGTACTGATTGCCGGAATAATTGTATTGCCCATATTGATATTGGCCGGTATTTATCAATGGAAAAAGGGTGTACTGTTTCCGTTAAAGAATTTGAAAAGGATTTTTTGGTTTTTGGTACTGGTTCTTTCAGCCGTTGCTTTTATTTTAGGGCTGGGTATTTTCTTCGGGCAAGGTAGTAGCGCCGTGCCGGTTGTAAATTATAAATTGAAGGGTAAGCTTCCAGATGCAATTGCCCTACCAGATCCATCACTTAAAGGACCATACAAATCTTATACGCTAAGTTACGGCAGTGGGAAGGATAAGTGGCGGAAAGAATTTGGTGATGGGGTAAAGATCAAAACCGCAAGTATTGATGGTTCTCGCTTGCTCACTTCCTGGGCCGGGGTTTCGGGTAAACTCAGGACCATGTATTTTGGGTTCGATCAGAAGTCGCTTCCATTGAATGGACTGGTTTGGTATCCTGGGGATAAGAAAGGGCCTTTGCCACTTGTGGTGATCGTTCATGGAAACCATCTTGCCCAGCAGGCGTCGGATCCGGGTTATACTTTTTTGGGTGAGTTATTGGCCAGTCGCGGATATATGGTGGTTTCAATAGATGAGAACTTCCTTAACCTTTCGTTGACCGACCTGGATGTGTTTGGCGGTGGATTAAAAAATGAGAATGCGGCAAGGGCTTGGTTGCTTTTAAAACATCTCGAACTTTTACGCGGTTGGAACCGTACACGGGGCAATAACTTTTATAAGAGAATTGACATGGATAGGATTGCCATCATCGGCCATTCGAGGGGCGGGGAGGCAGTAACGCATGCTGCCGTATTTAACAAGCTTAGCCATTATCCCGATGATGCAAGAGAGGTATTCAACTTTAATTTCAATATTGGCGCCGTTATTGCCATAGCGCCTGTTGATGGCCAGTATAAACCTGGAGGAACCTTAACTGTTGCAAAGGATATTAATTATTTTGTAATTCAGGGCGCGTTGGATATGGATATGCAGACCTACGGTGGACTTGCTACGATGAAAAGGATCCAGTTTTCTCCTGATTTTACCGGATTTAAGGCTGGCCTCTATTTAGGTGGGGCCAATCATGGTCAGTTTAATTCGGTATGGGGCAGAAAAGATGGGGCTGGCCCGGGTATCAATAGGTTTAACCTTAAGCAGTTGATGGATGAGCAGGAACAGCAAAAAATACTGAGTGTATACATCGGTGGGTTTCTGGAAGCAACACTAAACCGTAAGACGGGGTACAAACCGCTTTTTATGGATGCAAGATTTGGCAGAAACTGGCTGCCCAAAAAAATATACATGAACCAGTTTGAACCTGCACAAAAAACTTTGTTGGCAGATTTTGATGAGGATGTAGATGTTGCTACAACATCTGTAAATGGAGGCAAAATTACCACTAGTGGTCTTCGTGAGTGGAAAGAGCAACAAAATAAATTTTTGTGGGGCATGCAGATTTCCAAGGCCCTTTACCTTGGTTGGGATTCGTTAAAACCCAAACATCAGGCGGGTTTCTTTTCGGTTGGTTTATCTTCCCCACTTGCTTTGTCGGGCAAGATGTTGGGCTTTTCATTAGCGGCAGGGAAGGAAAATACTTCAGGCAGTTCCAAGCCTATCGATTTCACCATCGAGGTTACAGACCGTAAAAATCACCATTTCTCTTTTTCCTTAAGTAGCTGTAGTCTTCTCCAGCCACAAATAGCGAAGCATCTGAGTAAGTTTGATTTTCTCAATGACTATCCAAACTCCGAGGCGGTGCCCGATTTTTTCTATTTTGATGTGGCTAAGGCTTTGGGGGATCATAGCGGTTTTGAGCTGAATAATCTCAAAGAGATCCGTTTTATATTTGATAAAACACCCTCAGGAGAAATTATTGTGGATGATATTTCATTGATCAATAAGTAGTAGCAGTCCGTCAGCTTTTTATGTTGAATAATGTGGACGATAATTACATTATTCAACGGCTAGATGTTTTAGTTTTGGTTTTGAAGGTCGTTGGGTATATTTTTATTGAATACGCCATCAATCTCAAGCTTTTGTCCCGAAGTTAAATCTAAGTCGAGATCAAGATAGGAGAGCAGTAGATCGGTAGGCATCCTGTCAAACAGTCCTGGATACATCCGCCTAAATAAAGATATTCTGTTTTCTGTATGCTGAAGCCTGAACAATATATTCCTATTATTCACATCAGAAAATGCTTTTTGGAGCAGATGGGTGTTGAATAAAGCATCAAGTACAGGATACCATGCGCAACCCTCTTTCAATTCGGATTGATCTATCAAAAAAACAATTGCGTCTTCTATTGCGAAGAGGTTAAAGGTATAGTCCTCTTTGTGATGATTACAGATATATACACTGCCTTTCGTGCCAAGCCATATATTGGTCTCTTCTTCTTCATTATTTCTTAAATAACCATTTACGAGACCATCCCCAACGATGATGAGGTTGTCTTCTGTACACCGGCAGGTCGGCCCAAAAAGTCTCTTCCCCTTACTGATGCTAAAAAACGCAGTATGTCTGAACATAAACCGGATAGCTGCCCTATCATTTTTCCGGTCTAGAAGCGGAAGAAAAATTTTTAAAAAATATTTGATGTAACGTACTTCCATGTTGGTCTTATTAAAGTGATAAGAATATATTGAATTGTTTTAGTTGTGTATAGTATTTGTAAACACATTACGTTCAAAGTATTAAATCTTCTCAAGTGAATTCGACCTGTTTTTTCGAAATATTTGCTTTAAAATTTTTTCACCTTGCTGTTAAATCGATTTTTAATCTGATTTGCGGCAATCATTTCCAGCATTTTACCAGTTCCTTAAGATAGACAATGACTAAATTCCACATTTTAAATTAATTTTCATCTGATTTTGATCAACACTTATCTTGATCTTTCTCATGGATAAGTTGAGGAGAGATGCCGTCATTGATAGCTATTGCCATAAGGCAATTTCAGCGCTAATTTTTCATCATTTTCAGCGCGTCTATATCCAGCACAATAATATTATTGCCCTCTTTTTCTATTAATCCCTCTTTAGTAAAATCGCCCAGTACCCTGCTCAATGTCTCGGTTGCGATGCCAATGAAACAGGCCAGATCATATCTGGGCAGTATAAAACGATAATTTTCATTCGACTCTGGGTTAAGCCTGGTTAATTCGATAATTGCTTTTGCTATTCTTTTGCGTACAGAGTAATAAGCGATATCCATCAGCTTTTCATCCCGGCCGCTCAATTTAAGGGCAAGACCCTTCGCGAAAACACCGAACAGCTCTGGGTAGTCTGAAATTAAATTCTGTACATCGGCGTAGGGGATCGTAAGTATTTCGGTGTTATCAATGGCCTCTGCAATCTCCTTGTTTTCGGTGCCTAACAATACCCCTTGGAGCCCAAAATATTCGTGCGGACCATAAATACCTGTAATCAATACATGGCCCGAGGCGTCGGCTATATAAGTTTTAATTTTTCCTGATAAAATGTAATGTAAGCCCAGCGACCTTTTTTCTCCTCTATAATAAAGTACCTGGTTTTTTTTAAAAGCCCTGGGTAGCATACCTTCAAACCTTGCTCTCAACCAGGATAATTCGTCGTTGCTGTTGTGGATATTTCTTAATTTAACATGTTGTTTTAAAAATAATTCCTGTTGAAATCTTCTTTTTCTAAGCCGTACCTCTACATGATTAAGCAGTTCGCCATCATCAAAGGGAATCATGAGGTAGCCGTCCGCGCCCAGTTCCATCGCTCTCCGGGCAAGATCATATTCGTCATTCTTCAATACCATTATAAAACTGATACTTGCCGTTTCCATAAATTTATTAACCACACGCAAAACGCCCAGGCCATCAATCTCGGCTAGATTTAACCCGGAAATAATGATATCCACAGGGTTCGCCCTGATCATGTCGATCGCTTCCTTACCGCTATGCGTAGATTTGACATTGTATTTTCCGATGGTAAGTATTTCGGTGATTTTTATCCTTAAATCAAAATCCTCAAGTATAACCAAGATTTTAGATCCCTCCATTTAAATTTTATGTTTAATCCTGAAGGCAGTAGTTTCCTTTGGGATTGGTAAAACAGGTGTCGAACCTGATTCCCGGACCTTTTTGTTACTTTAATTAAGCTTCTCAGCAGACTAACCTAAGACCTCTGGAAAGAAGATAGACAATTACAAATTATATGGACACAATGAACTTCGGGCGCAAGGTGCCTAAATTAGACTCACCATTTATCCTATAAATTTAAAGAAATTTTCTGCGTGCGGTTGCATTGTTTTGTAGTGAAGCATAAATCTTCATTTATTCCAGTGTAAAAACACGATCTGGGGTACAGTTGTTTGCCGAAAGATATCGGGATAGAAAAACTGTCTTCACAGAAATGAAAACAGAACCGCTGGCCTTATTAAAAAAATGATGTATTTTTTTAATAAGCTTTTTTAGAAAAGACATTTTTTAAGGATTTTATAGGGATCAACAGACAAATATCAAATAAAAATCGTCATTATGACGAATAAACAGATTGATAATTGTCAAGGATACATTTGATTTTAGTCAATATGTCGAAACAACTGGTTGTAAGACCAGTTCTATGTTGATAATTAGCTCAATAAACCATTATTTAATTTGTTTTAGGAAGGATGATGCTTTTTTGCTGGCCGGGAGAGTAATAAAGTTCAAAAGAGGTTGTATTACCGATAAAAATAGCGTCCCCATCTATCGGTGTAACATTTAAGTCTTTGATCGTGCCAATATTTTTTGAACTGTTTAAACAATTCTGAACCTCGAGATCAATTCGTGAAACAAATGTAAATGTTAATATCACGCAACAGGCAACGAATAAGTGGAATGACAGGTAGCTGAACTGAAACATCCTGACATGAAAAAGAATAATCCAGAAGGAAAGTAAAAGTATAAGGGAAATGGTTAACAGCACGAACGAAAAGCTCAAATTTTGGAAGTTAACGAGTAAGGGCAGAAAAGCAAAAGGGAGCAGGCCAATTACAAAAGCAAAATTTCTGGTAAGTTGTAGTGTTGAGGTATCGTAAATCCAAAAATGAATCATGAAACCTATGGTAATAACAGAGGGCACAAAGACTAAAAAAGCCGATTTTCCCCAATGTGAAAGTCCTCGTTGCGATAATATGAGGTCGGCAAAACCATTAAAGTTTAAGATTTCAATATTAAACCTGGAAAAAAAGTAATATTCGCCAAAGATGACCAGCAGCACGAGGTATATTATTGTTAATATCAGATATTTGATAAACAATCCATAAACGGTATTCAATTTATCTGTCATCTTAATTTCTATGAGCGATAAAATGTAACCTTAAAAGAGAAATAGGCGACATGAGATAGATTTTATTTTCAAATTTGATTAAGTGTTATCTTATTTCCATTGACAAAAATTAAGTTGACTGATGATTGTTATCAATTTGCATCATTTAATGAAAATTCTGATACGCTTAGATTTATAAATTACTTATTGATATAGTTTCAAAAAAACCGCTTATGACTTTTAAAGCATTTAATATGCTTAATATCAGATGATTAAAATAAAATATTAAAAATAATTAACCTAATATTTGTAACGTACGATAAATATCGTACCTTTAGGTTATGAAAAGTAATCAAACTGGAAATATGCTACCCGAACCTACTAAAGCTGAATTGGAAATCCTTCAGGTGCTTTGGGAATTCGGTCCATCTACCGTTCGGTTTGTAAACGATAAATTGAATAGCCAGAAGGAGGTGAATTATACCTCAACTTTAAAGCAGATGCAAATTTTGACCGAAAAGGGAATATTAAAGCGTGATGAAAGCCAAATGAAACACATTTATATTCCGGTTGAGGCAGAAGAGAAAACCAAGGTGCAGTTGCTTGACCGTTTCGTGAATACATTATATAAGGGATCGGCCTCGCAGTTAATGATGCAGCTATTGGGTAATGAGAAAACATCTAAAAAGGAAATCGAAGAGATTAAGCGGCTATTGGATAGCATGGACTAATTCGTAACAACAGCTCCTAACAGAACCACAACAATGGAATTTAAATTAATTAAGCTTTTACCCGAAAACTGGCTCCATGCTCTGGGTGCTACCCTGTTCCATTCTTTGTGGTTGGGGGTAATCTTGTCTCTGCTTGCCGGTTTGGTCATGTTTACTACACGCAAAGCCAGTGCTAACACGCGCTATAACTTACTTACCATCTGCTTAACCTTGTTTGTTGTGGCTATAGGTGCTACTTTTTTCAAAGAACTTCAAAAGCCTATCGGTTCAACCTTAAATGAGATCGTCATTAATCTCCCCAGCGGAGATGCGGATAAGCCCGCAATTTCAACTGTTCAAAATGATATGTATTCAGGATTGTATAAAGTCCTTGGATTATGGAATGCCTATGCTTATCAGATTGTACTGATCTGGTTTCTGATCATCTGTGCGAAAAGCATCCGGCTGGTGGTGGGCTTAAACGGTGTATATCATTTGCGCAATCAGAAAACCTATGCTGCCGGCAGAAAATGGGATGAAAAGTTAGCTGAACTTGCCACAAAGATGGGTTTAGATCAGCCTGTTAGAATGATGCAGTCGGGTATTGCACAGGCACCTATGGTAGCGGGGCATTTAAAACCGCTGATCCTGATCCCGTTAGGATTGTTGAACGGGCTTTCTAATGCCGAAGTTGAGGCGATTCTCTCCCATGAACTTGCACACATCAAACGTAAAGATTATCTGGTAAACCTCTTACAGAGTTTTATAGAAATCGTTTTTTTCTTTAACCCAGCGGTACTTTGGGTATCACAATTAATAAAAACAGAACGCGAGAATTGCTGCGATGATTTGGCCATCGAATGTGTAAACGATCGCAAAAACTATGTTCAGGCCCTTATTGTATGTCAGGAATTTAAGCAGCGTGCACCTGCTTATGTCATGGCGATTACGGGTCAGAAAGGTAGCCTGCTGCACAGAGCGAGCAGGATGTTATTCAACACCAATTCAACTTTAAACAAAATGGAAAAAACAATATTAACCATCGCCCTGGTATCGGTAGTGGTTTGTACTGCCGCCTTTAAAAGCGTGGGCAATGCAAAAACGGTTACCAAAAAAGAGTTATCCAGTTTAGTACAGACTAAACAGGACAGCACCAAAAAAACTAAAACCCCGGAAGGCAAATCTGCAGATCAACTGGAAAAGGAGATCAATGCAAAAATGGACAGCCAATTAAAGCAGTTTGATGAAAAGCGTAAAAAAGGTGAAACAGATGAAGATGTAAAAGCCAGGGCTGCGGATAAAAAAGCTATGGAAGGCGATATCATTAAGCTACGGGAAGATGCAAGAGTGCGAAAAGAAGACGTCAAAGCAAGAATAGCAGACGAAAAAATGAGGAAAGCAGATGAAAAATTTACTCAGGAAGATGCAAAGTTAGCTATTGAGGATGCAAAGTGGGCCAAGGAAGATGCAAAGTGGGCGAAGGAAGATGCTAAATGGGCCCAGGAGGATAAAGGTGGTGATGGCCCCCGCGTACCTAGAACACCCCGTCCGCCGCGCCCACCGAGAGCGCCGAGAGCCCCAAGAGCACCAAGGGCACCTGTTGCCGTTCCGCCAGTACCACCGGTACCATCAGTGCCGCCAACCCAGGTAACTCCGCCAACGCCACCACCACCACCGGTATATAACGAAAAAACAAGCACCAAAACAGGCACACAACGTACCGTTACCTCAAAGACTGTTACCAATGGTGATGGCCATGATTATACCAACGAAATCAATAATCAGTTGATGAAAGATGGCATCATCAGCAGTACCAATAAATTATCGTACAAGCTCAACAAAGATGAACTGATTGTAAATGGCGTTAAACAAAATGCCGAGGTTCAGAAAAAGTACAAACAAAAGTTTTTGAAAAACGATAAGCATTCGCTGATGTACAACTTCCTGATCGAAAACAACAAAAACTAAGTTCTAAAAGCGCTAATCCCACGCACACCATGAAATTTAAAATCATAGCTTTTTTAGCTGTTTGGATAAATATTGCCCTTACTTTTGCTCAAGCCCAACAACCTCTATCCAGAATTCATGGCCGTGTAGTGGACGCCGAAGGAAAAAATATCGAGTATGCAACAGCCGCCCTGATTAAAGATTCGGTATTGATAAAAACCACCTTTACCGAAAAGGATGGCTTGTTTAGTTTCGATAAGCTCAGTTTTGGAAAATATCTTATCAAGGTATCGGTGGTAGGTTCGCCTATATATCAGACCGATACCCTGGTTTTAACCGCCGATCGTGCTGTGATCGATTTGACCGATATCAGGATCAAAGCCAGCGCAACCAATTTAAAAGAAATAAATATTTCGGGGCAAAAGGCTTTTGTTGAACGAAAGATCGATCGTACAGTGGTTAATGTTGATGCCTTGATTTCCAATGCAGGAACAACTGCTTTGGATGTGCTAAGCAAATCGCCAGGGGTAAATGTAGATCAGAATGGGGCAATCTCGCTCAAAGGCAAAAACGGCGTGGCTATTTTTATTGATGACAAACCAACCTATTTATCGGGATCGGACCTGGAAAATTACCTGCGTTCGCTCCCTTCTTCTTCGCTTGACCAGATTGAGCTGATGACCAACCCGCCTGCCAGGTATGATGCTGCGGGGAATGGAGGGGTAATCAATATCAAAACCAAGAAAACCAAAACCGCTGGCTTTAATGGTGGGATTAACCTGAGTTTGAACCAGGGAGAGTTGAGCCGATCGAACAACAGTGTTAATTTTAACTACCGCAAGGATAAGATCAATGTTTTTGGAAACCTGAGTTACAATCTGAACAACAGTTTTACCGATCTCGACCTGAACCGGAAATATAAAAATGACGATGGTAGTGCCAGATCCTATTTCAATCAGAATTCTTATTTCCGCAGGCATGGCAATACTTTTAATTTAAAAACCGGACTTGATTATTATGCTTCTGATAAAACGACCTGGGGTGTTGTACTTACCGGGATGAACCGGATTTCTAAACAGGTAAACAACAATACCAGTAATTTATCCAATGCCTCGATGCAATTGGATTCGGTGATCAGGGCTGAAAACATCGACCAGATTAAATATCAAAATGCCGGGATAAACTTAAATTACAGACATAAATTTAACCAGGCAGGACGGGAGCTAACCTTTGATGCAGATTATCTGTTGTACCGCAACAATACCAATCAAACCTATTACAATTTTAGTTATCTGCCCGGTGGAACATTAAAGTATCAGGATATTTTAACAGGGAACCTGCCTTCGGATATTGATATCTATACGGCAAAGGTGGATTACTCGCATCCGCTTGAAAACAAATGGAAACTGGATGCGGGTGCTAAAACCGCCTATACCAAAACAGATAATATTGCCGGTTACTTTAATACTGCAAACGGGAAAACCAATGCCGATTATGAAAAGAGCAATCACTTTTTGTATGAAGAAAATATCAATGCCCTTTACCTGAATATGAGCAGAGAAGGCAAACGTTTCTCGCTTCAGGTAGGATTGAGGTATGAAAACACAGTTTCTAACGGTCATCAGCTGGGCAATCTGATCAAACCCGATTCGAGTTTTAAAAGAACCTACAACAGCTTGTTCCCAACGGTTTACTTTTCTTATAAACTGGATACGGCCGGGAACAATCAACTGGGTTTAAATTATGGAAGAAGGATCGACCGCCCGTATTATCAGGACCTTAATCCTTTTTTCTCGCCCCTGGATAAGTTTACCTATTATGTAGGCAACCCTTTTCTAAAGCCTTCTTTTACGCAAAGTTTAGAACTGTCGCACACTTTTAAAAACAAGATTACCACCACCTTTGGTTACAGCTGGGTTAAGGATGAGGTAAACGAAACCATCGAGATTGTAGATGGCACCTATTACAGCCGGCCGGCAAATGTGGGCAAAACGAGGGTAGCCAATGTTTCGGTTAACGCAGAGATTGACTTAACAAAATGGGTTAAACTGAATGCTTATACTGAATTTGGCAAAATCGTTTCTAAAACTGATTTCTATACTGGTTTTTTGGTTACCAATGGAACTTACTTCAGGGCAAACCCTAATCTGCAGTTCAAGATCAGTGAGACATGGAATGCCGAGCTAAACGCACGTTACCAAAGTAAATTATCGAATGTGCAGTTTTTATTGGGAGCGGTACATGAGTTTGGTGCAGCGGTGCAGAAAAAGCTTTCGCCAAAAAGTACATTGAAGTTAACCGCCAACGATATTTTTAGAAACCGGATTTTTAATGGCGTCATTAATAACCTCGCGGCCACAGAAGCCAACTGGACAAATAAGCAGGATTCGCGTGCAGTTGTACTGAGCTACAGCTACCGTTTTGGTAAGGCATTTTCTTCGCCGGCCAAACACGAATCATCAGGTGCCGACGCAGAAAAGAACAGGGTGAAAAATTAAATCATGGGTCAAGTTTTTTGAACCACATTAAACACGAACCAAAGATACATTTTTTGTTTTTTGGAACGCACGGGCCGGAGCGCTTCGGTTCCGCTAGTCCCGGCCTTTGCTTAATCCCGCGAAGGACGGGATAACGCTGTCGGTCGCCCGCCTGTAACGGACAGGAGTTTATTTTACCCTGGATAGCCTACTATTCAAGCGCCCTAAACCCGATCAAAGCGGGATGCCAATTTTTTCAATTGGCAGAAGCGGGAGCGGGGCTGCTTTATCCCAAAAGCTGCTGTACCTGCTTTCCAAAAAAATAATACCCATAATAGGATGTTATCTCGCTTTGCTTTGAGCCTCGATAAAGATTTTTACCTTAAAGAAAACAAATCGTTAACCGTTTAACCAATATTTAATATCTTTAGTTTTTAATCATCCCTTCAGGATTAATGAAACTAGCCAAACCTCATCTGTTACTAATTTTTCTTGTTTGCTTTTCCTTCGGCGGATTTTCTCAGTCTAAAAGCGATAGTCTTTTAAACGAACTGAATAATGTGCTTCAAAAAAAGGATGTTTATATAGAAAAAAAGCAGGAGAGAATTGCAGCCTTAAGGGCAAAGTCTTTATCTGCAGGTAATTTAAGGGCACGTTTTTTAATGTATCAGGCGCTGTACGAAGAATACAAAACCTTTAGTTATGATTCGTCTTACAATTATGCGAAAAAGTTAAGTCAAACGGCAACTGTTTTAAAAGATCCTGCATTAATTGCCTCTGCCCGGATGAAAATGGGATTTACGTTGCTTTCTTCGGGTTTGTTTAAGGAAACCCTTGAAGTCCTCAACAGTATCAATGTAGGGGTTTTATCGCCTGATGAAAAGATTGGATACTATTTTTTAAAAGCCAGAAGTTACTTCGACCTGTCTGATTATAACCGTAATGTAGATTATGCGGAAATTTATAATCCACAGGGGATTCGGGCAATTGATTCTGCCTTGGTTTTAGCCAAAGCGGGCACGGTAAATTTTCTGGAACTTAAAGGACTACGCGATTTGAGAACCGGTAATTATGACGACGGGCGTAGGGTGTATACCAGTTTGTTAAAAATGCCAGGCTTAACTCCGCATCAATATGCTGTTAATGCCTGTTGTTTGAGTTATATCTGCGAGATCCGCGGTCCACAGGAAAAATCGGTTGAGCTGTTAATCCAGGCTGCGATTTCTGATATTCAATCGGCCACAAAGGAAACCGTGGCCAGTTACAAACTTGCCGATATCCTTTTTAAAAAAGGCGACATTAAAAATGCTTATGCTTACATCAAGCAGGCCATGGATGAGGCGACCTTTTATGGCGCGTTACACCGTCAGGTTAAGATCAGCAGCATTTTGCCCATTATCGAAGCCCAATGGATCAACCAGATCGAGCACCAGAAGAAGCTGCTCTACATTTATTCATCCATCATCACTTTGCTGGTGATATTCGTTGTTATTTTTGCAGTGATTATTTTTAGGCAGTTGAAAAAAATCAGGCTGGCCGACGAGATCATCAAGGCAGCCAACAGTAACCTTCAGCAAACGAATGAAGCCCTGGAAGAGGTAAATAAAAAACTGAGCATTGCCAATACCATCAAAAACGAATACATCAGCTATTACTTCAATATCAATTCCATTTACATCGATAAACTGGAAAACTTTAAAACATCTATCGATAAAAAACTCAGCAGTAAACGTTATGATGATGCTTTAAAAACCGTTCATAACCTCAATCTGGAAAATGAGCGCTTAGAACTCTTCAATACCTTTGATACTGTTTTCTTACGCCTCTTCCCCGAATTTATAGCAAAATTCAATTCATTTTTTAAAGCAGAAGATCAGATCCTCATCCCCAGGGGGCAATTGCTCAGTACCGAACTGCGCATCTTCGCCCTGATCAGAATGGGGATCCATGATAACGACAGGATCTCGAAAATTTTAGGCTATTCAGTTAACACAATTTATTCGTATAAAAACCGCGTTAAAACCAAATCTATTCTTCAGAACGACGAATTTGAAGATAGGATTATGGAAATAGAAGCCGTTTAGGGCCTTTTCGAACTGGTATTTGTTCTATATTCAGGCTTCCTGACTTTGTTGTTAAATATCTGAAAATCAATATTTTAATTGGTTTATGGGCTTGATATTTTCTATATCAGGGGTCTGATCGATTGTTTTCTATTTTCAAGCCCCCTTTCTTTGATTAGTGATTAAGCGAAGGCATTGATCACTATAAACCAAATTATAAATATTGAGCTAATGGAAAAGATTTACTCCTTAAGGAACAGGTTTCTGCTGTTTTTTGTACTGCTGTATCACGTGGCCGCTGCCCAAACAAACGTCATCACAGGGCAAATAAACGACGAGAAAAACCTCCCTCTGCCTTCGGCAATTGTTATGCTGAAAGGTACTACTTTAAAAACCGCAACAGATGTTAATGGTTATTTTAAATTAACCGGTGTTCCGGCCGGGGCACAAACATTAGTAGTGAGTTATATTGGCTATAACAGCCTCGAAAAAGCAGTGAACGGTAACAGTACAGTTAATTTACAACTGGTACCTTCCTCACAGAACTTAAATGATGTGGCCGTGATCGGTTATGGGACCATCAGAAAAAGCGATGCAACAGGTGCATTAAGTGTAATTACCGCTAAAGATTTTAATAAGGGCGCTGTAAACTCTATTCAGGATGCCGTGCTGGGTAAACTGCCCGGAGTGGTCATCACGTCAATCAGCGGGGCACCGGGAAATACTTCCACCATCAGGGTACGTGGCGGTGCATCTTTAAATGCCAGTAATGATCCTTTAATTGTGATTGATAATGTGCCGGTTGATAATACCGCGATGGGTGGCTCGGCAAATATTCTGGCCACAATCAATCCAAACGATGTAGAGAATATCACCGTGTTAAAAGATGCCTCTGCTACTGCTATTTACGGTGCACGGGCCTCAAATGGCGTCATGTTGATCACCACCAAGCGGGGCACCAAGCAGTTTCAGGTAAATTATGGTTTAACTACCTCACTTTCCGTGCTGCCCAAACAGGTAGATAATTACGATGGCGATGAGTTTAGGGCTGTGGTGAATAAGGTTTATGGCGGCACAACTGCCATCACCTCTTTGCTGGGTACTGCCAATACCGACTGGCAAAATGAAATTTATCAGAAGGCATTTGCCCAGGACCATAACCTGAGTGTTTCGGGTACGGCGAAAAATCTGCCTTATCGTTTGTCACTGGGCTATAACAATGCCGATGGAGTATTGAAAACGTATAACTTTAGCCGCACTACGCTTGCCCTTGGACTGGATCCAAGTTTGTTCCAGAATCACCTGAACATCCACCTGAATTTAAAAGGTTTATATAATACCAATAATTTTGCCGAGCAGGGTGCAATTGGCAGTGCCGTTAATTACGACCCGACGCAACCTGTGTTTAATGGAAATACCAGATGGCGGGGTTATACCACCTGGACGACCGACCATACACCAAACGGTCCACCGGTAACCCTGGCTACCGCAAATCCGGTGGCGATGCTGGATCTCACCGACAATACTTCTACTGTAAAAAGAAGCATCGGTAATGCACAGTTCGATTATAAGCTTCATTTCTTTCCTGATCTGCATGCCAATTTAAACCTGGGTTACGACTATGCAAAATCAGTTGGGCACAATAATCTTTTGGATAATACCCAATGGGTTTATACGCCCGTTGTTGCCGGTGGACGATTGAACAATTACACTGAAAACAGGAAAAATCAACTGGTAGATTTTTATCTGAACTATAATAAAGATATTAAGTCTATCGAGAGTGTAATTAATGTTACAGGTGGTTATTCATGGTCGCACTTTTACAGGGAGGGAACAAGTTTATCTTCCGATCAGGCCATGACTTCCATCCAGCCACCAAACGATTACATCACCGAATATTATCTTTTATCGTTCTTCGGAAGATTAAACTATACCTTCAAAAACAAATACCTGTTAACTTTTACCCTACGTGATGATGCCACATCGCGTTTCTCACCAGAGCAACGCTGGGGATTGTTCCCTGCAGGGGCCTTAACCTGGAAAATAAAGGAAGAGGAATTTCTTAAAGGCAACAATACACTTTCTGATCTGAAGCTGAGAATAGGTTATGGTGTTACCGGGCAGCAAGATCTGAACAATGGCAACAACTATCCTTATCTCGCGAAATATACCATCAGTGATCAGACCTCGAGATATCAGTTTGGTGATAATTTTTATTATACCCTACGTCCGGATGGTTACGATGCGAACATCAAATGGGAGTCTACCACGACCACAAATATCGGCCTTGATTATGGCTTGTTTAATAACCGCTTAACAGGATCGCTTGATGTGTATTACCGTAAAACCAAAGATCTTTTAAGCATTGTTAATGTTCCGGTAGGTACCAATTTCTCTGCAACGGTTTTGACCAATATTGGCAGTATGGAAAACCGCGGTGCAGAATTTAGCCTTAATGCAGTAGTTGTGGATCAAAAAGACCTCAACTGGCAGGTGGGTTATAACATCAGTTATAATAAGAATAAGATCACCCGTTTGGCTTTGAACGACGATCCGAACTATATAATCCAATTAGGGGGTATTGCAGGCACTACTTCCGGAACCATCCAGGCCCAGAAGGTAGGTTCGCCGATCAATTCTTTCTTTGTTTACCAGCAGATTTATGATGCCAATGGCAAACCGGTTGAAGATAGCTATGTAGACCGCAATGGCGATAACATCATTAACAGTGCCGATCAGTACATCTATAAAAAGCCAGACCCAACAGTTCAGATCGGGATTAATTCGAGATTAACGTACAAAAAATGGGATTTCAGTTTCTCCGGACGTTTAAGTTTGGGCAATTACAATTACAATAACGTTGCCGCAGGCAGCACTTACCGTGGTTTGTATTCTTCATTGGGTTATCTGTCGAACCAGACCAAAGCCGCAGAAGATACACAGTTTACTACTGCCCAACAGACGGTTTTATCAGATTACTATATTCAAAAAGCATCTTATTTCCGTATGGATAACATTGCTTTAGGTTATACCCTGCCGGCTTACCTTAAAAATAAGTTAAAAATCCGTTTAAATGCCGGCGTTCAGAATGCTTTTGTAATTACACAGTACAAAGGTTTGGATCCGGAGATCAGTGGCGGACTTGATAACAACTTTTTCCCAAGGGCCAGGATTTTTCAACTGGGCCTGAACTGTAATTTTTAACCATTAGCAAGCAAAATCATGAAATTATATAAAATATTATCACTGGCCACGGTCTCAGTAATGCTGCTGATCAGTTCCTGTAAAAAAGATCTGGATGCTACGCCTAAAGATCCAAAGATCATTTCATCGGCAACCGTTTTTGACAGTCCCGAATCCTATAAACAGTTTTTGGCGAAACTTTATTCCACCCTCTCTTTAACCGGGCAGCGGGGAGAATCAGGGTTGCCGGAAATATCGGCGCCAGATGAAGGTACAACCGCATTTTTGAGAGAGTACTGGGCCGCACAAGAGGCCACCACCGACGAGTGTATTAATGCCTGGGGCGATGGAGGTTTAGTAGAATATCATGGCCATATCTGGTCAGACCAGAACTCTTATGTTAAATTAATGTACCAAAGGCTTTTTATCAATATCAGCTACTGTAATGAATACATCAGATCGGTAAATGATAAATTGCCAGGTTTAGACGGTAATTTAAAAACGGATGTTACCCGTTACCAGGCTGAAGCCCGTTTTTTAAGGGCATATTATTACCTGTGCGCGATGGATCTTTATGCAAATGTTCCTTTTGTTACCGAGGCAGATAAACCTGGGGCCTATTTGCCGCGCCAGATTAAAAGGGCAGAACTGTTCACTTATATAGAAGGCGAATTAAAAGCAATCCTTCCAGCCCTGGCCGATCCGGGTGCCAATGAGTATGCGAGGGCAGACCGTGCAGCAGCATGGGCATTGCTAAGCCGCTTATATCTGAATGCCGAAGTATACATTGGTCAGCCAAAATATACCGAATGCCTCACTTATACCAACGAGATATTGAATTCGGGCAAATTTGCTTTGCATACCAGTTATCCACAGCTTTTTCTGGCCGATAACAATAAATACAGACAAGAAATTATTATGCCCATTGCAACGGATGGGAACAGCTCAAGGAGTTATGGCGACATGACTTTTGTGATCCATGCCGGCGTAGGTGGCGCAATGGATGCTGCCAACGAATTTGGAATTGCATCTGGCGGATGGGCCGGAAACAGGATGACGACCGCTTTTGTCACCTCGAAATTTGCAGATCCATCAGGGGGAACCGATAAGAGGGCCATATTTTATACCAAGGGGCAAACATTAACTATTACACACCCCACCATTTTTACGGAAGGTTATCTCTCTGCAAAATTTAAAAACATCACCTCAACAGGCGCCGTAGGTTCGAACAGTACCTTTGTGGATACCGACTTTCCATTGATCCGGTTGGGGGAAATTTATCTGAATTATGCCGAGGCAACCGTACGTGGTGGAAGTGGGGGCGATGCGGCAAAAGCATTAAAACTGATTAACGATCTGCGTACCCGTGCCTACGGAAATACTTCGGGCAACATTACGACCGCCCAGCTAAACCTTAATTTTTTATTGGATGAGCGTGGCCGGGAGCTGTATTGGGAAGCACACCGCAGAACCGATCTGATCCGTTTTGGCAAGTTTACCGGTGGCGCTTTATTGTGGGACTGGAAGGGGAACGTGATGAACGGAACCTCAACCAATGCGAAGTATAATATCTTCCCTATCCCGGCATCAGATCTTTTGCTCAATACTAATCTCACCCAAAATCCAGGATATTAATTCGATAGCATTATGAAAAGATTAATCTATATCATCATACTTTTTGCCTCTGCGTTTTCTGCCTGTAAAAAAGACAACAACATGCTGGCGAATATTAAAAGTGATGTTGACGCACCAACATTAACTTCACCTATGGCCGCATCGGCGATGGTGGTGGCCCCTGCCGATACCGCTAAAACATACCGCATCAAATGGAACAAAGCCGATTTTGGAGTCCAGGCAGTGGTGAATTATGCGGTTCAGATCGATGCTGCAGGTAAAAATTTTGCTACCGCTTACGGCATTGGCAGCACCACTAACGATTCTTTAACCATCACCATCGGTAAATTGAACGATATTTTGTTGAACAACCTCAGCCTGCCAGCAAATGTAAAATCGGATGTAGAGTTCCGGGTAACGGCAGTATTGAGTGAAAAAAACAAGGTGACCTCGTTGCCAATCAAATTGTCGGTAACTACTTACAAGGAAATTGTACCGGAGAAACTTTTTGTTCCCGGCGATTATCAGGGCTGGCTAACAGATGCAGCACCTGCCATCCGCTTTCTGGGCGATGGTAAATATGAAGGTTATGTGTATATGAATGTGGGGGGCAACTTCAAATTCGTTTCTACGGCAGGTACAACCATTACCTATGGTGATGGTGGCGCCGGAAAATTAAGCACTAACGGATTGGCAGGTGGATTAACCGTTAACACTCCGGGTTATTACAAATTAAACGCCGATATCAAAAACCTCAGTTATTCTGTTTCGCCTATTCAATCTTTCGGATTGATCGGTTCATCAACGGCTGGCGGTTGGGATAATTCTACGCCTATGGTTTACGATCCTGTAAACGGGGTATGGAAAGTAACGGCCACTTTGGTATCAGGGGCATTAAAATTCAGGGCGAACAACAGTTGGGATATCAATTACGGTCCTGCAGATGTAAATGCCTTAAGCGGAACGCTGGTTCAAACCAATGATGCGGTAACCATTACCCAAAATGGTTCTTATACCGTTACCATCGATTTCAAACAAGCCACGGCTACTAAATATCTGTATACGGTAACAAAAAATTAAATTCCTTACCGGAACGGCCGGATCATTATATGGCCGTTCCGATTATATTCTATAGCGATGAAATTTAAAACCCTGTGCGGTATTTTACTGCTTTGTGCTACTTTTTCCTACGATGTGCTTGCACAAACACCGGTAAACCAAATTGGCAATGTTACTGCCGTTAATATAGACGGACAGCAAATAAATTTAAGCCTGAACAATGCAGAAGCACAGATTATCGTGTATTCTGCCAACATCATACGGGTGAGGGTTGACCGGAAAAAGCTTGGCGGTGATTTTTCATATGCCGTAACGGGCAAGCCTCAAAAGGTAAAAACAATTGTGACCCAAAACGACAGCTCGATTAATATCAGTACCGATTCGTTAAAGGTAATCATCCGAAAAAAACCTTTCCTCATTTCTTTTTATACTCTTGAAGGAAAACTGATCAACGAAGATGATAAGGGGCTTTCCACTTCATGGGCAGGAGATGCCGTTACCAGTTACAAAAAAATGCAGGATGACGAGCATTTTATCGGTCTTGGTGAAAAAACGGGTAACCTCGACCGTAAAGGAAGCGGTTACACCAACTGGAACAGCGATGTGTATGGTTATGCGGTATCAGCCGACCCACTATATTCTACCATTCCTTTTTATATGGGCCTGCACCATGGTTTAAACTATGGTATTTTTCTGGACAATACCTACCAGTCTGATTTCAACTTTGGGGCAAGCAACAACCGTTTTTCTTCGTTCGGGGCACGCGGCGGGATATTGAACTATTATTTCATTTACCACAAAAAGGTAGCAGATATTATCCGCTCATACACTGATCTTACAGGAAGAATGCCGATGCCCCCATTGTGGTCGCTGGGATACCAGCAGAACAGGTACAGCTATTATCCCGAAACAGAAGTAATGCGCATTGCCAACACCTTAAGGGAAAAGAAGGTTCCTGCCGACGGTATTACGCTCGACATTCATTACATGGATGCCTATAAACTTTTTACCTGGAACAAGGACCGTTTTCCCAATCCCTTAAAAATGAATACCGAACTGAATCAACTGGGTTTCAAAACAACGGTGATTGTAGACCCCGGCATTAAGGTAGAAAAAGGCGCGGGTGCATACGAACGGGGCATACGCGATAATGTGTATATCAAATATCCCGATGGGGAACCTTATACCGGGCAGGTTTGGCCGGGCTGGTGCAATTTCCCTGATTTTACCAGTATAAAGGGAAGGGCCTGGTGGCGGAATGAGGTGAAGTTTTTTTCTGAATCAGGCGTGAGCGGAATTTGGAACGATATGAACGAGATTGCCACCTGGGGGCAAAAAATGCCCGATAATGTGCTTTTTGATTACGATGGTAAACCAACCTCTCATTTACAGGCACACAATGTGTATGGCTTACAGATGGCCAGGTCGAGTTATGAAGGTGCAAGAGAACAGTTTAAAGAACGGCCTTTTATCTTAACCCGCTCTGGATATGCAGGTTTACAGCGTTATACAGCCTTATGGACGGGAGATAACCGTGGTGAAGATGACCACATGCTTGCAGGTGTACGTTTAATTAACAGTCTGGGTTTAAGTGGTGTGGCTTTCGCCGGAATGGACATTGGAGGTTTTACCGGAAACCCAACAACGGCTTTATATACCCGTTGGATTGAACTGGGTGCCTTTACCCCCTACTTCAGGAACCATACCGCATTAAATACAAAGGCTGCAGAACCATGGAGTTTTGGAGAAGATGTGCTCGATATTGCCAGGAATTACATCAGCCTCCGCTACCAGCTGATGCCCTATATATATGCCGGTTTTTACGAGGCCGCACAAAGCGGACTTCCCATAATGCGCTCCCTGGCGATCAGTTATACCCACGACCCGAAGATTCTGGATACCCAGTTCCAAAATCAATATGAGTTTGGAAACGCTTTTATGGTGGCTCCCTTTGAGAGTACAAAAACCTTCGGTAAGGTATATTTTCCCGCAGGTACCTGGTACGACCTGTATAACGATGGGTTACAGGCTGGAAGTGAAGAGAAAATCATTCAGTTGGCCCTAAATAAACTGCCTGTTTTTGTAAAGGGCGGCAGCATTATCCCACAGCAATCGCTGATCCAGTCTACCAGTCAAAAGCCGGGTGATACCCTAACTGTTCATGTTTATAAAGGAGAGGTGGGCAACAGTTTTGTGTATTATGAGGATGATGGAAAAAGTTATGCTTACGAAAAAGGTATTTTTTATAAAAGACAGATCAGTTTCGATCCGCTTAAAAAAGAGATTGTTTTCCATCAGGTAGAAGGTACTTATAAAAGCAACTTTCGTTTCGTAAAAATCGCTTTACATGGCTTTGGTGTTACATCTTCCATTATGGTGAATCAACAGCAGAAAAATCTTTCCGAAGCTAAGTTTGCGTGGATGGGCGCTTCGAACAATCCCGATTTACAGGCCAATCCTGATGCTCCGGAAAGCTGTAATATCAAATCCATCCTGATCAAAAATGAGGATGCTGCCATCACATTAAAATATTAATCCGCACCACATGAAACTCAGTTTAAAAAACAATAGCATGAAAATAGTATCACTGCTCCTTTTGGTGGGCATTACTGCCGCAGAATGTAAAAAATCAGGTTCTGATAGCCCGGTAATTACCCCGCCTGTAGTGGTTAGCCCAGGTGATGGTTATAAAGACCCTGTGGCTTATGGAACGCCTTTTTCTAAAGTGCCAAATACCACCGATGCGGTAATTTATGAAGTCAACCTACGTTCGTTTAGCGCCCAGGCCAATTTAAAGGGTTTGAAAGACCGGCTGGATAATTTAAAGAGCCTTGGCGTAAACGTGATCTGGCTGATGCCGATATATCCCGTGGGACAGTTAAAATCTGCTGGTGGCTTAGGCTCGCCTTATGCGGTAAAGGATTATAATGCGGTTAATCCGGAGTTTGGTACCCTGGATGATCTGCGGCTCGTGGTGGAGGAAGCCCACAAGCGGGATATGTCGGTGATTTTGGACTGGGTAGCCAACCATACCGCCTGGGATAATGCCTGGATTGCAAATAAATCCTGGTACAAACAGGATGCTAACGGAAATACTATTATTCCGCCAGGAACAAACTGGGCAGATGTAGCGGCCTTAAATTACGACAATGCGGATCTGCGTAAAGCGATGATCAGGGCGATGAAATTTTGGGTGCTTACGGCAAATATTGATGGCTACCGCTTTGATGCCGCAGATTTTGTGCCCACCGATTTTTGGAAACAGGCCCTCGATACCCTGAAGAAGTTTGATGCCAGAAAATTGATCTTATTGGGCGAAGGAAGCAAAAAAGAACAGCTTACAGCTGGTTTTCAGCTGAACTATGCGTTCGATTATTACAATACCCTAAAAGGCATTTTCGCCGATACCCAGGCGCCGAGTGCATTGTTTACCACCAATACCAATGAAAACAATACGCTGATCAGCAGAACCTACAAGCTGCGTTACATTACCAACCACGATGTCACTTCATCGGATGGAAGTGCCATCAGCATTTACAAAGGCAAGCAAGGCGCTTTGGCCGCATTTGTTCTGGCGGCAACAATGGATGGAGTTCCGCTTTTATACAACGGGCAGGAAGTAGGTTGCCCTAAGAAAATTGATTTTTTTAACAGGGACGCAATCGACTGGACAACCAATCCGGATATGCTGGAGGAGTATCAAAGGATCATTGCCTTTAGAAAAAGCAGCGTTGCCTTAAAAACAGGGGTGCTTACCGTATTTAACCACCCGGATGTAGTGGCTTATGAAAAAAAATCTGGTACAGACGATGTAGTGGTGCTGGTGAATGCAAGAAATACGTCGGTGAATTACGGTTTGCCTACTGCTTTGCAAAATACAGCCTGGAAAAATGCCTTAACAGGTGATGTTGTTGATTTAACAAGCAGTTTTACTTTGCAAGCTTATGGTTATTTGATGCTGAAGAAGTAGATTATGGTGTTTTAACCATCCGAGACACCTTAGAGTACCTAAGTTTTTTAGCGAGGTGGTGATTGCCGTAATGACCACGGTTTTAAAGAGATTTAATTTCCAGAATGGGCTTGCCTGTTTTAGAAAAGCATGGCCTACAGTGCTTCGGTTCCGCTAGTCCCGCCCATTGCTTAATCCCGTGAAGGACGGGATAACGCTGTCCGTTACAGGCGGGTCGATCGAAGTGGGTTCGATTCTTCATCGAAAAGAACGGAGAGCGGGACTGCTATAACCTAAGAGCTGCTGCAATTGCTTTCCAAAAAAATGATGCTATAACGGTACATGATCTGCTTGTTTTGCAATATGTTGGGAGTATTTACAGATGCTTGATCAGAGTTGTCAACTTGATTGGCGATACCGCTATTAAAGTTGACAACTTCATCTATACAAACTGATTTAGGATGAGCACTCCAACCAGTCCTAAAACAGAAACCAGACTTTCCATTACTGTCCAGGTGCGGAAAGTTTCTTTGAGGCTGATGTTAAAGTATTCTTTAAACATCCAGAAACCGGTATCGTTTACGTGCGAGAACATCAGACTCCCCGCGCCAACCGATAACACCATTAATTCGGGTGGCACACCAGGGCCAATTAAAGGCAATACCATACCCGAGGCCGTTAATGCCGCTACCGTTGCCGAACCCAAAGTTACACGGAGTGATGCGGTGATTAACCAGGCGAGTAGCAATGGCGATAAATTTAAACCTCCGGTAAGCTGTTTTACCGTCTCGCCCATACCGCTATCAATCAAAATCTGTTTAAAGGCACCGCCTGCGGCAATAATGAGGATAATCATCGCAATGCTTTTTACGCCTTCCGCACAAGATTCCATCGCCATTACCAGGCTTGCTTTTTGAACCGCCAAAGCAATAATCACCGAAATTAATAAGGCTGCAGTAGGATCGGCTAAAAATACAAACAGCGGTTTACCGGTATAATCGATCTCAAAATTGCTCCCTATTGTTCCGGCAATGATTAAAAATACAGGTAGTAAGGCTGTGATAAAACTTCTGGTAGCAGAAGGCAGGTTTTCTTCTTCGCTGATCTTGAAATCCTGAATATTGGCCGATTGACCGCGTTTAATGATCAGCCTGGGGAAATAAATCCCGGCAATAATTGCAATAGGTACACTTAAGGTTAAACCATAAATTAATGTCTTGCCAATATCGGCATGGAAAATTCCGGCCAAAGCCACCGGGCCAGGATGTGGTGGTAAAAAACCATGTGTTACCGATAGGGCAGTAGCCATGGGTAGACCAATGTATAATTTAGAGAGACCTGTTGCCGCCGAAATGGCAAATACCAAAGGGATGAGCACCACAAAACCTGCATTGTAAAACAATGGAATACCTACGAGTAAACCTGTTAGCAATACCGCCCATTGGATGTTTTTTTTACCAAAGGGCCCGATCAGGATGAAAACAATCTTTTTTGCCGATCCGCTATCTTCAATCAGTTTGCCCATCATGGCGCCTAATGCCAGAACCATGACCATGCTACCCAATGTGCTGCCGATCCCGTTGCTAATGGAACTCATCACTTTTGTAGCCGGCATGCCCAACAATAAACCGGTAGTAATGGCCACGGCAATTAAGGCAATCATCGGGTTGATCTTTTTCAAAATCATAATGAAAAGTAGCAGGATGCCGAAAAGTAAGATGAGTAATGACATTTGGTTAGGGTTTAGTCAATATAATTTTGCCACAGATAAATACAGATTGTAATCTGTCTACCTTTTAACTGTGGTTAATTCTTCATTTGGTTAGGGTGGAGCTTGGTCTATTTTTTAATTGTAATGGTTCTCCCCGTAACGAGATTAAACTCGTAAATCCGGTACAGGCCATCATCACTGATTTCTATGGTTTCTACCAGTCCCGTTTTGCTGAAGGTATCGGTTACCATATCGCCGATTTTGACGTCCTGAAGAATATCGCTGGGGGTATCGTTGTTTAATCTGATCATAATCGTAAAAGTATCGATTATTAACAAAATCTGGATGATTGTTTTAATGCATTATTGAGATGGTGGAAGTATTTGCGTATCGTCAGCCTAACAAAGTCATATCAGACATTAGGGGACATATTATAAGATGGTTCTTGGAGACACGAACCATGGCATCAAAGTATGCTTAGTCTTGGCATACCACCACTCTTGATCATTCCTGGCAGAGTCGAAGGAGATTTACCATATTAGGCATTTAAGTTACATACAGGCTTACATGAACTTATATTTCT
Source organism: Pedobacter humicola (assembly GCF_056490705.1). Classification (NCBI taxonomy): domain Bacteria; kingdom Pseudomonadati; phylum Bacteroidota; class Sphingobacteriia; order Sphingobacteriales; family Sphingobacteriaceae; genus Pedobacter; species Pedobacter humicola. The sequence goes on along the minus strand of NZ_JBWJIG010000002.1, from coordinate 426,980 downwards.
GATATGGTTAGCAATGGATGTTTAATTTAAAATGGGTCCTCGACTACGCTCGGACTGACAAAACGGGGCTTTAAAAAAGAAAGTTAGTTTAAGCGTACCCTTCTCTGTTTCTACTACGGGTTAACGCCTTACGCAACCCACCTACCGCCTAACTCTCCGTTCTCAAAATCTTCAGTGGTGGCTGGTTGAGGATACTTCTTGTACTCAGTACACCTGTAATCACCACCAAAATTACAATCGAGCCAAACAACAGCAGGGTTGGTACTAATGGAGGAATAAAGGCCGCATCAAAAGTAAATTTAGCCAATGCCCAGCTTCCGCTAATGGCTAGAATTAGCCCCGCGCCCGCTGCAAAAGCACCTAAAAAGAAATATTCGATGGCATTAATCGCTAAGATCTGTTTTCTGCTGGCGCCCATGGTGCGTAATAAAATACTTTCCTTGATCCGCTGATTTTTACTGGTGAGCACCGATGAGATTAAAACAATCCACCCGGTAACCATACTAAAGCCCGCCATAAACTGAATTACAAAGCCAATTTTACTCAATAGTTCATCAAGCAGTTTTAGCACGAGGTCTAAATCGATTACTGAAACATTCGGGAATTTTTGCACCACTTCACCCTGGAAACGGGCAGAAACTTCACCCGATGGAACCCTGGTCATTAATACATGGAACTGTGGTGCTTCTTCCAGCACTCCTGCAGGGAAAACCACCCTGAAATTGGTTTGCATCCTGCTCCAGTTCACTTCTCTCAAGCTTCCAACAACCGTTGGAATCATCATGCCCTGAACATTAAAGAGTATTTTATCGTTTAACCCCGCATTAATTGATTGGGCGTAACGCTGATCCAATGAAATATAGACCGTTTCGTTGGGTTTTATTTTTCCGATCCATTTTCCAGAGGTAATTTTCTCGGCTGCGGTTAAAGTATCCTGATAGGTCGCCCTGATTTCATTGCGATAGGCACGTCTGTTGTTGGTGTCGGCACTGGCTTTTTTACCATTAATTTCTTCGATGCGCATGGTGATCACGGGGACCTGGTTCATCAATGGCAATTTAAAAGCTTTGGTTAAACTGTCTAGCCCTTCTTTTTGGGTATTCTGGATATCAAACATTACCATATTGGGCTGATTGGCGCCCGATGACAGCGTAACACGGCTCATTAATATCCCCTGAACAAAAAATAAGGTGCAGATAAATGCGGTAGATAAACCAATGGAAACCGTTAACATCAAGGTTTGGTTATTCGGACGGTAAAGATTGGCAAAACCTTGTCGCCATAAATAGCTGGATGAATTTGGCAGCAGCTTGCGCACCAGGAACATCAATAATTTACTTAGAACAATCAACAGCACAAAAGCAATAGCGATGCTGGAGGTGAAGGCTAAGGTTTGTACCCATGTTTTCATCTGCAGGTGGGTAAAACCCATAATAAATACCCCCATGAGCAGGTATACCAGCCAGGTCAACGGATCTCTTTTACCGCCTGTTTTTTCGAATGATAACCTGATGGCATTTAAAGGCGAAATCCGTCTTACGGATAAGAGCGACGGAAGCGCAAAAAGGATGGAAATGATCAGTCCGAGTAAGAGGCCCTGGCCAACAGCAAACCACGAAACCTGCATGGTAATTTCTACCGGCAGAAAATCTTTTAGTACCAGTGGGAGCAGGAACTGTATACCTGTACCCAAAACGGCCCCTAATACCGAAGCAATTAAGCCGATAAAAAAGACCTGAATGAGATAGATGATAAAAGCATGCCGCGATTTTAAACCCATGCATCTTAAGGTAGCTATCGCACTTAGTTTTTCCTGGATATACACATGGATGGCACTGCCTACGCCCACGCAACCCAGCAATAGGGCAATAAATCCCGAAAGGGCCAGAAAACGGTTTACATCTTTAAAAGATCTTCCGGTCTGTTCTTTTCTCGATTCGACCGTATCGGCATCAAAACCTTCTTTTTCCAGTTTGGCATCTTGCTTTTTAACCCATTCATCAATACCTGATGGATCGTTATACTTAAAATAAAATTTATTGTTGATCCGGCTTCCGGTTTTGATGAGGTTGGTTTTATCCAGGGTTGGTAGGGGGATATAAACCGTTGGTGCAATACTGGCTCCGATCCCTGTTTGGCCGGGAGCCTTGGTTAAGGTGCCCAGAATCTTAAAATTAAGGTCGCCTATTTTTACCGAATCGCCAACCTTTGCATTAAACTGCAGCATCAGGGTTTGATCTACCAATGCATTTCTGCCGGTTTGAAAATTTTTCGCCGCGGCCAGTGGAATGGTTTCTATCGTGCCATAATAAGGGTAATCGCCTTCGAGCGCTTTCATCTGCACCAAACGGCTGCCACCACCTTTCTGGAAATAAATCATGGAGGCAAATGTTTTCTCCTGTGAACGTTCATCGCCAAGCGTATCGAGCATTTTTTGCATGGTTTTGCTCACGCCTTTACGGCTATCCAAAACCAGATCGGCCCCTGTAAGTTCTTTTGCCTGCGCATCGATATCCCTTTGCAGGTTATCTTTAAACGAATACACGGCAACAAGTGCTGCAATACCCAATACAATAGACGATATAAAAAGAAATAAACGTGCACGGTTTTTCCGGCTATCGCGCCAGGCCATTTTAAACAGCCACGAAAATTTAATGTTTTGTTTCGGGAGGGTATTAGGCATAACTTGGGTTTTCGTCTGAAATGATTACACCACCTTTAATTTTAATGCTCCTTGCTGTTTTTGCGGCCAGTTCTAAATCGTGTGTGACGATGACGAGCGTAGTTCCGGCATCTTTATTCAAATCGAAAAGCAATTTGATTACCTTTTCACTGGTTTCCGCATCGAGGTTTCCTGTGGGTTCATCAGCAAAAAGAATAGCTGGCTGATTGGAAAATGCCCTCGCCAATGATACACGCTGCTGTTCTCCACCCGATAATTGAACAGGATAATGGTGCGAGCGATCGGCAAGACCAACTTTATCCAACAATTCCAGCGCATTTGCCCGGATATTTTTTGCTCCCCTTAACTCTAAAGGAACCATTACATTTTCGAGTGCGGTTAAGGTAGGCAACAGCTGGAAATTCTGAAAGATGAAACCTACATACTGGTTTCTAACTGCTGCACGCTCGTCTTCGTTTAGCTTTTCTAATGCAATTCCATTCAGTTCAACGGTTCCGCTGCTCGCCCTGTCCAAACCGGCACATAAACCCAACAGGGTCGTTTTTCCGCTTCCCGAAGGACCGGTAATGGCCACAGTTGAACCAGCGGCAATCGAAAAGTTGATATGATCCAGAACGGTAAGTTCGCGTCCGGCACTTTGGTAAATTTTGCTTACATTTCGGATGTTCAATATGCTTTCCAATAGTTGATTTTTTAGGGTTTGTGTATCGATATTTACCAAACATAACGGCTTATTGCCTGTTAAGATAAGGGTTAACGATTATTAGATATAGATTGATAAGATATGTTACGAAAACGATTAATGGGCTTATTTGTTTTGAGCCTCGCCCTGTTAAGCTGTGGAAATCAGCAAAGTAAAAGCAATAACGATAAAACTTTAGATTCGGCTGACCAAAAAACAACCTCTACAGTCAAAGAACAGAAAACCATCCTCTTTTTTGGTACAAGTTTAACGGCAGGTTATGGTCTTGATCCAACCGAAGCTTACCCTGCTTTGATCCAGAATAGAATTGATTCCTTAAAAATGCCTTACAAAGTGATCAACGGTGGTTTAAGCGGCGAAACTTCTGCTGGTGGAAAAGGCAGGATCGATTGGTTGCTTAAACAAAAGATAGATGTTTTCGTGCTCGAACTCGGAGCAAACGATGGTTTGCGTGGCTTGCCCGTATTACAAACCATCAAAAACCTGCAGGACATTATTGATCGGGTAAAGGCTAAATACCCGAATGCCAAAATGGTGCTGGCAGGTATGCAGGTGCCACCAAATATGGGAGCGAAATATGCGTCTGATTTTAAAAATATGTTTCCTGATCTGGCCAAAAAAAATCAAATGGCATTGATCCCGTTTTTATTGGATAAGGTGGGCGGTATTCCTAAATTAAACCAGGCCGATGGGATACATCCAACTGCTGAGGGCGATAAAATTCTGGCGGAGAATGTTTGGGTGGTACTGAAGGATTTGTTGTAAACTCCATTCGCTTTTAACCGCAGAGAGAAAGGCGCGAAGGGTACAGGTTTTGGGAGCATATCAGGTTGAAAGTGATATAGTTATAGTCTTGTAAAATTTACTGTTGTAAGTAATGTATGTATAATGTAAACAATATTGTTTACATTTGTTTTCTATGTTCGAAAAGCTATCCATATTGAAAGGACTTCATCCTGGCTTTTTTCTAGCGCACGAGCTTAAGAAAAAAAAGCTTTCTAAGAGGCGTTTTGCACTTTCTCTGTCGGAATACCCGCAAACTATTGGGGCGATCACCAAGGGAAACAGGGATATGAATACTGGTCTTTCATTAAGGATTGAGAGGGCTTTAGGCTTGGAGGAGGGGTTTCTGATGACACTTCAGGCATTTTACGATATCAAGAAAGAAAAAGAAAAGCAAAAGTTAGTACCTAATCTTTCTATTTTTAGCCCAGCATTATTCTGGGACACCAAGTTCGAAAACATTGACTGGAATCTTCATAAAAAATCTATTGTACATCGTGTTTTCGAATATGGTAATGAAATAGAAAAACAGGAAATTTTGGATTTTTATGGAAAGGATGTGGTAGAAAAGCTGCTCTCGAAACCATTAAATGTTTGGCCAACTACGCTCGACGGAGTTAGCATAATTTAAACTGTTATGGTTTATTGGAATACTGTAAACGATAAACTGAAAGATTGCTGGCTGCTCTTAATGAATGACAGCTTATTTGAGCGGTTTAGATTGGTTGGTGGCACTGCATTGAGTTTGCAATTGGGGAATCGAATCTATCGACATCGATCTATTTACAGATGCACCCTATGGATCAATAGATTTTAGAGCAATTGATACTTTTTTAATCCATCATTTCCAATATGTTTTTGGTGTAAATGATATGCCTGTAGCGATGGGTAAATCTTACAGGGTAGGAAAGGATGCGTATAGTGCTGTTAAACTTGATTTTTACTATACAGATGAGTTTATATTTAAACCACTGACTGCTGATGGCATTCGAATGGCGCCTGCTGAAGAAATTTTGGCAATGAAAATCGATGTAATTCAAAGAGGTGGTAGGAAGAAAGATTTTTGGGATCTCCATGAGTTGATGGAATCCTTCTCATTTCAAGACATGTTGGCATTTCATCAACAGCGATATCCATACCATCACGATCCTTTGCTTATTTCTAGAAACATGAATAATTTCGAATCTGCTGACCAGGATCCTGATCCAATTTGTTTAAAGGGAAAGCATTGGGAGCTGATAAAGCTTGATCTGATGATGTTTTTAGCGGATTCTAAGAAATAATATCCAGCTATCTCATTCCTGCCTAAAACGCTTTAGCGTGCCATCATTATTAAACTGGATATCGTAACGCTCACGGGTTCCGTTCATGCTACCAGGAAACCAGCGCATACCTTCATCCCATATAGAAATATAGGCCGAAGTTGTTGGCGCCGCCCCTTCGATCTCAGCTGCTTTGTCATTGTAGATTTTTATTACTTTATGCGCGTCTGCAAAATGCATTTTATTTAAAGGGAATGTCCGGCGTTCGATATTTCTGGCCAGCACGGGTTCTGGCTCAGACCATTTACCATTTTTATATTGGTAAGCATTTACATATTTAGGGTTTTCGGGATGTTGTAATGATAGCTTGATCGATCCGTCTCCATAAAAACGGACCGATTCGTAAACCACAATTTCTTTGTTGCGGTATTGGGGTAATTTTCTCAGTTGCTCTTCAGCCTTCGCCAGTTCGGCAACACTTAAGACCGCTTTTCCTGGTTTCACCTCAGTTTTTTCAAGATTGGCGTTTTGCGTTCCGGTTTGAGCGTGGTTCATCTCCTTTAAAAATTCATTTACTCTTTTTTGGATTTTCTTACCATTAGCAGGTGTTTGCTTCTGTTTCAATAATTCAATGTCGCGAAAAAGTGCTTTGGTCTTATCCTGCATTTCGTCTGTTTTAACAGTGTCGCCATTAATGATGATGGTTTTATCCTGATACTGTGTAGTGGTGGTGATTTTGGTTGTTCCTGTGTGTTCGCTATGGGTACCAAACTGGTTTTCCTTCTCGCATTTTTTTACCAAAGAATCGTTAGGATGAAAGGTTTCATCTACACTTTTTGTGATCTGTTTGCAAGCCATGGAAAGGAAGCAACAGAATAAGATCAGGTGGGGAATGTTGCTTAAGTTTTTCATCAAAGTTCTCCGTTAATTTCGTTTAGATCACGCTCAAAAGCAATCTGACTGGGATCCTCTTTGAGATAAAAAATAGATACATGTTCCTGTCTTGTGCTATCCAGATCGAGCAGATCTACAATCTTTTTGATGTTTGCCCTGTGTTTTTGGTTAAACAGATCTGTAAATTCGAGTTCAAAATTAATCTGTGGCTGTTCGTTGATATAGGTTCCGGTCTGACTGGCTTTAATCAACCGGGCAGTAGTTTGCGTGCCTTTAAATTTAACCGGAAACAATTGATCAGGTTTGCCAACAAACTTGCTCACGATAAAAGTTGCAAATGCACGGTAAAGCAGCAACATAAACGAACAGGTGATTAAGGGATGGCCAAGCCCTATAAAACGCCAGCCCGTACCTCTGCTTTCTACATTGTAGGAATAGATATAATAACCTACAACCAGGGCGGCAAAGGCCAGCCAGGCTAGATTGGTAAGGAAAATAATAGTTTTATTCAGGCTGACCTCTGTAGTGGCAAAAATAAAATATGGGGTTTTATTTACTTCTTTATCCAGCAGGATGCCCGCTGTTTTACCTACTTCGTAACGGCGTTCATATGGTTTTGTATCGTTTACCATTGTTTTCTGCGTAACGGTGCTGCCTACCAGATTTTTAAACTGCAGGGTAAGTTCGTAAGTATCATAAGCTGCGCCCGCTTTCGAAACTTTCGCTGATGCCAATATTTTAGCTTCACGCGCTTCGCCGGTAGTTTTCAATTTTTCTATATTCCGTTTAATCAATAAGGTACGGATCACCCATTTCCGGTAATAACCAATCAGCAATATGGCCCAGAACAAAATTGAGATTACAAGTACAGTAAGCGGATACCATGCATTGCTATCAACCAGATTGGGTATATCCTCCTTGGTGTTGTAATACATCAACATAGGGAAGGGGATGGCGAAAAACAGCATGTAAATAATCCAGAATATCGAAAGGCCTTGTTTCATAGTAATATAGGGTATTTATTCATCCTTAAAATATTGCCCGAGCCATTGATCGAAATTTTCCTTGTGTTTTTTCTGGGCAGTTTTAATCAATTCATCTGGTGCTTCAATCTGGTCGAGGCCATAGTCGCCTTTCATCCATTTTAAGTAATCACCCAAATCCTCACTTTCTTCGTAGTTGTTTTTATCCTTATAAAAATAGGTCTGATCAAAATCGACCCATATTTCGGTATCGTAGGTGAGTAAATGGAGCAATTGCAAAATATTTTCCGCAATAAGATGTACACCGCCTTCATCGCCAAAAACGACGATCGGCATTTGGTTTAGCGGCTTGTTTGTTCCATCGTTCCAGATGGCGTAAAATGAGCCGGTATCATTGGCCTGGGCAAAAGGTAGCAGACGGTTTAAAAAATCTTCATCTTCACTCCAGCTTTTCAGTCCCCATTTCTCGTCGATCAAAACGCCAAATCCTTCACTATAATTTCCGAACGAAGAGATATTGTTTTGGAAATAAATCAGTTTTTCCAGTTCGCTGGGAACTTGGCTTAGGCCTAGATTTTCTTTAAAATCTGTTATGTTTATCATAAAATTTAATAATAGAGTGACTGAATGATAGAATGATTGGATTTTGAATGATTGAATGGAATACTGCTAAAAGGGCATCTTTCCCACTTCAATTTTATTGTCCCTGGCATATACATCTGCAAGCTGCCAAAGCTTATTGTATAGCTCAATAAATGTATCGTAGGGCTTCGTATCCAGTTTGGTTAAAATTTCGTTGATATTTTCCTCTTGCTGATGCTGATCGATCATTTGGGCTACCTGAAGATGTTCTGCTTTGTAATGCTTTAAAACATATTCATGTAAGGCAATGGAAGCATCTAACATCGGTTTTGTTTCTGGTGTTGGATGCAGTTTCTTTACTTTTTCCAGATTCTTTTCGGCACTGGCAATGGAATTTTTCAGGTATTCCTCACAATTGGTCACTTTACCGGGGCCAGCTGTACTTTTACTATATTTTTGGTAACCTTCGAAATAGTAGGTGCCAAAACGGGATATATCATTGGAGTTTAAGGCTGCCTGGTCGAAATATTCTTCAGGTGTATTTACCGTAAAGTTGCATGCGGTGATGGTTAAAACCATCACCATTAACATGCCATTTTTGATATTGAGGCGCATAAACTTCTTTTTTAATACTTTCCAGCGAATGAAGATTTGTCTTCGAACATTTTACCAATTAGTGGAACAGGCTTTAATGCGCCATTAGCCGCATTGATGATGCCCATTATCCAAAGAATAATAAATGCATAGCCCACAAAGCCTAAGAACGCTAAACTAGGCACTATACCGGCAATGATGGTAAATGCGATATTGAAAACAATACTGACTATGGCTAGACCCAGCGATTGTCGTAAATGATATTTAAGTAAAACATCTGCTTTATCTTTTCCACTGAAATAAGCGACTAACCAACCAATAATGGTGATGTAAGAAATGATTGAAAGGGTTTTGTTGTCCATGATTTTTGTTTTTAGGTTTAAAAATTATTTATTCAAAGTTGGGGTTAATCGTATCGGTTAAAAAGATTTTACCACCTACAGAGCATCTACAGCATTTTAATCAAGCGTCTACAATACATCTACAATTATATGTAAGTTATTGATAATTAGTTAATTGTGTGTTTTTATCGTTTTTATTTTCGTCTACAATTTTATTCAAGCTCCAATCTTTATGTTAATTTTACGATATGAAGCATCAGGTTTTTAAAAAGATAGTATTCTTAATAGGCGTAAGCTTATGTTTCTTTGCCGCCAATGCGCAAACCTTACTGGATAGTACGGCGCTCGATAAAATCAGTAAAAAGGATAAACCAGCCCTACTTACACAATTGGCGGAGCGTAGCCGGATTAATGGCGATTATAAAGCAGCCCTTTCAAGTGCGCAAAAGGGCGCAGATCTGGCTTTAAGGCTAAATAACCCTACTGAGGCCACAAAGGCCTATGCTGCAATAACGAGTATTTATTCGACCACCAAACAATTTGCATTGTCGAAAAAAGCAAGTGATACCAGTTTATCTATTGCCCAGCAGTCGCGGCAGCCCATCGCATTAGCCTATGCGTATTACGCACAGGCCTTATTTTATAATGCCATCGACAATGCGGAGGAGATTACCAAATACTGTCAGCTGGCGCTTAAATCCTTAGGAAAAAAAGATGATCCCTATCTCAGTGCTAAAATCTATTACCAGTTGTATATGCTGAGTTCGCGTAGGGATGACGTAAAAAATGTGAATACCTACGCGCAGGCGGCTACCGAAAATGCACTAAAGACTACTGATTATAACCTGTTGAGCAATTGTTATATTGCCTTATCGGTGGCAGCCGATTATAACTATACAAGCACTAAAAAGGAAGTGTTGCGCGATAGCATCATTTATTATTTAAATAAGGTACAAAGTCTTTATCAACAATACCCTACTTATGTAGCTAAAAAAACGTATGCTATTTCCTGTATCAACAGTGCCGATTATTATTTAAGGTATTTCCCTGATATCGATCAAATTGCAAAGGCCAATGCCATCCGTTACGCGGGCATGGCCAACGAGGTAATGAAAGGTGCCATTAATGGCGAAGAAGTAAGGGCAAGCAGTTTGGGTATTTTAAGTGAATATGCCAGGCGGGACAAGAATTTTGTCATGGCAGAAGGGTATTTACAGGAAGCCTATAGTGTATTGATCAGCAAAAAGGTACCTTATTATTATACTTTGATCAATGTGGTAACCGCCCTATCGAACTTTTATGAGCAGCGCGGCAATTACGGAAAGGCTCTTGAGTTCCAAAAAAAGGCAACAGAATATAACAGCAAGTATTTTGATGAAAAGCGCACGCTAAATGCCCAAAAGCTAGAGGTACAATACGAAGCTGAAAAAAAAAACAATGAAGTGAAGCTGTTGAAGCAGCGCGAACAATACGCACAACAGCAGAAGTATCTGTACATTGGTATTGCCATCGCCTCAATTTTAGGACTGATATTTATGTTCCGTTCTTACCATTTCAGGTTGCGGTATTCACTGCAGCGCGAAAAGCAGTTACACCTGGAAAAACAGGATGCGGAACTGCAAATGAAGCTGGAAAAAGAGGAGCAGGCCAGGTTAAAAGCAGAACGACTGTTATTGGAGAGTCAACAGCAACAATTGCAGAAAGAAGTAATGGCCAACCAGTTGCAACTGGAACATAAAAAAGAAATGCTTTTCCAGATCAAAGAAAAGCTTAGCGGCAATCACCAGCTCAATATCAATAAGATCTGGAATGAAGAATTGCTTCTGGATAATGATTTCGAAGAAGCGAAATTTGAGATCCAGCAGGTGCATCCAGAATTTTTTTCCTTATTAAACCAAAGGGCACAACAGAAACTCACCGCACTCGACCTGAAACTCTGTGCATATTTACATCTAAAAATGGACACTAAAAAAATTGCCCAAATCATGCATATCGAAGCCAAAAGCGTACGCATGAGCCGTTACCGCATTAAACAAAAATTAGGTTTGGGTAAAGAGGAAGATTTGAATCTGTTCTTGCAAAACATGGCTTGAGGTTTTCGATCTTCTGATTGGTGATTGATTGTCAAAACAAGATTAATCCAAGCGGTTTGCTGAATTAAACTGTTTTTGCACTTCAATCAATCTCTGTTCTTTTTGATTGATTATTTTGTGTACTTCCAACTTGTCTCTAGATAATTGCAGCTGTTTGTGCATTGCAGCATCGCGTACTTTTTCTGTATTGGTTTTATTTTGACTGATCTGTTGCTGGGCAATATCTAAGCGGTCAAAAACTTCGAGATCTTTTACCGCTTTGTAATAGCTAACTGTTGCCGTTTTCAGCTCATTACCATATTTAGTACCGCCTGTTTCTAAGGCGTTTATTTCACCGATAATTTTATCGAATGCCCGTTCCTCTTCATCTATTGCCAATAGTGCGCATTTAAAATCGCCGTCAATCAGGCACTTCAGTTTACGCTCGCTGGGGCCGTTTTTGCCAACCATAATATTGAAGATAGTCCGTTCCTTTTGCTTTAGGACTGTTTTTAAATGAACAGCTTTTTTAGACTGGCAAGAGGTCAGAATTAAAATCAGCAGGGTTAAAAGAAAGTTTCTTTGAATCATAGCGGTTTATGCTGAAGTTCTAAATTATTTCCGGTTCAGATCTGTAATCAACAGCGGGTTATCTTTTTTCAATTTTTCGATCAGTTCCTGTACAGCACCCATTGTAGGGCTTTTTTTCAACTGTTCTACTTCTGTATTGGTAATCCCTACCAGCTGTAAAAAACTTACTTCGCCATGTGGGGTATCTATTTTGCCCAGTTCTGGATCCAGTGCAAAAACAAAGCCGGTTATTTCGGTCTCTGTATCCAATCTTATTGGCCCGTTAGCGGGAATAAAATGATTTTCTTCGAACCATTTGCCACTCGAAAATACATATCGGGCCAAATTGTTCATTACTTGTATGGCCCAAATGGGATCGTTCTGATCCTCATTAAAAGGTGCCAGCCTGAAAGTAAATTCAAATCCCCATTTACTGAATTCGCCGCCTGCTTTTTCCTCATTATAGTATAGTTCGCTCATGCCATAACTGATAATGTGGCGATGAAAGGATTGATGGTTGCTATCGTAAATATTGGCTCCATCTATAGGGTCGGTTCCGCCAGCCACATAATGAAGTCCGCACAAGGGGCCATAATGGCGTGCTTCGTTGTCTCCATATATTTTCTCTAACTGATCATCTATGGCCTGCCAACCAGGGGTATCCTCCGTTGTAAATTGTTGTCTGTAGTTTTCCGGGTTTATCATTGTTTATAGGATGTTATTTCGTTATGCCAACTCAAAGATTTTGCCATTTATTTAATTAGCTGCAAATCATCGATATCCATTGTATTGATACAAATAAAATTTTACATTTTCGTCATTACATAAGTTGTGGAATCTTCGTAAGTAACATTATTTCTTGTAACAGTTTCACATTTTCATTTCATCTGTCCATTTCCTGCGCACGATCATTTGTTTGCTTTCCCCATCGTAATACACACTTTTTACCTTGTTAAATACGGTATAGGCAAAAGCAGTTGATTGTTGCATCTGATAAATTACCAGAACCAAGCTGTCTGACGAATAAACGCCGGGATTGGAGAAATTGGTAAGCTTTTCTTCAAAAATAGGTTGCTCTATTTTGCTATAGAAGATAATCATAATGCGATTTATTATTGGTTAGCGGATTTATTCTGTGTGAATATGGTAGTGCCATCAACGGATAGTGTTTTTATGTAAATATTTAACTGTATAGGCGAATTGGCACTAAGGGTAGTATAAAAACTTTCGGCCGATCCTGCGATCTGCCCATCTGTAAAAACAATTTTGCGCGGTTTTTTTATACCATTGATCGGTACAATCGAAACTTCTCCTGATACATTCTTAATACTTCCGCCAACCCACTTCAGCAAAAAACTGTCCGCATCCTGAGCCAGTTCCATCATGAGGCTGCAACTGCCGTTATTAATCAGTTCGCTTTCATCCTGAAGGTAAAATGGATTACTTAAGGAATAATTCATGCCATAAAGTTTATAATTATGGCTTGTGTTAGAGGTTTTATCGGTGAGCTTTAATTCCAGTTGAACTTGTGGCTCCTCCTGGGCTTTCACACTAAAGCAAAATAAAACCAATAAAAACAGTATGGCCTGGCAATAATATTTCGTTTTCATAGTTTTTGCAGGTAATTGTTAAGAAGCGAAATTGAATTTCCCTTCGAATATTTTTCCGATCAGTGGTACAGGTTTTTCTACCTCATTATTGGCGGCAATAATGCCAAGCAAGAGCAATACGAAAGGAATAAATAAGATGAGATAAAAAATAATGCCGAGTGATGGAATGATGGCCAGGATAATACCACTTATAATACTTAAGATGATGGAAGTAATAATCAGCCCCAGCGATTGCCCCAGGTGATAATTAACCAATGTGCTCTTTTCTGTTGATTTTTTAAACTCGAGGTAAGAAATGATCCAACCAATTAGGGTGATGTAGGCCAGGATTGCCATTGTTTTCTGTTTCATAGGATTTTCTTTTTTTGTGAACTGAATAACACAAAATTACCGGACTGAGTACGGCCAGCCAAGAAAAGCGGGACTACTATGCGACTACCTGTTTTAATCATAGCGACTACAAGGAGTCTACAGAAAACGTTTAAACGGCTATATTCCAGTTATTTGTTGTAATTCTGCTTTTTCAAAAGTGTTTCTTTTTTCTATTTTTGATTATGCAGCTACCACTGAAAACCTTATTGATTACTGTAACTTTTGTACTTATTTTTTTAAAGAGTGCTGACGCACAGCAGATATATCTCGATTCGTTAACAGGTTTGCTTTCTAGGGAAGGTATAACTAAAGAACTACGTGTACAGCTATTGTGTAAACTGGCCAGAGCGAATTTTGAAAAGAACCTGCCACTTTCCTTTGAACAGGCCAAAGCGGCGCTCCAAACCAGCGAAGGTTTAAAGGATGGAAAGAGTAAGGCGATCACTTATGCCACACTGGTTCATTTATATGTTTGGCAGAAAGACTTAAAACATGCTTACGAAAGCCTGGATAGCGCCCTCTATTATTCAAAAAGGACAAAAGACCCTTTGGCTTTAGGTTTTGTGTGGTTTCGTAACGGCTGGCTCGATCTCATTAACGATGAAAGCGATAAGGCTGTCGGTAAGTTTTTGAAGGCACTCGATTATTTTAAAGGGCAGGAGGCTAATGATTACGAAAGTACGATATACCACTATCTGGCCAGCTTTTATGGATATGGAAACAATCCCTCAAAACAACAGAAATATGCACAATTGTGTTATCAGTCGGCTGTTAAAAGCAAGCAGGTAGATCTGTTGAACAATGCTTATTTTACCATCGGGCAAACCTATTTTGATCGTTTTAAGCTCGATACCACTAAACGTGATCTTCTTGATTCGACTTTGTTGATTTACAAAAAGGCACTACAGCTCTCCAAAAAACAGGAAGGCCGTTTAATCATACACAGCAACACCGCTGCGGTTGCCCTCAATACCGCCAATACCTATTTTCAGTATTTTCCCAGAACTTATTGCGATAGTGCCGAAAAATACGTCGACATCGCGATTGAAATCGCCACAAAAACCAATCTGCAGGAAGTATTACTAAACTGCTACGGCCTGAAAAGTGAGTATGCCCTGCGCGACGGGAATTATGATGAAGCAGAAAAAATACTCTTAACAGGTCTGAATAAAATACAGGGCAGTGTGGTAAAGATGCCACTTACACGGGCCAGGCTTTTTCAGGGGCTCTCGAATATTGCAGAGAAAAAGGGCGACAAGGGGGCTGCGCTGAATTATTTTAAAGAATACTTTCTTAATTATAAAAAGGCCTTCGATGAAGAAAAAATAAACACTGTACTAAAAGTAGAAGCACAGTATCAATCAGAAAAGAAGGAACAGGAGATTGCCAATCTGCATCAACAGACCGCATTTACTAAAAAGCTGAATATTTTTTACATTATTTCAGGGCTAACCGGAATAGCTGCATTACTACTTTTGCTCATATCTTATAATTATAAACTGAAGGCGTCGGTAAGAAAACAGGAACTGATCGATCAGCAAAGGGGGGCTGCCGAATTAAAGGCGCAGTTAAAGGAGGCAGAGGCTGTTCAGCTACAAACCGAACAGGCTTTGCTTAAAGAGCGTGAAGAACGCTTGCAGAAAGAGGTACTGGCCGGTACTTTGCAGATTGAAGAAAAAAATGAGCTTTTGGAGCTTCTATCAGGAAAGGTAAGCCATGACAGCCATCTTTCGGTTGATGAACAGATTAGGCGGATTGTAAACCAACAGAAAAAGATGGATAAAGAGTTTGAAGAATATAAGACCGACTTTTTCGATACCAACCCTGTTTTTTTTGATCACCTGCAGGAGAAAGCCAATTATACACTTACCCGGCTAGATTTGAAATATTGTTCCTATATGCTGATGGGTTTAACCAATAAGGAGGTGTCGATACGGTTGGGTATAGAACCCAAGAGCGTACGCATGAGCCGTTACCGCATTAAACAAAAATTAGGCCTGGGTAAGGATGAGGATTTGAATCTGTTTTTGCAGGGTATGAAGTAATTTACAAGAGTTTTGGTTGTGATTAGGATCGCCATATATTATGGTATTGTAAAACAGGCTGTCCCTTAAAAATTTTTTTCATTGTTATTCTAAATTATTAGGAAAGCAGTTGCAGAAGCTTTTAGGCTATTGCACTCCCGCTTCTGCCCGACGAAAAATCGGGCATCCCGCTTCGATCGGGTTTAGAAAAATAAATAGTACTACTATTAAGGTCGAAATAAATCTGATGGGCGATATATTTTCCTGAAGTAGGCTAGGGTCAGTAAAAGGCCAGGATTTGCTTTCCCGGCCTTTTAAAGTTAATTTTTAACCAAAGTTGGATTCGGACGATAGTAAAATTCCTCTTCTTCCGAAATTTCTTCAGTTGGTTTTTGTATAGTAATGGAAGGTGTGGGTTCATCTATCCTTACTACCGGGCCATCTTTGGCCAGTTCGCTACCGGCAACCTTCGATTTAAATATCGGCCACAAGAGTTGTGCGTACCATTGGTCGCCCTCGTAGTGTGAAATGCCATAAGCTTTAGGATATTTTCTGGTAATTAATGCCGTACCGAAAATGATATCCCATAAGAAAAACATGTTGCCGAAATTACCTTTATAATAACCAATGCCATCATCTGTAGTAGCGGCATGGTGCGCATGGTGGGTTGCAGGGGTAGAAATGGTTCTTTCTAATACCCAGGCCAAAGGGTGCAGAATTTTGTATTGATAAAAAGGTTTATCCCATGGAATGCTTGAGTGCGCCAGGGTAGTAATGGTGCCTTTAATACCTCGAACAATAATTGCAGGAATGCCTAGTCCTAAATACACCAAAGCTGTGGTTAGATAGGTTTGCGAAAAGAATAAGGTATAAATGGCATTCTGCCTGCTTGCCATGGCCATGCCCATATAGGATGCCGAGTGGTGGGTGCGGTGAAAACGCCATAACCATGGAATTTCGTGGTGCAGCCTGTGGTACCAATACTGGGTAAGGTCGTCGGCAATGGCAATAATAATGCATCCCCAAAAAAACGGTACCCACTCAAATGTATTTTTTAAACCAGGCAATACCGCTGGTAAAAATTTTAGCCCATAATAGGCTACAACAGGCCTGATGATCAGCCTGGGTAAAGTAAAGCAGGCGATATCGACAAAGCGTTCGTTTTTTGGCCACTTGCCTTTATAAAGGCCAAAAGAAAATTCCAATACCCCGATAAAGAATACTAAAAAAGGAAAACCGAAGCCATTTAGGTTTTCGATTATGTTTTTGATAAAATTAATCACTGGTTCCATTGCTTGATGAATTTTTAGGGTTTACGGATTTAGTTTTTTCACTTTTTTGCTGTTGTTTTATCCAGGGTCTATCGCCGGTAACGTAAAATGTAGCAAACATTAATACGATTGGCAGTAGGTAGATAAATAGACTCAAAATCACGTTCCTGATGATTTTTTGTCTGGTTTGTTCTTCGATTTTCATGATTATGAGGTTTAGTTTTTGTGAATAGTGTGGGTTGTGGGCTTATTGCCGAGTAAACGCTGGGTTAAATAAAGGCCGCCAAAAATGATGATGAAGGGCACCAGGGTGATAATGATGCCGACCAATATTTTTTTTCCTAGAATGCTAAAATCAGATACTGTCATTTTTTTTAGTTTTATGTAAGTGAATAATTAATTATAACCCGGGTTTTGTGTTAACAGGGTATTGAGTTCTCTTTCGCTCTGTGGAATAGGGAACAGGATGTTTTTTGATGAAACGGCCGATTTCTCCGGAAATTTTTTGAGCGCATCTACGTAAACGGTGCCACCCTGCCTTACCAGATCGAACCATCGATGGCCTTCCTGGATAAATTCTTTCCTGCGCTCTAAAAAAACGGAATCCCTAAACGCGTCGGCAGTTAACCCAGGTGTTAAATCTGCAATTTTGGCCCTCGCCCTTACCTTGTTAATGGCACTGTAGGCATCAGCAGTTGGTCCGCTGATGTTGTTCACCACTTCCGCATAAAGCAACAGTATATCTGCATACCTGATCACTGGATAATTGACTCCACTCTGCGCCTGGGTATTTAAAGGGGTTAAGGTATAATCCACAAACTTGTTAAAATATGGGGTATAGGCATTTTTAAAGACCACATATTTGCCTGTTGCAGCGTTGTAAACAGAATCGTAAAAGGTAGTTTCGCGTCTGGTGTCCGCGGCGGAAAACAATTCATAAACACTTTTATTGGCGGGCACATCAATTGGGAAAGTTCCGGTATTAAACGAGGTGAAACTTTGACTAAGGTTCTGCACCACGTTTTTTGCCCCCAGGTTACTCTCAAACTGTACCGAAAAGATATGTTCAATGCCGTTCTTTGTCGCTTTTTGGAAAACATCCTTGTAATTTGGGAATAATGCATAGCCATAACCGCCATTTATTACCGTGTTAAGTTCGGTAAGGGCATTTGGCCATAACTTCTGTGTAACATATACCTTTGCCAGAAGTGCGTGTGCCGCACCCGATGTTGCCCTGCCTAAATCGGCCGCACCGTAGCTTTTTGGCAAACTGGTTGCATCCAGTAAATCAGCAATGATCTGTTGGTAAACTGCCGCAACAGGACTTCTTTTAACGAGTAAATCTTCAATGTTGACACTTGTAGGCTCATGTAATACCAAAGGTACATCGCCATACAGCCTTACCAGATTAAAGTAAAGCAGGCCTCTTGTAAATTTGGCTTCGCGCACCAACCTGTTTTTTAAAACAGTATCTGCGGCTACTCCGGGTATATTGTCAATCGCAATATTTGCCTTATTAATGCCATAATAGAGCTGTTGCCATACCTTTAGTATCCTGCTGTTCGAAGGAATATAAGTTGAAACGCCTAAAGCCCTTACATCGGGGTTGGTATTGCTCGGACTAAAAATCTGATTGTCGCTTGCATTTTCTACCAGTAGGTTTAACTGACGGCCATATAATGGAAAATCGCCGTTAGGATCACTATTTAACGAACTGTATACTGCGTTAACCGAAGAAATTGCATCCGATGGTGTTTTGAAAAACTGTGAACTTACAATAACCGAACTCGGATTTTCTTCGAGTTTTTCGCAGGCCGTTGAAGTCAGTATGATGATGGTTAATAACCAGATTATAGGTTTGTTGATTGTTATTTTCATCTGTATATTCATGCTATAAAGTGATGGAAAGTCCTACCAGAAAAGTTCTGGTAGCTGGATAGGTGCCAAAATCGATTCCCTGTTTTGTGTTGTCGTTGTCGTAAAAATTTACTTCAGGATCCAGCCCTGTGTATTTCGTAACCGTAAATAAATTTTGGGCAGATAGATACACCCTTAAATTTTTAAGCTTGATTTTATTGATCCATTCTGA
This sequence comes from Pedobacter humicola, assembly GCF_056490705.1. Lineage (NCBI taxonomy): Bacteria > Pseudomonadati > Bacteroidota > Sphingobacteriia > Sphingobacteriales > Sphingobacteriaceae > Pedobacter > Pedobacter humicola. The sequence goes on along the minus strand of NZ_JBWJIG010000002.1, from coordinate 408,147 downwards.
TTTAAAGGTGTAGCCCAACGATACATTTTTGAGTTTTAAGTAGGATGCATCCTCAATTAAACGGTCGGTTACCTGCGGCACAGGCGAGTTGGTTACCCGTGCCACTGTAGCATTTTGGTTTTGAGGCGTCCACCGGTCTAAAAGTGTGGCCGATGCGTTCTGGGTTAGCGTTGGGCGCTCTAAACTTTGTTGCAACAAATTAAAAACTTTGTTGCCATAAGAACCCTGAAAGAATATAGACAGATCAATTCCCTTATAATTAATAGTGTTGCTAAAACTACCTGTAAATTTTGGCTGGGCACTGCCCAGATTGTGTTTGTCTGTAGTGGTTACGATCCCATCCTGATTGGTATCCACAAATTTGGTGTCGCCGGTTTGTTGCGGCACACCTGCAAGCAATGGGGTGCCATTGCTAAGATCAGCGGTTTTTAAAAGTCCGTTTGTGCTGTAGCCCCAGAAGGTTCCCACGGGTAGGCCCACCTGTACAATTACCGGTGATACCTGTCCGGTTGGTGCCACAGGGAAGAAGCTTTTTACATTCTTGCCCAGGCTGAGTACTTTGTTCCGGTTAACACTAAAAATCAATGTGCTTTTCCAGTTAAAATCGGATGATTTTATATTCTCTGTATTCAAAGAAAACTCAATACCACGGTTGGATACACTTCCGATGTTTTTTAAAGCACTTGCATAACCCGTGTATAATGGCAATGGTACATTAAGCAATAAGTCGGTGGTTTTTTTAGAATAGGCGTCGAACGAAAGGGTAATCCGGTTATTTAAAAAACCTAAATCTATACCTGCATTATACTGCGTGGTCGTTTCCCATTTCAGATCTGGATTAGCAATCTGGACAGGAGATATCCCGGTAACCAGTTTGCCGCCAAGGTAATAGTTGGTAGGGGACAGTGAAGCGAGAGAACTGTATGGTGGTATTTCCGAATTGCCTGTTTGCCCGGCGCTTAAACGGAGTTTGAAACTATTAATTACACTTTGAAGCGGTTTGAAAAATTCTTCGTCGTTTACATTCCACGAAACGCCCACAGAAGAAAAGAATCCCCATTTGTTTTCTTTACCGAGTTTAGATGAGCCATCCGCCCTTTCGGAAAGGGTAACATTATACCTGTGCAGATAAGAATAATTAATGCGTGCCAGAACCGAGTTAAGGCTTGAGCTGTGTGCGGCCGATGTTGGCAGATTCGCGATACCGGCATAGGATAAATTATCAAAGCTGGTTAAATCGTTAGGAAACTGCTGTGCCGAAGTAGTAAAAGATTTCCCGTTTTCGTATTGCGTACTGTAACCTACCAGTGCATTGAAGAAGTGTTTGTCTACAAAAGTGTGGTTATAGGTTAAGGTATTTTCATTGAGCCAGCTTAATGCGTTTCCCGACCCTAAGGCCGCATAACCTTTGGTTGCATATCCGGTCGATCCGCCTGCCGGGGAGGCCGTGGTGGATGGGGCATAATATTGCTGGTTGGTGTTCAGGATATCAACCCCAGCGGTAACCTTTAACGTTAAGTCTTTTGTGATTTTATATTCGGCAGCAGCATTACCCAATATTCTGTTCAAGGTATTTTGGTTGGTTGTAGTTTCGATATCCTGCAGGGGATTAGTTGGTGTGGCATTTAGCGGATTATTGATGTTGTAACTTCCATCTGCATTTTTGATGGTGGCAACAGGCGCTGTAAGAATTAAATTAGCATAGGCGTTGCTAAAATTTATACTGTTGTACGCACTTCCCGGCAGTTTGTTCTCAATAGATCTGCTTCCGAAGAAATTGGTGGTTACTTTAAATTTTTCTGAAATGTCTTTCTCATAATTAATCCGCGCCGAATATCTTTTATAACCCGAATTTGTGATTACGCCATCCTGCTTAAAGTAATTACCAGAGATTAAATATCTTGATTTCTCATCTCCACCGGAAACAGAGAGCTCCTGGTTAAATATTGGGGCATTATTTAAGACCGAACCCTGCCAGTCTGAGCCGTCACCAAATGAGGCTACCTGTGTATCGGTATAGGTTTTGGCAAGCCCGTCGCTCGTGTTGATGTCGTTTATCAGTGCTGCCCATTGGCTGCCGTTGAGTAAATTCAGCTTTCTGGCTACCCTTTGTGTGCCGTAGTAAGCATTGTAATTCACATTGTTAACACCCTTTTTCCCTTTTTTTGTGGTAATGATAATGACACCGTTTGCACCTCTTGATCCATAAATGGCAGTAGCAGAAGCATCTTTTAAAACTTCAACCGATTCGATATCACTCGGATTGATGGTAGAGAGTGCATTTGAACTTGTTCCGATAGAACCTACATTTGCATTATCGTTGTTATTGTACACGATAAAGCCGTCAATCACATAAAGCGGAGCATTGCCAAAGGAGATCGAATTTCCACCCCTGATCCGAACCGTAGCGGTACCACCCGGCTGACCAGAGTTCTGTGTTACACCGATACCCGATGCACCACCCTGCAACATGTTATCGAAACTTGCTGAGGGCTGCGCCAGCAGGTTTTTAGATACCGAAGCTACTGATCCGGTGACATCGCTTTTTTTCTGCGTGCCATAGCCCATTACCACCACATCATTCAGGCTACTTGTTTTTTCTGATAATAAAATGGTAACCGGGCTACCGTCGACTACAATCTGTTTGGTTTGATAACCAATAAAGCTGATGATAAGCGTATATGGAAACTTTTGGCCTGTACGAAAGGAAAAGCTGCCATCGGCCGCACTGGTAACGGCATGTGTAGTTCCTTTTATGGATAAAACCACATTGCCGATGGGCTGTTTGCTTAATGAGTCTTTTACTGAACCTATTAATGTAGAATTGATAATGGGGGTACTTTCATTTTGTGCCCTAACGTTTTTGGTGAGGCCGGCAAGTGCAAGAAATGCGACCAGCCTAAAGGCTATTTTTTTTCTATGGATAGATTTTTCCATATATTTATACAGTTTTATTTAATGATTTGAATTGTTAGTAAAACTTGATGACCAGAAGTGATTGGCGTTACGCTGGTTATCGAATAATATCCGGCAGGGCTTCCCTGTCGGTTTTGTTTTTTTATAGGTTTTATTTCATTTTTAATGCTCTGTTTTATAGGTCATACTGCTCCAGTTGGCCTGGGCCATTAATTATTTTTAAGAAAAATAGGGATGATAGGTGTTGCTTGGTTAGCAACAACAATAAAGGCACATTCGCATGGAAACAAATTGTAAATGGTGCATGAGTTTTATTTTAATGTAATTAACATTATTTGACAAATATAAAAATATTTATCATATTAACTACAAAGACTATAGATTTAGTATTCTTTTTTTTTATAGCAAGATGTTTCCATGCCGAAATTTTAATCTCAGCCCGTTTGAAATCTTAAAAAATAAGTGGGTGTTTTACTCTAAACTCTTGGAATGGGGTAACGATGAAAATGTTTTTACCTTATGATGCTCATTTGGGGAGAGCTGGTAAAATAGCAGCCAATAGGTTATGGCCATAATCAATATACCTAAGAGCGCACTGATTATATCTTTCCTTTTCATGCGCTCCCTTTAACAAAAAAGATGCCGATTGCAGGTACAAGATCTTTAATAATGGCAATTTTTTGCAATATTTCTGATTTTTTGCTTTTAAAACAAGTATTAAGGTGCTGGTTTTTAAGGAAATATATTAGGGTAAATTAATTTTATGTAAAAATGCTATCAAAACTGTTACAACAGGGGGTTTTTTGCAATTAAGATGGATCTTCATCAATCTGCTGGTCTAATAGTTAAAATTTGTCCTAAAATCACGATTTGTGTTCAACAATCTGAACAAAACAGAAGCGCTTGTGACATAGAAGCTGCAAACAAAATAATTCCTATTTTGCATCATGCAAATCATGAAATACCAAAAAAATTAATGACCATCTTAATTGTTTTACTCTGTATTACGCTATTGATTGTAATGATCTCTGTTTTTAAGATCAATGCATTTCTGGCTTTTCTGATCATATCGGTACTTACCGGTGTGACGCTTGGTATTCCTTTTCCAAAAATAGCCGGAGCTGTTGAAAAAGGGATTGGTGATGTTCTAGGTTCGTTGGTCATCATTATTACCACCGGTGCAATGCTAGGTAAATTGGTTGCGGAAAGTGGTGCTGCGCAAAAAATTGCCAAAGTAATGATGGATGTTTTTGGTACTAAACATATCCAATGGGCCATGGTGATCACTGGTTTTGTAATCGGGATCCCCCTGTACTATGGAATCGGGTTTGTACTCATGGTACCACTGATTTTTTCTGTAGTTTACCGATATAAATTACCAGCACTGTATATTGGCTTGCCTATGCTTGCAGCCCTATCCGTTACCCATGGCTTTTTACCACCGCACCCATCGCCGTCTGCTCTAGTGGTACAGTTTAAGGCCAATATGGGGCTCACCTTATTTTACGGGATGCTTGTAGCTATTCCTGCCATTATAGTCGGAGGGCCACTTTTTGCCAAAACTTTAAAAAAAATCCCTTCCACACCAATGGCCTCTTTCACCGCAAAAGAATTGCCTGAAAGTGAGTTGCCAGGAACTTTTATCAGTCTGTTTACGGCATTATTACCTGTGATATTGTTAGGACTGGCATCTTTCCTTCCCCTGTTTTTAGATCCAGGTTCTCCCATTATTCCGGTAGTTGTATTTTTAGGGCATCCTTCCATTGTGATGCTGATTGTTTTAATACTGGCCAGTTATTTCCTGGGCATTGCAAGGGGGAAAGGAATGAGTTATCTTACGGGTATTTTTGGTGATGCCTTAAAAGATATCGCGCCGATTTTGTTGATTATTGCAGGGTCGGGTGCCTTAAAAGAGATTTTGACCGAGAGTGGTGTGAGTAATGAAATTGCTGTCTATCTCCAGGGACTGTCCGTGGAACCCTTGTTTTTGGCCTGGCTCATTGCTGCCCTGATCCGTTTCTGCGTAGGTTCGGCAACTGTGGCCGGTTTAACTACAGCAGGTATTATTGTGCCGCTTATGGTGGCCACACACACCGATCCAAACCTAATGGTTTTAGCCGTTGGAGCTGGTAGTTTAATGTTTTCGCATGTAAACGATGCGGGATTTTGGATGTTTAAAGAATACTTCAATTTAAGCCTTAAAGATACTTTTCGATCATGGGCGTTGATGGAATCGATCGTTGGTACAGCAGGACTTGCCGGCGTACTTTTACTTAAAATAATAATATCATAATATGGAAAATTTAACTGCGGATGTGCGTTTTGAGAAACTTGGTCTAAACCTTCCGCCGGCACCGGCGCCGCTGGGTGTTTATAAACCTTGTCTTATTGATGGAAAATACCTTTACCTGAGCGGACATGGTCCGGTGAGAGACGATAAATCATTGATTATCGGTCGTATAGGCACTGATATGGATCAGGACGAAGGCAAACTTGCCGCGCGACAAGTGGGTTTAACCATGTTATCAACCATTAAAACCAATTTAGGAAGCCTGGATAAAGTTAAAAGGGTAATCAAAGTATTGGGAATGGTAAACTGTACGCCTGATTTTGAAAAACATCCTTTTATTATTAACGGATGCAGCGAACTTTTTGCCGAAGTTTGGGGTAGCGAAAACGGAATAGGCGTGAGAAGTGCCGTGGGTTTTGGCTCACTGCCTGATAATATCCCGGTAGAAATTGAAGCTTTGTTTGAGCTATATTAAGTCTTTTGGCTATGATAGAAAAGCAATGGTACCATTTAGACGATCCCGGTTCAATTGAATCGCCTGGTTTAATCTTTTACGAAGACCGGATCAAAGCGAACATTCAGTTGCTGATTTCGATGATTGATGATAAAAACCGTTTGCGACCGCATGTTAAAACGCATAAATCAATCGAAGTAACCAAACTCATGATGGATGCAGGTATTTCGAAATTTAAATGCGCCACCATTGCCGAAGCAGAAATGCTGGGTTTATGTGGACCGGTTGATGTACTGCTCGCATATCAACCAGTTGGCCCTAATTTAGATCGTTTTATAAAACTTCAACAACAATATCCGCTTACCAGGTTTAGCTGTTTGGTTGATCATGAAAACACTGCGCAGTTGTTGGCTAAACTTTCTAAAAGAAGCGGACTAAAAAGCGATGTGTTTATTGATGTAAATGTGGGGATGAACCGAACCGGGATTCTTCCTAAAAATGTTTTGGATCTGTATGCCAAAGTTGGTGAAATGGATGGCTTAACAATTAAAGGTTTGCATGCCTATGATGGTCACATCCATGATCACGCTTTTGCAATCCGTAGTGAAAAAGCAGCAGTTATTATTGATATACTGAATTACCTGCGTGCCGAAATCCAGACCCGGTTTAATCAGGATGCCGTTATAGTGGCCGGCGGAACCCCAACTTTTACGGTTTACAACAACCAGACGGATTTCGATTGTAGTCCTGGAACTTTTGCACTTTGGGATAAAGGTTACCAGGATGCTTTCGAGGAACAGCAATTTCTGACTGCGGCTTTGATCGTAACGCGGGTTGTTTCTCTACCCGAAAGCAATCTGATCTGTTGCGATCTGGGACATAAAGCAGTAGCCGCAGAAAAACCGCTCGATAACAGAGTAGCCTTCTTAAATGCAACAGAGCTTGTTCCGGTTAGTCAAAGCGAAGAACATCTGGTACTCGATGCAGGGGAAAATCATAGCTATCAAATAGGTGATCTCCTATACGGCCTGCCATTTCACATTTGTCCAACCGTAGCCCTTTACGAAAATGCAACTTCCGTTTCTTCAGTCCGTGCAGATCAAAATTGGAGTATCAGTTCAAGAAAAAGAAAAATAACGATATAACAGATATGTTTACGATAGATGCCCATCTGGATTTAAGTATGAATGCGCTGGAATGGAACCGTGATCTAACACGTCCGCTGGCTGAAATAAATGGGCGTGAACAGGGATTGTCTGACAAACCCGACCGTGGAAAAGCAACCGTTTCCCTGCCTGAACTCCGAAAAGGCAATATTGGTCTGGTGGTGGCTACGCAGATTGCCAGATTTGTGGCGCCTAACAATCCATTACCTGGATGGCATTCTCCTGAGCAGGCCTGGGCACAAACCCAGGGACAACTGGCCTGGTATAAGGCAATGGAAGATCGTGGCGAGATGAGTCAGGTTAACGATCTGGCGAGTTTAGAAAAACACCTTACTTTGTGGAAAGATGATTCCCCAAACGAAAAGAAACGGATCGGCTATATTTTAAGTTTGGAAGGGGCCGATTCTATCGTACATGTCGACTATCTGCAACATGCATATGAAAGTGGTTTAAGGGCCGTAGGGCCAGCACATTATGGTCCGGGCCGGTACGCCCAGGGAACAGACGCGACTGGTAAATTACGTCCCGGAGCATACGAACTGCTAGCCGAAATGGAAAGGTTAAACATTATCCTTGATGCCACGCATTTATGTGACGATAGTTTTTGGGATGCGCTCGATCATTTTAACGGACCTATATGGGCTTCGCACAATAACTGCAGGACATTGGTGAACCATAACCGGCAGTTTAGTGATGAGCAGATAAAAGCGTTAATTGCACGTGGCGCCGTTATTGGTGGCGCCCTGGATGCCTGGATGATGGTTCCCAACTGGGTAAGGGGCGTTTCTACCCCTAAAGAAATGAATTGCAATCTCGAGGTGATGATCGATCATATTGATCACATCTGCCAGCTTGCAGGCAATACAGAGCATATTGGTATCGGTTCTGATCTGGATGGTGCATTTGGAAGGGAGCAATGCCCTTACGACCTGGAAAGCATTGCCGGTCTGGATAAAATCCCTCATCTCTTCGAAAAACGTGGTTATGGTAAAACCGATGTAGAAAATTTAATGCATGGTAACTGGATCAGGTTTTTAAGAAGAGCCTGGGCTTGATTACTTGAAAGTGTTGCTTTTCAAAAAAACGGTGAAATCGTCAATCAAGAGATACAATAGAGCAAAAACCTATTTGCTGAAAATGAGAACAATGACCGGGAATTGCTCAACTCTTAAACTCCCGGTCATCATAGTCAATCTGTTATTGCAATAATCTCCATTCGCTAAACTGAAGATCTACACTTCCGTTGTTGGACGTAATGAACAGTTTATAATATTTATAAGCAGTGGTATTGCTGATCAATATTTTCTTGGTCTGTCTTCTCAGGTCAAAAGTTTGGTTACTGCGGATATCCAGTTGCGTAAAGTTTACATTATCGTTAGAAGCCATCAGTTTCCAACCTTTTGGATCGCGGTCAGGAGCATCGTTACCTGCGGTAATGGTGTACCCCTTAACCACCTGACTGGTTGGGAAAGTGAGCTGTGTCCAAAAAGTGGTTGGGTAGCTCCCTAAAAAGAATTTAGTATTGTAATAACTGTCGGCCAGTTTTGAAGAACCCTCGGCGGCAGAAGCACCACCAGCGTTTTCATTGCTCACGCTTAGCGCAGCCTGAGCAGTAATATCCTTCAGATAGCTTACATTTGGGAAAGCTGTTTTGGCTGTATTCAGTTGGGTAGTCCAATTATTTCCCTGTTCGTCCAGGGTTCCAAAAGCGCTTAAAGCGAGTGGCTTAAGATCGATGCCAGTTGCGCCGCTCCAGAAATGGATAAATTCACCGTAGTTCATTGATCTTGAAAAACGCACAATATTGCCCTGGCCATTATTTACGGTCTCTTTTGGAAAATATTGCGCCAAGAGACTAAAGTACTTGTTTAAAGCACTGGCATCGCCCTGTTGGCTGTAAATAGGGAAAAACCAGTCCCTGAACCAATACGTTTGTGCGCGTGGATAACTTTCCGAACCATTGGCCACCAGGTTATACCAGCGCTGAACATCAGCCGGGCGGTTAAGGCCGGCGTAAACGTCATAGATGTATATTTCCATCCATTTACTGTCGTGCCAGATGCCAAATGCTGGCGAATTGAGTACGTTTCTTGATGCGCCTTCAACAATATGGCCAACCTCGTGCGTGGTGATGTCGAGGTCGTTTCCAGTACCTGATAACCAGGCAGTCGTGCTGGAAGAACCTACATCGATTACATTTCTATAATCGTGGCTTGCATCCATATACGTACTGGGATGGCCGCCGCTGTATTTTCCGGTATGGAATATTGCCCACAAGCGAGAGTCGGGGCCAAACGATCCATATTTATTTTTGGTATAGTTCCAAACCTGCGCCAGATAGGTATTGGGCCAGGTAACGGTGTTGCTTACATCATTATCATGATAAACCACGATACTGGTGTCGTGGTAGAAACGCTGTAATACCTGTACATGGTCGAACCAATGTTCCTGCCAGGTGAGCGGCGGTTCTGCCAGTAAAGTGTTATTTGTAACGGAAACAGGGTTTTTTGAAAGCTGCTGAGCGTCTTCCGGAACTTGTTTCTTGCAAGAGAGGCCAAGAAAGATCAAGAGGCCAGGGATGAGGATTAATCTGTTTTTCATAATGGGTTTTATATTTAGGTTGAGTTGATTGCTCAGGTATGCTTTGGCTGCCCCCCTTTTCATCTTTTCGGCCGTTGTATTGTAAAGTTCTGTTTTCGATATGATTAAAACGTTTTAGTAATGGTGCTAAAAAAAATCCATCTGGAGATGGATATATCATTTAAGTTAGTGCTTTAAAATAAAAGAGATGTGTTTGTAATTTAAATATTACAAAACTGTATTTTTAAAATGAATGCCTTGTGTGTTGATAATTGCGAGGGATGATATAATTATCCATCATTATGATCGGTTTATGCATTTCTCATTTACCCCCTGGATACTAGCTTTAGCTAACCAAATAAGAACATTTGAGATGAGCCTTGCCTCTGCAATATTCAATACGTTGAATGCTATAAACGATCTTTCGATCGTAGCGCTATATCAATCATATCATAAAAAACCTGCATCAAAAGGTTATCAAAATGCCTATATAGATCTGAATATATTAATTAACCCGTAAACAACCAAACCATGTTAAAAAAATCATTACTCTTATTGTTGTTGCTTATTAATGTTTCGGTAGCGTTAAATGCAAAGGACGGAACACTGAAACCAAATGACACTTTTTACAGTTGTACTTTAACGCAGAACAATTTTAATCTCTCACTCACCTATGGCCCAACTTCTTTCAGTTTAACAAATGTAAATTATGCAGCAACTTATACAAGCAACCCCTACTCGCAGGGGCAATGGGAAGTAGGTGTGGTAATCGGTTCCATAAGCTGTCACCCATCCACCTATATTTATGGCAGAAGAACACAGTTGGATGGACGTGTAATGGAAACGGGAATCACCGCCTCTGGATATGTTGTGATCAAATGGGTTTCAGGTCCACCAATGCCAACAAGCAGTGCTCCGTATTATGCTGTTGATATGTCGAACGTAAACATTTCAAGCACCGGAGGCTAGATAATCGGATCATATGATCCAAATTTTACCCTTGATCTCTGTAGGCAAATTAACCTTAAACCGCTTTTGGCTTTAACCAAAAGCGGTTTATATTTTAAATTCATTGTGGAAAGATTGCCTGAGATTTAGTTTTTCAATTTTTTATAGCAGACACATCCATTCTTAATAAACTATATAATCTATGGATTTTGTATATATTTGCTTTCTGAAAATTCAGATTCATTGTTGTTGTGATGTGAAAGTTTAACACATCACCGGGTGATGCCGTAACTGATTAATATAACATAAAGCATTTGAACAATTTATCCTCTTATACTGATCATGAGCTTGTCGCTTTACTGAATAAAAGTGATTATGCCGGTTTTACCGAGATTTTTGACCGGTACCATCATTTGCTGCTTAACCATGCTTACCATAAACTTCGGAATAAGGAAGAGGCAAATGCTGTGATACAGGATATTTTTATTAAACTTTGGCATTTGCGGGGCGATACAGCTATCCAAAATCTTTCTGATCATCTATATGCTATGGTTAGGGATGGAATATTTCTGTTGCTTCATCAAAAGCAGGAGGATTTTGTTTTTAGTAAGGCATCTGATTATTTCAAAAATACTAAAGATAGCTCTTCTGACCAAGCTTTACAGGAGAAGAAGCAATTTAATAAAACGGTGGGCAGTTAATTATAATATCGATAGATCGTTCAGTTTAACCAGGGTCGGGCAAAATACAGAAGGAACCTGATCGTTCTACAATTGAAAGCACCTGAACAAATTGTTTTCAGTTAACTCCTTATCATCTTCAAATGTACGTATATCACCCCATAGAACCCTAATTCAGGGCTCATGTAACATTATTAATAGTTAGTCTATGGATTTTGTAGATTAAATATTTATCGATATGTTTGCGCTGATCATGAATGCAATAATAAGCTCCAAAACCTCTTTTATTACTGATATCTATTTTAAGCATATTGTTTTGAACATTTATATCTATTGGAATATGTGCTGTTGTTGATTTTTGATTTCTCCGGAAAAACCATAGATAAAAAATCTATGTCCCCTTAAAACTGACCACCAATTCCCTACAATATGTATTGAAATCCTTATATAAAAAACAACCGGCAAGGAAGCCTCGCCGGTTATCACGGAATATCAGTTCTGTAACGCCAATCACGCACTGATATCCATACCAGTCTTATTAAATGAATTGAATCATTAACATAAAACCCGTTAAATATGGAAATATTTCTCCATAAGAAAAAACCGTTCTTATTGGTCAGCATTGTTTTGCTCCTCTTTGTGCTAACCGTGCCCCTTAAAATTTTAGCCCAGGTGGAGCCGCCGCCACTCATCAATTCGAAATTGGCAGGTGTAGTAATCGACTCCCTAACCAAACAGCCTTTGCCCGGAGTGGTAGTCCGCATTAAAGGTGTTACCCATGTTGTTTCTACCGATGGTGATGGGAAATTTGTTTTTGTTACCGGTCAGAAACTGCCCTATACCTTAATCCTTTCTTCTGTAGGTTACGAGACTAAGGAAATTGTAGTCGGAACGAGTCCGGTCACCATTAAATTAAAAGAACTCAACAGTCAGTTAAACGATGTGGTTGTTGTGGGTTATGGTACCCAGACACGAAAATCGTTAACAGGTTCAGTTTCTACCATAGCGGTAGATGAAGTTAGGGCCAAGCCCACCGCTACCTTTGCCGAGCAGCTGCAGGGTAAAGCCCCGGGCTTACAGGTAAGCACTTCTACAGGTGTCCCTGGTGATGGGATGTTTATCCGGATCCGTGGCACCACTTCAATTAATGCCAGTAACGATCCATTATATGTGATCGATGGGGTTTATGTAAACAGTGGATCGCTACAAAAAATTACTACCCAGGGACAAGCCAATAATCCCTTGTCGGACATCAGTCCGGATGACATTGAAAGTGTGACCGTTTTAAAGGATGCCGATGCGACGGCTATTTATGGTGCACGTGCAGCCAACGGTGTAATCGTGATTACCACCAAGCGCGGTAAATATAACACTGCACCAAAAGTAAGTTTAAGTGCTTATGTTGGCGTGGCAAAAGCACCTAAATTATGGGATCTGGTAACAGGTCCACAACATGCAGAACTCATTAATGAGTTTTACCGGAACTCAAATGCTGATGCCATTGCAATTGCTGCGGCAAATGGAACAGTTCCTGCCACCACTTATCAATTTCAACCTTTCCGTGCACTTTCTGATAATCCAGCCGCTTCTCCGGCGGCGCGGGGTTTACCACAAGATCAGAATACCTATGATCGTTTGAATAAGGCTTTCCGTACCGGATTACTTCAGAATTATGATCTTTCTGTTTCGGGAGGTAACGATAAAACGACCTATTACATCGGTGGTGGCTTAAACAAACAGGAAGCTACACTTAAAACGAATGATTTTAGAAGGGGAACTTTTAAACTGAACCTCGATCAGAAAATCAACGATTACATAAAAATAGGGACCAGTAATATTCTTACCCAAACCTACCGTACCAATGCACGGGTTGGCGATGGACCACAAGGTGGTATCCTGCAATCGGCATTACACACCCCAACTTATCTGCCAGAGGTAAATGCAGATGGAACGCCAGGTAAATGGGCCGGTTTTGATAACCTGGATGTATTGCTGAACAATACCAATATGAACAGTACCAGTAACAGGCTGATCAGCAATCTGTATGGGGAAGTCAATATTACAAAAGATTTAACGTTTAAAACAAGCTGGAGTGTTGACTATAACCAATACAACGAGTTTCAGTATTGGAACAGTTTAACCAACCTGGGGATTGCGAACAAAAACCTCGGTACTTCAAGCGTGAGTAACAATACCATCTGGACAAACGAGCAGACTTTAAACTATAATCATGTTACTGGTAAGCATACTTTTGGTGCATTAATCGGTAATTCGCTGCAAGGTTCAGTTTCCAATCAAACACTGGCTCAGGGTACCAATTTCCCGAATGATTCGTTCCAGCAGATTGCCTCTGCGGCCAATACAACTTCATCTGCATCTGAATCAAAATACACGTTATCGTCGTTTTTTGCCCGTTTAAATTATAACTATGGTGGAAAATATTATGCTGTTTTCAGTATAAGGGCCGACGGTTCTTCGCGTTTTGGTGCCAATCATCAATGGGGGTATTTCCCCTCAGCAGGTTTGGCCTGGCGCGTTAAACAGGAAAATTTCCTGAAGGATGTTGCTGTGATTTCAGACTTAAAACTCCGCGGAAGTATCGGGGTAACCGGAAACCAGAATGGCATTAACGACTTTGCCTCGCGTGGCTTGTGGGGCGCTGGTGCCAATTATCAGAACAACCCGGGAACCACACCTTCGCAATTGGCCAACCCCGATCTGAAATGGGAAAGCACCCGTCAGGCCAATATTGGTTTCGATTTAAGTTTATTTAAAGACCGCTTGACTTTGAGCGGCGATGTGTACGATAAGTATACCAGCAACCTGTTGCTTAATCTGCCCCTGGCTTCGAGCAAAGGCTTTTCTTCCATCCTCACCAATGCCGGGGAGATGAGCAATAAAGGGCTGGAGCTTAACATCAGCAGCATCAATTTAGATGGTGCTTTTAAATGGAGCAGCAATTTCAATATTTCGCGCAACATCAATAAAATAGAGAAACTGCCTGTTCCGGTTGTGGCGGCTTATGCTGCTGAGCGTATGGTACAGGGTTTATCGATGTATACCTTTTATGTATACAATCAGCTTTATGTTGATCCGCAGACCGGAAATGCCGTTTACGAAGATGCAGACCACAATGGTGTAATCAACGCCAATGATATTGTACCTGTAGGAAATGCATTACCGAAATTTAACGGTGGTTTAACCAATAACCTAAGCTATAAAGGCTTCGATTTATCGGTATTCTTCAATTTTGTGTATGGCAATAAGGTGTACAACAACAATAACTATTTCCTTGAAGGTGGCGGTACCCGCGATGCCAACAGGGCGATGGACGTTTATCAGTTAGACCGATGGCAGAAACCCGGCGATATAACCAACATGCCGAGGCTTACGGCTTACGGGCAGAACTACACGCTAAGCCCAACCAGTCGCAATATTGAAGACGGATCTTTCCTTCGCCTGAGCAATGTAACGCTTGGTTATAACCTGCCGAAAGAGTTTATTAAAAAAGCAAGAATGGCTTCAGTGAGGATATACGCTAGTGGCTCAAACCTTTGGTTGTGGACGAAATATAAAGGTCCCGATCCGGAAATCAATGTGTCTTCATCGGCTACCGTATTGGGTTACGATTTAGGTACACCACCTGTGCCACGTACGTTTCAGATAGGCGCAAACATTACTTTTTAAACCGAATATTCATCATGAAAAAAGTTATTTACATATTTGCCATCATATCCCTGCTCACTTCCTGCAAAAAGTTTCTGGAAGTGCAGCCTCAATTGCAGGTAGATCAGGATCAGGCGATCATCAATGCCGGAACAGCAGCAACCGCTGTAAATGGTTTATTTAACCTTTTGGCTGCCAACAGTTATTATGGCTCAAATTTTCCGGCGCTTTCTTATTTATCTGCCGGCGATATCCAATGGTCGGGATCGCAATCTGATCCCAATGAGATCACTAAACACCTGACTTCCGCTACGAACGGGTATGTACAGTCGGCATGGACCGCCATTTACAAAACCATATCTCAATCCAATTATATTATTGATAAGGTACCAACCGTTAGTGATCCGCTGTTAACCACAGCATTAAAAAACCAGTACCTTGGCGAAGCTTATTTTGTACGTGCGCTGGCCTATTTCGACCTGGCACGTGGATGGGGCGGTGTTCAGTTGATTTTAAAACCAACCAATAATTCATCAGATAACAGCGATATTCCACGGAGCAGCCTGGCCGATACTTACGCACAGGTGTTAAAAGATTTAAATTTAGCTGAAACTTTAGTACCTACCGCGGTAAGCCGTAACCGGGTAAGTTTACGCACTGTACAGGCACTTAAAGCCAGGTTTTACCTGTATCAGAAAAACTGGGTACTGGCTGAACAATTTGCCACGTCAGTAATTGGCGATAATGCCAATTATTCGCTTGTGGCACCATATAGTGCGTTTTTCGCCAATAATGCTGTTGCCACCAATGAGTCAATACTGGAGCTGGCTTACACCACATCCAACACCAACGGGCACAGTAACTGGTGGTTGCCACCTGCTCTGGGAGGCAGAAGAGAGTGGTCGCCAAATGATGCCCTGGTAAGCCTGTTGAATAACCCTGCTATTGGCGGTAATCGCAATAGCCTGATCGCACGAACCGCGCCCCCTGGCAACTTATGGTATGGCAAATTGTATTACCGCAATCCATTGGGTACAGATCCGGCATATGTAATCCGCATCGCCGAGTTATACCTCATCCGTTCAGAAGCCAGGGCACAACAGGGCAACCTAACCGGCACAAACAGTGCGCAAAGTGATTTAAACGCCGTACGTAACCGTGCAGGTATTGATGCAACTAGTGCAGCTACTTTGAGTGATATTCTGTTGGCATTAGAAAAAGAACGTCAGGTAGAATTCCCTTTCGAAGCCGACCGTTGGTTCAATTTGGTTAGAACAGACCGTGCACAAACTGTGCTGGCTTTGCCTGATAAGCACCTTTACCTATTCCCAATCCCATATAACGAAACATTGGTTGACCCGCAATTGGCAGGAGCAAACCGCAATCCTGGTTATTAAAATATTGATCATGAAAAAATTAAGCATTTTTCTTTTGGCCCTCACCGCATTTGCTTCTTTTGCATTTGCGCAACCTTCACCCATCACCGTGAAAAAATCTGATACCAGGCATGGCCCCGAAAAAGGCAGCCTGTTGATTATCGGTGGTAACGTGGGTTCGCAACGCGATATCTGGGAGAAATTTACCGAACTGGCCGGAGGTAAAGATAAAGCCGTACTGGTAGTGGTTACCACTGCATCGGGTGATTCGGCTGCTTTCGATAAAAAAGGGGTTGAAGAGGTAAAACGTCAAACGGGGATCAAAAACGTAACACTGTTTCATACCAGCGATTTTAAGGAAGCCAATAGCGAGAAATTTATCGCCCCCTTAAAAAATGCAACCGCTGTTTATTTCGAGGGTGGCCGTCAATGGCGCATTGCCGATTCTTACCTCAATACCCTTACCCATCAGGCTTTTATTGATGTATTGAACAGGGGAGGCATAATTGCGGGCAGCTCGGCCGGAGCAAGTATTATCGGTTCCTTTTTATGGCGTGGCGATACCAAAGGTGCGCAGATTTTAGTGGGTGATCATACGCAGGGATTGGGTTTTCTTAAAAATTCGGCCATCGATCAGCATTTACTGGTGCGTAACCGCCAGTTTGATCTGGTCGATTTTATCCGTAAAGCGCCCGACTTGATCGGTATTGGTTTAAATGAAGCAACAGCCATTCTGGTACAGCGCGATACGTTGCAGGTGCTCGGACATTCTTTTGTGGCTATTTACGATTATAACACCATCATAAATAGTGGTGAAAAACACGTGGTGAACAACCGTGAAGATTTTACGGCGTCGAACGGACCGTTTTTCTTTTTGAGCGCAGGTCAGAAATATGATCTGGCCAAAAGACAGGTGATTAAAGAAACACGTAAACCTGCAAATACCGCTAATAAAGCTGATGACGATCAATAATCTTAAAAATAAAAAAATGAGTAATACGAATATACCATCGCCACCTGTATGGACGAATGTGGAAAAAAGATTATTCAGGTTCTTTTTCCTCTTTTTTATCCTCCAGGCCATCCCCTTGAGCGTTGATTTTTTTAAAACGGTTTTTGGGTTTAACTGGCTGAATATCAGTTACGGCGATATTTTTAACCTTAGCCGTTTATCAGCGAAGTTTATTCCTGGTACCGATAGCTTTGTGAATTGGATCATTGTCGCGCTTATCGCATTGATAGGCGCTGTGGCCTGGGAGAGATCGAAATATAAAAATATAGATTACGACAGTTTTTATTACTGGTTAAGGGTTGTGGTGCGTTATCGCCTGGCCATTGGCATTATCGGATACGGGTTTATTAAATTTTTCCCTCTGCAGGCACCCTTTCCATCCATCAGTAATTTAAATACCAGTTATGGCGATTTTACCGACTGGAAGATATTTTCGATGAGTTTGGGCATCGTGCCATCATACGAAGCATTTTTAGGTGGGATAGAAATCCTTGCAGGGCTATTGTTGTTCTTCCGGAAAACAGCCACTATAGGTGCTGCAATTATCCTGGTATTTACCGGAAACGTATTTATATCCAACCTGGCCTATGAAGGTGGTGAATATGTGTATGCTACCTACCTGATCATTTTTGCACTGTTCGTGATCTGGTTCGATGCACAGCGGATCTACAACCTCGTATCGCTTGAGCGTCCGACAGACCCCAATAGGTTTAAGCCAAACTTTACAGGTAGAGGCAAATCGCTGCGCCTGACGCTTAAGTCACTCATCATTTTCTTTTTTGTTTTCTTCTATGGGTTTAAAACCTATTCGGGTTTTCATCACGATCCTTACCAGTTCCCCCGGGCTAAGGGCCTGAATAATGCCGCAGGAATTTATAATGTAAGCGAATTCAGGGTCAATGGCCAGGTATTGCCTTATGCAGCAGTTAACGCATTGCGCTGGAAGGATGTGGTTTTTGAAAAATGGGCCACGTTAAGCATACGCTCAGACCGTCCGGTTATTGTGGATTCGGCAAATTACGAACAGGTTTTCAAAAACGATCAGGACCGCGATTACGAACTGGCTGGTACAGCAGGAAGACATTATTACAGTTATACAGTCGATTCAGTTAACCGTGTACTTTTTTTAAACAACAAAAATCCCCACTATAAAGGTGAGCGGTTGCGGTTAAAATATGAACGTCCTGATAGTGCCACAGTAATCCTTTCTGGTACCGATCAGCACCGTGATTCTGTTTATGTGGTACTGAACAAAATCGATAAAAAATATCCATTAAAGCTTAGCCGCCGCAAAGCACTTAAACTATAAACAAAGCTTAATGTTATGTCTGAAATAAAACAACAGGATACAGAAAAAGAGTTAACAGATTATCAAACTACAGCCAAAAAGCCATGGTCGTGGCAAAAGAAGTTTGGCTTTCGGGTACTGTTTATCTTCTTTCTGGCCATGTCTATCCCTTTTTCGGCCAACTGGTATAAAAATGTTTTTACCCTCGATTGGTCGCGCCCACATTATCGCGATCTGTATGATATCGCCCGTTTCCAGCCCAGCTTTTTATCCCTTTTTGGCAGCCAGCGTTCCCGTGATATTAGCGATTCGCCATCAGGAGATGAAAGTGCCAAAAAAAATGAGTCTCCAAAAAATAAAGCTGAAAATGGCGCCGTGAAAAAAGGTGAAGCCAAAAATGATGCAGGGTTGCCTCCAAAGAATAGTTTTCTTGCCGATTATACAGACTGGGGCATAGCACTATTATTCGCGCTGGTGGGTGCATTGATCTGGACTGCCATAGACCGGAAAAGCAAATCTTACCACCTGCTGTATTATTGGATCAGGGTCGTGGTACGTTATCGTGCCGGGATCGGGATCATCGGTTTTGGTTTTACCAAGCTTTTTCCAACGCAGATGCCTTATCCATCATTAGGGCTGTTAAATAGTAATTTTGGCGATTTTACCGCGCAGAAAATATACTGGCTCTCGGTAGGGGTAGTACCCTGGTACCAGGTTTTTGGCGGCGTGGTAGAGATTGCTGCCGGTACCATGCTTTTCTTCCGCAAAACAACCACTTTTGGCGCTATTCTATTGGCTGCGGCACTGGGCGATATTACCTTTGTAAACTATGCATACGACGGAGGTGTACATGTTTATGCGTTTTATTTTGTAATTCTGGCACTCTTCCTCGCGGCCGACGATTTCCCTAAATTATACAACCTCTTAATTCTGGAACGTTATACTGTTCCCTTCAGGATTTATCCCGATTTTAGAAAACCCTGGCTTAAATACAGCCGCATTACCTTGAAAGTACTCACCTTTGTGATCTTTTTTGGTGTGCTCACCTATACCGAGGTCATCAATTTTAAGTATGATCCTTATAAACAGCCGGCAACCGCTGGCGTTAAAAAATTAAGGGGGAATTACCATGTAAGTGAGTTTAAAATCAATGGACAGGTGATTCCATTTAACCCGCTCGATTCTACCCGGTGGCAGGAAGCCACTTTCGAAAACTGGACCACGCTGACCTTCAAAATCAACCGTCCGGTATTAATCGATCCATCAAACGGGGGCGGTAGTCCGATGCGTGATATTCAGCGTACGTTTGAGATCAGTGGTGTTGCAGGTGGCCAAAGGGCATTCCACTATTATGCCGATACCGTAGATAAGATACTTTACCTGCAGGATAAAAACGTAATGGCCTTAAGGGGAGGGCGTAAGGGTGCCGACCGCGGTAAGCAAGATCAACCAAAAGAAGATAACTGGATCAGCAAAACGGCATGGCAACATATCGGTGATGAAAATAAAATGATCGATAAAGCAGCTTGGTCTACCCGTAGGGACCGCGAATTTGAGGAAAAACCAAGGGAAGTAAAACGCCACCGTATGGTATTGAAATATGATACAACTGATGGCTCCAGGGTAATCCTTTCAGGCATTAATGAGCGTAAAGATTCTATTTATATAGTGCTCGATCGTTACAACCGCAATTATATACTCCCAAAAAGCACTTTGAATGCAGGTAAATATTAATAGAATGAACAAAACGGCAATCTTACTCATTTGCCCTGTAATGCTGTTATTGATGTCGTTAAAAGCCACATTTATACCGCCACAAGGGAAAAAGCCATTAACAGATAGCTTAAAGCGGCCAGCCAGATTTGGTTTTGGCCGCCCGGCGACCGTTCAGGAAATTGCCGTTTGGGATATCGATGTCAGACCAGACGGAAAAGGATTACCCTCAGGGCAGGGCGACGTGAAAAAAGGCAGGATACTGTATGCTCAAAAATGTGCGATGTGCCATGGCGATGATGGTAGGGAGAAACCTGGTGTGAAACTGCCCGGTGCAGCTTTGGTTGGCGATACTTCGGCTAGCAGCAAACCTAAAACCATTGGCAATTACTGGCCTTATGCCACCACCTTGTTTGATTATATGCGGCGTGCAATGCCTTATAATCTGCCGGGTTCTTTAAGTAATGGTGAAGTGTACAGCATAACCGCTTACCTGCTCAGCGCAAATAAAATTATCAAAGATGATGTAGTACTCGATGCTAAAAATCTATATAAGGTAGTCATGCCAGCGAAAAAACTGTTTATTATGGACGACCGTAAAGGAGGACCCGAAATAAGGTAATGGGAAAGATTGACAACAAAGATCAGGAAAAAGCTACCGGCAAAATCAGCAGACGGACTTTATTGGGCGGCGTAATTGCTGCTGCGGTTTTACCTGTACAATCTTTATTTGCCAGTGAAACGCCGTCAGAAACGCCTGTTCTTCCCGATATTACAGATGATCCAACTAAAATCGTTGGCCCGGGGCCAAGCCCCCTGGGTAAACGTTCACTGTTTGAGCAACCCGTGCGTAAACCTTCTGATATTTCTTCACGCACCCCTTTGCAGGATTTGCATAGCACCATCACGCCGGCAGATCTTCATTTCGAACGCCATCATGCAGGGATTCCAACCATCGATCCGGTTAAGCATGAATTGCTGATCCATGGACTGGTGCAAAATCCAATGAAATTTACCCTTGCCGATATTAAAAGATTCCCATCTGTTACGCGTACCTGTTTTATCGAATGTGCGGGTAATTTCCGTACAGGTAAGGCCGAAATGACACCACAGGATATTTTGGGGCTCACCAGTCAGAGCGAGTGGACGGGTGTAATGCTTTCTACACTATTTAACGAAGTGGGCATCAGCGATAAGGCCAAATGGTTTTTGGCCGAAGGTTCGGATGCTGCAGTAATGACGCGTACCATTCCCATCGCTAAAGCATGGGATGATGCCATGATTGTTTACGCACAGAACGGTGAGGCCATACGTCCTGAACAGGGCTACCCCATTAGGCTGCTTTTGCCCGGTTTTGAAGGAAATATGAATATTAAATGGCTAAGAAGAATAGAGCTTTCAGAAGAACCTTATATGACCAGGGAAGAAACCTCAAAATATACTTACCCTGTAAAAGATAAAATCAGAATGTTTAGCTTTGAGCTGGATGCCCGTTCCATTATTACCTACCCATCCTATCCTCAAAGGGTAAATAAAGGCTGGGTAGAAATACGTGGAATCGCCTGGAGCGGCAGGGGAAAGGTAGAAAAAGTAGAAGTGAGCACCGATGCCGGAAAAACATGGCAGTTGGCCAGGTTACAGGAACCTGTGCTAAGCAAAGCGCATACTTATTTCAGATACCTTTGGGATTGGACCGGTGAGGCAACAGAAATATTAAGTCGCGTTACCGACGAGACTGGCTATTTGCAGCCAACTTTGGCACAATTGGTAGAGGCTCGTGGTGTAAACCTGGGTGGATATCATATGAATCCCATTACGGCATGGCAGATTAAAAATGACGGAACCGTTTTGTTTAAACCGGAAACAATAAAATAACCAAATGAAATTAGAAAAACGGGATTATGACGCAATAGTAGTGGGGTCGGGGCCAAACGGCTTGGCTGCAGCTATCCTTTTGCAACAGCAGGGCCTTTCCGTTTTAATTATAGAAGGTAAAGAAGTAATCGGCGGCGGGCTTAGCTCTGCCGAACTTACCTTGCCTGGCTTCATGCACGATGTATGTTCGGCGGTTCATCCGATGGCCCTGGCCTCACCATTTTTTAAAACATTGCCTTTGGCCAAATTCGGATTGGAATACCTGCAACCTACCCTGGCCGCTGCACACCCCTTTGATGATGGTACAGCTGCCATATTACATCATTCTATCCAAAAAACAGCTGATTTTTTAGGAAAAGATGCCAAAACCTATACTTCCTTAATGGAAAATATCACGGCTGCATGGCCATTGATTGATGAAGACGCATTAGGACCTTTACATTTTCCCAAACATCCCCTGGCCATGGCAGGTTTTGGACTAAAGGCATTGAGCAGTGCCACAGGTTTTGTTAAACGCTTTGCAGCAAATCCTGCCCGCGGACTTTTTGCCGGAATGGTCGCACATGCCATACAACCTTTAAGCAATCTGAGTACCACGGCCATTGGTTTAGTGCTCATGGCTGCGGGGCACCTTAAAGGTTGGCCGATACCCAAAGGCGGCTCTAAGTCTATTGCGAATGCACTGGCCGGTTATTTTAAATCGCTGGGCGGAAAAATTGAAACAGGAACTTTTGTTAGCACTTTAGATCAATTGCCTTCGGCACATGCGGTATTGTTCGATGTAACGCCAAAACAATTATTACAGATCGCTGGCCATAAATTCTCCAGTATTTATAAATGGCAGCTCGAGCGTTACCGTTATGGGATGGGCGTATTTAAAGTAGACTGGGCGTTGGATGGTCCCATTCCATTTACCGCTGAAGAGTGCAGGGGCGCTGGTACCATACATTTGGGCAATACTTTTGAAGAAATAGCTGAAGGAGAACTCAGAACAAGTAAAGGGCAACAAGCAGAAAAACCGTTTGTATTGCTGGCACAACAAAGTCTTTTCGATCCTTCAAGGGCACCAGAAGGAAAACAGACCGCCTGGGCCTATTGCCACGTTCCGAATGGATCGACACAGGATATGACAACCCTTATCGAAAACCAGGTAGAACGTTTTGCCCCTGGATTTAAAGACAGGATACTCGCCAAACATACCATGAATACGGAACAGATGGAAGCACATAACCGAAATTACATTGGTGGCGACATTAATGGCGGAATACTCGATCTTGGCCAATTGTTTACCCGGCCGGCTTTAAGGTGGTCGCCGTATAAAACCTCGGCCAAAGGATTATATATCTGCTCTTCATCCACTCCGCCCGGAGGTGGCGTACACGGCATGTGCGGATACCATGCAGGTAAAAAAGTATTAAAAGATATTTTCAACATAAAAATTCGATAACCACAAATAAAAAACGATGTCAACACAAAACAATGCTTCAGGAACTACGGGAGCTTTAACAGATGCCGGAATAACGCCCGACAAAAAAACATTTTTACAATCGCTTACCGAAGATTGGTGGGCGGTTATTTTGGGAACAATCATTATTGCAACGGTACTTTATTTAACCAATAACGGCACTACAATCACTTTACCTGCTTTTAAATGGGCCACTACCGATGATTTAACGGGCAAAATATTATCCGCTAAAAACCTGCTGTTGATTGTAGAAACGGGTGCTGTTTTTCTTGCGCTTGCTGCCATAGCGATAGGTTTATCAGGCGGTAATGTAGCCAGGTTCGCTGCAGGTTTTACCCTGATCTACTTTTTGGCCATACTTTCCTTTATCATTGGCGGCAACAAAAACGTATCCTATTTCGGTTTGGAATATGTGGTGTTTGCCCTGCTGATCGGTATCCTGTTGGGTAATCTGGTAAAACTGCCAAACTGGTTAAAAGAAGCGGTAAGGTCTGAATTTTATATCAAAACAGGTTTGGTGATTTTAGGAACCACTATTTTATCGGCCGATTTAATTAAAGCTGGATTGCCCGGAATTGTACAGGCCATTATTGTAGTTACAGCCGTTTGGTTTTTCTCGTTATGGTTAAGCCGTAAATTAAAGGTGGATGATGAATTTGGGGTAATCTTAGCCTCAGCGGTATCCATCTGCGGCGTTTCAGCAGCGATAGTTGCAGCAGGAGCTATTAATGGCGACAAACGCAAACTATCTTATGTAACCACATTGGTATTGATAATGGCTATCCCGATGATGATTATCCAGCCCTGGGCAGTCAGGTATTTTCATATCCCCGATGTAATTGGTGGCGCATGGTTGGGCGGAACCTTGGATACCACTGCTACTGTTACCGCGGCAGGTGATTTGGTTGGGCCGATTGCTGTTAAAGCCGGCGTAATCGCGAAATTCTCACAGAACGTATTTATTGGTGTAGCTGCATTTTTTATCGCCATCTGGTGGGCCTACAAAAAACCAAAAGGCGCGGATGGTGAGGTTTTGGTTAAAGCCGAAAGCCCTGGACTTAAAATTGTATGGGAACGTTTCCCGAAATTTGTTTTAGGGTTTGTTGCCGCTTCACTCGTGTTCTCCTTCCTGTTATCGCCTGCAACGGCAAAAAGCGTAGCGCCAACACTAAATGGCTTGCGCACGGTTTGGTTCGCTATCGCTTTTATCTCTATCGGCATGGAAGCTAAGTTCTCTTCACTGGTAAAATTGCAGGGGGGCAGACCAGCATTTACATTTGTAACTGCTCAGATTTTCAATATCTTCTGGACACTACTATGGTCGTACATTTTATTCGGAGGCCATATATTCCCGATACCAGATTTCAAGTAGGATGAAGGCATCTTGCTTGGTTTAAATTAAACAGCGCTTCGGAATATCGGAGCGCTGTTTTTTTTAGCCCATCCGATAAAAGAACTCATCAGCAACTATTTTACCGTCTTTAACTTCGTAAACGCAGATCTCGCTCATTTTCATCCGTCCGTGTTCCTTATAGGTAGCATCGATATCCATTACTAAAGAAAAATGATGCTCCGCAACAATAGGATCTGAAAGGGATGCGCTATGGATCTCCTGCACGCTTTCTTCCCACCGTAAGGTTTTGTTTTTTACTGCGGCCTTACCTTCAGTGAGTTCCATGTCAGAACCTTTTGGCTCCCTGCTCACTACGTTATCCGCATAGAGTTCCTCAATCGCCTGATCGTTCTTGCCTGCACGGCACAGCTGAACCAATTGGTCAGCAACTTCTTGTGTGGTCATATGATTATATTTTAGTTATCACAATAAAAACGTTTAGGTTGAGTAAATTGTTTAGTTCAGATAATCATGAAATAAAACCCTGTTCTAAAAAATATTCAGTAAAAGTATCTTCCTGTCGGAAAAGAAATGATGATTCAGGTCCTTATATGATGTTCCATAACCTAAAAATAGCGGGATAAAGCAAGGTGGGTGAGGATACCGGTAATCCGATCGATTGTTATAATCATCCTGGTGTGGAATATAAAGTCTTTAAATCAGCATCAATCATGCTTATTTTATCCATAATTGGCTTTAATTCTTCCATATGTACAAATATGATGTTCGTCCTGCAGAATTTACCCATAAAAAAAACCATGCAAATGCATGGTCTTTATTTTATCAAAAAGAGTGGAAACCACTAATATATCTGTAGCTGATTAAGCCTCCGGTATTTCTGGTTCTACCAGCTTGATCAGTTTCTCGATGGATTCCTGCCAACCCAGGTAACACATTTCAGCAGGTATTACCGCAGGTATATTTTCCTGTAATACTTTTAATTCTGTGCCCGCAATGGTGTTTTTAAACGATACAGAGGTAATCATTGCGCCAGGTAGACTGGGGTCGTCAAATCGGTCGGTGTATTTTAGAAATTCGTTAGGCTTTATTTCCAAAAACTCTCCGGTCCAGCTGTTGCTATTTCCGGTGGTAAAATTCTGGAACGACATTTTGTAGGTAATACCTTCTTTTACCTCGCGTTCGTGAACAGTGCAAAGATAGCCATAAGGTGGCAACCATGCCGCAATTGCGGTGTTGTCGGTAAAGGCACGGTATAATTTTTCAGGAGATGCCTTTATGATTCTGTGCAATGAAACTTTGTTGTCAGACATAAAATAGATCTTTATTGTTCCTACTCTTGTGGCTTTTCGGTTCGCCCGTTTTTTAAAGTGTTTACTGCTCCACTGTTGTTTAAAACAAAGATGGAAGAAAAATGTAAAAAATTATAGGGATGAAAACGACTTTCTAACGGTGGGTTTGCGACATCTTTCCGCAGGCTAAGTGAAAGGTATGAGCAGATAATAATCTACAAAAGACTCCACTCAATCTTCTGTAGATCATATAGCAAACAATTTTATTTCACAAAGCTTACGAAATCAGATAAGGGAAGCCTCACCTTTTTAAAATTCGCAAAAACGTCTCCTTCTGCATCACGGTAACCTAATGCCAAAGTAACCACTGATCGGAGTCCCTTTTCTTTTAAACTGAGCAGTGAGTCAAACTTTTCAGCATCAAATCCTTCCATTGGTGTAGTATCTATCTGTAATTCTGCTGCAGCAATCAAAGCCGTTCCCAGCGCAATATAAGCCTGTCGGGCGGCCCATCCAAAATTCTCCTCATCAGGTCTTGATAGGATGCCGCCCACCAGCGCAGACTTAAAGTCTATCAACGCTTCTTCAGGAATTCCCCTTTCGTTTGCAATGTGGGAGATATAGGTTTCAATATGCTCAAGGGTAACTTTTTCGAAAGCAGCGAAAACCAGTAAGTGCGAGGATTGTACGATCTGGCCATTGAAAGATCCTTCGCCCAGTTTTTCACGAAGTGCTGCATCCTCTACAACGATGATTCGATAAGGCTGTAGGCCTGTTGATGACGCGGAAAGATTGGTCGCTTCAAGGATTTTTTCGAGGTCTTCAGATGATAACTTGCGATCGCTGAATTTTTTGGTGGCATATCGCCATTTAAGATTTTCTATTACTTTCATGTTCTTTTTCAATTATTAATGCTGCAAAAGTTGCGAATATTAGTTTACTTTTGTCACCATAAGACAAAAAGTAACGGTGACAAAAAGGTAACCATGGCAGAAATAACAGAAACCCCTACCCACGAATGTAAGCGCGCGATTATGTCGGTATACGATGCGATGTATGTGCTTGGCGGAAAATGGAAGATCACACTTGTGGCCTGCCTGCTTTTTGGCCCAAAGCGATATTCTGATATCCTGCGGAATGTACACGGTATTTCCGGTAAGGTGCTCAGTAGAGAGCTCAAAGAAATGGAGACGAATATGCTCATTAAACGCACCGTTTCCAGTAGCCTGCCGCTAAGCGTTACTTACGAACTCACGGAGTATGGAAATTCCGTTAAACCGATTATTGCGATTCTTTCCGAATGGGGCGAAACGCACAGAAAATGGATTATCGGAAAAGAATAAATAGATTTCACCCATAAAAATCTGTTTTAGGCAATTGTTTTTTATCCTATGTCATAAAAGCGAATGTTGTTTTTGCATGACCGTTGCTGTAAAGGAAATGCAGAGATTTGGTTCCATCATCAATTTCAGTTAGAGGAAATATTTATGTTTGATCATAGTATAAACCCCGGTAAGATAGAAAAACTCAATGCGGGTTTCCTGTTAACGGCCAAACCAAAAACAGATTTTATCTGTAAATACCATCAGTATACCAGGGATGATGCCGCGTTTTTCTACACCGAACAGTTTGGCGATTTTACCTTGTCGGCTGAGGTGGAAACCATTGGTAGTGCCGACTATGACGCAGTCTTTCTGATGGTGCGCGAAAGTGAAGACCGTTGGATCAAACTGGCGGTCGAACTTGGGGTAGATGGGAACTATAATGTGGTATCGGTAATAACCGCACCATGGTCAGATGATGCCAATGGCGAATTGCTCTCTACAGGTAAATGTTGGTTAAGGGTTACCCGCAAAGAAGATTTCTGGGGGCTGCATTACTCCATTGATGGGCTAATATGGCGTTTTGTGCGTGCTTTTGGTTTAGGGCTGGGCAAAAACGTGATGGTCGGATTTGGTATTCAGGCGCCTGTTGGCACTGGCTGTGAGGGAAAGGTAAGTTCTGTATCACTCATTGCTCAAAGTGTAGCCAATTTTCGGGATGGCGGCTAAAAACTGAGACTATACTTCTTAAGATAGTTTATATTGTCCTAAACGATGGGGATAGCTGAATGATTGAGGAATTCACCTCTTTGTTCGGTGATCTGGTTTCCCCATGCCGTAATCGCCTCAAGGGTAGGGATCAGGGTTTTGCCGAAATCAGTTAAACTATAAATCACTTTAACCGGAGGTTTCTTACCATATACTTTTCTGGAGATCAGGCCATCCTGTTCCAATTTCTTGAGCTGTAAGCTTAAGGTCATCTCCGTTACCGTTTGCATTTCTTTTAAGAGTTTGCTGTACCGTTTTGGCTCTGCCTTTAAATGGTATAAAATTACAGTTTTCCATTTTCCTCCAATCAGATCCATGGCCAGACTTACCGTACATGGATAAGTTTTTCCATTCATTTTTACGTTTTCACCAATACATTCCGTTTTCATGACCCAATTGATATGAGGCTATCAAAATTGATAGTTATTGCAAATGTAATTCACTAAAATTAGTTTTGCAACTATAATTATTATAGTTTAATTTTTTGAGAAAATGCATCATATGATAGCAAATCCGGAAACAAATGAAAAGCCGCTGATTACGGTAGTAGGGGTTTTGGGTAAACAGGGGCTTAGCGTTGCAAGAACCCTATTGGAAAGTGGAAAATTTCGTGTGCGTGGTATTACCCGTCGCATCAACTCAACAGAAACGATCCACTTGATACAGCAAGGAGCTGAACTGGTTAATGTACCACTTGATCTTGGATACAAAGCACAATTTGTAGAAGCGTTCCGGGGATCATACGGTGTTTTTATGGTTACGCCAAGCATTGCACCTCCACAAACCCACGAGATGGAGCTGGGGAAAGAACTTGCTGATGCAGCGGTTGAAGCAGGAATAGAGCAGATTGTTTTTAGCAGTCTGGAAAATGTAGATCAAATTACCAACGGAAAGAAGTTCGCTCCGCATTTTACCGACAAGGCCCGTGTTGAAGAATATATCCGTACGCTACCAATAATCAGTTCGTTTATATACATGGCCTTTTTTTATACCAATTTCATGGAATTTTATACACCATATCTAAAGAACGATCAACTTGTATTTCCAATTTACCTGCCTGAGGATTTTCGTGCGCCATTTGTTGATCCGCTTACGGCAACAGGACCAGCTGTTTTGGAGATATTTTCGCACCCAACCCAATATGCTGGAAAATCCCTGCCGGTAATTGGGGATATCATCTCACCGCAGGAAATGGTCGATACTTTTACCAGGGTTACAGGAAAGCAAGCCATCTATAGTTCTGCTTTCACAAGAGAAGATTTTCTCCATCATTTTCCCGGCTTTGCTTCTAATGAGCCCCTGTTGAACGAAATTTTAGGAATGTCAGCCTATGCAGTCGAAAATGGCTATTTTGCTCGGGAACGCGATCTTTTATGGAGCCGTAAGATAAATCCAAATTCGCTCAACTGGGAACAATTCTTACGCAAAACTGGTTGGCACGGTGAAAAAATTTCTTATTAAAGACTTTGATTTTCACTACATGACCATTAAGGCTTCATCTTAATTTAGCCATTCATATAATAGTTCAATATCCAGTAAAACTGAAATATTATAAATGCGGACACGGTAATCATGTGTACCCATTTACGATCTGTTCTGGCGGCATTAAAACAGGCAATGATATGAAGAACCTCCCTGACCGGATATACTTTTAACATTTCGACATGATAATCAGGGCCTTTTATGTAGGTGTCGACGGCATCAAACATAAAAAGGACCGCTAAAATATAATAAAACCACTTCTTTCGTGATAAAAAATAGGATTTGTAATCTTTATAGTCCCGTAAATCTTCCGGGAATAACAAGGCGGCTAAAGTATAGTAGGTGATTACATAAATCACCAGAAAGAGATACTTTAAAAAATCCCAATGTTTTATTTCGGTCAGGTGCACTTCAAACCACCAAAAATAAACCGTACTTAAAAACATATAAAAAGCCCATAAGAGGTGGATAGTATATGGTTTCAAACGGTCCGGATGTTCGATAATTTTAACTACGCCCTTTAAGGAGTGGGTAATACTCAGTCCGAGTATGATGCCTAATACAGTTTTGATATGGGTAAAAGTTTCCATCGGGGATGATTAATGAAATAATGCTACCTTAAAAAGTATAAGTGTTAAATCAGTACTAAAGATCAGGTCTATCGATTGCCCGATAGTGGGGCAGGATCGAATTTTATAAAGAAGACAAAATTTTAAAAATATTTCTTAATCGGATGTTAACTGATCTGATTACTAAAGATATAAATATTTATGCGTCTTTTTAACTTTTAAGCCTTCCTGGAGATACGCACTTTTGCATTTTCCGCTACAATGGTTTCCAGTTCGCTTTTTTTACCATTTACGCTTTTAACTTGTAGGTTCGGTAATGATATAGAAAAGTTAGGCGCGGATAACATTTAGCTTTTCGCTTAAATTATAATCCGCAGGCACCATAAAAGTTAATTTAAAACTTTATAGCACATGGGGTGTTAATTTATTGCCTGATTAATTGTCAATATTTGAAAGCTTTGCTATGATCACGCCTAAACGCAATGAAAAATATCATTTTAGCAGAAGATCATAAAGTCATCAGGAACGGACTTAAAATGCTACTTCAATCCACAAACGAATACAGAATTGTTTTCGATGCCGGTAATGGTCAGGAAGTGCTAGATGCGTTAGAGAGTGGCTTAAGTGCCGATCTCATCGTATCAGATATCGGTATGCCCGTTATGGATGGAATTACGATGACCAAAGCGCTTATAGATATGGATTTCCAGATACCCGTGTTGATGATGTCGATGCTTGATGATGAATCACATCTGTATCAGGCCATAAGGGCAGGTGCAAAGGGCTTTCTTTCCAAATCTGTTGATTCAGAAGAACTTTTCTTTGCCTTATCCAGGATTGCCACCGGAGAGCGTTATATCTGTTCAGCGATTTCGGTTAAAATCATTGACCAGGTGATGGATTCGGTACTGATTCCTGGCAGCGGACTAACAGAATCCGGTTTTTCTTCCAGGGAAATTGAAATTCTAGAACTTATTGGTCAGGGGCTTACCAATGCGGAGATGGCAGATAAGCTATTCATCTCCCGCCGTACCGTAGAAGGGCACCGCCAGAGCCTGATTGATAAAACAGGTGCCAAAAACACGGCCGCCTTAATGCGCTTTGCTTACACAAACGGCATTCTGAACTGATCCTCAAAATAGTAATTTAGAGTAATCTACACGAAAAAAGGCGTAGTTTCCACGTGGGAAAATTTGATGCTTTTTAAGTTTTTTTATACTGGTGTATAAAAAAGAGGAATACAGATTTTAAACTGCTTTCCTCTTTTGGCTTTATGACTGGTACTGTTTAAGGTATTTTTTCAGGTGAATCCTGGCCTCATGGATATAGGTTTTAACCGTACCCAGTGGCAACTGCATTTCCTCCGCAATTTCATGGTATTTGTATCCTTCAAAATAGCGGATAAAAGGAACCGAATATTTTTCAGGTAGCATAGATAACGCACGGTTGATATCCTGCATGGCAAAACTGCCCACAGAAGCATTGGTAGTTGCGCTATAATGAAGATTGGCAGAGGTGATTTCATCCTCCTGTACAGTGCGGTCACGGTTTTTAATGGCTTTTTTGTAATTATTAATAAAGGTATTCTTCATGATCACGAAGAGCCATCCTTTGATGTTGGTACCATCTTCAAACTTGGAAACAAAACGCGTCGCCTTGAGCAGGGTTTCCTGCAACAGGTCGTTTGCATCTTCGGGATCCCGGGTAAAATTGAGTGCATGCGATCTTAGAGACGACGCGTGCAAACTGATGGTTTCACTGAATTCTTTCTGTGTCATAATTATCGTTTTAGCGTATACCCAATCAAAACAAAACCTGTACCAGCAACATGGACCATTTCCTTCGGAAAGTTCCCCAATACGTAGATTTCGCAGCCCCCCGTATTTTTACCTGTTGCATGTATTGATGGCATCCATTTTTTTGGTTTTATGGGAGATTAAATTCAGACAGACAATAATCACAATCTGTTTCCCCACAACAATTCAACAGCTACCGGTGTTGCTTAAATAAAAACAATGAAAAAAGACGTAAAAGGTTATTATTCCGGTACCAGTGGACTGCTTTTGCCTGTACCCAACAAGCTGCATTATCCCGAAGCATTTAAGGATCGCTCCAGGCTCTGTTATTATGGCTCGCTCATGAACAGTATCGAAATCAATAGTTCCTTTTATAAGATTCCATTGGCCTCAACCGTAAAAAAGTGGGCCGGGGAAGTTCCTGCGGATTTTCTTTTTAGCTTTAAACTCTTTAAAGGGATTACCCATGCGCCACAGTTGGGTTTTGATCCTGCAGATATCGCCAGGTTTATGGAGGTAATTGCCCATGCAGGCGATAAGAAAGGCTGCCTTTTGGTCCAGTTTCCACCCAGCATCAGGATTGCCAATCTTCCGCAGCTTTCCCGTTTAATGGCCGTCTTGCGTGAACACGATCCCGAAAAGGACTGGAAGATCGCACTTGAGTTTCGGCATTCATCATTATATGTTGATGGAGTAATGGAACTTTTGGAAAAATATGGCTTGGGTATGGTTACACACGACAAAGGTGCAGCCGCAAGTCCACTTGATGATCTGGATACCAGTTTCCGTTATCTGCGGTTTCATGGGCCTAATGGCAATTACAGGGGAAGTTATCCGGATGATGTACTTGCAGAATATGCGGGTTATATTGCAGAATGGTTACTGGAGGGAAAGGAAGTTTTTGTTTATTTTAACAATACTATGGGTGAGGCTTATGCTAACCTGCAAACCCTTAAAGGTTTTGTGGGCGATCTCATTTAAGTTCTAGCCGTTCAAGCTTTTTCTTCACAATCGTGAGTCTTTTTTGCCATTTTAAAACGGTTTCATTCTCCGCAATAGGAAGACCTTTTGTACCAAGCAGGCCAAGGCTCATGGCCAGCGCTTTGGTATCCCTTGCTTTATCCGGATGTTCATCCACATAGCGCTGCTGTTGGGTTTCGGTTTCCTGCTCAAGGGCACTAACCGCGTTTTTAATCAGGGCAGCTTCTTTCGAATATTCATGCAGTTTCCGGTAAACCATCATCAGCCTGCTATTGGCTGCTACATGTGCGGGCTTCTTTTTGAGTAGCAGAACATATTGTTTAACAGCCTCCTTAAGCTGCCCGTCGCGCTCTGCCTGTCTGCCCATTTCAAACCGTTCGGCTTCCCTGATTTTTGTACTGTTCATGATTACAGAATCGATTATAACATTAACAACAGTTATGTTAAAAAGAAGTTTGGATCATTAAGAAGATGCCTAATTGTTGTGAAAATAGACAAAACAATGTGTCCTAAATAAGGATTGTATAAAATATGGAAAGCAACAAGGAAGAAGAAAAAGGCAAAACAGGAAGTATTCCCAATGAAGAAATTAAAGGCAGCGACGCCGATAAAGCCTATGATGAAAACGGGGATTTTGGAAAGCCACAGCCAGAGGCGGTGGATCCGGAAAAAAGCGATACCCCTGAAGGAAGTGACGCCGATAATTAGGCTTAGCAGGTCTTCATTAGATATAAAACAACAATCAACCTGGGTTACGGCCCAAAAAAATAAGCCCTATGAAAGCAGCAGTATTTCACAAGCCCGGTGATATCCGGTTCGACACCGTTCCGGATCCGGAAATCTTAGATCCCAGAGACATTATCCTTAAAGTCACTTCAACAGCCATTTGTGGCAGTGATCTGCATATCCTGAGCGGAGCAGTGCCACAAAAAGATCCGATGGTGATGGGCCATGAGTTTATGGGTATCGTAGAAGAGGTTGGATCGGCCATTACCAACCTTAAAGTTGGCGACCGTGTAGTGGTTCCTTTCCCGATATCCTGCGGGAAATGTTTTTTCTGTACCCATGAGGCATCGCCTGCCTGCGAAGAATCCAATTACAAAAATTATGGTCCGGCAGGTAATGTGGCCGATCAGAAAGGCGGTGCACTTTTCGGTTATACCGATTTGTATGGCGGTTACTCCGGTGGGCAGGCACAGTACGTGCGAGTGCCCTATGCAGATGTAAGCCCCAGGGTGGTGCCCGAACATTTAAGCGATGAACAGGCGCTTTTCCTTACTGATATCTTCCCAACGGGATGGTCGGCGATTGACTGGGCACAGTTAAAGGGCGGAGAAACCGTAGCCATCTTTGGTTCGGGCCCGGTTGGCCTGATGGCGCAAAAAGCGGCATGGATTAACGGGGCAGCAAGGGTTATTGCCATCGATCCTTTAGATTACCGTTTGGAGAAAGCACGTGTTGCCAATAACGTAGAAACCCTAAACCCCCACAAGGTGGATGTAGTTGAAGCCATCAGGGAAATGACCGGTGGCCGCGGCGCTGACGTATGTGTAGATGCTGTAGGTTTTGAGCCTGAACGCAGCCTGATGGATAAACTGAAAGCGACGATACACCTTGAAAAGGGTTCGATGAAAGTACTCGAAATGTGCTTCGAATCAGTAAGAAGGATGGGAACCGTTTCCATTATGGGCGTGTATGGCTCACCATATGATAATTTTCCGCTTTACCGGATTTTCGATAAGGGAATTACCATTAAACAAGGGCAGGCACCTGTTCTGAATTATATCGATAAACTGATTTCCCTGGTAGATGAAGGAAGGGTAGTTCTGGATGATATTATTACCCACACACTACCATTGGCTGATGCGGCCCATGCCTATAAAATCTTTGATGAAAAACAGGAAGACTGCGTAAAAGTGGTGCTTAAACCTTAATGGTTTGCTAACCAATCAAGATAAATGATTGAACACCAGGTGGTCATTTCAGTTCACCTGGTGTTGTTTACATTATTTTTCGATCTCCCCCGCGACCTGATTGATCTCAGTTAGTCATCATTCTTAACCCGCACATCCTTGAATAGAAACGTATTATCGCTGGTTCTAAGTGTTTTTTTACTGGCCGTGGTGATATTCTTTAAAATAACCTCATTAGTTTTAACATATGGAAACTTTTCCTTATAGGTACTATCTGTCATTTCCGGATTAAAATTGGCAAAGATAGTTGGGCCGTGGTAATTATCGGGGTGTTTGGCGTCGTTGATTTGAAAATTTTCAATGGTAATCCGATGGGGCATATAACAGATATAACCAAAATCGTGCTGACCTGAATTGGACCCGGTGATGATAGAAGCACTAACAGGCTTGCCAGCTGCAGGAACAAATACACAGTTTCGGATGATTAATTCCCCTTGCCAGGTGCTGCCGTAATCGGGGCGCAGGTTAACAAAGCTTCTTGAACGGACGGTAGAATTTTCAATAGTCAATTTCCCAAAACCAATTGCATTGATCCCCATATGGCCGAGGGTTGAGTTTCGGATGGTGGCATTGGCAACCCCTTGGTGGGCATCAAACCTGGAGAGTGTACAGCCATCATAAAGAAGGTTTTTGCAAAAGTTTGAACCCAAAATACCCCAGTACTTGTTGTCGTCAATGTCGTTGGTTTGACTGCAATTCAGAAAAGATATATTCAGTGCACGGTTCACAGAAAGGTCGTAGGTACCCATGGTAACAGGCTTACCGGCTGCCCCAATAGTGTTGTAAGCTAAGTGGCCTGTTAGGACGGTGCTTTTTACTGTTACATAGGCACAATCGCCAATGTTGATAAAGCCTCCATAAGGTGCACCATGCTCTCCTTCGCCTTTGATGTCGTGTTTTAAGCCTTCAACCATCACATGCGATCTTCTGATGGCGATGTTGCGGCTATAATAGTTATACTTTGATTGCTCTTGATTGGCAATAGTGGTGAAATGGCCACCAAGGATTTTTAAAACCTTTTCATCAATAGGCAAAGCGGTAATATCCGTAATCTGGTCGAAGTCCCAGATAATCGGGGCGTCCATATCCACCTGACCGTTTTTGTCGACGAGGAAGATATCGGTCTGAGAAGAACCGTTGTTTTGGTTTAGGCCTAACCGGATGTATTGTTTCACATTAGCATTTGTTGCGGTGATTAAACACGGACCTGGTAAAGCAACTTTGATTTTCCTTTGGTCTTTCTTTAGGGAGCTTATCGTTTTCAGTTTAAACGGTTTCAGTGCTGAGCTGACTATGAAAACAGCTGCATTGCGGTTTTTTACTTCCGTATCATCAATGATGAAGGAGGCTGTGCCAAAGTCAGTATCCGTTTGAATAACCGCTGTACGCTTCTCCCCTCCAATATAATAAGTTGCTCCCGCATCGGCTTGAACCAAAAGCCCATGCTGGTTGGCAAATGCATGAGTTGCGGCAATGGCATCTATATCATCGGTTTTTCCATCACCTTTTGCACCGAAGTTACTGTAACGAACCGATCCGGCCGCTTTAAATTTTAGTACATCCTTTGGAGACACATTTACCTGTAATTCTGCCTTGTTGTTGGTATAAACCTCGGTTTTCTGGTCATTGTACGTGATGACTATATTGTTTTCAGGAGCGGCATTATTCTGGGCCTGAGTAACATTTGCACAGATTAAAAAAAGGAAGACTGAACTTATATGTTTCATTATTTGAACTGGTTTCGTTGTAGGACTATCAACATGGATTAGAGTGATTAAGTTAAATAAAATTTGGCACGGTGCAATTTTTTTGACTGTATTTAACTTATGCAGTAGCAGATAAAATCCCTGGTGAACGGTTTGCTTCAATGGCAGACATTCCCTATAATTTTGTCGCAAATTTAAATGACTGGCGTATAAGGAACACTCATCACTTTGCAAGCCAGCATGATTCTATCCTTTATTAGGTCTATGCCAGGTCAATATCTTGTTTAAATCAGTTAAATGTTGATTGTTATCTTGTTTAGTATTTGTTAAATTTGTTTGCTAATTTCGTTGCTGTCCGGATCAATACCTTTAGCCTTATTTAGCAATTACGGGGCATCACATTTTCACCTTAGCCAATATGTATGAGATATTTTTTTAAGTGTTTACTATTCGTTTTTGCCCTCTCATCTTATCTAAACGCCCATGCTCAAACTCAACACCTTAAACCTGCAAAACCCAATATATTGCTGATTTTTGCCGATGATCTTGGTTACATGGATTGTGGTTTTACCGGGAGCAAGACCATGGAAACACCGAATATTGATGCGCTTTCAAAAAAGGGAATGGTATTTAACAACGCCTATGCAGGAGCGGGCAACTGCGCGCCTAGCCGGGCAGCCTTAATTAGCGGTCAATATTCGCCACGAACCGGTGTTTATGCAGTGGGAAGTACTACCCGTGGTCCGGTGGATCTGATGAAACTTGTTCCGGTACGCAATAATGTTTCCCTCAATCCATCTTTTAATACCATTGCCGAAGGACTGAAAGGCCAGGGTTATGCTACTGCTATTTTTGGAAAATGGCACCTGGCTGAGGGTAAAGCTACCCAACCCCAGGCGCAGGGATTCGACCTTTACACAGAAGGTTCAAAAGAGCAATCCCTTAAGGGAAGCAATGAGGCTGTTGATCCAAAAGGAGTTTTCTATCTCACGGATGCAGCCATTAAATTCATGCAAAACACAAAAGATAAGCCCTTTTTCGCCTATCTGGCACATAATGCCATCCACTCTAAGCTGGAAGCAAGGGCTGAAACCATAGCAAAATTCAAGAAGAAAGGATTGATCGATAAAATGGCCGTTTATGCGGCCTGCACATACGATTTCGACGCAAGCGTAGGCCTGGTACTGGATTTTTTAAAAAAGTCGGGACTGGATAAAAATACAATGGTCATTTTTACCAGCGATAATGGGGCCACTCAACAATCTTCTCAGGAGCCGTTACGTGGAAACAAAGGGTCTTATTACGAAGGAGGAATCAGAGAACCCTTCATTGCCTATTGGCCAGGCCATATCGAACCGGGAGCTGTTAATTCCACTCCGATTATTAACCTCGATTTTTACCCCACTTTTATGTCCCTGGCCGGCGATCATAAATTTAAGGGCGATGGAGAAGATTTGATGCCGCTTTTCCTGGGTGAGAAAACAGAAACCATTAGAAAATCGATATATTGGTATTTTCCCGGTTATCTCGATAATCCTGTGATCAGGGGCCGCGATAAGGTGTTCCGTACCAGGCCTGTTGCCGTCATCAGAAAAGGAGATTTTAAGCTCCAACTTTACCTCGAAGAATGGATGCTTGATGGAGGGAAGGCTAATATCAACAAAAATAATGCTGTAGAATTATACAATATGAAAACCGACGAGGGTGAACACCTGAATCTGGCCAGTACAAACCGTGCAAAGCGGGATGAACTTCTGGCCGATCTGTTGAACTGGATGGAAAAAACAAAAGCACCACTGCCCACGAAGATCACCGCAACCAATAAGCCGGTTCAGGGAACAGTTGGAGGGGAAAATTAAATTTATATAATTACTGAAAAATCAACCACAATTCTACCCAATGAAACCTGTTGTTTACGCACTGATACTCATCCTCCCGTTTATAGCGGGCAACGGCTTTGCCCAGGAAAAAAAGAAAAAAGCACCCAATATTATTTTTATACTCACCGATGATCTTGGTTATGGCGATGTTGGGGTGTTTTTCCAAAATAAAAGAGCCGCAGCCGGGGATAGGGGCAAACCCTTTACCCTGACACCAAATCTGGATGAAATGGCTGCTTCGGGGGCTACACTTCCACAGCATTATTGTGCGGCCCCGGTTTGTGCGCCTTCCAGGGCATCCATTCTGCTGGGGCAGAGCCAGGGACATGCCAATGTAAGGGATAATCAGTTTGATAAGG
Source organism: Pedobacter humicola (assembly GCF_056490705.1). Lineage (NCBI taxonomy): Bacteria > Pseudomonadati > Bacteroidota > Sphingobacteriia > Sphingobacteriales > Sphingobacteriaceae > Pedobacter > Pedobacter humicola. The sequence continues at coordinate 369,239 of NZ_JBWJIG010000002.1, read as the reverse complement.
CACTAAGCGATAACTATACGTTGGGCAATGTAATGCAAAAGGCGGGTTATGCCACTGTAGCCATTGGCAAGTGGGGGCTTCAGGGAAATAAAGAATGGTCTGCCCATCCACTTAACAGAGGCTTCGATTATTACTATGGTTATATGCGCCATTCTGACGGACATGAACATTACCCAAAAGAAGGTTTGTACAGGGGCAAGAAAGAGGTTTGGGAAAATCGGACAGAAGTAAGTAAGGACCTCAATAATTGTTATACTGGTGATTTATGGACCGCCAGGGCCAAAAAGTGGATTGTTGACCATCAAAAAGGCAAAGATACGGATCAGCCTTTCTTTATGTTTTTGGCCTATGATACGCCGCATGCGGTTTTGGAACTCCCTACATCGGCATATCCTGCCGGTGGCGGACTAAAAGGTGGCTTGCAATGGCTGGGAAAACCAGGGAAAATGATCAATACAGCCAGTGGAATACCCGATAGCTTTACGCATCCCGATTATAACAATGCTACCTATGATGATGACCATAATGTTGCAACGGCTGAAAAACCATGGCCTGATACCTATAAAAGATTCGCCACTTCTACAAGGCGGATCGACGATGAGGTTGGGGATATTTTGCAGTTATTGAAAGACCTAAAAATTGATTCAAATACCCTGGTTATTTTTAGCTCCGATAATGGCCCGTCTATTGAGTCGTACCTTCCAAAACCCCAGGTAAAGTATGAAGCTAATTTTTTCAGCAGCTTTGGGCCCTTTGACGGGATAAAAAGAGATGTATTGGAAGGGGGGATGCGCATGCCGGTGATTGCCAAATGGACAGGGCATATCCCTGCACACAGCACTGTAAATTCACCGAGTATTTCTTATGATTGGATGCCAACCTTTCTGGACGCGGCCGGTTTGCCTGCTCCGGCGGTATCAGACGGGGTTTCCTTATTGCCATCCCTAACCGGAAAAGGCAAGCAGCGTACCAGTATGATCTACTCAGAATATTACGAGGGTGGCAAAACACCTGCTTACACTGATTTTTCGGCTATAAATCGCGGTAGGATCAGAAATCAGATGCAGATGATACGAATGGGCAATATTGTTGGACTGAGGTACGATATCAAATCTCATGATGATAATTTTGAGTTTTTTGATGTGCTAAAAGATCCTCGCCAGCAGAACAATTTAGCAGGAAATCCAAATATGGCTGCCCTCCAGCGTAAAATGAAAGATATGGTGCTTGATGTACGCCGCATAGATGCAGAGGCGCCAAGGCCCTACGATTCCATAGCCGTGCCGGCTGTAGGGCACATCGCTGCAGTTAAGGGATTATTATGGAATACCTATCAGTCAGCTACCGAATGGCTACCGAACCCTCAGGGCTTAAGGGTAATTTCTAATGGTACAAGCACAGGTTTAAATCCTGTTATCGGAAAAGTTGCCTGCAACATGGTTGCGCTCGAGGGTTTTATCAAAATACCGGCTGATGGAGAATATACGTTTTACCTGACTGCGGGAGCTAAAGCATTTCTGAGGATCCATGAGGCAGTATTGATTGATGCTGATTTTGGATATACTCCAAAAAGTGGAAAACAAAGCACGATGAAGTTAAAAGCAGGCCTGCACCCCATCAAACTTTTTTATCAAAAAACAGCACAGCCAACAGGAACAGTTAACTTAGAATGGTCTGAAGCGTCATTTGCCAAACAACCTGTGCCGCAGAATGCTTTCTTTCATTAACCGTTTTGTTCTTGCTTTTAAATTTAACACTAAATGTGTATGGTATCACCTTGTCATGCATACACTATAGCTGAGCCTAAAGGGGTAATATATAAACTGTTTTCTGGCCACCTGATCTGATTTTAATACAATACGGATTTTAGTCTCCAATCTCCTGTCTTTCCATTAATGAGGTTAATTGTACCTTCTGTGACAAAGAAACGGGTATCATATAACGGAATGACCGTGTGGAGAATATATTTTCTGTCCACCTGACTTTCTTTACTAATGTAAGATGTTTGTTTTCAGTTTGTTATCTGTACATTTTTTTGAATTTAATTTGTATGGTTATTTAGCTCCCTCCATCGTCAATATGCTTTAAATTAGTGTAAACACTTCTCTTGTAGATTTTTAAAAATCAATATTAGTATAAGAACTGATCTGTAAAGTTTGTTGCATGTGAACCATTGTCCTGTTACTGCGGAATTTTTTGTAAAATAGGAGTACCAGACAAAGAGGAGCACTGCATGTGGCTGAGTTAAGCATTTTGAGCCTACAACCTAAAAACCTCAAATAAAAATGAAAACAAAACAACTCCTTATGATCTTCGCCTCGTCGGCGGTCTTATTTGTGTCTTCCTGTAAAAAAGCAGAAATTCCTGTTGACGAAAATGTTAGCCTGAATAAACCGGGTGAGCAAATGACGGTGACAAACCCTGTAATTTCTCATACACGTAATCTGACTGTTGCCTATCTGATTCCGAATGATATGGATACACTTTACAATTTCAGATCGAGAATTGATGGTGTACTTACCTGGGTACAGAATTTCTATTCGCAGGAAATGAACCGAAATGGTTATGGCTCAAAAACCTTTGGACTGATAAAGGATCCGGCAACGCAACTGGTCCAGATTAGTGTAATCAGAAGTACACAGTCGAAAACAAATTTTGATGGTGGTCTGGGTGTTACTGAAGTCAATAATTTTTATGCGGCCAATCCTGGTTTAAAGCAGAGTCAGCATGTATTGATTATGATGCCTACTTTTAGTGGTGGTACCGACCCTGATAACAGTAATCCATTTTATGGCACAGGCAAATATTGTTTTGCCATGGATTATTCGGGGCTGAATATTGCCAATATTGCTACTGATCCGTTTACAAAATGGCTTGGTGGTTTGGCCCACGAAATGGGGCACGCCTTTAATGCCGCCCACGATAAAGAATCTGTATCTCAAAAAACAAGCCTGGGTACAGCCTTGATGGGAGGCGGTAACTATACCCTGGGTAAAACGCCAACGTTTATTGCTGCAGCTGATGCTGCGATATTTAATAATAACGAAGTCTTTAACAACGACAACATAACTTACTATGGTAGTGTTACCACAACTATTCCACGGATTTATGCCAGTTACTCGGCAAGCCAGAATGCCATTCTCTGCTCAGGAAAATTTACCTCAACCGGAACTGTAGCTAAAGTGTTATATTACAACGATCCAAACGTAAACAACGAAGGTACGGGAACCAATAAAGACTATAATGCCGTAACCTGGGTAAGCCCTAAAATAGGAACGGATAGTTTTAATGTGGTAATGCCTGTTTCCGAGCTATGGGAAAAATCTAATGGTATACCTTATGAACTTAAAGTGAAGTTTATCCATACCAATGGAACCATTACCCAGCATATCTACTACTACACTTTCCAGGGTGGTATTCCTGTAATCAATTTCGGTTATCGCCCCGAACTTAGCAAGACTGGTTGGACAATCGATGGTTTCAGTACACAGGAAACGGGAGAGAATGGCTATGCAACGAATATCCTTGACGATAACCCGACTACCTTTTGGCATAGCAGATGGTCATCATCGCCAACAGGAAGCTATCCTCATTTTATCAGCGTAAATCTTGGAAGCAATAAGACTGCCAATGGTATTGCCCTACAGCACCGTTCGGGATCAAACCGGGCAATCAAAGATTTTGAAATCCTCACCAGTACGGATGGCATCAGCTATACCTCAAGGGGCAACTTTTCGACCGTTAAAACTGATGGTAAACAATATTTCGCATTTGGATCGGCGCTAACCTTTAAATACTTTAAAATTGTGGCCAATACCTCGTGGGATGGTACGCAAAATGCCGCTATTGCCGAACTGGGATTATATTAATCTTTTGGTGAAAGTATTTGGGGCCGTCTCAATGATATCTTTATTGCTAAAAAAGATATCGGATGAAGACGGCCCTTTAATTAATAAATTAATTAATTAATGGTACATATTTACACAGTAATTCCCAACAAATCTGGTAACTGTCGCCTACTATTCGGGGCGTAAGATCGATAGTGCCTACCCAATCTTTGTTCTGTTATAGTTTATGGGCATTTGCAATAATGCTTGGCTGAATGGGGTAAAATAATATTTAGGGAACAACATTTATTTTATTGCCGGAATGAGATCTAGCTAGTGGGCCATATTTAATTTTTCTTCCAACAGTTGGTTGGCTTCAAAGCATGGTCATACCGCTCGATTGAAAAAACGGATGGCCATAAAATACCTGCTAAAAATTGCAATGTTTACTCTGCTGATTATTGTTTTTTTATTGACGGGTCAGACGGAAATTTATGTTGGATGATAACTAAAATTTAACAAAGAATTATTTTGATTTTAATAAACATAGTTTAGTTTTGCTAAACAAAATAAATTATAATAATCCTCAATTCCTGATCGATAGATTTTAATCCCTAATGAAAAATCACGATAAACTTTCTGATCATGATTTGATTGTCCACTTGCGGATGGGTTGTAAAAATGCATTTGCCGAAATTTACAGCCGCTATTGGGAAATCTTGATCAATGCCGCTTATCAGCGTTTGCGTTCGAGAGAAGATGCCGAAGAGGTTGTTCAGGAATTGTTTGTAAATCTTTATTCCCGCCGAAGTGAAATTGATCCAAAATCTACCCTGGAGGCCTATCTCAAAACCGCACTCAGGTTTAAAGTAATTGATGCCTACCGTTTACAGCAATTGCATTACAGGCATATTGATAACCTGATAGCAGAAACCAATCTATCGCCTGCCACACCTGATGATCAGCTTGAAATTAAAGAATTCAAAAGGAGTATCATCTCGGCTTGTAGAAAACTGCCCGAAAAATGCCGCGAAGTATTTATCATGTTCCGGTTCGAAGAATTATCCCATCAGGAAATTGCCGCACGGGCAGCAATTTCGGTCAGTACGGTAAAAAAACACCTCCATAAAGCCATGCTTTTCCTGAGGGAAGAGTTTAAAGGAAGCAAAACTTTTCTGACTATCGCCTGCCTGCTTTTTTTGTCAATATAATTTTATTGATAAAATTATATTTCTGTCAATCAGTATGTTGTGTTTTATTTGAAAGTAATTTCAGATTACAATAGAACCTTTTCGCTTTTGCTTCGAATACCTTATATGAGCAAGAATGAAAATGCGTTCGATAAACATCTGCTTGAGCTAATGACCAGGTTTCATAACGGACAGGCCACAGCGGCCGAGATCAGGGAAATTGAACTTTGGTATGAAAATCAGGCGTCGAATGAAGGCTATACCGATCGCCTGTCGACAGATGAAAGGCAGGAGGCCCAACAGAAAATGTTGCTTCAGATTAATGAACGTATAGAACAGGAAGCTGTTCCAGTTACTAAACTTTATCCCTTTAAAAGATTAAAAGCATTTGCGCTTGCAGCGGCCGTATTATTGGCCATTGGTACAACACTTTACTTGAGTTTGAATGATCAAAAATTAAAGAAAACTGAGCAGGTTAAGCTTAAGGACATTGCTCCGGGAAATAATAAAGCGATTTTAATACTGGCTAACGGCAAAAAAATCAGCCTGGAAGATTTAAACAATGGCGAAATTGCCTGTCAGAATGGTATTAAGGTTTCTAAAACAGCCAAAGGGCAGTTGATTTACGAGACCATTGCAAACACACAAAATACAGGTACCAAACCCGAATTTAATACCATCGAAGTGCCAGTGGGCGGGCAGTGGCAGGTTGTGCTTCCCGATCATTCGAAAGTATGGCTAAATGCATTATCGCGCATTACTTACCCAATACATTTTACAGGCAACGAAAGAAATGTAGAAATAACTGGTGAGGCTTATTTTGAAGTAGCACACAATGCCAAAATGCCATTTAAAGTGCACTGTGGTAAACAAACTGTTGAAGTGTTGGGTACACATTTCAATATTATGGGTTATACCGACCAGGAACAGATCAAAACTACATTGTTAGAAGGGTCAGTAAAGGTTTCGGATGGCAGCACGACAAAACTATTGATTCCCGGCGAGCAGGCACAGGTAGGTTCAGGGAAAATTACAGTAACTGATCATGTGGATGTTGAGGATGTGGTGGCATGGAAAAACGGCTATTTTAAATTTGATGAGAACCTTGAAGCCATTATGACCAAGGTAGCCAGATGGTACGATGTTGAAGTGGTTTATCAGTTTAAGCCAGATCCAAACATTGTTTACGCGGGCAAAGTTTCGCGTTCGAAAAATATATCTTCCTTATTGAAAATCATAGCGTTTGATGGTGATGTAAACTTTAAAATCGAAGGAAGGAGGATCATCGTGACCAAATAGCCGTAATAACTACGGTAAACTCAAAAATGGTCAAAGGTGTTCGAGCACCTCTGACCGGATGTTGAGTTTACCCTTCCGACAGGTCGGAATAAATTTAACGAAGAATTAAACCTAAACCCAACACTCAAATTTATGAATTTAAACTTACATAATCGGTATGGTGAGCACCGCCGTGCCTTTTACAAATTTCTGCTGGTGATGAAGATTACGACATTTTTCTTAATTATGACCATAATGCAGGTTAGTGCGACCTCGTTTGCACAAAAGATAACGCTAGATAAGGTTAATTCGCCTTTATCGCAGATTATTAACGAAATCCGCAATCAAGGCAATTATGATTTTTTTTACAACAAGAGGGCATTGAAATTAGCTAAACCGGTTACCATTAATGTGAAGGATGCCACGCTTGAGGAAGTATTGAAAATCTGTTTTAAAGACCAGGCCTTAGAATATCAGATTACGGACAAAACCGTGATGATTAAAGGGAAAGAGATAAAATTTAATTTTTTTAATCCATTTCAGTTCAATGCCGAAAAGATAAGCGGTAAAGTGGTTGATGAGCAGGGCATGCCCATTCCAGGTGCAAGTGTAACCGAAAAAGGGACTAGCAATGTAATCCAGACCAATGGGAACGGAGAGTTTACCATTAATGTAAAAGACAATATGGCCAGTCTGGTGATCTCATTTATTGGTTACCAGAGTAAAGAAGTATTGGCAAAGGATGTTAAGAATGGTAAGGTTGTACTTGCTGTTTCGCAGGAAAACCTGAACGATGTGGTTGTTACTGCTTACGGTAAAGTGAAAAAAAGCAGTTTAACCGATGCCGTTGAAACTATTAACGGTGAAAAGCTAGCCAACAGGCCAATTAGGAATATCACAGATGGATTGATCGGGCTTGCGCCAGGATTAAACATCCGGATGAGCAGTGGTGCACCCGAGTCTAACGCTTCAATCAATATCCGTGGTTTTACCTCTATTAATGCGAGTGCTGCGCCCCTTATCCTTGTTGATGGTATAGAACGGCCGCTTCAGGATGTAAACCCAAATGATGTGGAAAGTATTTCATTGCTAAAAGATGGGGCAGCCACAGCCATTTATGGTTCGAGGGCACCTTATGGCGTATTATTGATTACCACCAAAAGCGGTAAAGAAGGTAAAGCATCAATAACGTATTCGATGAATACCAAAATAGGTGAAATGGTATTGGCTCCAACACAGCCCAATTCGCCAGAATGGGCACGTTATATCAATATTGCTCAAAAAAACGGACAACCAAACGGAACAGGTACCGATGGTGTTGATGCAGTTACCATAGCCAGAATGGAAGCCTGGCTGAGAAAAGACTGGAACGACCCGTCGTTTGACGCATTAAGGACCCAGTTTGGCGATAAGGCGCAAGCCTATATCGAAAACGGGCAGTTTCCAAGTGGTAATGCAGCTTATAAAGGCTGGACGCGTGAACAGTCGTTTGCGACGACCAACCTGTACGATTCGTACTTTAATAGAAACGATATCAGCCAGCAGCACAATCTTAATTTTAGCGGAGGTACCGATAAATTACGTTATTTTTCGAGTTTTGGCTATAACAATACCAAAGGTTTGTTGAAGGGTGATTTAAACTATAATAAACGGTATAATTTTCAAACCAAATTAAATTATAAAGCTTCAGATTGGCTAGATCTCAGAACTGATGTTAACTATGTAAGATTTGGAAATCAGGGGCCAAACTTTTCGGGTGCAGGAGGTACGGTAGCCAATTATCCTGGCATCTTCGCCAACATGATGCAATACTTTGCTACGCCTTTAAGGGTTCCCTCAGGCAATGCTTATTCCTGGATATTAGGGGCTGCGGGCATATTAGGAGAAGGCGGACTGATTACCAATGGCCGGAATGAAATGGTATTGAGTGGTGGCGCAACTTTAAGGCCTTTTAAATATTTTGAAATAAATGCCGATTACTCCAGAAGACAAAGTTATACCGATAACACCACGGTAACCAAAATTGCTTATACCGAGCTTCCTGATGGTACCAAAATCCAGAATAACCGCTCGGCCAATGTGAGCAGTATTTCAAAAACAACCGGAACACAGGAATTTGGGGTGGCAAAAATCAGTGCCCAATATAACCGCTCGTTTAACGGGAAACATAACCTGTTTGCGCAGTTTGGTTTTCAATCCGAACAAAATGATTATAAATCTTTAACGGGCAGCCGTACCGATCTGTTTGCCCCCGAGGTAATTGAGGCTTTAAATGGGGCGGCAAATAACCAGCAGGCCAATGATAGCATGTATTCCTGGAGCACGCTGGGTTTTTATGGCGTAATTACTTACGATTATCTGGAAAGGTACATGATCAAGTTTGCCGGTAGGAGAGACGCGAGTTCACGCTTCTCGCCTGAGTCGCGATGGAGTTTCTTCCCTTCAGTATCAGGTGCCTGGAACGCCGCAAAAGAAAACTTCTGGCCGCTAAAGGATTTTATCTCTGATTTTAAACCTCGGGTTTCCTGGTCAACCTCAGGAGATCTTACTTCAGTAGGCGCAGATAATTATTATACCTATTTACCAACACTTGGTTTTTCGGTTAACAAAAATACATTGCTGGGTGGTACCTATTCGAATGTGGCAACAGCACCGGGGCTTGTAAGTTCGACACTTACCTGGGCAAAACCGACGGTATTAAACTTCGGTTTGGATGTTTCAGCATTGAACAGAAGGTTAAATGTAACCTACGAATGGTACCAGCGTACGGTAATTGATCAGATCGGGCCGCCAAACCCGCTTCCTCAGGTATTGGGTACCTCGGCACCAAACCTGAATAATTCTGTTTCTGAAACCCGCGGATGGGAGCTTTCGGTTGGCTGGACCGATCAGTTTAAAGTAGCGAACAAACCATTGAACTATTCATTAAAGTTTAATATGAGCGATTACATTGGTTATGTGACCAAGTATGCTCAAAATAAAACAGGCGTAACAAGTGGCGTTTGGACACCGGGTGAGCAATTTGGTCAGAATTTTGTCTATGATGCAAGAGGGATTGCCCAAAATACCGCCGATCTGAGGACAGGAACATTAAACGGTACTTATAATTATCCGGGTTACATTTTATACAACGATGTGAATGGAGATGGTTATATCAATTCGGGCAATGGTGGTTTCTGGTATAGCCGTGGAGATGTGATTAAAGACGGTTTTAATTATCCACGTAAGAGTTATTCCATTATCCCTACCATCTCATGGAACAACATTTCCTTTTCTGCGGTATTGGATGGAGTAATGCAATGGAAAGTATACAATACAACCGATTTGGTATGGGGTACACATGCGGGTAGCGATCTTGCCTATTTTTATACTTCTGCATACAAAGAAAGTACAAGTTTGGGTTACTGGAGTCCAGACAATACCAATGCCTTTTTCCCTGCATTTAATACAGGCAGTGGATTGGCAACCAATAAATATTCTTTAAACCTTGCAAACCTGCGGATCAGGAACATTACGGTAGGATACGATTTACCTCAGAACTGGTTGCGTAAGGTTAAAATTAAAAAGGCCAATATTTACCTCAGCGGGGAGAATTTAGGCTTTATTTATTCAAAATCAGTTGTAAAATATGATCCTGAGTTATTAAGCAATAATGCAAACGGATATCCTCCATTGCGCTATTATTCTATTGGATTGAATTTAAACTTATAACCTATCATTTTATATATAAACGATATGAAAGCTTACAATAAACCAGGCAGGATAATATTCGCACTTTTTGTGGCGATGAATCTTATTGCCTGTAAGAAAAACTTTTTGGATAAGAGTCCGTTAGACTCAGTTAATTCAGCCAATTTTTTCAAAACAGCATCCGATCTGCAAATCTTTGTAAATGGATTTTATGGCCGTTTGGCTCCCCAGTACAATACTTTGGGGGGCACAGCTACTACCTCTGGGGGTAATAGTAATTTGGCGCTGGATGCCAATACCGACATGATGATTGTACAAACAACAGCAACCAGTAGTTTGTACAGATGGGATGTGGCTTCCGTTGCCGGTGATACCAATAGCAGCTGGTCAGGAGGTTATACCAATATCAGGTCAGATAATTATTTTCTTTATTATGCGGGCCTCAATGCTGAAAAAACAGATGCTGCCACTCATTATATCGGTGAAGGTTATTTCTTTAGGGCGTGGGACTATTTTGCATTGTTAAAGAATTTTGGCGGGGTACCCATTATTACACAACCACTAACCGATAGCGACCTGGATAAACTATTTGTACCAAGAGCTTCGAGATACGATGTGGCCAAACAGATCATTGCCGATCTTGATCTGGCCATTTCAAAACTGAACTGGAAAAGTGACGGGCAAGGTGCTATTGCGGGTAGAATTAATAAAGAAGCAGCCCTAACCTTAAAAGCAAGGGTTGCCTTATACGAAGGTACCTGGGAATATTACCACAGTAAAAAAGCAAGTCCTTATGCCATGCCTGGGAAAAATGGTGTCGAATTTTTGGAAATGGTTGAGCCCACAGTTTCCCAACTGATCAACAGACAAGGTACCAGAATATTTACGGCAGCTGGCGACAAAACCACTGCTTACAATCAGCTATTTGCTCAAAAAAATGCTTCGAATATCGATGGCGTATTTCTCTATAAAGTATACGATGCAACCTTACTTGCATTAAGCCATAATTTCTTTTTCAAAATTCTGGATTCAGGTCCGTCTATAACCGACCATTTGGTTGATATTTATTTAAACAACGATGGTACACCACAAGTGTTTCCGGCCGTGTATCCAAATACACTGAATCAGTTAAGTACCAATTTAGATCCGAGGTTTAGACAAACCGTATGGACACCAGATAGAGGTCCGCTGAATCAATTGGCTGGACGTGGTGGTGATGGAAATCCTTTCAGGTATCCGGTTATTGCTTCTCAGGCACCTTATACTGATATAGGTTTTACTTCTACAGGCTACCGGAATTTTAAAGGCGCCGTTTTAGCCCAGGAAGCAACAAAAGGGGAAACCGATGATGTATTGATGCGTTATGAAGAAGATTTACTGTCGCTGGCCGAGGCTAAGGCTATTTTAGGCACAATTACGCAGGCTGATATCGATAAAACAGTAAATGTAATTAGAAACCGGGTGGGCATGGTACCTTTAAACATGGGCACAATTGCTGCAGGAACCTATAGAGAAGATCTTGGTTTTGATCTTGCTGCCACACCTATCGTAAATGAAATAAGAAGAGAGCGAACCGTAGAATTTGCTTTAGAGGGTTTCCGCCTGGACGACCTCAAGAGATGGGGTGTGTATGAAAAAGTAATTAACGGCTATCAGCCACAGGGTGCAATGTTGCAGGAATTTCTTAATTATTTTAACCGTTCTGCCAGTCAGGTTGCATTGGATAAAGGCTCCGACCCAACTTTATATAGCCAGATTAGAAAGGATGGTTATGTGCTCAATGAATTTAACCTGGTACCCAATACCAACGTGGCCAGTTTTTCTAACGGAAGGATAAATCCATTGTTTAAAGTTGCCGATTTCAGGGCTGGGGGCAGAGGACTTTATATTAATCCAACAAGGGATTATTTAAGCGCTATACCATTGCAGCAGATTAAACTTTATCAGGCAAACAATGCAACACTCAGCCAAAACCCGGGATGGAATTAATCTTTTAACCTTTAAGCGAAAAATAATGAAACACATAAAAATATCAAATTGCATGGCACTGATTCTGCTGCTTGTATTTTCCAGTTGCATGAAACCAAGGGTAGAACTCGATGATACCCAGTGGGGCGATAATGCCAATATTACTGCTGCCGTATTGTTTAAATATGAAGAAGTAAAAAATCAGTTGGGTTATAACGAACCCGTAACCGGTTATCAGAATGTGAGCATAGCTACTCCTTCAAATGTGGTTGATAAAGGCCAGGCTACCGTAAGGATCGTCGCTGCCAAAGGAACGGATTTAACCAAAATAGGTATCCGATTTTCTCATTTTGCAAAATCAATAGAACCCGTTAACGGCGCACCAGCTGCGGGTATAATTGCCGATTTTTCGAAAGGAGAATTTACTTACAGGCTCCATTCGGCTGACGGAACAGACCGGGATTGGAAAATTTTAATTTCAGTAGCACCTTAAGCTTCATCATGCATGTACCTGGCAGGGATCTTCCCTGCCGGGTAATTTATCACGCTTCGAAATAAATCTGGCCGACATCAACCATCACGAACTGTTCATTGATCGGCTTATTCAAAAATACCATTAGCAAATAATGAAAAACCTAAATAGAAGAGAGTTTATCGGTGTTATGCTTGCCACAGGTATTGTGCTACAAATTCCGGACACAGCGCTTGCCATGTTCCCGCCAAAAGCAAAACCAATCAAGGTAGGTGTGATTACGGATCTGCATCAGGATGTGATACACAATGGGCGCGAACGTTTGGAGGTTTTTTTAGATCACTGCAAAAAGGTTAATCCCGATGCGATAATGCAAATGGGCGACTTTGCCTATCCAAATGAAAAAAATAAGGAACTAATTAATCTTTTTAATGATGCACACAAGGAAACGTTACATGTGATCGGTAACCACGATACCGATTCGGGACATACCAAAGCGGAGTGCATCAGTTACTGGAAAATGCCTGCCAGGTTTTATACCAAAGAAGTAAATGGTATATGTTTTATTGTATTAGACGGAAATGACAAAGGGTCGCCAAAACACAAGGGAGGTTATCCGGCCTATATTAACGATGAACAAAAAAACTGGTTACAACAACAATTGAAAGAGATCGACAAACCCATTATTGTAGTAAGTCACCAGCCACTTGCCGGTGCCCTTGCCGTTGATAATGCTGACGAAATACAGGAAATACTGAGCTCGGCAGCTGATAAGGTTTTATTGGCGATAAATGGTCACACCCATATCGATTGCCAGTTACAGATCAAAAACATCAATTATGTTCACATCAATTCGGCCTCGTACTTTTGGGTTGGTGGTAAATATAAACATAATAGTTATCCGGAAGCAGTACACCAAAGCCATCCATGGATATCGAGTACATGCCCTTATCAGGATGCCTTATTTACTACCCTAAACATCGATCCTGTTTTAGGCATTATACACATCGACGGTAAAAAAAGCAGTTGGGTTGGTCTGTCTCCCAAAGCATTGAATTACATCGACGAAAGCGGGTTACTGCCTGACAAAGAAATTGTACCGGTTATCGGGAAAAGAAAAATCGTCAGCGCTGCAAAGAAAAAGTGAAAGAATAGGTGGGTATGGGAGCCCAACAAGAAATATGCTGGCTTTATTCGCCAGCATATTCATATAAATGTGTAAGTCGCGATTATGCAGTTGCAGTGGCTCCGGTGATGATGGTGAAGATCTCCAATAATTGATTAATTACTGCATCTGGTTTTGCTTCTTCCAGCTGTTGTTTGGTATGTGCACCAGTAGTAATACCAATGCTAAGACCACAGCCTGCATTCTGGCCTTCTTCAATGTCAATGCTCGAATCGCCAACTTTTACTACCGATTTGCTGTCTGTAATTCCATGCTGTTTCATGGCCAGCAAAATCATATCTGGTTCAGGTCTGTTTTGGTTAACATCTGATGCGGTAATCAGTGTATCAAAGTCAACACCTGCTTTCCAACCTAACCGATCAAGAATAGATTGTGCTGTAGAGCGGTCGTAACCAGTATTCAGCACCGAAATGATTTGCTTTTCGCGGAGTTTTCTAAAAAGTTCAGTTGCACCAGGCTGTGGTAAAATTTCTTCCGTTTCGTAGGCCAGTTTTAATTTACCGATAAATTCATTATAAATCTCGCCAACGGTGGTTTCGTCGAAAGTACCTTCATATGTTTTTAGAACAGACCTGATGGCTTCTCTTTTTTCTTTTCCGGCTGCTACAGCCAGCACCTGATCGAGATTGTATGAGAAACCAGCAGCATTTATAGCATTCATTAACGTTTTGTATACGAGGTTGTTCTCGTTTACCGTGGTACCAGCCATGTCGAATACGACCATTTTAATTTCAGGGTACATTCTGTTTTTTTTAAAGTAAGATAATTAATTTTAAACTCTTTCGTCAAAGATACTACATGTAGTATTGCTAAACAAATGTTTAGCAATAGTTAACATTTAAGTTAACATTTGTTTACATTTGCTAAACATTAAAAGCCCATTTTTGCTTTACGATCTGGATCGCACCAAAATATTAGGCACAGTAATCAAATTGACTCAACAGAAAAAGAATATATGAAAAAAGCAACCCTCATTGTTTTCAATGGAGCGGGAAAAGCCCTAGAGGAAATGGAAACTCCCATCCCTGAATTACAGCCCGGCGAAATCCTGATTGAAAATCTTTACACTACAATCTGCGGTAGCGACCTGCATACTTTTTGCGGTTTGCGCAATGAGGCTGTGCCTACGGTACTGGGGCATGAAATTGTAGGTGAAATTGTTGGTTTTCATACAGCGCATAGCAAAATGGATTATTTGGGAAATCCGCTTAAGATTGGTGACCGGGTAACCTGGAGCATATTTTCTTCGAACGCCAATTCTGCTAAGGCAAGGGCGGGCATGCCACAAAAATCGGATGGCTTATTTAAATATGGCCATGCTACCGTAACGGAAACCGATGCGTTGCATGGCGGCCTTTCTACACATTGTATATTAAAAAATGGCACTACAGTGCTGAAAATCAGTAAAGAGATTCCCTTAAAAGTTGCAGCGACCATTAATTGTGCAGTAGCTACGGTTGCCGGAGCCATACGGCTTTCAGGAAGTCTTCGGGGTAAAAAGGTACTGATCTCGGGCGTAGGCTTATTGGGCGTGGTATGCGCCGCTATGTGTAGTGCCGATGGTGCACAGGAAATACATGTTGCGGATGTAAACGAAGCACGTTTACAACTGGCTACATCCTTTGGTGCAAATGTTCAACACTTATTAACTGATCATCCCCAGCTTCCGGATGGTATTGATGTAGCTTTTGATATGAGTGGATCGCCCGATGCCATGGAAAGCGGATTGGCAGCCCTTACGGTTGGCGGAACAGCAGTTTGGATAGGAGCGGTATTTAAAAACCGCGAGGTACAGGTGAATGCCGAGCGTGTAGTACGGAACCTCATTACCATTAAGGGTTTGCACAACTATAACTATGAAGATTTTGTAAAAGCAGTTCAGTTTATCGAAAATAATTACACGAAATTTCCATTTGAAGAACTGGTTTCAGCAGAATTTTCATTGAGGGATGCCGAATCTGCATTTAATTATGCCGTGGCTGATAAACCGATACGGGTTGGGATAAATGTTACTAAAAAAGCCGGTGATGAACAACAATAATACCAGCAGGTTAAGGTGGAGAATGTTATTGGTCACCATGTTGTGTTACCTATTCTTTTACACCGGCAGGCACAATTTCGGTTGGGCCGTAAAAGGCATGGTTGCTTCGTTGAATATTCCTTATAGCACCATTGGATGGATCAGCTTTTGTATGTTGATTGGTTATGCGGTTGGGCAGTTAATCAATGGCAACCTTGCTGATAAACTAAGTCCTAAACTGATGATTGCAACGGGTGCTTATTTATCTATTCTGACCAATATTGCCATCAGTTTTTCAAACACGGCTACCATGATTATGATCCTGTGGGGACTTAATGGTTTCTTTCAGTCGATGGCCTGGGCACCAGGGGCAAAACTGATCAATAACTGGTGGGATGAGCATGAACGGGGCAAGGCCTTTGGTTTTTACACCATGGCTGCGGGATTATCGTCGGCAGTTACCTACCTCATTTCTATAGTGTTGCTCCAGCAGGGTATTGAATGGCGGATGCTGTTCCGCCTGCCTGTATTGTTATTGTTGGTTACGGCAACCATACTTTTAATTGTTGCAAAAGATCAACCTGAAGACAGCGAAAGTACCAAAAACCTGCGACCTGTAGATGTGGGATCAGATTGGCTGGATCGTTATAGGGAAGCTTTCAGAAATAAAAAGTTTCTGCTTACCTCATTGTCATTCGGCTTCGAAAGTATGGCCCGTTATGGGCTTATATTTTGGGTTCCGGTACATTTTCTGGGTAAAAACTGGAAAGATAACCCGGGCAATATTTGGGTAACATTTCTGCTTCCGGTTGGTATGGCCATCGGGGCACTCTGTTTTGGGGTTTTATCCGATACTTTGTTTAAGGGGAACAGGTTAAAAGCCATAGTGGTGGGCATGGCGGCAAGTGCAGTGCTTTCGCTTCTTATTTTTATCGTGCCCACACAACAGATCGCGCTCAGTAGTGTGTTGATGTTGCTAACGGGATTCTTTGTTTACGGGCCGCAAGCCTGTTATTGGCCATTGAGTCCGGATATGTTGGGGAACAGGTTAACCGGTACAGGTGTAGGGATTATGAATATGTGCGGTTATCTTTTTGCGGCCATTGGCGAACCGTTTCTGGGTTATGTAATCGATATTACCGGCAATAGCAACAATATTTTTATCGTAACCGCAATAGCCTGTATATTATCGGCTTCGATTGCCTTTTTTGTAGCCAGGATGGGAAATAAGACACGGGTTAAACCTGCTTTAGCTTAAACACAAGGCTGTATAATAGGTGTTGGAAATAAGCCTGTGGCAGATTTTGCTGCAGGTATTAAAAGATTTTTGAGAAATAATATGAGTTTAAAGGGGATAAGCAAAGCAACGGTAGCAAATATGATCGGTCTGCTCAATCAGTTGGAAGAACTGGAAGGGATCATTGGTAATGATCCTAAAGGTTGCGATCAGATCAGGGACCTTAGGATAGATTTAATTGAAACCTATCAAAAATACGAATGTATGGTACGCGAAATTACGGAGCAGATTGGTGTTTATCAGGATCTTTATGGTAAAATAAGGTTTAGGTTTGTGCCCGAAAAACTGAAATCGCTCAGACGGGCCATTCCACAAGATAGTTACGAGTTTGTGCTGTTAAAAGAAAGTATCCAGAAAAGCCACCTGATCTAAATGTTTAATGTGTACCCTTCCGGTAAATGTTTTGCAGGAGGCAACCATATTTTGTTGTTGCTGAAAAGGATTCAGTAGAAATATAGTCCATTCTAGAAAGCTTAATGCTTGTTTTTCGAGTTGTGAAATTAAGTTTTTATAAACGAAAAACGCCTGAACCTTACGGTTCCAGGCTTTCTATAGCTTTTGATCCCTTTTAGTGATTCTCCCAAGAATCCTTAAGGGATTAGTCTAAACGCTGATTTCGTCTCAATTTATGTGATAGGCAAAGTTACGATGAACCGTGTGCCTTTTTGTCCATCAGAATCGATTTCAAGTTTACCTTTTAGCACATCAATAAGATGTTTGACCATCAAAAGACCGAAGCCATATCCCTGCTCTCCGTTGCTTCCCGAAGAAGAATTTTTTTCACCATAAAGTATCATGTGTATGGCATCAACACTTAGGCCTGGTCCGGTATCCGAAACGGCAATAACAAGGTTTTTACTTGCCAACTCTATTTTAAGCTCGAGATCCACAGTAACTATCCCCGCTACAGGAGTGAATTTGATCGCATTAGAAATCAGGTTGCCCGCTATTTGTAATAGTTTGTTTTTTGCAAAAGGGATTTGGTGGTTTGCCGAGCTGATTTTAACGTTAAAATAAATGTCTTTGTTCCTGGCCTGTGGCCGGTAAAGTACATCAAGTTTTTCCTGTAATACCGATAGGTTAAACTCATCATTGGAGAGTGCGCTGCTTTTCTGATAATCTGTTGTCAGGATTTCATCTGCAAGGGTAAGCAGTGATTTACTGCTTTTCTGAATCATATTGATTAGATCAAGGAGATCATTCAGTTGGTTTTTGTCTCCACGTTCACTGATTACTTCTGCAATGCCAATAATTCCCGATAAGGGACCACGAATATCATGGGCAATTTTGAAATTATTTTGGTTGGAATCTGTAAGCCTGTTTTTCAGTTCCTTTACCACTTTAATTGTATTGAGCCTGTTCACGATCTCATTGGCAATCAGCCTGAGCAATTCTATTTTCTCAGGACTGAGTTTCCTTACATTTCTGTCGAGCACGCAGAGCGCTCCAATATTGCTTCCTTCTACGGTAGTTAAGGGTAATCCGAAATAATATCGCAGGCTTAAGGGCGGGTTTACAAAGGCCTTATCCCGGAGGCGGTCATCAAGTGTCAGGTTTTCCACTTCAAAAAAATCATTGTTCATGATGGTATACTGACAGGTCGATTCCTCACGGGGCGTTTGTGATATATTTTCAAGTCCAAAACTGGATATAGACCAGGTGGTATAACTATCGATGAGGTTAACCACAGAGATTTCAGAATCCGAAACCCTGGCTGCCAGTTCGGTCAGATCCTTGAAGTGTTCATTTAAGTTAGAATAGTCCAGGTCGAAATCTGATAAGCTTATAAGCCTTTCAAATTCATTGCTCGGAATTGGATTAAGTTGGGAAGACATATTAATTTTAGGATTCAGATAGCTGATTTTCTGTTAGGGTAAATATTTTTAACGCATGTAAATATAGGATTTATGAGAATGCTCTTCTCATCTGTATGAAATTTTTATATCTTCGGACAAAATCCCGATATGAAAATTATAATCGCTGAGGACGATGAACTGATGCTTAAAACCATCCATCTCCGTCTCCTTAAAGATGGTCATGAGGTTTTTTGCTGCAGCAACGGATTAGAAGCATTGGAGCAAATTGAACGATTGAGACCTGATCTGATCATTTCTGATATTATGATGCCTTTTGTGACCGGACTGGAGATTGTAGGAACTGTCAAGCAAAGTTATAGTCCCGAAATACCAATCATTATCCTTTCCGGAATGGGGCAAGAAGAAGTAGTTTTAGAGGCCTTCCAGTTGGGGGCCGATGATTATATAACGAAGCCTTTCAGCCCAAGCGAACTATCTGTCAGGGTAAAAAGGTTCGCCCTGCGAATGAAGTAATGAACTATTTTATTTTTATCTCTTTAGGTTTTTTCACCATTGCCCTGGTCCTTATTTTATATGTACTTTCGAGTGCAACGATAAAGAAATCAAGACGCAGAAAACGGGCGAAGTGGAAAAATATGTGTGATCTCGTGGTCAGGAATGCCATCTTTTCCGAATCCCGACAGCCGAACGAACCCATCAGGATTACGTTAAGGATGCAAAAGCTTTTGGGCAACCGAAACTTCAGAAAGCTATTAACACATCGACTTCTGGTTGCCCGGAAAAATATTCTTGGCCCTTCATCCTTACCCCTAAAGCACCTCTACCTTCAGCTGGGATTAGACCAGTACGCTTTGAAACAATTGAGGGGACCTCACTGGCATCGTAAGGCCATGGCACTGCAAGAAATAGGTTTAATGGATTTAAAGGACTTATTAGCCAAAATTTACCGGTATAGTAATCATAAAAATGAGTTGGTTCGTGGCGAAGCACAAGTAGCCATCATCAAACTATATGGTTTTGAAGGTTTGCGGTTTTTGGATGTGATATCCTATCAGCTTACTTCCTGGCAGCAGATCAAATTACTCAATGAGCTTTCATTGCTTCCTGCTGAAAATTTTAATGGAATTGAGAAATGGATGCAGTCTACCAATTGGAGTGTTGTGTTGTTTTCGCTTAAACTGGCAGGCACTTACAGGCGCTTTGAACTGTATTCATATGTTCTACCTCATTTAGAAAGCCCCGAGGAAAATATCCGGTTAGAGGCTATCAATTGTCTGCGCAAATGGGAATCTGAGGAAAGCATGAAATATCTTCTTATGTTTTTTCCACAGGAAACCCTTACAAATCAATTGGCCATTGCAAGGGCATTTCAATTCATCGCCACCAGGGAAGATATCCCGCAATTGATCGAACTCCTGTCAACTCCTCATAATGAGCTAAGACGTAGCTTAATAAGATCAATTGCTAAAATCGATATGGATACATTCAGAAATTTAAAGCAGGCTGAGATGACTGATAGCGTTTTATTGTCGATCATTCAGCAGGTGGAGGGAGAGCAGGTATGAGCTGGCAGAATATATTGACCGACTTTTTTAGCTATGGCTTATTGGCCTATTCCGTCTTGCTCATTTCATCTTATCTCTTTATAGCTTTATATTCTATTGGAGAGGTTAGGACCTATATGTTCAAGAATAGATTTACCGATTACCGGCTTCTGGCCAGTTCAGATCAGGCACCCGGTATCAGTATTTTGGCCCCGGCTTACAATGAGGGTGCCAATATTGTAGAAAATGTACGTTCTCTGCTTTCTATCCATTATGCAAATCTCGAACTCATTATCATTAATGATGGTAGTAAAGATGAATCATTGGCAAAACTTATTGAAGCTTATGATCTGAAAAAAATTGATTATTTTATTAATGAACAAATCCATACTAAATCTGTAAGGGGTATCTACAAAAGTAAAAAAAGCATATTTAAAAAGCTTATCGTCGTAGATAAAGAAAATGGGGGTAAAGCAGATGCGCTGAATGTGGGGATAAATGTTGCACAGAAAGATTACATTGTTTGTATTGATGTAGATTGTATTCTGGAGCAGGATGCCTTGCTCAAACTTGCCAAACCCTTTCTGGAAAACACGAAAAAGAGGGTTATAGCAACAGGTGGCGTTGTCCGCATTGCCAATAGCTGTGAAGTTAAGGGTGGGAAACTGGTTAAGGTGAACTTGCCTGAATCTTTTCTTCCGAGGGTACAGACTTTAGAGTATATCCGTTCCTTTCTGTTGGGCCGTATGGCATGGTCGCGGTTAAATGGCCTGCTCTTAATATCTGGCGCATTTGGCGCTTTCGATCGGGAAATAGCAATTAAAGCCGGAGGATACGACCATAAAACGGTAGGGGAAGATATGGAGCTTGTGGTGAGGATGAGAAGATATATGGAAGAACTCCGCATACCCTATGTGGTGAGCTTTATTCCCGATCCATTATGCTGGACAGAAGCTCCCGCTTCCTTTAAGATTTTGGGCCGACAGCGTAACCGTTGGACCAGGGGAACAATTGAAACACTTAACATCCACAGAAAAATGTTCTTCAATCCCAGATACCATATACTTGGCATGTTGAGCTATCCCTATTGGTTCTTTTTCGAGTTCCTGTCTCCCATTCTAGAGTTTTTTGGTTTTGCATTTTTTATTTTATTTTGCATATTGGGTTTAACGCAATGGAAATTCTTTCTATCGTTATTTCTTCTGGTTTTCAGTTTTGGTTTTCTATACTCGGTATTTGCCATATTTATGGAAGTGTTGACTTATAATCAATATAAGCGGCGTAAAGATATTCTCCGGCTTATTTTCACAGCTTTTACTGAAGCATTTGTTTTTCATCCTTTTGTAGTATGGTCGGCGATAATGGGGAATATCGATTTGTTGAGAAAAAAGAACTCCTGGGGAGAAATGACCAGGGCAGGCTTTACTGTTGCAAAAAAAAAGTAATCATTCATGAATAAAAGAGATATTATTGAGCGTTTGCCCACCCGCAAAATCATGGATTCTGCCACGAAATTTTTTCCTTTGATGTTAACATGGGTGTTACTGGTCATGTTAATATGTATTTTAGAACAGGTAATAAGCGGTTTATCAAATGGTTTTTCTCATGAGCCCGGACTGGTTTTCCGGAGTATGGTGAACAGTGTTTTATTTGCGGTTTCTTCCTCAGTAATCACTTATCCTACTTTCTTTATACTTTATCTTATCTCTGAAAAAATTGCATCGGCTATAGCCATTTCGGTACTGGTTATCTGTACAATGATTTCGTTATTACTTGTATTTTACTTCAATACTGCACTAGTGCCTTTGGGGGCAGATTTATATAGCTATTCTTTAAAAGATATTTTGCAAACTACAGCCTCATCGGGGGTTGTCAGTGCAAAAAGTATTATCGGTTTTTTGCTGTTCCTGACTTTTATTTTTCTGCTATTACGGTACTTTTTACCTCGTATCAAGATAGGTAGAAAAGCCGCTGCTATCATGCTTTGCACATTGATATTACTTGTTCTCATCATTCCCAAAGGACGTACAACGGTAAATGGCTTTTCTTCTGAATATGCAAATAACCTGGCCACCAATAAATTGGAATATTTCCTGTCTTCTAGTAACAGGTATTTTTTTGATGAGGAAGAAGAAACCGATATTTATGCCGATCGCTACATTGGTGATTATGGTGAACAGTCCAATACGACTTTCCAATTCTCTTATATTGATCCTGCTGGTTATCCATTTTTGCACGCTCCTGGCGACAGGGAGGTGTTAGGGTCATTTTTTAATGCTGGTAAACCCCTCCCCAATATTGTGTTTATTATAGTTGAGGGCCTTGGAAGGGCCTTTAGTAATGATGATGCTTATTTAGGTAGTTTTACCCCCTTCATTGATTCGCTCTCTACCAAGAGCCTCTACTGGCCAAATTTTTTGAGTGCGGGAGGACGAACCTTTGCGGTATTGCCTTCGTTAATGGGATCGCTTCCTTTTGGAAAAGCAGGTTTTCTGGATATGGGCGAACGTATGCCACCTCATCTTTCTCTTTATTCGATTTTAAAACACAACGGTTACCATACTTCTTTTTATTATGGCGGGGATGCAGAATTTGATAACATGAAGCTGTTTCTTCGTTATAATGAAGTTGATGAGATAAGAGACGAAGCAACCTTTCCGGTAGGATACACCCGTTTACCACAACAGGCCAACGGTTTTTCCTGGGGATATACTGACGACCAATTATTCAAGTATTATTTGAATACGCGCAGTCCGAAACCTGACAACCACCCTGAACTGAATGTGATATTGACGGTATCTACCCATGATCCCTTTTTACTTAATAATCAGCAAAAATATCTTGATCTTTTCGAGAAACGGATGCAGACCCTTGGTTTTTCAGAAGATAAAAAAGAGGTTTACCGCCATTATAAACTTCAATATTCCAGTATTCTCTACCTTAATGACTCACTCGAACGCTTTTTTGCGGATTACCGGAAGAGGGCTGATTTTGCCAATACGATATTTGTAATAACTGGTGATCACCGTATGCCGGAGATTCCAATGTCTACTAAGATCGACCGCTATCACGTGCCGCTTTTGATTTATTCGCCACAGCTGAAGCGGACATCCCGAATGGAATCTATATCAACTCATTTTGATGTTGCGCCGAGTTTATTGAGCTATTTAAAACAACACTACCAAATTCAAACTCCTGACCCGGTTTCCTGGATGGGGTCGGGGCTCGATACTTCCGTAAGCTTCCGGAATATTCACGCCTACCCCTTAATTCAGACCAAAACGGACCAGTTGGATTTTATTATGGATGAATACCATCTGAACGGACAGCAGCTTTTTAAACTGGATAATAAAATGCAGGAAACGCCTGTAGAGGATGAGTTGCATTCTGGCCGTTTAAGAAAGGGTTTTGAGGATTTTAGAAAACGAAACAGTGTTGTACAACCCGGCAAACAAGCGATTTTGCCAGATTCACTGATCAAAAAATACAGGTCACAGAAAAAATAATAAAAGATTTTTTAGTGTTTGTATGAAGTTAAAATCTCAGTTAACATAGGCCGGTAAAAGTTCCAGAAGAAGTTTTTGCGATCCATGGTATCTGAAGTGTCGTAAAATAAAAAACTAAACCAACTGATGCCCTTAAAGTAAGACGAGGTAATTGATATCGGGTTATCGCAAAAGTCGCCGGAAAAATAAAAGAAGCGGTAATCGTTTCCCTGGTGGCTAATTACAGCGGGAAAGTTGTTGGGGATATGATACCGCTGTAACTCCCTGGCGCCTTCCTTGTTGGTGGAAATGTTGAATGTTGACACAACATGGTTAACTTTGGTATCCGGTACGATCACGTCAAACCAAAAAGGGTATCTGATCCGTTCGGGAACATCATACTTTTTTTGGCCTTCGATACCCGTTTCAATGTGTGGTACGGGATCTGAAAGGTGGACCTTGTCTTCTAAGATCACAACTTCTCCCCCGTCATTAACAAACGCAATCCCCGACCGTGAAAATTTCCAAAATTTATGGTGTGTAGACTGATAGTTTCTGATCAGCCATTTGGGAAGTTCCTTGTTCACTAATGTATCAAGACTACTAAAATACCTGGCCGTCCAGCCTGTCCAGTGCATACTAAACAGTTTTTCAAATTTTACTCTGTTTTCTACATAAGTAGGGGAACCAATCGTATTGTACTCGGTGATGATCAGTTTATGTTTTTTTTTCATAAACTCCAGAAAGGATAAGTCCTGAGTGCTTAAGCCCCCATAAATTAAAGAATTTGGAATTGTTTTTTGTGTCTTATTATGCCAGTCGTCTTGGTAAATACCATAGGTGTCGGTAAAATAAACAGCATTGGCGTCGGTACTCAATTGCTCCAGCTGCGGAAGGGTAAAGCGTTCGAGTCCCTTGATCTGGTATTTATCCTGGCTTTTTGGGAAAAAGCCAAAATAGTCATTCGAAATTTTATATGGTAACCGGGTTGTTTTCGTGAATTTTTCATGATTGAGAATCCAGGTGAGAGAAACATGTTCCTGTCCCGCTTTATTTAGCACGGTTTTGTCTATTATGGCAACAACAAGTTTACTTTTGGGAATTATAGCCCAAATGATAAACATTATTATAGGAATAAGAAAAACAGCTGTAATACCCCAAAGGATCCTTCTTTTCTTCATTAAAATCTTCTGATATATCCAAGACCAATATCTAACTGATTCCCTTTGGTATCCCGCAGATATTCCTGGTTGTCTAATCCAACTTTAATGTTGAGAATGTTTAAACGTTTAATGGACATGCGGTAGGAAAGGGAAATATTATTTGATTTGAGCTTGTAGTTTTGCGCGCCTATCAATACATTGTTCCGCTGATCATCAGGAGAAACACCCGTACCCAATGCAATGCTCAGATAATCATCTGCCCCCCCTAAATAATACCGGGTAGTGAGTGAAAACGACTGGGAAATAGATTCATTTGATGGGGTGAGATAGGTTCTGAAATTAAACCAGAAATTTTTATAATACTTTCCAACCGAAGCGGTGTATATCCAGACATTGTCAGAAAAACGGAGGAACCTAAAGCCTGCCTCTGCTTCAAAACTTAAAGGAAGACTGGCAAAAAGGGAAACTCCGGCCCTATACCGGGCAAATACGCCATTGTTGCCACCATAACCCAAATTCACATAAGTCTGTAAGTTGGAAGATATTCTCGGGTAAGCATCTATTTCAAACTGGGTTCCGTTGTTGTTAAAGCGATTAGCATAATTAAACCTTCCGGTAATTGAACCCAGTTTGGTTTGCCTGGTGTAGTCTAAATAGGAGAGGTGCCATGGCTGGTCAAACTGTTTGTCAAAATAGACAAAGTCGTAACCAATTCCAATTTTGTTTAGTGCACTATGATCTTTAATTCTCATGGCCAGCGCTCTGGCCTCGGTATTAGATGGGTTTTTCTTTATGAAATTGCTCAGCAATTCATCTGCTTCAGCCCATTTTTTCTCATTATCCAGAATCTTTGCCTTTAATAACAATAGCTCTTGCGCTTCGGGATTCTGAGCCAGGCCATTATTAACTACCTGTAGTGCTTCAACATTGTTATCGTTCCAATATTCCAGGTTGCCCAGTGCTAAATAGGCATCCATAAATTTTGGTGTTTGTTTGATAACGGTTTTTAAAGTTGTTCTGGCACTATCGGTTTTTTTGCTCCAGGTGTACAAACGACCCAAAAAGACACGTATCTCTGAGTATTCAGGGTTTTTTTCAAGGGCAATCTTACTCAGCTGAATTGCTTTTGCATAGTCCTTGTTCTCAAATGCAGCGTTACGGGCCTGTGTATAAATGTCATCAGCAGATTGTGCACATAACGTGAATGGTAGAATAAGGAAGGTGAGCAATACCTGGAGTTTGCGATACATGGTACGGTGTTAAATAAAACTCAAAGTTAATCAAATAACTAAAAGATGAAAATGTCAAATATAGCCAAAAAGCTATAACAAAATGTTTTATTAAGCGTATCGACCATAGCATCTTTGGAGCTAACTATTGGTCTCAAACAGTTCTACTGCATTTTTGAGTTATTCCTTGGTGAGTCATTTCAATTTTTCGTTTTACTCGCCGAATCACCCTTCAGGACTCTGATGATTTAGGTATGTTTTGAGGCGCCGTAAATTGTAAAGGCCTAAAATCTTCCGATTTCAGGCTTGATCTGGGTTTTGATAGCTCAGCGGGTAGGAGGAGTTTATTAGAACACTTAAGTGGTATTTTCTTGATTTTGAAGCGTATTTACTGAAAATAATAATATTCTAAGTCTTGTAGTGCCACTTCAATAAGTATTCATGAGCAGGAATGACATGAATAACCTTTCCATTTTTTTCGAACTGATCTTTTTGTGAAATGGTGACTAAAGTTCCTTCCTTAATATTAAATAATTCCAGGGCTTCAACCATACCGTTAACTTCTCTGTCCAGATTATCTGGATTTAATTCAAAACATACCTGGATCGCCTGATGAAAAGCCCCGTTTTTAAATGCAATAAAATCACATTCCCCTTTTTCTGAAAAATAATAAATCTCTTTATAGGTTCGGCGAAGATGTAAATAAATGAGGTTTTCGAATTTACGCCCATTGTCTTCGGTAAAAGATCCTGAATTGACATTGATGAGGCCAGTATCAATTGCATATACTTTCCTCGGGTTTGCAATCTGTTTTTTTAGAGAATAACTAAACTTAGGTACAAAATGTAATAAATATGAATATTCCATATGTGACAGATATTCCAATACGGTACTGGTAGCACCTACTTCAAAAATGTTTTTAAGCTTATTACCGGATATAGGTTTTCCAACGTTTGAAATTAAATACTGAGCCAGGCGCTGAAGTGTTCTGATGTCTTTGATATTGTAACGCACTGCGATATCACGAATCAGTATGTCTTCAAAAAGATGGTTTAGGATATCGTCGGTTCTTTCTTTGATGTACTCCGGAAAGCCACCGATTTTCAGATAGTCAATTAATGATTCAGTTGAAGGCTTTATTTTCTGATGGGAAATGAATTCGTGGTAGGAAAATGGGAATAACTCTTTGGTTATGTGTCTTCCTGTAAGTTTGGTTCCTGATTCTCTACTCAATAGAGAGGCATTTGAGCCAGTAACAACAACTTTATAACCTTCATCTAATTTCTGCCGTACGTATCTTTCCCATTCGGGAATAATTTGAATTTCATCAAACATTAGCACTGAAAGGTTCTGCTCCCGAATCAAATTATCTAACCTTAAAAAATCGTTGTTTTCAAATTCATATAATCTGGGATCTTCAAAATTGAGGTATAGTGCACCAGGGTATTTACTATTTAATAATTGAACTAGCAAAGTGCTCTTTCCACATCTCCTTATGCCTGATACAATTAGGGCATGGGCTGCTAAATTTGGCAACAATGGAAGGGTGTCCCTTTTTAGCCCTATGTCCTTGTTAGCTATGTTCAGGCTTTGCGCCCGGATGATCTGGTAAAGGATATTCTGTGGTATCATAATAAAAGCATTTGACACAAAACTACAATAGTTTTGTTTACTAAACAAAGCTATTGTAGTTTCTCGACGAAAGCCCTACCCGTAAAATCAGATTTTAGCTGACAATCTGCCTGGGTAATAGTAATAAAGGCTGGTAACCTTGAAAGATTCCAAACTGATTAGATAATGGCTTAGCCTTTTAACAATGCGTAGGTGAGGAATTCAAATATTAGAATTCGCGCAAATTGATACGATTCAGAACGAAAAAAGCCTGAAATCTTATGATTCCAGGCTTTATCCAGGGGTTGATACCTCTGCGGGGAAAAAGGGAGTCCATTTGAACACTTGCGGGAACTTTTACGGATAATAAGAGATGCCTATGGAAACATGGGTCGGTTATAAATCGACGGCTAATTAAGTGTAAGTAATTTTTCCGTGTAGTCGACCAAAAACAAGGGGATATTAACTAACCCATCATCTCTTTTCAGATTCTTTAGCGAATCTCTTATCCTCACTGGCGGTTCATAAAGGCTATTATATATCGAAAGACTTTTACTACGTACATTCTCATCAGATTTCACCTCAACGGGGATAATTTCATTTTTAATCATTGATGCCATTTCTTTTTTGGGAAAACGTTTATAGCATGAGGGAGATTAGAATACCTAAAGTTCATGCAAAATCCTTATAAATAGTAAAGCCCGACAATGTTGGTCTTAAAATTGCTCTGCGGGGAGAAGGGAGTTCATTGAAACACAAGCATCCAGACTAAGGTTATCTTTTATATCTTAATTGTGACTTACAAGGTAACATTCGATATATAAAGCATAATTTTTGTAAAAATGAATTATACTTCATATCTTAGATGTTACTTGGGAGGTAACATGAAAGATATAAATGCTAAAACACTGAATAAAGAATCCGCTTCGCTGCTGGCAAAGCTGAATGAAGATGGTAAAAAAGCGTTTGTTTTGAAAGACGCGTATCAGCTGCTACCGGACAGTGACCGGGGAGCAGTCCGGAAAATGATTAGCCTGATGGTAAAGAGGCAGTTGCTGATGCGGCTGAGGGATGGTCTCTATCATATTATACCCTATGACCAGGATGGGGATAGTTTTATGCCTGACTGGCACATGCTTGGCGCCTTGCTTGCGGGAGATGCAAAATACTATATCGGCTATTATTCAGCTATGCAGTTACACAGCCTGATAACCCAGCCTGCGCTTATCGAACAGATAGTGACCAACAAACAGATAAAGCCTGCGGTGATCAGGGTGAATGGCATATCGTTCCAGTTCATCTATCACAATGACAAACGTTTTTTCGGTAGTAAAAAAACATGGGTGGATAGCTTCAATAAGGTCATCTGTTCAGACTTGGAAAAAACCATAATTGATGCCCTGTCCAAACCGGAGTATGCCGGAGGAATTACCGAAATCACCAAAGCAATATATAAGAGCAGGGATAAGTTTGACTATCAGAAGCTGTTTGATTATGCCATACGATTTGATACGTTAGCTGTTATCAAGCGACTGGGTTATCTGCTGGAGTTACTGGAAATTAATACGCCTATAATAGAAAAACTACAGGAAAAGAAAGCCACGGCATATTATCTGTTAGACCCTTCGAGACCGGAAGAAGGAAAAAGAAAAAACAGGTGGCACATTCAGGAAAACATTGACAAACAATCTATTCTATCGCCGCTTTATACATAAGAAATGATTACATCAAAAGAAATTAACAAACGGGCAAATGACAACCGGGTAAGTGATAGGCAGATCTAAAAGGACTATGTGTTGACCTAGGTTCTGATCGGGGTAACCAAGCAGAAAGCCCTTTCCCAAGCATTGGTTTTTAAAGGCGGTACAGTACTTAAAAAATGCTATTTCGAGGATTACCGGTTTTCGGAAGATTTGGATTTCACTTTGCTTAACGAGGCGTTAACACATGAGGATATGATAACCGCGTTTGAGTAAGTTTTCGATTGGGTCAAAGAGGAAACCAACATCAACCTTGAGCTTCAGGAAGCAAATGTTCATCAAGCTAGTGGAAGTTCTCAGTTTTATATTAATTATATTGGTCCGCTTGGCGGAAATCTGGGGAGCCGTGATATTAAAGTTGACATCACACGGGGAGAGGTAATGGTGTATGAACCAGAAGAACGCACCCTTTTTACCGATTACTCCGACATGGAAGACTTGGAGGTCAGGCTCCAATGCTATCCCCTGAGCGAGGTGTTAATAGAAAAAATGGCCGCTTTGATGGGCCGGACTGAGCCACGTGACTTCTATGACTTTTGGTATTTTCTTGAAATTGAAAGAATG
Organism: Pedobacter humicola; assembly: GCF_056490705.1. Taxonomy (NCBI): domain Bacteria; kingdom Pseudomonadati; phylum Bacteroidota; class Sphingobacteriia; order Sphingobacteriales; family Sphingobacteriaceae; genus Pedobacter; species Pedobacter humicola. Next base: position 339,138 of record NZ_JBWJIG010000002.1, on the reverse strand, counting down.
GATCTCGATGAACACTGGGGGGCATTTGAACAAAAAGCGGCAAGGCACAAACATAATCCAGAAGAATTTTCCAGCAAAGTAATCACCAAGCAAGCCGCATTTGGAAGGGATTGGGAAAGTAAGCTCCGGCATCAGATCAATGACCTGGATAAATACGAGGATATTTTCAGGAAAACCAAAAGACATTTAAAATAAGTGTACCAATTAACAAATTTTACCGGTAATATTTATTGGATAATTAAAAACTCTGGAGGGCGACCCAATAAACACACTCTTTCGTATGCCTGTAGGTATAATTCCACTAAACTGGAATATGCTAGGGATAGTCTCTTAAATTCAGGATACCGATAAGCCTAAGATTTTTAAAGATTCTTCATTGGGGCAGAAACACGCTATCTCGAACCAGGTGTTCAAACAAGACCTCGCCTTTAGAGAGGGTACTTTTAGAACACCCTCAATTAATCCCGAATTTGAACATAAAGTATTGATAATCAAAGAAAAAGGGTTGCCATTTTTAGAGCAACCCTCTCAGGGAAATAATTGACTCCCTTCATGCGGAGAGTGGGGGATTCGAACCCGCGGACCCTTTAACAAGTCAACAGTTTTCAAGACTGCCGCAATCGACCACTCTGCCAACTCTCCGCCGCAAAAGTACAAACTTGAAGCAAATCTGCAAATGATTTCTAATTAAATTTTTTAAAAAAGTTTCTATGTGTTGTTAATCATTTAGTTAGCTGGTGAAAAAAAATAAAAAAAAGCGGATAGATAGCTTAAATGTGCTATCTATCCGCTTTTTGATGGATATTTATTACGGTCACACCGCCTGTTTGGGATAAACTTTGTCTCTGTCTACAGATAATATCCCATTCCCTTCAATAGCAAAACAGACCAATCCAACCAGCACTGAAACCGAAAACCAGAATTCTGAGTAAGGTTTAAAAATACCTCCAGACATATTGATGAAGAATACGGCACCAATGAGTATTGGTAAGTTAACCAAACAGAATATGCGGGTATGTGTGCCTAAGGTAATGGCCAGACCTCCGATAATGTGCAGCATAATGATGAGGTGTGCCAATATGCTGATGCTTACAGCAGTGCCTAAAAATGCTCCTCGCATCAAATTGCTAAAGGTTTGCATATTGATATAAAAATCAATACCCTTCCAAATTAAAATAAGGCCCAATAAGATTCTAAAATAATCTAACCATTTTGGGTGATGCTGATCGCCCCAGTTTTGGATTTTCTTTAGCATGTTCATAACTTCTATATTTTGGTTATCACAATCTACGCAAAAAATAATAGAATAACAATGCTTAACTATTTGATTTTAAGGTCTTTTTTTATCTGTGGTTTTAGTGTTTAAATAATCCGTTGGCGACATCCCAAACTGTTTGGCAAAGTTTCTTCCAAAATGTGATTGGGAACTGTAACCTACAATTTCGGAAATTTCATATATTTTCAGCATGCCCTCATTTAAAAGCTCTGCAGCTTTCTTCAATCTGGCCAGGTTGATCAGCTCGTTAGGGCTCAGGTTAGAGATGGACTTGATTTTACGGTAGAGGGTAGGGCGGCTCATATTCATCTTTTCGGCCAGATGTTCTACGTCCAAATCCTGGTTGCTGATGTTTTTGTTGATTGTATCCTGAAGTTTTTCCAAAAAAATCTCATCCGCCTTCGAATACGCAATGCTCTTGATATGCAACAGGGGCGAGCTGGAGAAGTATTCTTTGATTTTATTCCTGTTTTTGATCAGACTGGAAATCTGCACCTGAAGAAACTCTGGTGAAAATGGTTTTTCCACGTAAGCATCGGCGCCCAGTTCCAAACCTTCGATTTTGGATTGCAGTGAATTTTTTGCGGTAAGCAAAATCACAGGGATATGGCTAAATTCTAGTGTCGACTTAACTCTTGCGCAGAATTCGAAACCGTCCATTTCAGGCATCATTACATCACTGATAATGAGTTGTACTATTTCATGCTCCAAAACTTTTAAGGCCTCTACACCATTTCTGGCCTGCAGCACATGGTATTTCTCCTCCAGGTCGTCCGATATGAAATCGAGGATATCCTCATTGTCATCTACCAGTAGTACTACAGCCTTTTCGCCTTCCTGGGAATCTTTTATCACTTGCGTACCTACAATTTCTTCCATTTTCCGTTCAGATTAAACTCTATAAGTTGATGAATGGGTAGTTCCAGTACAAATATATTAAAATCGTGGTGATTAAAATCCAGATAAAGTTCGCCGTTGTGCAGCTGTGCCAACGATTTTGAGATCGAAAGTCCTATTCCTGTTCCGGCAGTGATCTCCGTTTCTTTAGCCCTGAAAAAAGGCTCAAAAATTTTCTCTTTTATTTCCGATGGAATTTTATTGCCATCATTTTTGACCAACACCCTGAATTTATCATTTTCAGCTGTTTTTCCTAAAGTGATTTCGACAGTCGTTTTTCCATATTTGATGGCATTATCAACTAGATTACTGATGATTTTATAAAAAGCCTCTACATCGATATAGGCGAGAAATGTTTTTTCAGGCAAATGGATGGCGTAGTTGATATTTCGCTGATCGGCTGCCGGTTGAAACTGGAGAAATACATCTTTGAGGATCTCCGCAATATCAGCTTTCACAAAGTTTAAGGAGAAATCGCTGGTTTCTGTTTTTCTGAAATCAAGCAACTGATTGGTCAGTTTTAATAACCTATCGGTATTTCGTCCCATAATCCGGAGGTTCTTTTCGATGGCGGGTATGGCGTCGGCCTGTTTGATCAGTTTTTCCATTGGGCCGATAATCAGCGTTAGCGGTGTTCTGATTTCATGGGCAACATTGGTGAAAAATTCGATCTTTGCCTGGTAAACTTCCTTTTGTTTTTCATGTTCAAAAACCTCCATGCGCCTGCTGTTTTTTAGGGCAATTTTTTGGTGGTAACGCGATACCAAAAAGAAAATAATCGCGCCTGCACTAATCAAATAAATAAAATAAGCAAAAGGACTTAAATAAAAAGGCGGACTGATCATGATCAGTAGTTTTACGTTTTTATTGCTCCAGGTATTGCTTCCCTCCACCAATGCTTTTACCTCAAAAGTATATTTACCAGGGGCCAGTTTCGTGAAGTATACCTTTCGGTTGGTTTTTAAATATTCCCAATCTTTATAAAGGCCACTCATTTTGTATGCATATTCCGTCATTTCGGGAGAACGGTAGCTTAACGCCGCAAAGTCGATGCTAAAAGAAGATTGGTTGTAATTAAGTTCGATGGTATCGGCATAAACAATCGATTTATCAGATACGGCATCTGCACCATTTGCGCTTTTTTCGGTGCTGTTTATCTGAAATCCGGTTAAAAATACAGGCGTTTCATACGAGGTGGTCGCCAGATCGGCCGGATTGAAACTGATCAAGCCCTTAACACTGCCAAAATAGATGCGGCCGATTTTGTCCCTGTAAGCCGAATTGTAGTTAAACTGATCCGTTAGCAATCCATTTGCTTTGCTGTAAGTTTTACTCAGGCCTGTAGCCGGATCAAAGTGGATCAGTCCTCTTGTACTGCTGATCCAGAATTTATGCGCATTATCTTCTTCTATGCGGAACAGATAGTTGCTTGGAAAACCGGTCTTTGTGCCATAACGATTAAATTGCTGTGTTTTTTGATCAAATCTGCAAAGCCCTCCACCATCGGTAGTGATCCAAATATTTTGCTTGCTATCTTCAAAAATACTATTCACCGTATTGTGGCTTAAACTTTTTGGATCGCCTGGTCTATTCCGATAATTCACTGATCCGGGTTTGGATAAATTAAAGCGGAAAACGCCGTCGTTAAAAGTACCTGCCCAGATATTGCCATCTCGATCTTCGATAACCGAATCGTAAAAAAGAAAGGGAAGCCCCCCGATAGGATCAAAATCATCGCGCTTTCGGTTGTAACGGTAAATGCCATTAATGGTGCCTACCAAAATTTCACCCGATCGCGTTTTACAGAAGGTAACAATAAAGTTGGTGCGCAGCGCATTTCCTATTCCTGCCTGATAATGTTTAATTACCTTTTCGGTTTTCAGGTCCAATACATCCAGTCCATGTTCAAAAGTTCCAATCCAGAGTTTATCACCATCAACCAGTAAACCATGAATGTTGGAATAAGCGATGCTCCCGGGTTTTCCATCCGGCAGGAAGTGTTTAAATTGTCCGGTTCTGATGTCAAGTTTGTTCAAGCCCGCATCTTCAGTCCCGATCCAGAAATTTCCGGCCTGGTCTCGGGTAATTTCCCTCACATCGCTGCCGCTGATGGAATTGGTGCCCTTTTGTGGGAAATATTTGGTGAACAATGAAGTATGGCTCGAATAGTAATTTACACCCCCAAAATAAGTGCCCGTCCAAACACCGCCCTCACGGTCATGGCAAATGGTATAAACAGCATTATCGCTTAACGAATAGTCATTATTATACTGTTTTTGGATGTGTGTAATTTTTTCCGTCGAATCGTTATAAATGTAAATCCCCGATTCTGTCGCAATCCAAAACTCATGTAAACCTGTTTTTTTAATGTCCCTTACAAAAATCGGGGTCTGATCGTCGTTCAGTCTTAAGATATTCTTTGATTGCTGGCTAAGCGGATCGAAGAGTTTTACACCCTGGTTGGTGGTGCCGATTAACAATTTGCCGTTTTCGGTTTCAACGAGCCTTGATACCCAGCCATATTCGGGCTTTTGATTCTTGCCGTTGATGTTAAAACTCTGGAAGTTATTTTCTTTGGGGTTATATTTTTCTACTGTTCCTTTTCCGGTACTGATCCATACACTGCCATTTTTTAAAACGCTAACCAACGAAGCATCAAAAGGGGCATTGCTGCCAAAAACCTCTATCTTTCTTGTGCTTTTGTGATAGCGGTATATTTTAAAGGACGAAAGGATCCATAAATTGCCTTCCTGATCACTGCCCAGGTCGATGATGCGCATCCCTTTGGTGCCTTTGATCATACTGAAACTTTCTTTTGAGGGCTGATAGCGGTAAACGCCGTCGTTGGTGCCTACCCACAGGGTTTTGTCCTGGTCGTGGTGAAGGGCATAAATCAGATCGTTCCCCAAACTGCCGGCCTTATCCGGATCATGCCGATACGTTTTAAAAGAATAACCATCAAAACGGTTGAGACCATCTTTAGTGCCAAACCACATAAAGCCGTTTCCATCCTGAACACTGCAAAAAGCCGTGTTGTTCGAGAGTCCGTTTTCTACCTGATAATGCCTGAAATAGTAAGGCTGGGCCAGGAGCAGATTGGCCGGAAACAGGAGACATAAAAGGATTAAGAGTTTTTTCAATAGATTTTTGGTCAGCAGCCTCAAATATATCAAAGAATTGTTTTGATTTTAACTGAAATCGCATTTGAGAGGATAAGTAGAAAGATTGAGACAGATCGGTTTTGTGCTGCGGAGCAAATTCTATTATTTGTGCTTTTCTAACCAAATCAACCCGAGGTGAAAAATTTTAAAGCTATATCTTTGTCAATATTGTTGTGTTTATCAGCTAATGCTTTTGCGCAACAGCTGCGGATCGCACCCTCGCCTTTGTACCGCGATCCGATATACGACGGTGCTGCAGATCCGGTTATGGTATACAACAATGCCGAAAAAAGCTGGTGGATGCTCTATACCCAGCGCAGGGCAAATGCACAGACCAACGATGTAGCCTATTGTTATGGAACCAACATCGGTGTGGCCACCTCCGCCGATAATGGGCAAACCTTTGTATATAAGGGCGCACTCGATTTAGATTTCGAGCCTGGTGTAAACACCTTTTGGGCACCCGATGTGATTTATGAGAAGGGCCTTTACCACATGTACCTTGCCTATATTCAGGGCGTCCGTAACCATTGGGGAGGCACGGCGAAAATTGCACATTATACCAGTAAAGATTTACTGAAATGGAAATACAAGGGCTTTATCTCACTAAATTCAGATCAGGTGATTGATCCTACCTTGCTGAAAATGCCCGATGGAAAATGGCACATGTGGTATAAGGACAGTTCGAAGGGAAGCATTACCATGACGGCGGAAAGTAACGATCTGAAACATTGGACTGCGCAGGCCGAACCAGCCATTGGCGGTGCCCCGCACGAAGGTGCAAAGGCGTTTTTCTTTAACAACTGGTTTTGGATGATTACCGACGAATGGCACGGGCAACGGGTATACCGGTCGAAGGATGGCAAAAGCTGGGAAAAACAGGGCATGGTTCTGGATGTTCCGGGGCACCGGCCTGAAGATACACCAACGGGTGCGCATGCCGATGTACAGGTGGTGGGAGGGAAGGCCTACATTTTTTATTTTACCCATCCCGGTCGAAAAACCCATTTCGAAGGTAGCTTAGACCAGGATTATACCTTCTCCTATTCCAATAAACGCACCTCTATCCATGTTGCCGAACTCGAATTTAAAGAGGGAACGCTGGTATGCGACAGGGATAAACCCTTTGATTTTTATCTGGGGCAGCCTTAATGGCATTCACATATCACCTTTTGGCGTTTTTAAAATATAATTTTTAGTAATAGTTGTTTATAACCAGGTTCCTGAGGGGTCTGGAAATAATAGTGATTTCAAACTTGTAATGAGCGTTATGCTCATTTACTGTATCAGGGGATGATAATACATTCGGATATAAATAATAAAAGCAAAGTCTGGAAAGCGCAATATATAAAAGGAGACCGCGATTTTATGATAAATTCTAATAGAATGTGGGTTAAAGCAATGCTAAAGGATCTTTTCACTCCATTCCTTAGCGATCGGATCAGGATGACACAGCGCTTGTGTTTTCCGTACCATTAGTGTTTCACAGGCAAAAAAAATAATAACAAAAACTTTTCGTCACAAACATAAATCGAGACAAAATGAAGAAATATTGATACAAATGCGTATCCCCCACTACAGCTAAAAACCGAATCTTTGAAAAGAATTAAATCGAACTAAAACCATTTACTTCTTTAACTAACCAAATATCTAACCCCATATGAAAAGAAGTTTATTCTCTTACGGCGGCTTTGTATGCCTGGATTGGTACCTCCTTCAGAAAATGTTCTTGAAGCGCAAGGTACTCTCTTTTATTTTCGCTTCTCTCACACTACTTTCACTCTCCTTTCAGCTTAGTGCCCAGGAACAAACCACCGTTACCGGAACAGTAACTGACGAAAAAGGTGAAACCGTGGTTGGTGCCAGTATTAAAGTGAAGGGCACCAGCACAGGCGTAACCACTGATGGAGCCGGAAAATTCAAAATTCAGGTAGCGGATAAAAATGCTACGCTGATTTTTATTTATGTTGGTTATGCCAATCAGGAAGTTGCGATCGCTGGCCGAACGCAGGTTAACGTTAAACTTAAACCTTCCGATAACGATCTTTCGGAAGTTGTGGTTGTAGGTTACAACACGCAAAAAAAGGAGGCCATTACCGGTGCCATTTCTTCTATTAGCAGTAAAGAGCTCGAAAAAGTACATGGGGGCTCAACGGTAAGCACCGGCTTGGCGGGGAAATTACCAGGCGTATCATTCAGGATGCCCGATGGAAGACCGGGATCGAGTGCCAACATCCAGATCCGTAACATGGGCAACCCGCTATATGTTATTGATGGTATACAGCAGGATGCCGGCCAGTTTAATAATATTTCTCCAAACGATATCGAAACCATTAGTGTGTTAAAAGATGCATCTGCGGCAATTTATGGTAGTAGGGCGGCAAACGGTGTAATTTTGGTCACTACGAAACGAGGTAAAAACAGCACACGTAATACGTTTACTGTTGATGCCTATACCGGTTGGCAGAACTGGGTACGCTTTCCTGAAACCACCGACGCTTATACCTGGATGTTGGGAAAAGCTACAGCTGAATTGAATGCAAACGGAAAAACAGATATTACGCAGGCAGAACTCGATAAATGGAAAGCAGGTACCGAGTATGGTTATCAAAGCCAAAACTGGAAAGATATCATTATTGCACCAAATGCACCGCAGAGTTCGGTAAACCTTAGTGCATCTGGGGGAACAGATAAAGTGAACTATTATTTTTCGGCTACCCGTTTGGATCAGAAAGGTGTTTATGGAACCGAGCGTGAGTTTGATTTCAACAGAACCAATATCCAGAGTAATATTGAGGCTAAAATCACCGACCGTTTCAAAGTGGGTATGCTCATCAACGGCCGTATCGAAAGCCGTGATCAGCCAGGGGTACCCGGAGGGGATGATTATTTCGCCGCCCGTTTTGCCTTGCTGAGAAACAGACCAACTGAACAGGCTTATGCCAATGGCAACCCGAATTATCCGAATGATATCGGGCACAATACCGAACAGTTTGCCGTGCAGAGCAAAGCCCTTACCGGTTACTGGAAATCAGACTGGAGGGTTTTACAGACCAATTTATCAGCAAGTTATGATACACCGATAAAAGGCCTGGAGATAAGAGGATTATATTCTTATTACATAGCCGATAACATCATCAACGGACATGAATATACTTACAATGTATATACCTACCACCCTGAAACCGGTGTTTATGAAGAAAAGGTTGGCAGTTCGAACCCTTATAGAGAACGCCGGAATGAAAAAATATACACCAATACCTATCAGTTACAGGCCAATTATAACCGGACATTTGGTAAACATACCATTGGTGGGGTATTGGTTGCGGAACGTTTAGACCGTTTCAGGACCTACACTTTCCAACATGCGGTACCACAGACGAATCTTTTGCCTGTTTTGCAGTTTGCTGATATGGATGGACAGGATTTCGCAGACATTCAGGAAGAAGAGGCCCGTATTGGTTATGTAGCCAGGTTGAATTATAATTATGATAATAAATATTACCTAGAACTTTCTGGCCGTAGAGATGCATCATGGAAATTTTCACCAGACAGACGGGTAGGTTATTTCCCTTCAGCATCCATAGGTTGGAGAATTACCCAGGAGCAGTTTATGAAATCGCTTCTAGGCGAAAGCACAATTTTAAATGATTTAAAACTTCGTGCTTCTTATGGTGTGCTTGGGGATGACGATTTAGGTATTGATCCTTTCGCATATCTTACCGGTTACCGATACAACGCGGGTACAGCTATTTTAGATGGAAAAAGCATTACCACTTCTCGTGATAAAGGCCCTGTGATCAACAACCTCACCTGGTTTAAGAGCAAAATTGCCGATGTTGGTTTGGATTTTACCATGTTCGGTAACAAATTAACCGGAACCGCTGATTATTTCTATAGAAAACGTTCGGGTTTGAAGGCCATTAAAAATGATGTGGTGGTACCGATCGAACTGGGATATCAACTGCCTCCCGAAAATCTGGAAAGTGATGCCCAGTATGGTGCCGAGTTTGCAGTGAATTACCGTGATAAAATCGGAGAGTTTAATTATAATGTTGGGGGAAATATTTCCATCAGCAGAAGAAAGTTTTTAGATCAATACAAACCGCGTTACGGTAACTCGTGGGATAATTATAGAAACAGCCAAAACCAACGGTACACCGATATTTTTTGGGGTTATGAAGTAACCGGGCAATTCCAGAACGTTGATGAAATCAACAATTACAAAGTGAACATTGATGGAAAGGGAAACCGTTCACTATTGCCGGGTGATTTAATTTATAAAGATCAGAACGGTGATGGTATTATCGACGGACTGGATGAGCGGCCAATAGGTTACACCACTACCGGGCAACCAAACGTAATGTTTGGCTTCACGATAGGAGGTTCTTATAAAAACTTCGACTTTACAGCCGATTTTTCTGGCGGTGCCATGTACTCATGGAACCAGAACTGGGAACAGCGCTGGGCATTCCAGAACACCGGGGCTTTATTACAGAATTTTGCCGACGATAGCTGGCACCGTACCGATCCTTTCAACCTAAGCAGTCCTTGGGTTGCAGGTAAATATCCTGCATTGCGCTTCAACGATAGTGCGCACAGCAACTATAATAGAAACTCGACCTTTTGGCTGCATAATGTGAGATACCTCCGTGCACGGACGCTGGAGATCGGTTACACGATCCCAAAAAGATGGACCGAAAAAATCAAGATCCAGAATGCCAGGATATATGTTAATGGTTACAACCTGTTTTCGCTTGATAACCTGAGCGATTATGGCGTGGATCCTGAAATTGCGGATGATAATGGATTGCAATATCCACAGAATAAGTTCTATAATATCGGTCTTAAATTAACGCTGTAACATGAAAAAGACTAATCAGATGAAAAAAATTATATATGCTTTTACTGCCATCGTTTTATTGGGTGTTGGGCAGTCGTGCAAAAAAGATTCAGAATTTTTAGATAAACAGCCTACCAATGTGCTGCCAATCGACGCCGTTTGGAAAGACCCCAATCTGGTACTTACAGTAGTAGGAGACCTTTACGACCGCTATCCCGACGATCAAACGATAGAGGCTTGGGCATCATTTGCCTCTTTTGATGAGGCATTTGCATCAGCCGGGGGTGATTATGGCCGGCACCAAAATTTAGAATATGGCTATGATGCCTGGAGATATTGGGATTTAGGTGTTTATGGTTATATCCGAGACCTGAATATGTTTATCAAACGTGGACAGGAATCTACCCAATTAAAAACAGAAGACCGCGACCGTTTCCTTGCAGAGGCCCGTTTTATCAGAGCTGGCGTCTATTTTGAAATGGTGAAAAGAATGGGCGGTGTCCCTTTGCTGACCACTCCTTTGGAGTATAACAATGGCGATAATGTGAGCAACCTTCAATTTCCAAGGTCGAAAGAAACCGAAGTGTACGATTTTGTGATTTCAGAGCTTGAAGCCATCAAAACCATCTTACCCGATGATCCTACCATTCAAAGCAGGGCTACCAAGGCGGCCGCGCTTGCTATGGAATCGAGGGCTGCACTTTATGCGGGTTCGATAGCAAAATACAGCAATTCGCAGTTAACGCTACCGGGAGGTGAAGTAGGAATTTCTTCTTCCTTGGCCAATGGCTATTTTACAAAGTCATTAAACGCAGCAAATGAAATTATTAATGGCGGGAAATACACGCTCTATAAAAAGAACCCGACTTTGTCAGACAATTTTGCTGCACTTTTTACGGATAAGAGTAATAATCCTGAGGTGATTTTCGTGAAAGACTTCAAATTAAAAACCAATAAAGTACATGGCTTTACCATCGATAACCAGCCACGTTCTTCTGCAGAGGAAGCACAGGGCGGACGTTTAAATCCATCGTTAAATTTGGTACAGTCGTTCGAAAAACTCGATAATACCTATGCATCACTGGCCTCAGTTGATGGAAGTGGCAATCCGGTATATTATACCAATGTTACCGATATTTTTGCAGGCCGCGATGCGCGTTTGGCAGGTACGGTAATCCTTCCTGGAACACAGTTTAAAGGCAAAACCGTTGATATCTGGGCCGGTTACCAATTGGCCAACGGTACCATTATAACCGGAGATAATTTTGCACAGAGTAAAAGCGATGTGCTTCCGGGCAATACCGGTTCCGTGCAGGTAGTGGGCGGCGATGGCCCTATCGATGGATTGGAGTTCAGTGCACAGTCAGGCTTTTATGTCCGTAAATATTTAGATCCTGCTAAGGGATCAGGTCAGATCGGCACCCGGAGCGAGGTTTGGTGGGTACGTTACCGTTATGCCGAAGTATTGTTAAATGCCGCTGAGGCGTCTTTCGAACTGGGCGATTTAGCTGGGGCAGCCAATTATATCAAACCAGTAAGAGACCGTGCGGGTTTAACCACAGCCTTAACACCTGCACAGATCACTTTCGATAGAATTGTACATGAGCGTAAGGTGGAGTTTGCCTTCGAAGGTCATGAACTTTGGGATATGAAACGCTGGAGGCTGGCTGATAAAGTATGGAACGGCAATAATATGTCGCCAGCTGATTTTATCAATGCCACCAATATTGGCAGTGCCACTCGCACCAGCACACAGGTATTTGGTTTGTGGCCATATAAATATTATGACCCGGGCAATGCTAACAATGGAAAATATATCTTTAAAGTAATCAAACCAAGTAAAGTAACGGCCGCTCACCGTTTCCGTTTAGGCAATTACTATTCCTCTATCGCGCAGGAGGTACTTAACGGAAATCCAAAAATTGTTAGAAACCCTAATCAGTAAAAGACATGAAAAATAGATTTTATTTCATCATAGCCGTGGTTGCGGTACTTTTTTCATCATGTAAAAAAGATAATTACGATGCGCCTGCAGCAGATTTTACAGGAAGGATTGTATATAAGGGGGAGCCGATCAATGTTCAGTATGGTCAGGTTAATTTCGAACTCTGGCAATCTGGTTTTGGTAATTATTCAGCATTAAATGTTAACGTTAGTCAGGATGGCAGCTATTCAGCGAAATTGTTTGATGGCAATTATAAACTTGTGTTCTCGCCAAATCAGGGTCCGTTTCTTTGGAAAAAGAATGCTGCTGGAAGACAGGATACCGTTGCCGTAAATATTAATGGGGGTAAAACCATGGATATTGAGGTAATGCCATATTATATGATCCGTGGCGCAACACTCACAGCTGCCGCGGGTAAGGTAAACGGTTTCTGTAAACTCGAAAAGATTATTACCGATGTTAATGCAAAAGATATCGAAAGGGTATCACTGTATATCAATAAAACGCAGTTTGTTGATGGCGGAAATAATCTTGCCTTTCAGGATCTGGGAGGAGCTGATCTCGCCGATCTCAATAACTTAAATATGAGTGTGAGTATACCCGCAATCGTACCTGCCCAGAATTATATTTTTGCCCGTATCGGAGTTAAAATTGCAGGAGTTGATGACATGATCTTTACGCCTGTAGCTAAAATAAGTTTTTAAACATTTGAAATTGTCGTGTTGGGCTTGTCGATGCGCTTTATATATAAGCAAAGCCTTCGACAGGCTCAGGATGACATTTTATATAGGATTTACACTATATCACTTCAATTATCATTATCTTACTGGCCCGCTAATCATTATTGAATGAAACCTCTCTTTGCTATTTTATTGTACTTATCGATATTTTCGTTAGGCCGGAAAGTAAGCGCCAATCCAACTAAAAAAGTATTAAGTGATACGGTTTATCTTGCCGACCCAACTATTTTTTTAGATAAGGGCATATATTACCTATATGGGACCAGCAGCGATAAAGGGTTTTTGGTTTATACCTCCACAGATCTTAAAAACTGGAGTAAACCTGCCGGGACAAACAACGGTTTTGCATTAAAAAAAGGTGAGGCTTTTGGAAACAAAGGTTTTTGGGCACCCCAGGTATTTAAAAGAGGCAATATTTATTATATGGCCTATACCGCAGATGAGGAGATTGCCATTGCCCATAGCAATAATCCGTTGGGACCATTTGTACAGAAAGAATTAAAAGCCATTTCAGGAACTGGAAAACAGATCGATCCCTTTGTATTTACCGATAGCGATGGCAAAAACTACCTCTATCATGTAAAGCTCGATAAAGGTAACCGGATTTTTGTGGCAGAACTCGAAGACGATTTTTCGGACGTCGTCCCGAACACCACAAAAGCCTGTTTATCGGGAACGGAAACCTGGGAAAATACAGCCAGAACCGATTGGCCGGTAACCGAAGGACCCACTGTATTAAAAAAGGACAAATTGTATTACCTTTTTTACTCTGCAAATGATTTCCGGAATCCCGATTATGCCGTGGGTTACGCAACGTCGAAATCACCCTTGGGCCCCTGGACAAAATATGCAGGCAATCCGATCATCGGTAGGAATCTGCTCAACATAAACGGAACCGGACATGGCGATTTCTTTACCGATCGGAGCGGCCAGCTGCAGTATGTATTCCATACCCATCATTCCAACAAGAAAGTATCGCCAAGGGCTACAGCGATTATAACAGGCACTTTCGTAAAAGATAAAAAGGGTAACGGCCAGCTGCAGATCGATCCAAAAAGTTTCCGTTATTTAAAGGAAAGCCTGACCGCTACGCCATAATAGGAATGAAATTGACTGCATTTGTAGAAATATTGAAACAAAAATGAGCCGCTTTGACAAAAGAAATCGCTTTTTTTAAAGATTAAGGGATTGCACATTAATTGAAAAAATAAAAGGCGTAAAGCTTTAAAAATGAATATATTGAAAATAAAATATCTGTTAGCCATCTTGTTCTTGCTTTTTGTAGGCAATCTGCATGCACAGACCTTTACCAATCCCTTGCTGCCTTCAGGTGCCGATCCCTATAGTTATTATAAAGATGGTTACTATTATTATACCCATACCACAGGAAACCGCATAGATCTTTGGAAAACCAAGACGCTCGACGGACTTAAAACAGCAGAGCGGAAGACGATTTGGAAAGCACCTGCGGGTACAAAGTACAGCAAAGAAATCTGGGCACCGGAGGTGATGTTTTTAAGAGGCAAATGGTATGCTTATTTTGCTGCCGATGATGGTAAAAACGATAATCACCGCATGTATGTTTTGGAAAACGCTTCTGCCGACCCGATGCAGGGAGAATGGGTGTTTAAGGGTAAAATTGCTGATCCAACGGATAAATGGGCAATTGATGGCGATGTAATCGATTTTAAAGGCCAATTGTATATGATCTGGTCGGGATGGGAAGGAGATGGGAATGGAAAACAGGAAATTTTTATGGCCAAACTTAAAAACCCATGGACTGTTGACGGACAACGGGTTAAAATCTCTACGCCAAAATTTGATTGGGAAAAAATTGGAGATTTAGGCGGTGGTGCGCACGTGGATGTTAATGAAGGCCCTCAGTTTTTGCTGCACGGCGATAAAATTTTTGTCATTTATTCGGCCAGTGGCTGTTGGACAGATTTTTATGCCTTAGGCATGCTTTCCGCCCCGGTCAAAAGCAATCTGCTGGATCCCAAATCCTGGACAAAATCTGAAAAACCTGTTTTTCAGCAATCGCCAAAAGATGGGGTTTATGCGCCGGGGCACAATTCATTTTTTAAATCACCCGATGGAAAGGAATATTGGATTTTATATCACGCCAATGATAAACCAGGGCAAGGCTGCGGAGGCTTCCGCTCGCCAAGGGCACAAAAATTTAGCTGGAATGCCGATGGTACGCCCAATTTTGGTACGCCCGTAAAACCAGGTGAAAGTTTAAATGCACCATCAAACAACAAATAAAACTAAACCGTATAAAACCGATATGAACTTAAAAAACTATGTTATCCTTGCTGCGCTGAGTCTTAGCGTGAGTATGGGATTTGCGCAAAAAACTAAAAGAGCCGCCGAACCTGCCAAGGTATGGTCGGTAGAAAAAGCCAATGCCTGGTATAAGGAAAACAAATGGTTAACAGGGGCAAATTATATTCCTTCTAACGCCATTAATCAATTGGAGATGTGGCAGGCTGATACCTTTTCTCCCGATTTAATCGATAAGGAATTGGGCTGGGCGGAAGGAATTGGTTTTAATACTTTGCGTGTATTTCTATTCAGCAAGGCATGGAGCCAGGATCCTGAAGGATTTAAAAAACGCATGGACCAGTTTTTAACCATCACCCAAAAACACGGCATTAAACCCATGTTTGTTTTCTTTGATGATTGCTGGAATAAAACTTCAGCTATCGGCAAACAGCCTGAACCAAAAACAGGTATCCACAATTCAGGTTGGTTGCAAGATCCGGGCGATCCTGCCTTTAAAGAAGAGGCAAATTTCCCTGAACTCGAAAAATATGTAAAAGATGTGCTTACCCATTTCGCACACGATAAAAGAATCCTGCTTTGGGATTTATACAACGAACCGGGAAACAGCGGAAAGCTGGAAGCTACGATCCCTTTATTAACCAAAACCATCAGCTGGGCACGTTCGGTAAATCCAGATCAGCCCATCTCTATCGGATTATGGAGCTGGGGTTTTGAAAAACTGAACGAAATCCAGCTGGCCAATTCCGATATTGTAACCTATCACAACTACGAGGCACCAGACTGGCACCAGAGAACAATCGATCTGTTAAAAGCCAGCGGAAGGCCCTTAATCTGTACCGAATATATGGCCCGCTCACGCAACAGCCGTTTTTCTAACATTTTACCTATGCTTAAACAAGAAAACGTAGGTGCCATCAACTGGGGTTTTGCTGCGGGTAAAACCAATACCAAATACGCATGGGATACGCCATTGGCCGATGGATCTGATCCGATTGAGTGGTTTCACGAAATCTTTCAGCCGGATGGAACACCATACCGTCTGGATGAGGTTAACCTGATCAAAAAACTCAATAACAAATAAACCTAATATGGCTCGGCGGAAGCCGGCCTTAACACACAAATTTAAACCGATGAATAAAAAAGTATCCATTCTTTTCTCATTACTGGGAATCTCGCTTTCCCTTTCTGCGCAGCAACAGGACAAGTCATGGTCGATGGTTAAAGGGAAAATCTCCTCACCATGGGCACAGGAGGTAAATCCAAAAAATGTGCTTCCCGAATATCCACGTCCGCAGTTTGAGCGTACAGGCAACTGGAAAAACCTCAACGGACTTTGGGACTATGCCATATCCGGAAAATCACAGCAGCCAGCTATCAATCAAGGCAAAATCCTGGTACCCTTCGCGGTAGAATCTTCACTTTCGGGTGTTGGTAAAACGGTTGGCAAAGACAGTCTGCTCTGGTATAAAACCAGCTTTACTGTACCTTCGAATATGAAAGGCAAAGAAATTTTGCTTCATTTTGGTGCGGTCGACTGGAGAAGTACCGTAAGTATCAATGGTAAAGAAGTAGGTAAACACGAAGGCGGCTTTGATCCTTTCAGTTTTAACATCACCCCATTTTTAACCAAAAGTGGTAACCAGACCTTAACTGTAGAAGTTTGGGATCCAACTGATGAAGGTCCTCAGCCAAGAGGAAAACAGGTTAAAAGACCTGAAGGCATCTGGTACACACCAGTAACCGGTATCTGGCAAACGGTGTGGATCGAGGCGGTAAACAAAGCACATATCGATCACATCAAGGTAACACCTGATATCGATCAGCAATCGTTAACTGTTACACCTGTTTTAACTGGTGCCGCAACAGGTGATCAGGTTAAAGTCTCTGCATGGGATGGCACTACAAAGGTAGCCGAACAAACAGGCAATGGAACTGATGCCATAAGCTTGAAAATCGCGAACCCGAAACTTTGGAGTCCTAAAACCCCGTTTTTATATGACCTTAAAGTAGAGCTGATCTCTAAAAATAAAAAGGTAGACGAGGTGAAAAGTTATTTTGCGATGCGCAAAACCTCTATCGGTAAAGACCAGAACGGTATTCAAAGGATGTTGTTAAACAATGAATTTGTTTTCCAGTACGGTCCTTTAGATCAGGGCTGGTGGCCAGATGGGCTTTATACTGCACCAACAGATGCCGCTTTAAAGTTTGATGTGGATAAAACCAGAGAAATGGGCTTCAATATGATCAGAAAGCACATTAAGGTAGAACCTGCACGCTGGTATTACTATTGCGATAAAGCGGGTATGCTGGTTTGGCAGGACATGCCTAGCGGCGATTTGGGTAACGGCTGGGAAAACCGTCCGGGTATTTTAGACCACGGATCGGATCAGAACAGAAGTGCCGAATCGGAAGGATATTACAGAAAAGAGTGGAATGCGATTATCGATGCCCTTTACAATGTACCTTCTATCGTAGTATGGACGCCTTTCAACGAAGCCTGGGGTCAGTTTAAAACCATCGAAATCGCCAAATGGACAAAAGAAAAGGATCCGTCAAGATTGGTGAATACCGCCAGTGGAGGTAACTTCCATCCGGTAGGGGATATTATCGATCTACACAATTATCCGCATCCGGCGATGCCTAGTCCAGATTATTTCGGAAAAGACTATGCGCTTGTTCTGGGTGAGTTTGGTGGTCTTGGTCTTCCTATCGATGGACACGTGTGGCAACAGAAAAACAACTGGGGTTACCAGAGTTTCAAAAACAAAACCGATCTTTTCAACAAATACGCTGAGTTTACCAAACGTTTGGAACAATTGATCCCATTGGGATTATCTGCAGGGGTTTATACCCAAACAACCGACGTAGAAGTAGAAACCAACGGTTTGATGACCTATGATAGAAAAGACATTAAGTTTTCGGAAGCACAGATGAAAGCTTTACACGATAAATTGTATCAGATCAATGTACCTGTGAATAAATAAGCGCAATATTGATATTTTAGCTAAAGCTGGATCGGTGTAAACCGGTCCAGCTTTTTTTATTATAGCAGAATTATGATGTATCAAAAAATACAAAATAAATTCCATTTGAGTAAAAACAGATAATGGATTATTATGATATATTTGTTAATAAAACGATTTACTAATTTGGTGTATACAGCATGCTGGCCCATTATTTTAGGAATCGGATTTAACCAGATATAACAGCAACTGTAATCGTTACAGGTTGATTAACCGAACAACATGACATTTTTGAGGAATAAATACAACTGCCTGCTTTTATGTTTTTTTACCGTTAGTATAGCTAAAGGGCAGTCGGGTATAGCCAGCCCAAATCAGGTCAAACGCTTTGATACTTTAAAGGCATTGGAGAAAGGCTTTATCGCGGTACCCGATTCCATCCAAACCAGTGTATATTGGTACTGGCTTTCGGGGAATGTATCGAAAGCAGGTGTGGTAAAGGACTTGGAGGCAATGAAAAAGGTCGGGATCAACAGGGCTTTTATTGGCGATATCGGATTGAACGATGTACCTTATGGAAAGGTTAAGTTCCTCTCTGAAGAATGGTGGGAAATTATGCACCTTGCACTTAAAACCGCCACCCGTTTAAATATCCAGATCGGTTTGTTCAATGGCCCGGGCTGGAGCCAGGCCGGTGGCCCATGGGTGCGCCCCGAACAGGCGATGCGCTATCTCACTTCTTCAGAGATCAAGCTAAAAGGGCCACAGTTGTTCAATGGCCGGCTTGCACAACCGGATAAAAATTTTCAGGACGTTAAAGTGATTGCTTATCCTGTTCCTGCCGATTACGGAAAAGGTTTGAGCGTATTGAAACCAAAAATAACCTCCCCACAAACTATCGATTCATTGGAAAATCTAATGGATCATAACCATCAGACGGGTATACATTTTAAAAACGGGGAAAAATTTGCCTTAGATCTCCATACGCAACAACCTTATGCTTTGCGCAGCATTATCCTGTCAACACAACACCGGGCCGTGTATCTGGAAGGGGATATACAGGTGAAAACAAAAACCGGTTACGTGACCATCAAACATTTTACCGTTGACAGACGTGCGCCAGGCCTTAATTTTGGCTTTTTGCCCTGGGCCAGAGCTGTAATTTCGGTGCCTGTTAGCACTTCAACAGATTTTAGGATTTCCTTTACCCAGGTTACAGGCGATTCGGGAATCAGTGAACTGGAACTTTCTTCTACTTCAATGCTTGATGCATATTCAGAGAAAACCCTTGCTAAGGCCTGGCAAACGGAAGATCTGATCTGGAATGCGTATGTATGGGGCGAGCAAAAAAATGATGCATCCAACTCTATTTTAGACCCCGCTAAAGTGATCGATATTTCCCGATACATGCAGAAAGATGGAAAGTTAAACTGGAAAGTTCCGTCAGGCAACTGGATCATCGAACGCACTGGCATGACTACCACCAATACGAAGAATGTTCCTGCAACACCAGAAGCAACAGGACTGGAAACCGATAAGATGAGCAAACAGCACATTACCAGTCATTTCGATGCCTATATCGGTCAGGTGTTAAAACGGATCCCTGCTGAAGACCGTAAAACCTTAACAGTTGTGGTGGCAGACAGTTACGAAACCGGTAGCCAGAACTGGACCGATCTTTTGCTCAGCGAATTTAAAGCAAAATATCATTACGATGCCTTGCCTTTTATACCGGTATTACAGGGAAAAGTAGTGGGAAGCAACACACTTTCAGACCGCTTTTTATGGGATTTAAGAAGATTGATTGCAGATGATGCCGCCTTTAAATATGTTGGAGGTTTAACCGAGGTGAGCCATAAACATGGCTTGACTACCTGGCTTGAGAATTATGGCTATTTTGGTTTTCCGGGCGAGTTTTTACAATATGGCGGGCAGTCGGATGAAGTTGCCGGGGAGTTTTGGCTCGACGGACGTTTAGGGACTGTAGAAAATAGGGCCGCTTCTTCGGCAGCACATATTTATGGAAAGAACAAGGTTTCTGCCGAATCATTTACTTCGGCAGGGGCAGCATGGCGTGCACATCCGGCATCGCTGAAAGCAAGGGGCGACCGTTTTTTTACGGATGGGATCAACAATACCTTGCTACACGTTTTTATCCATCAGCCCGATACCTTGCCAAAACCGGGCATAAGTGCATGGTTTGGTACCGAATTCAACCGGGGAAATACCTGGTTTGCTGATATGGATGTTTTTGTAAAATATCTTAAACGCTGTAACCTGATGTTGCAACAGGGCAGGTATGTAGCCGACGTGGCTTATTTTATCGGCGAAGATGCCCCAAAACTGATGGGAACTACCAAGCCCGAACTGCCAAAAGGTTATTCATTCGATTACATTAATGCTGAGGTGATTAAAAGCAGGTTGACAGTGAAAAATGGGCGGATTTTCCTGCCCAATGGCATCAGTTATGGCATATTGGTGCTTCCACAACAGGAGAGCATGCGGCCGGAACTGCTAAAAAAAATAAAGGAGCTGGTGGCACAAGGCGCGGTGGTATTAGGGCCAAAACCGCAGAGATCACCAAGTTTGGAGAATTATCCAAAGGCCGATCAGCAGGTAAAAGCAATAGCTAATGAACTATGGGGAGCTATTGACGGCAAAAGTAAAAAGATAAACCGCTATGGCAAAGGAATGGTTCTGAGTGCTATGGATATGCAGGAGGCTCTGAACACGGTTAAAATAATCCCTGATTTTAAGACTGAAAAAAATGATCCTGTACTTTTCATCCACCGGCAGGTGGGTGATGCCTCAGTTTATTTTCTCTCCAACCAGAAGAATGAAACCATTGATATTGTGCCAACATTCCGTATTAAGGGCAAAAAACCCGAATTGTGGGATGCGGTAACGGGCAGGGTGCGGGAGATGCCTGCTTTTAGTCAAACTGCTGAGGGTACTATGGTGCCCATCCGCCTGGCGGCAAATGGAAGTGTATTTATTGTTTTCAGAAATGAAGGCTCGAAAGGCGATACGACCGGAGTAAATTATCCTTTAGTTGCGGAAAGCATCGAAGTAAAAAAGCCCTGGAGTGTAATTTTTGATAAAAACAGCGGCGGACCAGGAAAACCAGTGATTTTTAATGAACTTTCCGATTGGTCTGTTCATCCAAACGATAGCATCAGGTATTATTCCGGATCAGCGGTATACTATAATACTTTTAATGTTGCTAAAATAGAAAAGGGCCGAAATTATACCATCGATCTTGGCCTGGTTAAAAATATTGCCAAAATTACCCTCAATGGTAAAGAGCTAGGTGGCGTGTGGACGCCTCCATATGCGCTTGATGTTACCAGCACAATAAAAAGTGGCGAGAATAAACTGGAGATCAGGGTGGTGAACAATTGGGTAAACCGTTTGATGGGCGATGCAATGCTACCAAGGGAAAAGCGAAAAACCGCGGCACTATTTGGGCCTGATCAGGGTGCAGGTCTGCAACAGTCAGGGCTTTTGGGCCCTGTGAAGATCAATTTGATAAAATAAGATTATACTGAAGGATATGAAAAAGATATTCAAAAATGCTGGTTTGCTTTTGCTTAAGACAGTAATTCTGATTGGGCCATTTTTCCTTTCTGCACATGCGCAAGTGGCCAAAATGAAAATTGATTTCATTAGTCCAAAGGATAGGTATAAACCTGGAGTATATTGGTATTTCATGGATGGCAACCTTTCTGCCGGATCGATCACAAAAGATCTGGAGGCCATGAAAAAAGCGGGTATCGGTAACCTGGTTTTTCTTGAAGTTAACGTGGGGATTCCCCGAGGTAAAGTTGATTTTTTAAGCCCGCAGTGGGTCAGTCTTTTTGCTCATGCAGAAAAAGAAGCAAGGCGCCTCGGAATCGAAATTACCTTAGGTATAGGGCCCGGGTGGACAGGAAGTGGCGGCCCCTGGGTAAAGGCAGAAGAATCAATGCAGCATCTTGTTTCCAGTCAGATAACAGTTTCTTCCGTAGATAAGGGGAAGATCATGTTACCCCTTCCAATGCCCAAAAGACCGTTTTTTGGAGAAGATAACCTTTCTACAGAATTCAAAAAGGAATGGAAGGCTTACTATAAGGACGTGGCCGTGCTAGCCTTTCCCTATGAGGAGCAGCCTGTTAAAATAACAGATGTGGATGAAAAGGCTCTTTATTACCGGGCGCCTTACAGTTCTGGAACGGTTAAACCTTATCTTCCAGCTCCGCTTGGTGAGGGTGGGAAGGCCAAAGGCATTGAAAAAACAGCAATTTTGGACCTGACTTCCAAAATGTCGGAAGATGGTTCGCTTAACTGGGCCGCACCATCTGGTAAATGGATAGTGATGCGCTTTGGTGCGCGGAACAATGGTGCTATTACCAGGCCAGCACCTATTCCGGGTCTGGGTTTCGAATCTGATAAATTCGATACACTGGCGCTAAACCATCATCTCAATACTTACGTGGGTAGACTTTTGAGTGCTATCGGAAAACCGCAAAAAGATATCCCTGGCGGACTTAAACGCTTACATATGGATAGCTGGGAAATGGGTGCCCAGAACTGGACGGGTAGCTTTAGGCAGGCTTTTATCAAAAGCAGGGGCTATGATCCATTAAAGTATTTTCCGGTCTATTCGGGCAATATTGTGGGCAGCCTGCAAGAAAGCGAACGATTTTTATGGGATTTGAGGGAAACTGCCCAGGAACTCATCCTGAAAAACCATGCGGAGCAGGTAAAAGCCTATGCGCATCACCACGGTTTGTCGCTTTCGATTGAGCCTTACGATATGAATCCAACCGCCGATCTTCGGCTTGGAGCGGTGGCTGATGTGCCTATGGCCGAATTCTGGAGTAAAGGATTTGGTTTCAATTCTACTTACAGCGTAATTGAAGCTACTTCTATCGGACATGTAATGGGCCGCTCGCTCATTCCTGCTGAAGCTTTTACTGCCCAGGATAATGAAGGCTGGAAACAACATCCCACCAGTATGAAAAACCAGGGCGATTGGGCCTTTGCTGCCGGCGTGAACCGTTTTGTATACCATACCTTTCAGAACCAGTTTTTGCCAGATTCGCTCCGGCCAGGTGCAACAATGGGACCATATGGTGTACACTGGGACAGGAACCAGACCTGGTGGCCCATGGTAGATGCTTATCATCAATATGTAAGCAGGTGCCAGTATTTGTTGCAACAGGGCAGAACAGTTGCCGATATCCTTTATCTCACGCCAGAAGGTTCTCCACATGTTTTTGTTCCACCGTCAACTGCGCTTAGAGGCGATACATTGGCCGACCGTAAAGGCTATAATTTCGATGGCTGTGCACCTGCGCAGTTGATGAAAGCACGGGTGGAAAATGAATATATTGTATTTCCCAGTGGTGCGAGGTACCGTGTCGTGGTCCTTCCTGAAAGTGAAACCATGACGCCTGCGTTACTCACTAAAATAGCAGGGCTAATCAGCAGTGGTGCAACCATTATCGGAAACCCACCAAAACGTTCACCAAGTTTGGTTGGTTATCCTGCTTGTGATAAGCAGATAAAAGAAATGGCGAGTCAAATCTGGGGATCTGGAGATTTGCCCAAGGGGCAGCAGGGGAGAAGTTATGGTAAAGGAAAAATCGTCTGGGGCGGAGCTTTATCGGAACAATCGGATCATCTTTATCCCTCTTATGACCTCACAGCTAAGGTATTACATCAATTGGCCCTGGAAGAAGATTTTAGTACGACAGCGCCTGTTCGGTATACCCACCGCACCGGTAAAGACTGGGATATTTATTTTGTTTCGAATACGAGTAATACGCTCATCAATTTCAAGGCGGCTTTTCGGTCGCTAAAAGGTAGTCCTCAGCTTTGGGATGCCATAACAGGTAAAATTCAACAGCTCCCAAATTTTAGCGTTACCAAAGGGAAAACACTGATTCCGCTTGAACTTGCACCTTATCAGAGCTGTTTTATTGTGTTTGGAAAAGGAAATCAGACCAAGCCGGTAGCAGGTTTATATGAACACAAATCTGAGGAGCTGCTTAACCTTAATGGGACCTGGGAAGTTAATTTCGATCCAAAATGGGGCGGACCTAAAACAACAGTCTTCGATTCATTATCTGATTGGTCTAAAAATAAACTCGAAGGCATTAAATATTATTCAGGCATTGCCTCTTACCATAAAACATTTGATTTCAAAGCTACCAAGTCTAATGGAGAGATCTATCTCGATTTGGGGAAAGTTAAAAACCTGGCCCGTGTAACCTTAAATGGTAAAGCGGTTGGCGTATTGTGGACCGCACCATGGAAGATTGATATTTCTGCTTATCTTAAACTGGGCAAAAATGAACTCAGGGTTGAAATTGCCAATCTGTGGCCAAACCGTTTGATCGGAGATGAGAAAAAGCCAGACGACGGTATTGTAGGTGATCAATGGCCGCAATGGTTATTAAACGGACAGCCCCGTACCAGCGGCAGGTTTACCTTTACCAGTACCAAACAGTATTATGCCGATTCACCATTGTTCGAATCGGGGCTTTTAGGGCCGGTGAAAATTATCGGACAAAAATTAACAATAAAACAGACCAAACCATAGCAATAGCTACTGTAACCAAAAATATAAATTATGAGAACACTGCTATTTTTCATGTTATCGATTCTTTCAGCTTCTTTTACTTATGCCCAATTGGGTGTAAAATACGACCCTGCCATTCAATCAAAAGGAAACCTGCAGTATTGGCGACCAAAGGGAAACCTTTTTGTAGGCGATTGCATGCCGTATTACCAGAATGGAAAATTTTCTTTCTATTGGCTGCTTGATCCGGCCCATCATGCCAGTTTGAAAGGTTTGGGCGGACATCAATGGGCTTTGAGCACTACCACTGATTTGAAAACCTGGAAACAAGAACCCATAGTGCTGGGTATCGATCAGGAATGGGAAAAATCCATTTGCACAGGTTCGGTAGCTTTTTACCATAACACATACTATGCTTTTTACGCTACGCGGTTAATTGATGAAAACGGAAGGGTAAACGAGCAGCTCAGTTATGCAACTAGTAAAGATGGTATCCATTTCGACAAGCAGAAGCCAAATCCATTTTATACTTCAGCCCCCGGATATAGCAAGAGGGACTTTAGGGATCCGAAAGTATTTATTGATGAAAAGACGGGCGAATTCCATCTTTTTGTATCCAGCTGGCAGGAAAATCCGGTATTGTCACGTGCGGGAGGCTGCCTGGTTCATCTGGTATCCAAAGACCTCAGGAAATGGGATCTAAAAGAACCTGTTCTTACCGGGCAGTCATCGGTACCGGAATGTCCTGATTATTTTTTATGGAAGGGTTGGTATTATCTGGTTTATGGGGATAATGGAGATACCTATTATGTAAAGTCTAAGCAACCTTATGGTCCATGGGAGGAACCGAAATTCCAGGCGCTCAACGAGTCCTGGTCTAATGTGCTCAAAACAGCATCCTTTAAAAATGACAGACGGATTTCCGCTTCCTGGATTCCTTCAAGGCATGAAAATAAGGATAATAACGGGGAAATATTTGGTGGTAACGCGCTCTTTAGAGAAGTGATCCAGCTCCCTGACGGTACTTTAGAAACCCGCTTTCCGGAGGAAATGATCCCCGTATCCGGAGCGCCTTTAAAAATCAGCTTTAGTAATGGTTTGTATTCAACCAAAAACAGTGAAAACTCGATTACAATCAATGCCCCTAACGGAACCGGGGCGGCTTATTTAGAAAATATTCCACAAAATGTGAGGCTTACCCTGGAAGTAGAACCCCTGGGAAGCAATGATGAATTTGGCTTTTATCTCCGTTCGGATAACCGGGCCGATAATGGATATAAATCAAGTTTTTCGGCTAACAATCAAACCGTTTCATTGGGCAATACCGAAATAAAGGCCGTAAGTGGCCTGAATAAGCCTATAAAAATCGACCTGATCATGAAAGGGGATATCATCGATATGTCTATCGATGGCCGGCGCTGTATTGTTAACCGCACACCAGAACAGAAAGGGAGTTTTTTATGGTTTTATGCCAAGCATGGAAAGGTAAGCTTTAAATCGGTCAAGGTTTCTCCGTTGGTGGATTAGATATGCTTTTTAAGCATCGTATTTAGGAACGGCATCTAGGCTTAACCCTATAAAAAAAGGGCCTGCCAACTTAAATGATCTTATACCTCTTTAATGGTAAGAGATAGGCAGTCTGATGACTGTTTTAGGATTAATTTCTTGAAATAAGGTCTAGGTCCTTGCCAGTCTAAATTCGTTATAACACATTATGATATTAAAGCCAAGGAAAAGTATCGCTTCCGAACTGACCTTAAGTTTATCAATATCTGCACCTAATATGGATGAAACAAACAGCGTGGAAAAAACCAGGACGGCACTTAAAAAGATACTGACAAAGGCCGAACGTAACAGCATGGTAATTCTAAATACGTTTTTCTGAAAAAAATATTCCGGGCTTCTAACCATCTGCACTAAATTGGCAAGAATAAAAAAGCCGATCA
The DNA here is from genome assembly GCF_056490705.1 of Pedobacter humicola. Taxonomy (NCBI): domain Bacteria; kingdom Pseudomonadati; phylum Bacteroidota; class Sphingobacteriia; order Sphingobacteriales; family Sphingobacteriaceae; genus Pedobacter; species Pedobacter humicola. The sequence continues at coordinate 312,516 of NZ_JBWJIG010000002.1, read as the reverse complement.
AGAAGATGTAAACGTTCATATATGGCGTTGTATTGTTCCATACCAGTAAGCCAAAATAACCTTTAGAAAAGAAGTAGAAGATGATGATCAGACAGATGAATGTTTTTAACACGACCCAGAATTTTTTACCCGAGAGCATCAGATAAAGTTTTGGGTATTTCAAGCTATCAATGCGGTCGGCAATCCCCAATAATCTTGGTGAGGGCGCTACGAACGGATTAAATACGCCAAGCAGTATGAGTAAAACAGTGCTTGTAAATTGAAAGATGGCATCAGCAATCAAGCTATCCATTTTAGCCTGATCCAGAACCGTATCATCGGAATAGGTAAATATCGAGAGTGAAATCAATACGATCACCACAAAGTGAAATATTACACCAACATAGTTCGCAAATCCGGATTGGTTTAATTGCGCGTTTTCATTATCCTGCTGTGTGTTTCCTGAAGAGAATTTAGCCGAGAGCCCTTTAAGTGAGTCTGCCGTGCCCCTGGCCATAAGGGCTATGGCGAGGATAAAGATTCCGATACCAATAATAAAACAGCCAATCCCCGCGGCCTCGAAACTATACAGCCCAAGTAAAAACAGGATGCTGCCGATAGTGATTGCCACATGCTTGAATTTGATTTTAGTAAAACCATGCAGATTGAGCAATAGCGAATAAAACAGGCCAAAAGCACTGCCAACTACGATAGCCAATAAAAGTTTTGCAATGATATTTCCGGACATGCCCCTGTTAAAAAATCTTGATGTAATGTTAATGAAAAATTTGGCTAAAGCTGAACTGTCTGATCATTAAGAATGTTTAATATTCATCCTTCAATTGCGGCCTCCGGCACCAGTTTCCATTTTTTTTAATACATATTCGGTTTCAGCGATAAAAGTTTCTATCGGATTGGTTTTGCCAAAATCTGCCAGGGTGAGCTCGGATGATTTACTGAACTTTAGGCGTACATCGGTACCACTATAAAGTCCATTGGTGGTTTTTCGCACAATATTAAAGCCTGCAAACCGCTCGAGTGCATAACTTTTAAATATGAAACCTAACCGATAAACTTTTATTTTTTGGGTGCTGATTTCAAAAACAACTCTTTTAGTCACGCTCAGCAAAAAGATCAATATCGGGATCAATATAATGAACGATAGTTGTTTATCGCTACCACTCGGCTCATTTTTGGTGAACAGGTTATACCAGAAATAAGAGGCAAAAAGGCCAAAGAAGATCAGCATGGGCAGAAACTTTCCAATCCCTGCACTTTTTAAACGATATCGGTCATTCTCCGATACATAATGTGTCAATATTCCCATGTTGATGGGCTGGAGGATGTTGTTTGCCTGGCGCTCTGGAACCCTGTCGAGCATCATTTTAATTTCCCCGAGCACCCGGCTGTCGAAATGTATTTTGTCCTTATCCTGCTCACCGGTAAAGGACGGGGAAATGCGATACCCTTTGCCATAGCGATCGGCGTTGCTTTTCAGATAATATACCAGCCCAAAACGGACTTGTAGATCAATTGATGCCACCTCATTAAAATCCATCAGTTTCTTTTTGCCAAAAATAGTTTTGAGGCTGATGCTTTGTTGTATAGCATCAAATATGACCTGTCTTTTGCCGTAGGTGAAAAAAGGGATACAGGCGAAAAGGAGTGGCAACATAAAGAAATAGCTGGCGAAATATTTTGTTTCAATATCTCCTAAATGGCCTTTAACCAGGATGAGGATAGTACTTAAAGGTAAAAGCAGCAACAGCGTTACTATGGCGATCCCGATAGGAACCAAAAAGGCAAGTGGCCTGATGGTAATGGAATCAGCCGTGATATGATAATATTTTGCCATAAGTTAAACCCGTTTTTTTTTTGCCTGCTTTCTTTTTACCAGGCCGATAATGTACATCAGGATAAAAAACGGAACGAGCAGGATCCACGGATTGTCTGCCAATCTGCCCAATAAGGTGATCTTTGCATCATCCCAGTCGTGTATTCCCTTCTCCACCAGCAGTTCGTTTTTTACCGAAAGCTTAAAAATAGTTACCTCCCTTTTGTCGCCCATTATAAAACGGGATATCGCTTTAAACACACCTCCTTTTCTGGCATCGTTAAGCTGGGCGGTAAGGACTTTCACTTCAACGGTATCACCCTCTTTGATTTTGTCGGCCAATGCTTTTTCGTCTTCAGCATTGCCTCCCCAAGGCAACCTGAGGTTAATTTCTTCTTTTTCGGGTTTGATGAAGAGGTAAGAAACCAATACACGGTCGTTCTGTTTCTGCTGCATTACCCAAAGCTCTTTTACCACAAACTTCGTGGTAGTAAAATCTGCTTCACTGCGGCTTTTGGCCTCGTTGGTCGTCTCATCAAAAGTGTTGAATATCCAGAAGGTTACACCGGATAAAATAATAAAGATCGCAAGAACTGCGATAATAATTTTTTTGGTCATGGAGCAATAATCAAGTGAAAAATTATTTTACGCCCTACAATAAAAGAGTGAGAGCAATTTGTAAACGTACAGACTTTCAGAAATGTTTTCGAATGAGTTGTTTTTCCTTATATGATGCTGAATGGAAAGAAATCGCGAAACTAATCTGCTGTTTTCCAATCAATCACCTTTAACTGATCACCAACAGCAATTACTCCATTGTGCTGATGCAGCAGGTTCTGTCCGAACATGATTTTTTTATTTATGGTGCGATAGCTCGCCAGTGTTCTCAAGGGTTCCTGTCCTTTCTCGCCTGTTTGCTGATCGATGGTAATGAGTACGCACCTGGCACAAGGTTTTACAGCAGAGAATAGAGTCTCTCCGATATAAAATGTTTTAAAAGTATCTTCAATATGCGGTACACCGCCTGTAAATACAAAATTTGGGCGGAAACGGTCCATGCGGATTGGATCCCGGAGTTTTTCATTCAGACCATCAAGAGAGGATTGGCCAATGAGCAGGCAGGGGTAGCCATCGGCAAAACTTACCACTTCCTCATTGGACGCATACCTCGGATCTACCAGTCTTTTTTCGGCCAGTGGCATTTTGACCAATCTTACACTGAACTTTAGGAAATCAGAAAACCATTTGCTCACGGCTTTATTCACTTCAAGCCCGGTTGCGGTATCATTCCAAATTATCACAGGAATCTGCACGCCGTTATCTTCATCCAAAGCAAAAGAAATCGTCTGTTCAGGTGAAGTTTTATGTGATACTACTAATTTGCCTTCCGTAATGCTTACCTCCAGCAGGGCCAGTTCAAAGTGTTTCCGTTGGGTAATAAAGATACCTTCTTCATCAACAAGCATCCACCTTCTGTCGTACTGCAGCCCTCTGTCTTCGAGCTGTGCTTTGGTAAGGATAATGCCGCCCAGCGATTTGATGGGGTAGATATTGATCTCAGAAAGCACAAGATGATTCATGCTTTAAAGATAAAAAACACATTTTGATTTACCTATTTCATGTATTTGAAAATTTAAGGTGTAGTCAGATATTTATAGTGCCATCGGTTTATTTGAAAATATTTACCCTTTTAATATCTGAATAAGATCGTCATTGATATAAAAGATTTCCCTGCCATCTTTGGTAACACTTAATATTTTGGCATCTTCCAGCTCTCTGAAATATTTAGTAAGGGTGGTTCTTGAGGTAACTTTGAGCAAGTCTCCTATAAATTTTGGTCGAATGTAAGGTTGACTGAAAATAGCCTCGTTTATTTCTTTGTTATACCATTTGATTTTGGATTTTCCATGGATTAGGGTAGCTTCCATTTGATTCAGTATGCTTATAACGAGCTGGTTAGTTAGTGCTGCGGTTTTCTCTACCGCATCAAGCATATATAATAACCAGGGTTTCCATGAATTCCGTTGAGCAACTGCTCCTAGGTGATAGTAGTAATCATCCTTATTTAAAATAATATATTTAGATAAATATAATACAGGTTGTCGTAATAAATCTTTGTTTACCAAATATAGGAGATTTAAAATCCTTCCTGTTCTTCCATTTCCGTCAGAGAACGGGTGTATTGCTTCAAATTGATAATGGGCGATACACATTTTTATTAGTGGATCTGATGGATACTTAATATCGTCGTTCAAATATTCTATGAGGTTGTCTATTTTTTGTTCAACGATTCCTTCTCCTCTAGGTGGAGTATATACAATTTCACCTGATCTAAATTCGCTTTGCCCCCTTCTAATTACAGTTAGGCTCTGAGGCGGGCGGAAACCTGCTGTTGTATTTTTAATCTGCCTGAATGTGCTAATAATACATTCTTTATCTATTTTCCCACTCACTAAAATCAGTTTGTATCCTTCCCAGAGCGCTTCACGGTACCTTAATACTTCTTTTGTCGCCGGCTTAATGTTTTCTTCCCTTAGTGTATCCGCAACCGCCTTGTATAGCTCATCTTCAGTAGTGAATATATTTTCTATTGCGGTTGAAGTTTGCGCTTCTTGTAGGGCAATGGTATTGATCAACATTGTCGGGTTTGGTAAGCGGTGAAGGCTACTGTCTGTTGTTGCTAATGCCCTCGATGCTGTCACTAATTTTTTTAAAATATCTATATCATCTTCCACATTTTCTGAAGGAGGTAAGAGTGGGAGGTTATTAAAAGGGCGTGTTCTATCGTAAGTCATATCATATTTTTTCCCCTAATTGGACAAATGCTATAGATCTGCATTAAATCTGAACATATGACCACTATATGTTCAGATTTGCTGAAAAAGTGAACATGTTATAAAATTATGAAAATATTATCAATACTAAAGAATGATATGTTCATTTTTTTTTTAAAATTGAACATATTTGGTAGGATTGTTAAGGTTTTACTTTTATTGCTTACTTAGATCGTCATTGTCAGTAGCGTATATAATTACAAAATTTCAATTCCCTTCTGTTCGAACACTTCAAAAATCTGTTCGTTGATCATGCTGCGGGTTAAATCAGCTTTGGAAATATCCTTACACCAGAAATAGATATTGATGGTGCTGTTCAGCTTACTCACCGGACTGATCATCACAATCGGCTCCTTGCTGATGAAAACGTTCGTGTTTGCCGCAATAATCTCCCTGATCAGGCCAGCCACTTCGCTGGAACTAAATGGCTTGGCAACGGATAAGGTAATATCTACGCGCATCTGGTTGTTGCTCAGCGTCCAGTTGATGATGTTGTTGGAAAGGATAGATCCGTTAGGAATAATAATTTCGGCACCTTCATCACTAAGCAAGGTGCTGGCACGCACCCCAATTTCTTTTACACGTCCTTTTTTATTGCTTAATTCTACGATATCGCCGATACGGATGGTCTTGTCAAAAATAAGGATGATCCCCGAAACGAAATTGCTTACAATATTCTGTAGCCCCAACCCAATTCCCACACCCAGTGCACCCAGAATAACGGTGATTTTATCTATAGGAAGTCCTGATGCCGCAACGGCGATCAAAAAGCCGCCGATCAGCAATACCAAACGGGTAACCAATAATTTCGAACGCTCTCCTTTGTTGTCGTCAAAGCTGTCATCTCCTGTATCGCCAAAAAAGTAAGCGATGTATTTCTGTAAAAAGTTGGCAATCCAGATAATGCCCAGAAAAAGGACAATGCCACCGAAGGTAAAAGAGAAACTGCCGATGATTCTTTTTTCGGTAAGGATTTCCATTACCGATTCGTAAAGACCGTTAAAAATATTGAGGTTGGTGGTAAAAATGACGAACCAGATGATTGTGGCTCCAATCCCGGTAAGTCGCTTAAGACCGGCAATTACCGGCTGCCAGTCGAAATGTTCCGGAAATCCTTTTCTGATCCTGCTGCTTTTCATCTGGAGGAGGAAAGCCTCTACCAGAACTTTGGCAAGTATGGTTAACGAGATGGCATTTAGCAGTGAACTTACCCCCGTAGAATAAAAAATCTGCGTAAGCGTAAAACGGCCAAAAAGGTTACAAAAGATCGCGATAATGGCAAAAATGGTATAGATAAAGCCTGTGGCCAGGATCATCTTAAACCTTTTGGTTTTCTCATCAAGCATTCTCCACACCATCACACCATAAGCTACTGAGCTTACCGTTAATACAAGTAAAAGCCAGCGCTGGTATCGGGGAGGCATGCCCAATAAACGAAGGAAAACCGGGGCAAGGAGCAGCACCACGAATATGCACCAGTAGTAAAATAGCTTTGGCCCCAGTTTTTTACGCAAAAATACCGTGAGCAATATGGCCAGTAACACCTGAACGGCTTCTATGTAGAGTGCCGGGGCCCGCAGATCGAAGATTGGCGCCAGTGCGAAAAGCATGATAAAAGTAATCAGGTAGGGCTGTGGACTGATCAACGAAAAACCATCGAGGGTTTCTAAACGGCCACGTTGTTTTACGCTCCTGAAATTGAAGAATACCCAAAAGAAAAATACCGCGCAGGTAAAAAGCAATAGCAAGCGGCTGCTTCTGGTGTACACAAAATAATAACCCGATATTTCCTGTTCACCTTTAATAAACCTGCGGAACCCCATGCTTTTATTGGCGGGGCGGTTTACCGATTCCCACAGGTAACGGCGTTCCTTGCCAAAAGCTTTAATGCTCACCGCATCAAGCTGGTTATCGGTAAGGTACATCAGTTCCTTAATGTTGATCAGATTGGCTGATGTTCTGGCCTGTAAGTTATTGATCGTTAAGGTGGTGGTTTTAAGCAGGCTGTCCATCACGATACGCTTCTTCTGTAACTCGGTAAACTCAGCTTTAAACATGATGCGCATGGCAGGTAAGGTAAATACCTTGATCAGTACGGTATCTTTTCGCAGGTTGAGGATTTCTGTTTTCAGTGCCCGTAGTTCTTTTTCATATTCATCAAGGTCGGCCAAACAGTCTTTATTGTTGCTGCGGAGTTCTTCGAGCAAGGTTTCGTCCATCTGCAAATTCTGCAGGTTCATGGTACGGTCGCTTTGCGTTAAGCGGCTTTTTAGCAGTGCCAGTGCAGCTTCATCTTGTGTTAAATGTGCTTCAATCGGTTTTAACTTTTTAAAAGAAGATACCGTAACCGGAACTTTATTCACCATTTCGAATACCTTCTCTAAATGGGTCAGATAATCGCCTTTGGTGAGGGTGGCCGAATCTGAAAGAATAGATACATCCTGGCCCTTATCCACAGGTTTATCCTTTTGTGCAAAGGTATTGCGCGTAAAAAACAGGATGAAAAGTAGCGGTAATAGGTTTCGGATGGTTATGGAGAAAAAATTTCTTGTGATCATTAGGTTTTAAAAAGTATTGGATATCTCCTATATAGGAACTGATGGGGCAAAAATAAGGATTAGAATTGATTTTACAGATAATGCCTCGGGCTATGGATGTTAATCGGATTTGAAAATCCGTTTTAATCAAAATAATATCCATTTGAATAGAAAATTGAATAATTTAATCAACATTTATTTGCCTTTACGGTTTAAACCAAAAGACCTGATCAAAAACAGATAAGCGATGAAGAAACAGACCAAAATTATTGTTGCCGTTTTAGCAGTTGTGCTTGTACTCGCCATGGCGTTTGTGTATAAATTACATTGGTTTGGTGCTGGGATGAAACCTCAGCAGGCGGCAATCAGTCATCCCGATAGCGTTGTTCAGGCAGTAGCCGATACACCTGAAGCAACATCCCTGCCCAAAACCGACGAGCCCAGGGCAATACCAGAAGTTGAATTTCCACAGCAGGGAAACACGGTTGAAGATTTTGTATCCGGAACCTATGAAATTGCGATGGATACAAAGGGGCTTTTAGATGAGGACGATCTGGAAGACGTGGTTTTAGTGCTTCAGAACAAAACAGACAGTACTGATTTACGGCCAACTTTGATCTTATTAAAGCGGCCAGAAGGTGGATACCAATTATATGCGGCCTCCTGGCAGGCCATTGGTGCTGCGTATATCAATGGCGATTATCAGCAATATGATAGTGAAGATATCAAGATAGATCAAAAAAGAAATTTAATCATCTCTACTTTTGGCAGCGGCCCGGTAGGTAACCGCGAAACCAGGTACCGCTTTATCGATCATGAGCTGGTATTTACCTATATGGAAACTTATAATGTGGGCGCCGGACAGCAAACCAGGGCTGAATATGATGTTTTAAACAGTAAAGTAACCGTTGAGGATATCAATACGATGAAAGAAGATATGCCTTCTACAATAAGCCATGATAAACTGCCCGGTCATAAACCCTACCTTTTTAAAGATATAGACCCAACAATGGTATTTATGGAATAGTTAAGGTATAAGTACTGGCAAACATTATTTATCTACGATTTGTACCAATTTCGGAGATAAATGCACACAGATTACAATATCTGTTTTTTATTTGTGTGCATCCCCGTGTGAATGTCGAGCAGGTGTGGTTAACAACATTTACTTAATCACATGGTAGGTAGCTAAATACTTGAAATTAACCTTCTGCTGCACCCTTTATAATCAAATTAATACGTCCGTAACTTAAAGGCAAAACTGTGTTAATATTAACCTAACGATGGCAGGCTAATTTTGCATGCAAGATGAAGGATGTATATTTAAGTAAAAGTGATGAAGATTTAATGTCTTTATTGATCAATGAAGACAGCCTTGCACTCGAAACCCTTTTCAACCGTTACTACCCTGCCCTCTGCAGGTTTACCTCCATTTATATTAAAGATTACAGCAAAGCTGAAGAACTGATTGCCGATCTGTTCATGAGATTGTGGGATAAACGGAAAGAACTTCAAATCAAATCAATCAAAAGTTATCTCTTTACTGCGGCCAAAAATCTGTCTTTTAATGAAATCCAGCGTGCAAAATTAACGCTCCTTAGCTTAAATGACCATGTGGATGTCCTCGATTATCCTGATAGCCATTTAAATCCACAGGAATTATTAACCAGCAGGGAATCTTATGCCGAAATTATAGGTATGATTGATCAGTTGCCCGATCGGCAGCGGGAGGTCCTTCTAATGAGCCGGATCGATCTGTTGGGAAAAGATATCATTGCCGATCTTTTGGGTATATCCGTAAGAACGGTAGAAACACTGCTCTACCAGGCTGTAAAAAATTTCAGGTCATCAACCACCGACCGGCCAACTAACTAATTCTTTTTTTTACCCCGCTTGTTTAACATTTTGTTAACCAAAACTTAACGTTTTCCGCTACGTATCGAATCCATTTATGCTGTCTTTACCGTAGAACAGTATTTAAATGGACGAACGTTACTACAAATTAACAGAAGATTACAGTAAAAAAAACATTCGTAATGAAGATTTAACTGATCTATTGATCTGGGTGGATAGCAGCCAACAGAATCAACAGATTTTTAGGGAAACCTTGAAGGCACTCGAAGCCGCAGATTATTACGTGAACAGACCTGTACATCAGCAAAAAAGTTGGTCAGCCATTCAAAAGCATATTGAAAAAAACAGCACTGAGAAATCACCGGTGGTTAGGAGGATCAATTACCGCAATTATTTAAAAATAGTGGCTGCAATAGCTGTTATAGCTTTATTGCCACTGTTATATTTTAAGCAACTCCGTTCGGAAAAGAACAGTGTTGCCTACAATGAAATCTATAACCCAAAGGGTCAGAAAAGGCTGGTAACCATGCCCGACGGTTCCAATATCTATCTCAACGGCGACAGTAAGATCCGCTACGCCCAGGATTTTAATACCGGTAAGAGAACAGTTTACCTGGAAGGTGAGGCCTTTTTCGATGTCCAGCACCGTAGCAAACAGCCCTTTACCGTTTATACCGGAAAGGTGAGCACAACGGTTTTAGGTACTTCATTTAATATCAATGCTTATCCGTCTTTAAAAGATATCACCATCACCGTGCATAGCGGTAAGGTAGGTGTGCTGATTGAAAATAAGGGCAAAACAGCACCAGCTCAGTTTCTTTTGCCCAACGAACAGCTCACTATTAACAAAAGCGGTTGGCCTGCAGTAAAAAAGTCTGTTAATGCCATTGACTTTGACAGCTGGCGGGAATACAAGCTTTTCTTTTACGATAAACCCCTAAGTGAAATTGCAGAAGTAATTGCACGCGAGTACGACCTTGATATTTTAATCAAAACCGAAGCTTTAAAAGACATGAAGCTTACTGCAAAATTTGATAAATGTTCGGCAAAGCAGATTATGGAAACCATAGCTAAACTGACCGGCTCAAAATACAAAATCTATGAAAATAAGGTAATCATTTATGAACGATAAACGATAAGATAGATATGAAGTAAACTTACCAGGAACGAAAAATGGCTCGAAATGCTCGACACATCTCAAGCCCTAAAAACTGTTTAAACTCATTTGACAAAGCAAAACTTAGTAAAGATATGAAAATTAATAACCGGTGGATCAAAATTGTCCATCAGTATTCCTCAAAAGTTATGGTGTTTATTGCCATAGTACTATTGAACCTGCTTTCTTTCCAGCATTACGCCAATGCGCAGAGCGGGAAGAAAATTTTATTCGAAGCTGATGGGATAACCCTTAAAAAAGCCTTCGAAAGCTTAGAAAAACTCAGTGGCAATACTATCGCGTATAATAATACCCAGCTTGACGACCAAAAGAAAGTGTACGTTTCCCGTGGGCTCCGATCGGTAAACGAAATCCTCGACCTGCTTTTAAAGGGTCTGCCCTTCACCTATAAATCAAACGATGCCGGCAATATCCTCATCACGGCCAGAAACACAGCAACAGGCAGACTTAAAGGGACGGTTTTGGATGAAAACAACCAACCCATCCCGGCTGCAACAATTAAAATTGTAGAATTGAATGTCATTGGCCAGACCAATAACGACGGAGAATATAATTTTAACTTGGCGCAAGGTACCTACACGGTTGAGGCCAGGTTTATTTCTTATGAAATTGCCAAAAGGCAACAGGTTAAAGTGAGCAATGGCACTACCACCAGTGTTAATCTTAAACTCGTGCCAGCGGATAATTCGCTTGATGAGGTCGTTGTAACCGCGCTGGGCATCAAGAGACAGGAAAAAGCTTTGGGTTATGCGGTAACCAAGATTGATAGTAACCAGTTAACGGACGCGGTTTCTACCAACTGGACGGATGCGCTTTCGGGTAAAGTGGCCGGCTTAAACCTGGTCAGATCTAACAGTGGCCCGGCGGGTTCCAACAAGATTATTTTAAGGGGTGAAAATAACCTGACAGGCGACAATGAAGCACTGATTGTGCTCGATGGAGTTGTAATCAATAACAGTGGGGGCAGGCGTACGGCTAACGGATCCGACGGTGTTTATGGTACCGGAAGTGATAATATGCCGGCCGATTATGGCAGTACGATTAATGATATCAATCCGGAAGATATTGAAAGCGTAACGGTTTTAAAAGGTCCGGGTGCCGCGGCATTATATGGGCAGAGAGGGGCGAACGGTGCCATTATTGTAACTACCAAATCGGGCAATTCCAAACATAAAAAAGTAAACATAAAATTTACATCCAACGGATCATTCGAAGAGGTTAACCGCTGGCCCGACCTGCAGTATGAGTACGGTCAGGGTTTAGATGGTGCATCCTATTATTCGTATGGGGCAAGTGCCGATGGGGCAAGTACCAGTGGAACCAGCTCTGCGTACGGTCCGCGTTTTGATGGACAGCTGTTCTTCCAGTATGATCCGGTTACACAAACGGTAGGCAAGACCAGAACACCCTGGGTGCCTTATAAAAATCAGATCAGGGATTTCTTCAGTACCGGCGAAAATTTAACCAACTCTTTGAGTCTGGATGGCAGATATAAAAATACAACTGCCCGTTTTTCGATCACCAATCAGAACAATACCTGGATTATTCCCAACACAGGGGTAGAGCGTACCACTATTACCCTATCAACCAATACTGACGTTACCAAAAAACTAAAAATTACAACCAAGGTTAATTATGGTAACAGATTTAGCGATAACCTGCCGGGTGCGGGTTATGGTAACCAATCCTTGATGTACTGGTTCATTTTCTGGCAACCAAACGCCAGCCTGGATATGATCAAAAATTATTGGGCACTTGGTAAAGAAAACATATCCATCAAATACCCATTTAGTTCTTTTCCCGAAAATCCTTACGCCGTAGTCGACGAGTTTATCAATAAAACCAGACGTAATAACGTCACGGCAAATATTCAGGCCAGTTATCAGTTTAATAAAGAGTTAAGCCTTTTGCTGAGGTCAAGCATCGATTATTCTGAAGAGAGACGTGCACAGGAACGTCCGTACGATGCTGGAAGCCGCCTGCCACAAGGCTCGGTACGTAAACAGCACATCAATGCACAGGAAACCAATATCGATTTCCTGTTGAGGTATGATAAAAAGATAACCAAGGATTTCAGCATCAATGCCACATTGGGCGGAAGTGAGTTAAGGAACAAGTACAATAAATCGGATCTGCGTGCTGATGGTCTGGCGATCCCAAACATATACGAACTGGATAATAATTTATATCCATTGATTTCCATTCCCGATACCAGTAGATACAGGATCAATAGTTTTTACGGGGTTTTATCTACCAACTATAAAAACTATTTTTATGTAGAACTCACCGGCCGTAAAGATTGGAGCAGTGTATTGGCAACCGCTACCAGAAAAGATAACGTTGGGTTTTTCTATCCCGCAATCAGTTCAAGTTTTGTCCTGTCAGAGTTTTTTAAACTGCCGAAGGTAATCAGCTTTGCCAAGCTTAGGGCTTCTGTCTCGCAAGTGGGTAGCGGTGGCACAACACCTTATCGTACGGCCTATACCTATTCATTGGCTGCAAACGGCACCTATCCCGATAGTTCACTGGTAAACCCAACTATTTTGCCAAACGAGAATTTGAAACCGCTTAAAACAACTACTTATGAGGTGGGTACTGAGATCAGTTTATTCAAGGGAAGGTTAGGCCTTGACGTAGCCGTTTATGCCGGAAATACCAAAAATCAGATTTTAACCAGGATCGTCGACCGCTCTTCGGGCTATAACCAGGCTCTCATCAATGCCGGGCAGGTAAATAACACGGGTGTGGAGATCGCACTTAACGGAACGCCAATCACCACAAAAGGTGGTTTTAAATGGACGGTAAACGCAACATTCGCTTCTAACTCAAATGTAATTAAAGCCCTGACCGATAGTTCGATTATCCTGAGGACAGGCCCTGTCGCAGGTGGGCAGATTGTTGCTAAAGTTGGCGGCAGTATGGGCGATTTATATGGCAGGGGCTATGTACGCGACCCTCAGGGGAATGTGGTGTACGATGCCACTACAGGTTTTGCGAAGATTACCAACGATGTGGTTTACCTGGGCAATACCATGGCCAAATACAAATTCAGTATCGGAAGTACCTTTGCGTATAGAAACCTGAATTTAAATGTACTTTTTGATGCACAGGTTGGTGCGGTTGCACACTCTTTGCTGAACTACAAAATGGTTGAACAGGGTAAGCTCACCAGTACTTTGCCAGGTAGGTATAATGGTATCGTGGGCGAAGGAGTAGTGCAGCTGGCTGATGGCTCTTATGTAAAAAACACCACCGTTGCTTACGATATTGATGAATATTACCGTTCGCACATGGGTGCCGATAATGCGGAGGGCAGCACCTTCAGTACCGATTTTATCAAATTCAGGGAAGCCGCTTTAAACTATAAGTTCAATCCACGCTTTGTTAAAAAACTGGGTCTTTCTTCAGTAACCTTTGGAATTTACGGACGTAACCTTTTCATCTGGTCGCCGTGGCCAATGTTCGATCCCGAATTTGGAACACTTAGCGGTTCCGATATCGTTACCGGGTTTGAGATCGGTCAGTTTCCTTCAACAAGAACTTTTGGTTTCAATTTATCAATAGGCATATAATCTTTTAAAAAATGAAAAAGAACCTATATACAATTATCGGCATTTTGATGCTGTCCATTACAACGCTTTCTTCATGTGATAAAAATTTTGAGGAAATCAATATCGACCCGATCAATATCATCAAAACAACACCGGATAAACTGCTGGCCCCTGCTTTGGTAAATACCCTTACAGCCGGCATGACCCGTAACCGTAACTTCAATAATGAACTGATGCAAGTTACCGTAAGCATAAGTGATGGGGATGGAACAGTATTCAGATACGAATACAGGAGTACCTTTTCTGATTATTTATGGAACGCATGGTATGTTCAGCTGACCAATTTTAAAGATCTTTACAAGCTGGCGGGGCAACCCGAAACAGCCAATAAATCCTATCAGGGTATTTCATTGGTCTGCCAGTCGTGGGTGTATTCCATGTTATCGGATACCTATGGCGATATCCCTTATTTTAATTCCAATCAGGGCAGTACCGGTATTTTAGAAGCCCATTTTGATAAACAGAAGGATATTTATCTGGATATGTTCAAACAGCTTGAAGCGGCCAATACCCTATTGAGCGCAGGAACAGCGATTACCCCGTCGAGCGATCCGGTATTTAAAGGCGACATCGCCAAGTGGCGCAGGTTCTGCAACTCTTTATATTTGAGATTACTGCTCCGCGTGTCGGGAAAATCTGAAATCTCTGCACAGGTAATCGCGAAAATTAAAGAAATTGTGGATACCAACCCGACCGCTTATCCCACGATGACCAAAAACAGCGAATCGGCCACTTTAACCTGGACAGGTTTAACCGGAACAGATCCTTTTGTTAATCCCTATGTAAACGGTGTAAGGGTGCAGGATTTCAGGTCTCCGGCCATCGGGAGCTTTTTTATTGAGCATTTAAGAGATTGGGCCGACCCCAGGATTGATGCAAATGCACCAAATGGAGATGGCGGTGTAAACAGGTTGGGGATTGCCCAGGGATCGCAGGGTTATTCAGGTGTGCCAAGTGGTTATGCCGTAGGGGCCGGCGTAGTAAAACAGGCTTATTTTTATTCCTACGACCAGGCATTGGGAAGTGGTACCTATGGAGCGAAATCGCTTCAGCAATCGGCCAAAACCGGGATATTGATGAATTATGCAGAGCTTCAGTTTATTTTGGCCGAAGCTGCGGTAAAAGGCTGGATCAATGGATCTGCGGCCGACTACTATCATGCAGGTATCGCCAATGCCATTAATTACTGGGTTCCGGCATTTACGACTTCAACCTCATCGGATGCTTTTAGCAAATATGTTACAGGGGCCGATATCGATTGGGACAATACACAATCCACCGAGGGTAAAATGGAGCAGATCCACCTGCAGAAATACTTCTCGCTGTTTCTTGTCGATATGCAACAGTGGTTCGAGTACCGCCGTACCGGACATCCGGTCTTACCAAAAGGAGCGGGTTTGAGAAATGGCGGTGTAATGCCGGCGCGGATGACCTATCCGGTTTATGTGCAGTCTGCAAATCCAACAAGTTACCAATTGGCGGTAGCAGGTCAGGGAGCCGATGCGATCAATACAAATGTGTGGTGGCAAAAACCATAACCAGTAACCATTAAAATGATTAAGATGAAAAAGATAATATTTTACAGTATAGTTTTCCTTTCAATGTCGCTGGCATGGTTGGGATGCAAAAAGTCTAATTATCCGGGCGGTATGATAGGAGACTATGTGCCCCTGTATGATTTAAGAAACTTATATAAAGGTACTGATGTTACCCTGAACGATGAGAACATGTTCGGTTCGGGCAGTGTTACCGGTGTGGTCATTTCAGACCACTCTGGTAATAATTTACCTGCAGGTTTGCTCATTATCCAGGATAGGCGCCGTTTAGGTTTGATCAGGGGTATTTCCATTCCAATCGGCCCTGATGCGGCAAAATATGTTCCAGGAGATTCTGTTGGCATAAAAGTAGTTGGAGCGGTGTTAAAAAGAGTAGATGGGATTTTGCAGATTACTGGTGTTCCGGCCAGTGCGGTTACCAAAATTGCCTCTAATGTAACTATACCTCCTAATCGGGTGGGGAGCAGCTTTATTTTAGCCAAACCCAACGATTATGAGAGTACACTTGTAGCCATTGTAAAGGCAGGTTTTGAGCCCGCGGTTGCACCCGAAGAGACCTATGGTGGTGATAAAGTGATTAATGACGGTTTCGATAATTTTACCTTGCACACTGAACCAAAGGCAACTTTCGCATCCACCGGAGGACTTAATTTTAATGGAAATTATTATGGGATCATATTTAATACTGTAGGTGCAAATGGCCAGCTAAAGCCACACCAGCGAATGCGCACCATTAAAGACGCGGTAGCTTTGAGTTCCACACCTGATATTGCCTCGGCAATTATCACGGGCTATATGGCAGATGCCGAAGGAGGCGATGGAAATTACGAATACATGCAGTTTATGGCCACCAGAGATATTGATTTCGCTGTAACCCCATTCTCGGTGGTGGTAACCAACAATGCGGGGGCTTCGACACCTACAGGGGTTTTCCCTACCAAAGGATGGGCAACTGGTGCCGATGCCTTAATTACGCCTGCGGGATTAGTTGCCAGGACCTATAAATTCAATTTAACTTCGGGCAAGGTTTCCAAGGGCGAATTCTTTTATGTGGGCGGTTCATCTAAAATGATCAATGGTCCAAAATCAAAATCCATTGCTTCATCTAAATGGATCAGGTCTAAAAACTACACTACGGCAACTCCGGCAGAGGCACCTGCTGGAAACGGTGATGGCTTTGGTTTATACACCACCGGCTTATTCGCCAATTCGGGAAATGCATCAGGCTTTGCGATTTTCGAAGGCACAACAGTTGATGTAAATAGTGCACCGATCGATGTGATATTTATCGGCGGCGGCGGAAGTTTATACAATGCGCCTTCAGTAGGGTACAAGATCGCCAATACCGATTTTTACGATAAGGTTAATCCAATCACACTTGTACCTCAACCTTATTACAGAAGTGGAGAGAATACATTGAGTTTTAGCTACCAGCTACCTGCCGATCAGGGTTTCTGGAATAAGCTCGGAGGGGTTTATAATCCGGCTTTGGGAAAATGGGTAAAGGCCAGGAGCCAATCGAATATTGACCTGAATACCTCATCAACCATAGAAGATATTGAAGGTACATCTTTGATCAAAATCGCAAATGCTGTTACCGGAGAATACGTGCGGACTGACACGATCCCATCAACACGATTAAAGTAAAATCATCGAGAGAACTGTTAATCAGATTACACCCAAAACATGGTAAGCTATGTTTTGGGTTTTTTAGTTTAAATTAAAGGGTTATACATTCTCTAATCTGTTAACTTAATTCAATATCCATTTGTTGTAGCAGGTTATCGTTGATGGTGTAGATGTGTTTTACTTTGCCGTCAAATAAAATGTTGCCCTCCAAATCCTTTACCAGTTGATCTACTTCAACTTCGAAGGTTCCGTTTGCTCTTTCCCGGATGCCAAGAGGGGTTACAACTGGGTTAATCTCTTTCCACTGTCGGGTCCAGTAAGCACTAACGTTTTCGTGCCCGACGGCATAGTCGCCTTCCCATGCCTTCGACCATTTAACTTCCGGATGCATCACCTGGAGTATTGCTTCAATATCTCTTGCGTTAAAAGCAGTATAAGCATTTTTAATTAAGGTCTCATTGCCGTGCATTTTTTCTTCATTTATCATATTTCTTTCATGGTTAATCTGTATCTCCCAACACCTCATCTACAATTCCATGTGCTTTGGCTTCAGGGCCAGTCATCCAGTAATCCCTGTCGGATGCGCGGTGTACCCAATCATAACTCTGGCCGCTATGCTTCGCGATGATACCATACAGATCTTGCCTTACCTTTACCACCTGTTGCGCAGTAATCTCAATATCAGCCGAAACGCCCTGCACCCCGCCCGAAGGCTGATGGATCATCACCCGCGAATGTTGCAGGGCAGCACGCTTTCCTGCTTGGCCTGCGCAGAGCAAAACAGCGCTCATCGAAAAAGCCATCCCAATACAAATGGTGCCTACATCAGGTGTAATTAACTGCATGGTATCATAAATGCCCATACCCGAATACACATCACCTCCAGGCGAATTGATATAAAGCTGGATATCTTTTTTCGCATCTACCGACTGGAGAAAAAGCAACTGTGCCTGAATAATGTTGGCCATGCGGTCTGCAACAGGTTCGCCCAAAAATATAATCCTGTCCATCATCAACCGCGAAAAAACATCCATTTGTGCAACGTTCAGCTGGCGTTCTTCGGTGATATAGGGAGTCATGTTTTTTGGAAGGTTTATCGAACGGTTGAGATAACGGTCTACATACTGACTGCCAATACGGTGGTGTTTTACCGCATATTTTCTAAATTCATTACGGTTGATATTCATAGCTAATACTTTTTAAATAATTTGGTCATGCGCTGTATAAAACCCTGGTATTCTGGTACAGCAGTCAATTTTTCTTGTGTGGCGATGATTTCTGCCTTGATCTTCTTGCGGCTATAGTGTTTGATCACTTCGTAGGTGATGCGCTGTTGGGCGACATCCTCTGCCAAGCCTGTGTCCAATAACATGTTAGCCTCAAACAAAAGTGCCTCTTCCGGTGTGGTGCGGCCTAAAAGGTAATCCTCTATCTTTTTGATGTTATTCAATGAAGTCCGCATAGTTTAATGAGTTTTGTTTAACGGTTTCCCTTACTTTCTCCAGGCATTTATATTTGGCCACTGTTGCCGAATGTGTGCCCGAATAGCCAAAGTGGCTGGCAAGCTTACCAACCGGTAAATGATCGTAATAAAAAGCTTGTAGTAATTCCATGCACCGCTTACCGGCAGTTTCCAGGTAGTGGAGTATTTTGCCGCTGGCAAGCTGTTCATCAGCTACCACTTCTGTGTCAAAATCGTTTAAGGGTTGGTTCTTGTGACTTACCTTATAGTGCTGCAACCATAGTTTTTTTGCAATACCCAGCAAATAGGCTTTTTCGTTTATAATGGTTACAGTCCCGTTCGACAATACTTTTTCGTAATAGATCACTAGCGTATCCTGGAAAATATCCTGTGCTTCTTCGATGCTGCCACCCATCCTTGCTATATAATGGGCAACGGGAGAAAAAGCCTTTTTATAAAGTGCCATAAAAAATGCTTCACGCATTTCGACCGTCAATAATCTGTTGTGATCTTCTGCCATCATGTTGTTTATTACTAGGTGTATTTTGGGTACGGAATATCACCCATTAAATTGCATTTTTTTATTAAATATCTATGCATACGGTAATCAGGATTGTACCAGAATAAAAAAGGTGCTTCCCTTTTACCGGAAACACCCTAACTAAACCAAACTTATATTATTTAATTATATCCTGGGTTCTGTTTTAATTTAGAATTTAAATTCAGGATCTCCCTTCCCAATGGAAAAATCTCCGTATGGTCATCGGCATCTGGTTTTTTATCCCACCATGTCCCCTTGCTAAAAACGCCCCAGCGGATCAGGTCGGTTCTACGGCGGTTTTCACCGATAAATTCCCTTCCCCATTCATCCAGCATTTCCTGATCGCTGAGCTGCTCGCCACCCGGGGTATATAAACTTGGTGAGCCGGCAGGATAGTTTCGCTGTCTTACCTGGTTCAGGTAACCTGCCGCCGCAGCTTTGTCTCCACTACGGTAACGGCACTCGGCTAGTGTATAATAGACTTCAGACAACCGGATTTCTGCATATGCAGAGGTAATACGGTTGGGATCTGGAGTGGGATAGAATGGGTATTTCACCAGAAAAACACCTGAGTTGTGGTCTGCATGGTTCATGTTGGATTCCTTATCGGCAATCCTGGTGCCTGGTTTGGTTCCGAGGAACATACCTACCTGATCGCGGATAAAAAGCGCATAAGGGCCTTTATTTCCCCTCACGGTATCAGCCTTTGGTGTGCCGTTGACAGTTGCGGTGTACGGAAGGTAACCATATAAAAACATCCCCTCACGTTTACTATCGCCAAGGTTTTTGTATTTTTTCAGACGCAGATCATCAGGATACTTCTGGAATTTTACAAAGGGTTTCCCCAAAGCATGGGTATATTCTACGCTATCCACATCACGGCCAGGCTGCAAGGCATACCGGGGGTTCGATTTTCCCAGATCCGTAAAACCGCAATAAAGGGTGGCTGCATCATAAGTCATGCCCCAGAAAAACATTCCCCCATCATATTGCCAGTGTGTTCTGGCAAGGGTGCCCGGAAATCCGTAGATCACCTCCGAGTTCAGTGTTTTATTGGTATAATCGAAGGGTGCGTCCCAGCGCGTATCCAGGGTATAAGCGCCGTATTTGCCACTGATGATATCACGGCAGATGGTTTCACAGTCGCTGTATCTTTCCGTACCGATATAAACTTTGGCATTGAGGTAAAGACGCGAAAGCAAAGTAGCTGCTGCTGCCTTGGTCCACCGGCCTATGCCGTTTGCACCGAGCTGCTCGCGGGTGGGAAGAAAGGGTATTGCTGCTTTTAATTCCGATTCGATATAGGCGAAGGTTTCCTGTGGGGGTGCCTGCACACCGCCCTGGGTTGTGTTTTTTACATCCTTTACAATTTCAATGTTCCGGTAAAAATCAAATGCACGCAGATAGAACCAGGCCCTGAGGGTTCTGAGCTCTGCCTTAAAATCGTTCAGTTCTTCAACCGTAACATTTAGTTTGGCTGGATCGGTGATTCCTTCCATATCCTGAAGGGAGTTGGTAGAGAGTACAATGCCCTGATAAAAATTTCGCCAGGCACCGTTGGTAAAACCGTCTTGTGATGTCCAGGTGTGGTAATGCATCCGCTGGTAGTATCCGCCGTCCTGCCAGTCGCCCTGGCGGTTGTAAGTGCCGATTTCATCTGTAGCATTTTCACCAACGGCATATACATCGTTCCCCTGTATGCTCCAGTAGGCATGTTCAAACGGGCGAAGAAAATCCCTGATCACATCATCCCTGCGGGTAAGAAAGTTGGCCGCATCAACCTTGTCATACACCTGTTCGTCTAGTTTTGTACATCCTGCGATGATCATAAAACACGATAGGATGCCAAACATAAATAATTTATAATTTTTCATTTTTCCAGTTTTAAAATGTTACCTGTAAGCCAAAAATCAGCTGAAGTGTTGAAGGATAATAATTGAGCGAAGTGTTTACGCCGGGTGTTAACCCGTTTACCTGGATAAGATCCGGATCACCACCCGTAAATTTGGTGAACGTATGGAGGTTCCTTCCGGTAGCATAGATCCTCAGGGAATTGAGGTATTTCGTTTTAAGGGGCTGCCTGTAGCCGAGCGATACATTGTCGATTTTTAGGAACGACCCGTTTTCAAGAAAGTAATCTGAGGCGATCGATGTTGTTGCACCGCTTTTTAAAAGCGAATATTTACTGCTGCTGTCATAAGCAGATTTTAACACATTTGCATCAGTCTGGCTGGACGGAGTACCGAGATAAAAGGCGGAAGTATTGAATATTTTGTATCCAAAGGTACCGCGGAGAAAAACACTCAGATCGAAACGTTTATAACGCAAGGTATTGCCCATCGATGCGATAAATTTTGGCAGTCCGTTACCTACAAACTGTTTGTCGTCATTGGAGGCAAGGTTTGCCTGGATAATAGAACCGTCCTTTTTGTAGACCAACAATGCCCCGGCATCGTTTACGCCAGCTGAGCGGAGGGTGTAGAACTCACCTATACTGCGTCCTTCCTGGATGCGCTGAATATTACCCGGGGACCCTGGGGCAGGAAGTCCGGCAACATCCTGAAAAGTGCCACCATTGTAAAGTTCATTTGAAAAAGAAATGAATTTATTGCGGTTATAAGAAAAGGCAAGGTTAACATTGTAACCAAAATCTTCCTGTTTAACTACCTCTCCGCTAAGGGCAAGCTCGATACCATAATTTTTCATGGTGCCAACATTTGCAAAGGTTGTTCCCTGAGGGTTGGGCGGCACAGGTACGCTATAGTCTGCCAACAGATCCTTATTGGTTCTGATGTAGTAATCCACGGAGCCGCTAATGCGGTTTTTTAAGATCGAAAAGTCTAAACCAACATTAAAATTTTCCGATTTTTCCCAGCTCAGGTCTGGATTGACATTCGAAGCAGGGCCGTACACCTGGTAATATTGACCATTGTATGGGAAATACCCTGCACCCCCATATAACAAAAGGGATTTGTAGTTGTCGAAATCCTGGTTTCCTGTTACCCCATAATCAGCCCTGATCTTCAGTTCGTTAACCCAGGGAAGTTTGTCTTTGATAAAAGCCTCTTCCGACAGGCGCCATGCGGCAGATACTGCAGGGAAGTTTCCCCACTTGTTGTTCGTGCCAAATTTTGATGAACCCTCACGGCGTAAACTCGCGGTAAGGATATAACGGTTGTTGAAATCGTAGTTTACCCTGCCAAAAAAAGAAATAAGCGTCGATCCGTTTTGGGTAGAACCTACTGCCGATTGGCCCTGACCTGCAGCGCCGCCATTGTAAAGTCCCGAACCCAGGTTGTTCCATTCGTAGGTGTCAAACGGAAAATCGTAGTTCTGGGCAGAAAACTGTTTGTAGTTGTAGAGTGAATAAGAGTAACCCCCAAGCACTTTAAAATGATTTTTTCCTAGATCTAAAGCGTAGTTTCCAGTCCACTCAAGGTTCTTTTGGTCGTTTTCCTGCTGTTCCTGCTTGCCGAAATTCGTCTGCGTGGTCTTATTGTCGTGAACAATTGATGAGAGTGTAGAGGGAGAAAAATCCAGATTCTTCAGTGAACGGCTAATTTCTGATATCGTTACCGTAGTACTCAAGTTGGAAAGAATGTTCATCTTGAGGGAACCGTTCATATCCAGTTCTTTTATTTCCGCCTGGGATTTGATCAGGTTTGCATTTTCAACAGGATTGCTTGAAAAAAAGCCTGTATTGATATAGTTATACTTTCCTGCACTGTCGAAGATGGGATAAGTGGGGTTAAGTGTGAGTGCATTGTTGAAATTCCCCTGATCAGCGTTATTCGTCTTCATCATCCTTGGTGCTACGCTGAGTGAGGCAACGAACATATTGTTGTCGGTTGCATGGTTTATCGTTAATCTGGCCCCATATTCCCGCTTATGTGCACGCAGGTCAATACCATCGGCATCACGGTAATCTCCTGAGGCAAAATAGTTTGTTTTGGCAGAGCCTCCCGAAAACTGAACGGTATGCTTTTGTGCAAAAGCAGGAGAATTGGTCACTTCATCCAGCCAGTTCGTTTTTGCTTTATAATCCTGTCCCTGTTTGTTCTGAACGCGGTTTGTGATAAATTCATCGGCTGAGAGGTTCTCCAATCGGTTAGTCAGGTAGTCAAAACTGGCGTAACCATCATAGAACATCCGAGATTGTGAACTTCCTCTTTTGGTAGTAATGATAATTACCCCATTACTTCCCCTTGTGCCATAAATCGCAGAGGCAGCACCACCTTTTAAAACATCGATACTCTCAATATCATTCTGGTTAATGTTGTCAATGTTTCCGCCAGGTACGCCGTTGATTACGTAAAGCGGACCTAATCCTGCGTTACGTGAAGAAACACCACGAAGCTGGATACTCGGGCTGGAATTTGGGTCGGCGCCAGCCGTATTGGTGATATTCAATCCCGGGACTTTTCCCTGCAACGACATCAGTGGATTGTTAGAGGCAACGGCAAGCAGATCTTTCGATGAAACGTGTGTAATGGCACTCGATACTTCCCGTTTATCAAGCGTTCCATAACCTACACTCACCACTACAACTTCATCCAGGGTATTAGAAGCCGCACTTAATGTGACGTTAAGTGTATTTTCTGCCGGAACCGGCAATGTTTTGGAACTGTAACCGATGAATGAAAATGTAATGGTTTTGGCATTTGTGGGAATGGTAATGGAATACATTCCCTTGGCGTTTGTGGTTGCAGTTGATGATTTGGTGTTATCCGTTATATTCACCCCAGGGAGTGTCGAATTGTCGGTTATATCGGTTACCGTTCCGGATAGGGTTCTGGTTTGGGCATTTGCTGAAAATGCGAGTACACACAAAAGTGAGCATACCCCAAGCAACAGTAAAAATTTCCTGTACATGTAATCAAATGTTAAATAGGTTATTGTTAGTTTAGTTTTTTAAAAAGCCTGGGGTAAAGCAGGCTTATAAAAACCAGGTAAGTTGACACTCAATGCTCCTTTACAAATACAAATCGTAATCAAGTTAAGCTCAATGGTGTGGTGTCATACCTGGCATGCGGATACTTTGCTGATCTTAAGGCGGTTTGTTCTTGCTCATAATGCATCATGCATTTCCTTAAGGTTAATTGGAAGCTCACGAAGCTTAAAGGATCTGCCTGATCAAGCTTTCGGAATACACTCTGGCCGGAGGAAATGAATTTAATTTGGTTAAATGATAGTTCTGATCAGGACCGGATTATCCGGTCCAGATAGAAAGAACTAAATTATCAATTGCCTTGCATGGGTGTATAGCCTGAAGGGGGATACGGTAAAATGTATAAGAAAAAAAGCTTTTTTTTATTTGTAATTGCTTGATATTAAATACCTTTCAATATGTGTGCGTAGCGAAAATATAAACCGAATCGGCCTTTTTATACCGTAATCGACCTCAGCGTAAATATGATGAGATCCAGATTTGCCTTGTTTTTAAGCATCCTACTTCCAATCTTACTTACTTTAGCTCAGTATCCTGGTTAAACAGTTTTTTTTTAAGGGATATCACGAACCCAAACAGTCGTTGTGCCAGCTATTTTAGGTTTGTCTCCACAATGTTTAGGCGCACTATAAGCTCAGCGGATGAACGGATAATTCGATTTTTTGATTCTCGGATTATAAATTGTTATAATTTTGAATAAAAGCTATTCCCCTAAAATGAAATTTTTTATACTTAACATATTCCTGTTGACTTTCAGTCTTAACACCTATTCTTCGGCAAAGAAAGATAGTGTGCTGGCTAAGCTAAAAACGGAAATATCGAAAAAGAAGGAATATGATGAACGAAAACTTTTAAGGATCCAGAAACTTAGAGCAGATATAACGCGTAAACCTAATGAGTTGTTCGATACCTATCTGGAACTGTTTGATGAATATGAGTACTATAAATTCGATTCTGCCTATTTCTACGGCAAGAAAATGCTCGATCTCAGTCTTAAACTCCGCAACCGGGTGAAGCAAAATGAAAGCAAGGTTAAACTCGCCTCCCTGTTGTTGCATGCAGGTATGTTTAAGGAAACTTTTGATTACCTCGGGGAAATAGATGCGACGCTGCTTGATAGGGGATTTCAATACGCATATTATGCGCTGAAGTCTGGTGCTTACTCCAATCTTGCTATATACAACAGCGATGATAACTTTACCAAATCATATAATGAACGGGCAATAAGCTACATAGATTCTGCCATTGCCTTTTGTGCGCCCAATTCTGTCGATATGCTTTTTGCAATGGGCAACCGGCAGGTGGTGGCTGGCGAAACAGACAAACCGCCAAAATATTTTCTGGAACTTTTAAAAAATCATAAGCTCTCGGAGCATAATCGTGCAAGGTTATTAACAGGTCTAGCGGCTTTTTACCAAAGTGATGATCAAAATGAGCAAAGAATCTGGTTACTTGCCGAATCAGCGATCAGTGATATCCGGTCGTCCACAAAAGAAACACTGGCCACATTGCTTTTGGCCGAAGATCTTTTTAAGCATGGAGACGTGGATAATGCTTATCATTTTATCCAGCAGTCCAGAGATGATGCCGGTTTTTATGGTAACCGCTTGCGGAAGCTTAAAATTGAATCTCTTTTGCCTGATATCGCCGCAAAGGTAAATATGGCTACTCAACGCGAGAAGAATAAATTTCTGACCTATTTTATTTCTATTTCGTTGGTTAGTGTTGTGATCGCACTGGTGTTATTTATGATTTTTATCCAGCTCCGGAAACTTAAGATCCAGGACCAGGTGATCAAGGAGAAAAACAAAGAGTTGAATCAGATCAATGATCAGCTTTTGGATATCAATGATAAACTGAGGGAATTTGCTACCGTGAACGAAAAATACATCGGCTACTTTTTTGATGTGATTTCAGGTTACATATTGAAATTGGACCGGTTGAAAAAAAATGTGGAACGCAAGATCCTTGCGAAACGTTTTGGAGAAATCCTTCCCGGCTTAAATGATATTGATATCAAAAGAGAGCGTGAAATCCTTTTCAATACTTTCGATAGGGTATTCATGAGCATCTTCCCTAATTTTATAACGGTCTTCAACTCCCTGTTAAAGGAGGAAGACCAGATATGGCCCAAAGCGCCAGAGCTGTTAAATACAGACCTGCGGATATTTGCACTGATCAGACTAGGAATAAATGATAACGAAGCAATTGCAACCATTTTAGAATATTCTGTCAACACGATATATGTATACAAAATGCGCATAAAGGCCAAGGCACTGGTTCCGGCGGAGGAGTTCGATAAGATCATGATGTTGGTAAAAGCAGTTTAATCAACTCAATCCGCAAACCGGGTACATACCTAATCACTAAAGAAAAAATGGGTTGCGTCCGGCGAAATAAAAAATACACTCTATAAATAAACAATGATGTATATCAGTCCAGTTGAAAGAATGAAGAAAATCCACTTATGGATAGGAACAACCGCTGTAGATGAAGCGGTTTATAACCTGTATTTTGATCAGGAAGATGAGCTCAGCCAGTTCTCAAAAGATATAGGGCTTGCTGAAGAATATGATGAAGATTTTATTGGGATATTACCCATATTTAAAAATCCGCCACCCATTAAGGAGCTTCTTGAAAAGGAAATACCGATAGATAAGGATAGTATTGCTGAGGTATTGGCGGTTTGTGAAACAATGGGGATACACTCAATTAATGCTGCATTTTATCTCACAGATTCCACTATTGCTATAGCTAAACCAAATAAAGAAGAATATAACGGGTTAAGGTATCTGGGTGAGTATAAAAGTGCTTTATAATAGCGGGGATATTCATCTCCATGGTTCGGATACAAATTAAATAGGTATGGAAAGCAAGGGGATGTGAAGGCCTGATGCCATAATGCGTGTTTTGCTGCGGTGTACCACTGAGCCCCAGAACCCATGTTTTTCCGGCACCATGATCAGCAGGTCGGCACCTGAGATCTTTACCTCGCTGGCAATCCCTTTTATAATGGAATCTGATCTCACATTTTTGTAATAATAATCGATACCTTCCAGGCCCTCGTCGATACGGTTTAATGCATTTGTACCTGCACCTAAATCTTTCAGTTCCTGCACTGTCTCGTTGATGATCAAAACTTCTATTTCAGCCTTGGTAATCACAGCTATATTTTTAATCTGGGCCAGTACCTGTTCAGAAACGCCGTTAAGGACATCGCATGCAAAAATGACTTTTTTCGGCACATTAAAGCGCGCGCAGGCAGGGACAGCCAGCACGGGAGTTTGTATTTTTTTGATGATGAATGTGGTTGTGTTTCCTAAAAGTTCCTGTTCAAGAGATTTTTCTTCCATTCCCATCACGATCGCTTTGGGCTGATACCTTTCTACCACTTCCCTTATGGCATGGTCAATAAAGGAAAACGTGGCCTCCGCTATTACTTCGATCCCATATTGATCAGAAAGTAATAATGCTTTTGATTCCAGCAGTAGCCTGTTTTCGTCGATGAGCTCTTCGAACGTTTCAGCCGAGAGACGGGTATTCCCCGCATGCAAGGAAACAGAAAAGTCGTTTAACAGGATTAAGCGGTACCCGCTCATGCGGGCTGCCCCTGCAGCATAATGGACTGCGTTTTCTGCTAGCTTGGAGTAATCGGTTGCGGCCAATATGGTTTCCATAATCTGATATTGTTTAACATTTGAAATTAACTGCAAATATCAAATCAATTGTTACGGCTATGTAATAATGTTTTTTAGGTACCAGTGACGTTGACATTTTATATTAACGGTGGCATTTTCAACTAGAAAAGAAGCATGAGAGAAGGTTTTTATTTTAATGATATTCAAACACGAGCTTATTATTTTCGACAAAAAGGTAAGTGGTCTGGTTTCCGAGGTAATTATGGATCGGGTACTTACTGTTCATATCTTTGAGAGATAGCACCAGGCTTTTGGTAACCATCTGTAAGCGTTGTTTCAAAGTGGCCCTTTTAGCCTCGATGTCTTTTATTTCAACTTCATTGATCGACGCGTCGATATCATGGCCAAGGTTATGGATTTTATTAAGCAGATCTAGGTATTGATTAAACTGCTCTTGAATAGTGTATGTGCTCATATAATGCCATAAACGAAAAATAGGGATAATTAGTTTTGCTCTTAAATTAAAATTTTTTGATCTTCTTTTGGCACTACTAATTCAGTACTGAAAAATGCTATACATGATCTCAGTTACCTTTATTCTTTTTAATATAAAATGCGTCCCTTATTTTATCCGAAAAAACTCATCAGTCTTATAATTAATGGGTTGCGCTGTTTTTCTTTTATTTCAGGGTAACGTCCAGGTGGACAGAGTGTTTTCCATAAGTTTGATAGAACGGTTTATAAAGTATTCCGTCTATCGTAAATTCCAAGCTTTGGTCACCTTAAATAGATTTTCCGATATCTCCCGCCTCCAGGTTAACTTTGCGCCATTCTTTTCTTGCAGAAGGCTCCTGCGGCCTTTCCTGACGGCTGATAAAAGATCTCGTTTATCAATTTTACTGAACAAATACCCTGTCCTCAATGTTCAAATAACGGGACAGGGGTAGTTCTTGTCCGGCAGATCAATATCATGGGCTGGATATGGTCTGGATTAAACCGGCCTAAAAATGAAAAACATATGCTTGAACAAAATCAAAAACCTTTAGAAAGTCCAACTAAGAAATATCCGAGACCACCATTCGCAAAACAGCCGCAGGAAGTACCCGGACTGGCCTCAAAAATGAATCCGATTCCCGATCATGGCGAAGAAAGCTACAAAGGGAGTGGGAGGTTGTTGGGGCGTAAAGCATTGATTACCGGTGGTGATTCCGGTATCGGACGCGCGGCCGCAATTGCTTATGCAAGGGAAGGCGCCGATGTGGTGATCAATTACCTTCCACAGGAACAGTCCGATGCTGATGAGGTGCTTGCATTAATCACTGCGGCAGGAAGAAAAGGATTCGGTATCCCTGGCGATATTACCATCGAATCATTTTGCGAATCGCTTGTGAAACAGGCGGAGGAAAAACTGGGCGGGATTGATATTCTGGTTAACAATGCCGGTCACCAGCAAGCGGTAGATTCGCTTTTGGATATCAGTACCACGGATTTTGATACCACGATGAAAACCAATGTATATGCGCCGTTCTGGATCACCAAAGCAGCTTTACCTATATTGCCTGAAGGGGCTGTGATTATCTCAACCAGCTCCGTCCAGGCTTACGACCCATCTGAAAACCTGTTTGATTATTCACAAACAAAAGCTGCAAATGTTGCTTTTGTAAAATCATTGGCCAAACAACTTGGGCCCAAAGGGATCAGGGTAAACGGGGTAGCACCGGGTCCGATATGGACACCCTTACAGACCAGCGGCGGGCAACCTCAGGAGGCTATTGTAAAGTTTGGAGAAGTGACACCTTTGGGCCGTCCCGGCCAGCCCGCAGAACTTGCATCCATTTATGTTCAGCTCGCGGATAATAATGCGAGTTACGCAACCGGACAGATTTATGGTTCGGCAGGTGGTAGTGGCCACCCCTAATCATTTAGAATTGAATTCTTATTAAAGCTTCTTCTGTCTGAAGAAGTTTTTTTATAGTCAAAATCGTTCAGGGCAATACAGACCGGTCTCTTGTTGCCCCGTTAGCCCCTCAGGTTTTCCAGTCGCAGGTCACCATAGATCCATCCAAAAAAGGAGGTTTCTTATTGTGGTACTGTCCCGGTAAAATCTGAGAGCATTCTCTTCATCGTTTCATATTTGAGCTGAGACGTTCAGGTATCCTTTTTAGGTTGTGGATTTTATATTTTTTGATTGGGCTGGAACAGAGTATTAGCGTGGAAATTATTTTGTGGCATATTTTAACGTTTCCTGCACTTTCCCCTCAATATTTAATCAGCTGT
Organism: Pedobacter humicola; assembly: GCF_056490705.1. Lineage (NCBI taxonomy): Bacteria > Pseudomonadati > Bacteroidota > Sphingobacteriia > Sphingobacteriales > Sphingobacteriaceae > Pedobacter > Pedobacter humicola. The sequence goes on along the minus strand of NZ_JBWJIG010000002.1, from coordinate 282,639 downwards.
ATAAGCGGATACCTTGCCTCCCCCGCAATGGAAGGTTCCCCAACCATCTTCATTGATGATCACTTCCCGGCTGATACCGCCCAACCTGTCGCGGAAGACTTTTCCGGCAAAATTTTTCCCCATCTCCATATCCTTAAATCCGGCCTCTCCATTGGACAACAGCACAGCGATTCCTGAACCGGGGCGGTCGGCATCCCCGTCAACAGTCCATCCGATGCAATTTGCGTGATCAAGGTAATCCCTCTGGTGCCCATAAAGATTGTTTTTTCTCAGTCCCAGCATCGTCTGGATTTCCGGAACAGGTTCCAGCGTAACCTCATGCTTTTCACCATCTCCACCTTCATCGCAATAGCTGGCACCATATAAGTCCGGGTAAAAAATACAGGGATATCCCGTTGCCCGGAGCAATATCATCGCATAGGCTAAGGGACGGAACCAGTGATCAACGGTTTGTTCGAGGGATTGCAAAGGCTGGGTATCATGGTTTTCTACCAATGTTACCGCCAGTTCGGGCCGGGCGCCTACCAGTGTTCCATCAAAGATTTTTGCCATATCGAAATCAGAGCCCTGTTTGGAAGCATTAGAGAAATTGCCCTGAAGGCAGGCATCAAAAAGGGACATTCTTCCTTCCGTAACTTCAATATATTTTAACATATCATCGAGTTTCCCGGGCGACCAATACTCACCGACGGTGAAGAGTTCCTTATCTGTTACCCCCCGCATATGATCCAACCATTCATTGAAAAAGCCAGCCGGCATATGTTTAATCGCATCAAGCCTAAATCCATCAAAGCCGACCGTTTCATGTAACCATTCTCCCCAGCGCTTTATTTCCTCTACCACGCTTGGGTTTCTAAAGTCGATATCGCAAAGCATGAGGTAATCATAATTGCCGTTTTCGGTCTCCAGGACATCCTGCCAACCTTCTCCGTATTGGTTCTGGATACTAAATATAGCAGATTCCTTTGAGCACTCATCGTAGTCTACTCCAGTGAAACACTGGAAATCCCACTGGAAGCCGGAATATTTCCCTGCCCTGCCCGGAAAAGTAAATTTCGTGTAAGCTTCAATTTCAATGGTGTCAGAGATGAACTCGTTGCGGTTTTCAGGGTTAACCTTTCTGGCGGGAATCTTTTCAGTTTCATCTCCTCCGCCCAGGTGGTTCAGCACGATGTCCATATAGACATGAAGCCCTGCTTCCTGGGCACTTTTTATTGCCTGGAGCAATTCTTGTTTTGTTCCATATTTGGTGGCTACACTTCCTTTTTGGTCAAACTCACCCAGATCGTAATGATCATATATATCGTAACCGGCGGAAGATTTTCCTTCCATGCCCTTATGTGCCGGTGGAAGCCAGAGTGTATCAATACCAAAGGTTTTCAACTCGCCCGCTTCGTTGATTATTTTTTTCCATAGGCTCCCGTCAGCTGGGTAGTACCATTGAAAATATTGCAGCATCGTAAAGTTTTCCATCAAGTTTTGTTGTGTAATGTAAAATCTAGCGATAGAACCATGGATAGGTAGGAATAGTTTAGCTTATTTAGTTGTAATGAATTATATGATGAATGAGTCATCGATGGCATAATAAGATATCTCTGAAGACTTCTAATACTTTTTAATTTGCCTTTGCTGTTTCCCAAAGCAATCTTTTAACATCCATTTGAGCAGTAAAGTTTATAATTAGCCACAACCTCCTGCTTTAACTTATTCAAATAACTACTTAGATTATCGTATTTATGGACATCCAATGGCCGAAACTTTGCGTTTATAAATCAAACGACGGTTAAAACCGGAACAGAAGAAGCTGAAAATCTATAACAGAGTAGGCAACATTTAAAACTTGAGCTTATGAAAATGCAAGAATTGAATTTAAACGAAATGAAAGAAATTAACGGTGGTGGAATTTTTGGTAACAATGATTCCGCAAATTCTGGTGGTTTGGGCGGTGCGCTTAATATTGGCAATCTGTTATCATTCTCCAGTTCATCACAAGACGGAGATGAATCCAGCAGTACCTCGTTCTCAATAGGTAACAATATTGGTGGCAGCCTTTCTGGCATCTTTGATAGCCTGAAATCATAAGACTAATTAGGTCTTGATCAATAAAGGGGACAACCAGTTGGATTGTTCCCCTTTATCTTTAATAGATTGCATTTGATTCTGGAGGCTATAATTAACCCATCTGCCCCGCGCGGGCCGGTATCCACTACTGTCCCTGTTGCGGAATAATAGGTATTTGAACTATCTGAAAAGTTGACGATTGCTTAAAACTTGAAACCCCTGGAATGACAGGATATAAGGTTAGTTGGTGTACCTAAAGGTAACCGTGTTGGTGCTTTTTATCCCGCTCATACCGCTCGAGTTATAAGAAACGTGTATTTTTTTCCGGCTTCCGGCTCATGAGCTTTATGAGGATAAACAAAGCCTGTTCAGCAATTCGGCTCTGGCCAATCTTTGGGGGAGCATTGATTGATCAACTGCTTGACAATGGGGTGATGATGATCGGAAGGGTCTTCCTTATCTATTGAAATTTTAATTTATCCACCAGATCATTAAAGTACTGTTCTCCCCAAATTTCAAGCACGGCATCATCTTTTATGAATGGTATAACATCTTCCTTTATATTGTCAAATGAAACAGCCTTAATTTTTCCGCGGAGTAAGCCTATGACATCATCCAAGCTTAGTTCTCCTTTACTCCAGTCACCGGTATCTTTTACTCTTAACTTAAAATGCTTTAAGTCAAGTGGTATCCCTTTTTTTATGTACCATTCCAGGTCATACCAATCCCTTCCCTTGACCCGGTTTTTCCACTTGCGGAATAGCAGGGCATGCATTTTTCCAGCAAAAAGACTGGGCTTGTCAAAACATTTTACATAAAAGGAAAAAGGACGTGTGAGCAGTTTCATTTCTGTTGTAAATCCCTGTGGTGGCTGGCGGTCCACTTCTATCTTAATTTTCATGGACCTGTTTGTAGATTTTATGCCGGCCTGCTTTACAATATCCTCCAGTATCAATTCTTTCCATTCGGTTTCAGATTTAAGGAAAGCTGAATCAATATTTGTTTTTTCTTTTTTCTCCTTTTCCCGGATGCTTACTTTCATACCTATGGATTCAAATTCTGCCACAATAGCATCGAAGTAAGGTTCAAGAGAAAAATCAGGATCTGCTTCCAGTAGCGAAAAATCCAGGTCTTCAGAAAATCGATCCAGTCCATAAAATATACGCAATGCTGTTCCACCATAAAAGGCTGCTTTTTCAAAGAAATTGGTTCTTGAAAGGCCTGCCAATGCAACTTCCTGCATAATTTCTCTTAAAGCTGAGAGTATATCTTCTGTGTTTTTAGGGGCATATTCCCCAATCCATTCTTTAATCATAATTTCTCAAGTGTTTTAACGAGCATTTTTAAACTCTCCTTTTTTGGTGCATCCTCAATCCAGGAGCGCAGCTCCCTAAGATTGAGCTTGCGAAGCCATTCTGGATCTATCCGCAGATCGTCCATTAAAAAACTACGTGTTTGAACTGGACTTCTTAAGACAAGTCCAGTGGTGGCAATTATTTTATCGCATAGTGCTTTTTCAGGTAGTGCTACAAGGGCAACCTGTCCTGGAGACAATTCTATACTTCTGATCCCAAAGCTGTAATATGGTGATGGCATAAACCGGTAGCTAAACCTGCCTTTTGGAGTTTTGAATTTTTTGGAGAGTTTCATTGTAATCGACTTAATTTCATAGACCCGCTCAGGAATTAAGCCCCAGTACGACATTGCTGATTCAAGCGATACATAACTCGGCCCCCATAAATGATTTGCGATCAGGAAAGTTTCGGGACCGGTCAAATCTGTTTTTAAGCCAGGAATATAAAGCCCTTTCTTTAATGGGATCAGCTCACCGCTCTTTATCAGCTCACTGATCTTGTCATTCGGCCTTTTATAATCTTTGAGCATATCCAGAATGACCTGTCTGGTGAGAGGGGCATCATTGTACTGTCTGACTAAATATTTAAAGTCCATGTTGTCAAATTATTCTGCTAAAATCGGATTATTTCCGATTTAAAGCAAATTTTTTAACATAATTTTATGTCTCTGTGTGAATTGATAATCGGAAATAATCCGATTATTGTGATATTATTTCGCATGATGGTATATGTTTAATTGGCGTATTGGTTACTCAGCCTATACTCTGCAATTATTACCTGTCGAATTTCCTTTGATAACTATTTATCCAAAATATTATGTTCTGACCTGGAAAATAGTGTTTCTATCATTATTTTTTCAGATGCCAGCCAAGTATTCGTTATTTCAGTTTCATTTGACTTTTTATGAAGTATAAATGCGTATTTCACTAAATCTGTACAGTCCGTTTCGCTCCAGGCTGTACGCGAATTTGGCTGCCGGATTTTTTGCTAAGTACCGTCCTGAATTTACTTGTCGTTTTTGAATTATAATACTAGAATACGTTTACATTTTCCAGGTGGTAATACTGGAATAAGTTTACATCTCATTAGACTAAATATGCATTATATGTAAATAACCGTTGCCCTATCATGGAAGCTTTATTTCTGATCTATAACCTAAAAATATTGATTTAGGGGATGCAGAAATGGCTTATGGAAAGAATGTTTTCAGATCAAAATGCCTTAGTAAATAGATCTTGCAGGGCTTCTTTAAAGGGACAACCTGCCAGGGCCAGATTGCCTGACCTTTCTTCACTAACCCCGCGGATCAACTTATCCACCAAAAACACAATCTTTTCCACATTTCATTTTTTGCTAACAATTTTAGCTTTATGTTTGTTGTGTATTTTCGTAATACTAAAATTAATAGCATTAGAATTATTTTAATTATGGATGGTAAAAGGGAGTTGTTTCAAAAATTGCAACAGGATATCCTGTTGATGCAGGGATTTAAGCCTGTGTCCTCAGTAAAGGCCGAAAGCATAGGTCTTGGCGAAATCGAAAATTCTTTTCCTGGCGGTGTGTTCCCCAAGAAAGCCATCCATGAATTTATTACTATACTTCCAGAGCATGCTGCGGCAAGTGACGGTTTTATCGCTGGCCTTGTTGCGGTGCTGATGAAAAATGGTGCGGCATGCGTTTGGGTAAGTACCTCCCGCAGATTGTTCCCAGCGTCGCTTAGCCTTTTCAACGTGGAGCCCGAGCGCATCATATTTATGGATGTGCAGAGTGAAAAGGATGTGCTCTGGATTACTGAAGAAGCACTTAAGTGCGAAGGGCTCGCTGCGGTGGTAGCGGAGTTAAATACTGTTAGTCTCATCGAATCGCGCAGGTTGCAACTTGCCGTGGAATCCAGTGGAGTTACGGGATTCATCCTTCGAAAGGATGGAAATAAAACCGCTAGTACGGTAGCTACCGCGAGATGGAAGATCAGCCCGTTGCCAAGCGAAAATGAAGACGGCATGCCCGGACTGGGTTTCCCCCGCTGGCAGGTTGAGCTGCTGAAGGTGCGCAATGGAAATCCTGGAAGTTTTGTACTGGAATGGGCAGGCGAAAAATTTAAAGAAATCAAGAAAGCTGAAAAGCAAACGGTTTGGCCTGATCTGGGGGCCAGGCAAATTGTATAGATATCATGCAAAGGCGTTTTGTTTCCATATGGTTCCGCCAGCTACTGGCTGACTGGCAGATAATCCGCAGGCCTGAGCTTTCTGGCGTGCCCTTTGTTTTTGCTGCGCCCGATCATGGTCGAATGATGATCACTGGGGTTAGTTCTTTAGCATTTAGTTTCGGTGTTGAGGTCGGAATGCGCGCTGCCGATGCAAAGGCGATATGCCCTGGGCTTGAGGTGCTTGATGATAAGGCAGATCGTCCACGAAAGCTGTTGCGAGGCCTAGGCGAATGGTGCGTGCGCTATTCCCCCATAGTTGCCATCGATGAGTTCGGAATGGATGGGCTGCTGCTCGATGTTTCTGGTTGCACTCACCTTTGGGGCGGAGAGCGGGGATATCTAAAAGAAATAGTTTCTAGGCTAAAAAGCAAGGGATATACCGTGAGATTGGCGATTGCCGATACGCCGGGCGCTGCCTGGGCGGTTTCACATTACGGAAAAATTACGCCATTGATCCGTGCGGGCGGACAGGTGGATGCACTGCTAAATCTTTCCCCAGAGGCGCTTAGACTGGAAGAGCCGACACTTGCAAAGCTTAAAAAACTGGGTTTTTCCCAGATCAAGAGTTTTATTGGAATGCCGCGGTCGGTTTTGCGGCGCCGCTTTGGTGAGGGTTTTTTATTGAGGTTGGCGCAGGCCATCGGAACAGAGAACGAGGTGCTTGTGCCTTTGCAGGTGGCCGTTTTATTTAGCGAAAGGCTAGCCTGCCTGGAACCCATAAAAACCAAGGTCGGAATTGAAATCGCCATCAATAAAATGCTCGAAAGTTTATGTAAGCGGATGCAGGCCGAGGGAAAAGGACTGCGAACGGGAGTGCTAACGGGCTACCGCATCGATGGAAAAGTGGTACAGGTAGTAATCGGAACCAGTGGGGCTACGCATTGCGCCAGCCATCTATTCAAGCTTTTTCAGCTTAAAGTAGATCAGATCCGCCCAGCGCTTGGCATCGAACTTTTTGTCCTCGATGCCCCAAAGGTGGATGATGTAGAAATGCCACAGGAAGAAATGTGGTCATCTCGCCCGGGTCTTAATGACCAGAGCGTAATACGGCTACTGGACCGGGTAGCTGGAAAGGTTGGCCAGCAGGTCATCCACCGTTACCTGCCTGTGGCGAGGTACTGGCCTGAACGTACGGTTCTGAATGCTAGCTCGGTAACAGAAAAACCTTTATCCGCTTGGCGCATAGATAAACCACGGCCAACAGAGCTACTCAACATCCCTGCGCCTATAGAGGTGATGGCTATTATTCCGGATCACCCGCCTAAGTTTTTCATCTACAGGGGAGTCCGGCATCTGGTGGCCAAAGCAGATGGCCCGGAGCGCATCGAGCGCGAGTGGTGGCTCGATCAGGGAGAGCACAGGGATTATTACCAGGTGGAGGATGAACAGGGAGGCCGTTATTGGCTTTTTCGTTCAGGACATTACGATGGAGAACAAAAGTACAAGTGGTTTATTCATGGATTTTTTCCATAAAAGGGGCAAATTATGGCTTACAGCGAATTACAGGTAACTTCGAATTTTAGCTTCCTGCGGGGCGCTTCCCATGCCCATGAGCTGGTAGACCAGGCAGAAACCTTTGGGTATAAAAAAATTGCGATTACAGATAGGAATACCCTTGCCGGCATTGTGCGTGCGCATGCGGCATGCAGAGAAAAAAACGTCAAACTGATCCCAGCCTGTAGGCTGGATCTACTGGACGGACCTAGTCTGCTTGCCTATCCGACAGACCGGGAGGCGTATGGCAGGCTGTCTGCACTGCTTACACTGGGCAATATGCGAGCGGAAAAAGGTTCCTGCCATATTTCACGGACCGATGTTTATGAGTACAGCAAGGGAATAATCTTTACAGTAGTGATGCCTGGAGAACTGAACCGCAGGTTCGAATACGAACCCAGTTTTATCAATGCGGTTGCCCAGTACCAACAGGCATTAAGAGGTCAATTGTATCTGGCGGCAACGAGGTCCTATATGGGAAATGATGATAAGCTTATTTTCCGTACTTCCCAGCTTGCCGAGTTTTACGGAATACCTGTAGTGGCTACTGGCGATGTACATTACCATGATACATCCCGCAGGGAGTTACAGGATGTGCTTACATGTGTCAGAGAAAAATGCACAATTCAGGAGGCAGGTTTTCGGTTGCACCAAAATGCGGAACGATATATGAAAGAGGTTGCCGAGATGGACAGGTTGTTTAGAAAATATCCCGATGCAATCAAAAATACAATGGTGATTGCCGAGGCATGTAATTTTTCGCTTGATGAATTAAAGTATGTTTATCCACAGGAGATCAATCAAAGCGGACGCAGTCCAATGGAAGAACTGGAATTCCTAACCTGGAAAGGGGCGCATGAATTTTATGGGGAAGTGATCCCTGAAAAAGTGATCAGGATGATCCACCATGAGATGGCCTTTGTTAAACAGATGGACTATGCGAATTATTTTCTTTTTGTAGAGGATATCGTGCGGGAGGGAAGGTCAAGGGGGATCCTTTGTCAGGGGCGCGGTTCTGCGGCGAATTCTGCCATCTGCTTTGTGCTGGGAATTACCTCCGTTAATCCGATGAAATTTGACCTGCTGTTTGAACGCTTTATTTCTCCGGCCAGAAACGAGCCGCCGGATATCGATGTGGATTTTGAGCATGAACGGAGAGAGGAAATCATCCAGTATATCTATAATAAATACGGCCGTGACCGGGCGGCAATCGTGGCTACTGTTACCCAGCAGCACCAGAAAGGCGCTATCCGTGATGTGGGTAAAGCAATGGGACTTTCAGTGGATACGATCAACCGGTTGTCAAATTCCATTTGGGAGTTCACCGATGAGTGGTTCGAGAGCAAAAGGGTGACCGAACAGGGCTTAAACCCAAACGACCCGCATCTTAGAAAGACACTCGAGCTTACCTCACAGATGATGGGCTTTCCCCGCCAGCTTGGCCAGCATACGGGGGGATTTGTAGTGACGCAAGGCAAGCTTACAGACCTGTGCCCAATTTTAAATGCCCGGATGGAGAACCGCACGAATATCGAGTGGAACAAAGATGATATCGATGCGCTTGGATTTTTAAAGGTAGATGTGCTGGCATTGGGCATGCTTACCTGCATACGGAAAGCTTTTGATCTGTGCAGAAATCATTACGGCAAACAGTTTACCTTGGCAAACATCCCCCAGGATGATCCCGATGTGTATGATATGATCTGCTTGGCTGATACGCTAGGCGTATTCCAGATCGAGAGCCGTGCTCAGATGTCGATGTTGCCAAGACTGAAGCCAAGGGAATTTTACGACCTGGTAATCGAGGTTGCAATCGTTCGGCCCGGACCTATCCAGGGAGATATGGTGCATCCCTATTTGCGCAGGCGAAATGGGGAAGAACCTGTGGTCTATCCTTCTCCGGAACTGGAGGAGATTTTGGGAAGAACCTTGGGCGTACCGCTGTTCCAGGAACAAGCGATGAAGATCGCAATCGTTGCGGCAGGGTTCACGCCAGCCGAGGCTGATGGATTGCGCCGTAGCATGGCAACTTTTAAGTTCAAGGGATTGGTCAATCAGTATGAGCAGAAGCTAATTGACGGAATGCTGGCAAAAGGCTATACGCTTGAGTTCGCAAAACGTATATTTAAACAATTGGAGGGTTTCGGAAGCTATGGATTTCCTGAATCCCATGCGGCAAGCTTTGCGCTGTTGGTATATGTTTCCTGTTGGCTAAAGCATTATTATCCGGATGCTTTCGCTGCGGCATTGCTTAACAGTATGCCAATGGGATTTTACCAGCCGGCACAAATCGTTATTGACGCACAGAAACATACCGTTGAGGTGCGTGAGGTCGATGTCAATCATTCGCTGTGGGATAATAAACTCGAAGAAAAATCGGGCAAATATTTTGCGCTGCGTTTGGGATTTCGGCAGATCAGCGGCATTCGGGCAGATGAAATCGAAATTTTGGTAAATGGACGTGCCGAGGGATATATAAGCATAACTGCTCTTCGTGATGTGGGAGTATCTATAGCCACACTGGAAAGATTGGCCGATGCAGATGCTTTTCGTTCTATGGGATTGGATCGGCGCAAGGCATTATGGGAAGTTTCGGCCTTGCAGGATATACCGGTTGAACTATTCAAGGGACAGGCATCTGAGAGCGTGCTTGAAACACAGGTCGAGCTGCCACTTATGGGAAGGGGAGAGCATGTGGTCCAGGATTATGCAACGGTCGGACTTTCGCTGAAGGCACATCCGGTGAGTTTCTTGAGGCCGCAACTGGATATGCTCAATATCCGCAGTTGCTATCATATCAACAATGATTCCACTGATGGGCAATTGGTGAAAATTGCCGGGCTGGTGCTGGTTAGACAACGCCCCGGAACTGCTGGCGGTGTTTGTTTTATAACCATTGAAGATGAAAGCGGGTATTCTAATCTGGTGGTATTTGAAAAGCTGTTTGAAACCTATCGCAAAGAAATATTGCACGCTAGGCTGCTTATGGTGGAAGGCCGTTTGCAGCGCGAGGGTCAGGTGGTACATGTGATCGTGAGCAAGTGTTTTGATTTTACAAAGATGCTGGGCAAGCTAGTTCAGCGTGAGGTTGATGAGCTGCCGATATTGACCTTGGCCCGTGGGGATGAGAAAACGGCTCCTTATCCTTCTCAAAATAAACGAGCTCAGGTGCGCGAAGAAGCGCCGAAGAAGGCATTTTATGGCGGTAGGAATTTTAAATAAACCAATTGAGGATTATAATGATCTTACGCTACACAACTTCTGGGATTCGGTAATTTTAATTAGCCCTGCAGCACTTCCTTTTATCTGTTTGTATTGGGTTCAAAAATGAAACTGGCAGGTGAATCTGAATAACATGCTCTTTTTAAAAACAGTCATGGGCAAATTCAAAAGGTATAGGAAGTGACCGCTTTATTGATGTTGTTGGACCGCGTATTTTAAGCTATGTTAACGTCACTTAAGAATGCCGCGATAACTTATAATCAAAAATATAGATCTTCGAGTCCTAATTTTTTGATTCTCATACTGATTGCTGTTCTCGAGCGGCCAAAATGCAGGGAGAGGTCACTGGGGCCGTAACCGTCAGCATACATGATGGTGAGCTCATTGTCCAGCTCCACTGTCCAGGATTGATTTGCTGCTGGCGTGTTTCTCTCACGGCTGTTTGATTTTGTTTCAGTATGCTTTTTCTGATGACCCGTGGGTAGGTTGGGCGGCTGCTTAGGTGCCGCTATAAGGTATATCTTAGGAGAGACCGGGAAGTGTTTTGGGACCAGTGTCTCGGGTATATACAGACCGTTTTTGGCCCTTGTAATGGCGACGTACAGTAGGTTGATTTCTTCGTTCATCCTGTTAAATTGCCCGGCCTGAGCGTTTCTGTCGTCCCTTAGCCTTCTGATTTTTTCCTCTGTTACGAAATCATCTGCTAAAAGCACCGCGTCATATTCCATTCCCTTGCAGCGGTGAACGGTGGAAAAAACAATTTCAGCCTTTGCTTTTTCATCCTGGTGCACATGTTTTTCTTTGATGGCTTTGATCATGCCGGGAATGCTGTTGCCGTACAGGCGCACCAGTTCTATCATCATCGATAACCCTGCGTCCGCGGTCTGCTCAATATATGCTTCCAGATCCTCCATATCACGCATTGATCTGATGACAGGATCCCTGATCTGCTCATGGTTTGCGTTATATAAGCTCAAAATATCATATAGTGAAGCGCCATCATCGGCATAGGTGTAGGAGTTTATGTTCCCCTCGAAATAGATATGTTTGATGTTTTTTCGCTCGGTCACATATTCAATGGCTTTAACCAGCAGGCCAAGGTTTGTCCGTGCGATCACCGCGTTGGTTTTGATCTTTGTTTCCCTGCCTTTGCCCAGTATAGTCATGGGGCGTTGGGGCTCCAACAGGTTTTTCAGTCTGAGGGTTTCCATGGCAAGGTTTGCGATGTCCTGTCCAAAGCGGAAACTGACCGAAAGGTGCTAAGTTTTGAAGTTTGCTTTTTCCAGGGAGTTTACGGCGTAACGCCAGCCATAAATCTGTTGATGGGTGTCTCCCACAATGACTTTGGTTGCCTTCTGTTTTAAAAAGATATCGAGCATTGCGGGGGAGGCATCCTGAGCTTCATCAAAAAGGATGTAATCAAAGCCCAGCTGTGGCTGTTGGAGCTGGAATTTTTTTAAATAAAAATCATGTGTGATTTCGATTTCTCCTTTATCCATTTTTCCAAGGAAGACCCTGGTCTGGTTGATGATGTAATCATAAGCGTTACTAACGAAAGTTTTAGCCTCATCATCCTCTAAGAGATTTATATAATCTAAATTTTGAACCTTCCATAGATCACTGTTACAGAAATACGAGCTGAGTTTAAGGATGTGGTTGGCAATGAGAAGTTGGCTATGCTTTTCACCTGTACCCTGTAATTTGAGAATACTGATGATTTCATCTGTAGTATAATCCCTGTTTTTTACCTGGTATCTGCTTCTCCATACCACCTGGCGAAAGGCGAGGGAATGGGCCGTTTCTACAGTTACGTTCTGTAATCCCTTGTCCCTGAATTTATTTGCTGCTTCAGTTTTTACGGCTTTGTTAAAAGCCAGGTACAGAATCCCGCTGCCCGATGGTCTGGTTGCTGCATATTCAATGATGGTGGTTGTTTTTCCTGAACCTGCTACAGCGTTTATTTTTATATTACCCTCAGAGTTTATAATATCTTTCTGCTGCTTAGTCAATTCCATCTCTCAAGGATAATTTCTACTTAACTTTGTTTGTAGTGCAAGGATACACATTTTAGGGCATTTATCATGCCTTTTCCAACTGGTTAGCTCATGTAGAACAGTTCAGGTGCTGTCCATCAACCCAGGAAAGTGCTGCGCCCGAGATAGGTCAACTGATTCTGGTATTATAACTGAAAAAAAATAAGTGAATTCAGTCACAGAACTGCCGAATGTGTTCCCAAAATTGACATAATCAATACGTTAGTGCGGAATTCAAAACAATTTGGGCAAGATTTGCATTTCAATGGTGTCAGCAGGCAACAATCAGTTAACATGTAGTGATATGAATCAGGAAATGGAATGGTCAAGTTAAAATCTCAGAAGGTTTTTGACCTGGAGTATTTTTTTGAGGTTGTGCCAGACTTATTGTGCATTGCTGGATTTGATGGATATTTCAAGAAGATCAACCCGGCGGTTTGCAAGGTACTTGGCTATTCTGAAGGGGAACTGTTTGCATCCCCGATCAGTGATTTTATCCATCCCGATGATAAGGAGAGGACAGCTGAAAAACGGACAGCACTTTTGCAGGGCCGCTCATTACTGAATTTTGAGAACAGGTACATCACCCAAGGATGGTGCAGTTGTTTGGCTGAGCTGGACATCGGTGCCGATACAAAAGGACAGTCTGGTCTTTGCCATTGCAAAGGACATTACTTTTCGGAGGCAGCTGGAAGAGTATGAGCGGATATCTTCAATCCTTGGGATGATCAATGATGACCATCAGTCGAGGTTTAGACAGCCGAGATCAAGCGTGGACAGGACTTTTGTTGCCTTTAAGGCCGAAGACGATCAAAAAAAAGTTGATGAGCCTTCCCAATCGGACCAGCTCTGGCTCAACAGTTTTGAAAAGATCGTGCGAGAGCATGCTGGTAAAGCAGATCTCAATCTGGACCTGATCAGCGATGGACTTGCACTTAGCCAGCGGCAGTTATTCCGCAGGGTGCACGGCATACTGGGCATTACCCCCAACAAGCTTGTTAGGGTGATCCGCCTTCAGCTGGCCTGGGAAGCGATCGGGTCGGGCAGGTACCGTACTGTAAAGGAAATTTCAAGCATAGCGGGCTATAATTCCAGGGGACATTTTAACCGGCTATTTTATGAGGTGTACGGAATACACGTTGCGGAGCTGTTGTAGCGGTAGGTAACGCTCTTCAAAATTTAATGGCATTTTCACAATATTATAAACAGGATAAATGGCTAAGCGTATATTGGTGATCGATGATGATGAGGACATTCTTAATATTTTGGATATCGTCTTTGCAGAAGAGGGGTATGATGTTATTGTCAAGAACACAGGCACTACTGCTGATCAGGTCAGGCTGATCGGGCCGGACCTGATCCTGCTGGATGTCAGGATAACAGGATTTTCGAAGACCGGGGATGAAATCTGTTCAGAGATCAAACAGGAGCTGGAACTTACAGCAATTCCGGTACTGTTGTTTTCCGCCGAGCCTGATGTGCGTCAGCGGGCCCGTTCATGCGGGGCAAACGGTTACCTTAACAAACCATTTGATATCTACAGATTGCTCGAAAAAGTTAAAGAATTTATAACTTAGTGCGATAATGCGCTACGATGTCCGAAAAACCTGAAAAATCCCGTTCCTGGAAAAAGATAAATCTTGGGTCCGATAGACTAAAAGTTTTTTTTATAAAGCATCTCGACCGTATTTATGGCGCGAAGCTGCACTTGGTTTCCAAACTGCCTATTTTCGCAGACGAAGTGGAGTTTGCCGATCTTAAGAACGCTATTATCGAGACTGTTGCTGATGTGGAAAAACAGATCGCAAGAATGGAAGTTATATATTCCCTGCTGGACGCTGAGGTCTCAAGAGGTAGTATCCACGGACTAACAGGTCTTATTCAGGACGCTTTCGAAGCGATTGATGAACAGGCGGGTGAGCCCGAACTTCGTGATCTTTCGATCATTTTCTATTTGCAGAACATTGAGAGTGTCGAAATGGCCTCTTTCCAGGTTTTACAGATGGCAGCGGTTAAGCTTAAGAACAAACATATCAACCAGTTGCTAAAGGAAAACTATGATGAGGCCAAAGCAGACCGGACCTTACTCTTGCTTATTTCATCCAAATATATTACCAACTAGGCATCGCATCTCTTTTGAAGAGATAAATCATTAATGTTATTTATATTTTATTTCTGATTTTATAAAACGAAATGTGATCAATGGTATTGCTTCCCTGTTCAGCACCCAGATATGTGGCACATTCCTATCAGGAGGATAGGTTGATCCCTTCACGATTTTGCGCTCCGTTTGGGTTTTTGGGAGATTAAGTTCTTATCAGAATTTCAGTAGCAACAACTCCGGCGTAAACTGCCAAAAAATACAAGCTTTAATTAAGAGTAAACGAACGCACCGGGATGCAATTAATTTAGCATGGCCATTTAGGAAAGGGGACAGTACAGAAAAACCTTGGAAAATATGGGATGAGCCGCGAATATTGCACGTAATCGCATTGGCCGTTCATAGACAACAGCTTGCTCTAAGAATGCAGCCGGGCCGAATTCCTGGTTAGGCGCTAAAAACGGAAGTTGACATTAATTATACTGACCCTGAAAGCTTTTAAGTTTCCTTTCACTAAAGTCATCGAATTGATTTTTTTCCTCACAAGCTCACAAGCCTTCTTGAGTTTGAAAGCGGTATAATACTCTGGTTAACAACCCGGACTACATCCCATGCAGGTGAGCCTGAGGGACCGATCGTTCCACAAAGACGGAACTGAAAATTTGCGCCTTCATGCTGTACAGAGATTTCAATGAAATCACTTTCCACATCCAGGGTGGCCAAGAATGTTTTAAACTGTTTCAATAAATGTTTTTTTACCTGGGCAAAACTATCAATTGCTGTCATCATCTTCATTGGCGAGTACAGGCAAATTGCGTGCCCGGAAATACAATAGTCCCATAAGTTGTTTATTCCATGCGGTTTGTTTTAGATTGATGGAGGTAATTCTTTCCGGTCGAAGGGTTATTTCAATTGGATGGATACTCTGGAGGTTTTTTCAGGGGGTTAACTTATGTTAAATTTAAAACTATATTGAATTTATGGGGTTGTTCCATTTTAAGGTATTATGATAAGAAGAGGTAAGGTTAAAGATGTGGATAAGAATGGAATGGGGATTATCATGGATGAAAACCATCAGGAGATCAGGTTCTCCTCCGAAAGTATTTTTGATGATCCGGAAGTCGATAGCGAGGTCACCTTTAACATTGTTCTGACAACTGAGGGCCTAAGGGCTATAGATGTAGTAACTGTATAGATCCGTTTGTAAAATCTATCTTCTGGTCATGCCCTGGTTGGATGTCCTTGTATTTAATGGGGTTTTTCCAAAGTTCTTTTTCTTCATTGATGCATTTGTGGAAAATAGGCTATCTCCTGCTTTTTTGGCAAATACCACGATCAAGGTTGTATGATGGCCGATGCAGTTGAGGCAAGCTGATCTAGCGAAAACTATCGTTATTTTACAATTAATACACTAAATTAATTTTTATATTATAAAGGCACTATCAGGCAAAGCTTTCATCAGCTGTCTTCTCTCGGACTATATTCCCGCAGATAATTTTTATGAACATTTAAACGGCACGTTCGATCTTGATTTTGTTTCCACCAAGTATTATGGCGGTGAAGGGCAGAGCTATAAAAGGAAAATTTCCGGACAATCGCCGGAAATTTTCTAATTTCCCCAAAACGCAATAAACGTTATTTTGCGCTATTTTTCTTTTCTGTTACTTCAGCTCTGATTTCCTGAGCTAAAACTTTTAGGTCCTGCATGGCCTTGCGTACGTGGCTGTTGCACAACTCGGAAATAACCATAAAAGATGGATTAGAATGCGGCAACTTAACATTTGCCGCATTTGTTATCTGTAATATTTCCTGCGAAACCAGAATGCGAGGTTGACCAGCGCAATCAGCGCTGGAACTTCTACGAGTGGACCGATCACTCCTGCAAATGCCTGACCCGAGTTGATCCCGAATACGCCTATGGCAACTGCAATGGCCAGTTCGAAGTTGTTTCCCGTAGCTGTGAAAGCAATTGATGTGCTGCGTGAATAATCTGCACCGAAGTATTTGCCTGCAAAAAAGCTTACCACGAACATAATCGAGAAGTAGATCACTAACGGTATGGCAATGCGAATCACATCCATCGGAATCTGAACGATCAGGTTACCCTTAAGGCTGAACATGATTACTATGGTGAAAAGCAGTGCAATCAAGGTAATCGGGGATATCACCGGTACAAACTTTTCCTGGAACCATTCTCCTCCCTTAAGTTTGATCAAAACGAACCTTGAGATAATGCCCATTGCAAAAGGCAGGCCTAGGTATATGCCGGCACTTTTAGCAATTTCACCAATTGTAATATTCACTTCCAGGCCTTTTAATCCAAAGTAGGGAGGCAATATGGTAATGAAAACATAGGCAAAAACACTGTACAACAATACCTGAAAGATACTGTTCAGCGCTATAAGGCCAGCTGCATATTCGCGGTTTCCTTCTGCCAGTTCATTCCACACCACGACCATTGCGATACAACGGGCAAGTCCAATTAAGATTAGGCCAACCATATATTCAGGATAATCCCTTAAAAAAGTTATCGCTAAAAAGAACATCAATAGTGGTCCGATGACCCAGTTCAGTACCAGTGAAACGGTTAGCACCTTTGTGTCCTTGAATACTTCGCCCATCTTTTCATATCTCACTTTTGCCAGTGGCGGGTACATCATCAGTATGAGTCCGATGGCCAGCGGTATATTGGTCGTTCCGGTGGAGAATGAATTGATCAAGTCTGATGATGATGGTATTAAATAGCCAACACTTACCCCGATTCCCATCGCCAAAAATATCCAGAGGGTAAGATAACGGTCAAGGAAACCAAGTTTTTTCCGCTCGGCTACGGGCGCACAATTAGCTACCGGCATCTTAACGCTTTAAGTTCTCGTTGACAAAGTTCTGTGCGTACTTTCTTATCATTTCCCTTACCTCACGGAACTGCTCCATCACTTCTTCTTCGGTACCGATAGCTTTGCCTGGATCCGGAAAGTTATAATGGAACTTTACCGCATTGGTCGGGAAATAAGGGCAGCTCTCTTTCGCGTTGTCGCAAACGGTGATCACGTAATCGAAATCGATTCCCGTGTATTCATCAATATTGTCAGAGGTATGCCCGGAAATGTCTATGCCATCCCTTTTCATGATCTCAATGGCTTTTGGATTTACGCCATGTGTTTCGATGCCCGCACTATATACTTCTGCTTTATCTCCAGAAAAATGCCTTAAATAGCCTTCTGCGATCTGGCTCCTGCAACTGTTCCCAGTGCATAGCACTAATATTTTCTTCATAAATTTTTATCGTTAAATGACTGTACTGCTCCTTCTTTCCATTAGTACAGTGTCCCTCCAAACCCCGTTCTGTTTTCCAATTTTTTCTCTAGTCCCAAGTGTCCTAAAGCCCGCCTTTTCATGGATGCGAAGGCTTCCGATATTTTCAGGAAATATACCAGCCTGTAATGTCCATATTCCTTCTGCTTCACTCAAGCCGACGAGTTCTTCCAAGAGTGCAAGCCCGATTCCGTTGCCCGATTGCTCGGGGTTAACATATACGCTAACTTCAGCTACCCCTGCATAAACGCAACGCGAAGAAACAGGTGTCAATGCTGCCCATCCGACTAGTTTTCCGTTTTCTTCGGCAACAATCCTGCATGTTCCAAGATGGGAGCTGTCCCATTCTTCCCAAGGGGGCGCACTGGTCTGAAAAGTGGCGTTGCCCGTGCTTATACCTTTTTCGTAAATCAATTTTACATCCTCCCAATCTGAGGCCAATAGTTCCCTGATTTGCATGACAAATGGTTTAACAGCAACCGCCACCAGGTATACAATTGTTCGACGCACCTGCCAGATTAATTATTCCATTTTTTGGCGCATCTTCGACTCCACAGGCTTCCCTAGCAAGACAAGCGGTCTGTTTGGCTAGCAAAAGGAAATTCGTTCCGTCAAAGCCAAGGTCATATTTGCCAATGGTTCCAGATTGGTATTCTACTTCGATTTCGAGGTCTTCCATTCCCAGCACCTTTTCGGAAAGCGAAATGATGTTTAGCAGTTTGCCTGCTTTTAGGCGATGCTCGTAGTCATCTGCGTCCCATAACTGGAAGTTG
Organism: Pedobacter humicola; assembly: GCF_056490705.1. Lineage (NCBI taxonomy): Bacteria > Pseudomonadati > Bacteroidota > Sphingobacteriia > Sphingobacteriales > Sphingobacteriaceae > Pedobacter > Pedobacter humicola. The sequence continues at coordinate 264,079 of NZ_JBWJIG010000002.1, read as the reverse complement.
GCTACCTTTTCATGGCGAACCTTGCCACCACAGTCGATAAAGTCCTTGGTAATGATTCCCACCTCGGTCACATGGAAGTGCTCTGGAACGGTCTCACCGTTTTCTACTTGGAAACTAACTGCTTCAGCTGTTGCCAAGATGGTTTTGATTTCTGATAGTTTCATATTTTTTCTACTTATGCATCGTAATTTTGCGATAGATTTGTTTAAAAAAAGGGCTAGCAACAGCCCTTGGGATCAACATAGGAACCCATAAAATCTCCGAATAGCTTTGCCAGTAGCGCCCAGACCCTTGGTTCTATACAGTAACAGACTTTAACGCCATCTATCGTTCCCTGAATGATACCTGCGTTTTTCAATTCTTTTAGATGCTGTGAAATTGTGGCCTGGGCAAGTCCGAGCTCTTCCACAAGATCACCACAGATGCAGGCATTCGCCGATATGATCTGTTGTAGGATTGCAATCCTTGCGGGATGGGCAATGGCTTTCAAAAGTGTTGAAAGCTGGTTCTGCTCGGTGGTGAATATCTCTGTTTTTGTAAGTCCCATAATTTTATATCGCAATATTACGATTGTGAATAATCTTATCCAAATAATTAATCGTTGTTTTACGATTGATTTATTCAAATATTTGATAATCAATGATATAATTATTGTTTTTATATCATGAAAGGCAAGAAGAATTATCAGGAAAAGCTTTTCATAAGCTTTCAACCCTCAGACTATATCCCCGCAGATAATTTTTACAAACGCTTGAAATGACCAATATTTAGTATTACCTCTGCTGCGGTAATCATGGCCTCATTCCCGGTATGTTTATCCGGGCTATCTGATAACTTTACTACAGGCGTCCATTTACCATTCGCCTGTCTGGTTTCCGTCATTTTGATCACGATGTTCATCGCTTCTAAACCTACATCGTTACTGAGGTTTGTGCCAATGCCAAATGAAAACCCGATCTTATCCCTGCAGTGATCTGTAATTCTGGCAACCTTTTCGTAATCAAGTCCGTCGGAAAAGATGATGGTTTTGGTCAATGGGTCTATGCCGAGCCTGCTGTAGTGCGAGATGAGCTTGTCTGCAAATTCAATTGGGTTGCCGCTGTCCTGGCGTACACCATCGAAAAGTTTGGAGAACATTTTATCGAATTGTGTGAGAAATACATCTGTTGTGTAGGTGTCGGAAAGCGCTATGCCCAGATCGCCACGAAAAACATCCACCCAGTGTTGTAGGGAAGCGGCATTGGCCTGAGGGAAACCATACACTGCTGCATGGTACATAAACCATTCGTGGGCATGGGTACCTATAGGCCTGGTTTGATGGAGCATGGCAAAATGAACGTTACTTGTGCCCACAAATGTTTTTCCTCCCTCGCGGTTAAAGGTATCGATCACAAGTTTCTGTACATGGTAGCTGTGGCGGCGGCGGGTGCCGAATTCGGCAATATTTACCCCAAGTGCGCGGAACTGTTTTGCCTTTGTAGCAGTACCTTTAATGAGCGCTTCATCCGGTATCCTTTTGCCATCAGTCATTTGGTAGTACAGTTCGCAGATCAGCGACATCACCGGTACTTCCCAAAGGATGCTCCGGTACCAATGTCCTTCAATGCGGATGTCGATATCTTCCCCTTTCTGTATAATGCTCACCTCATTTGGGTCGTAACGGTAACCAGCCAAAAAATCCAGATAAAGCGGATCAAGATAGGGGCAGTTAACACTGAGAAAGTTCTTTTCTTCATTTGTGAGTTGCAGTTTAGACATTTCATTTATCCTTTCCTTCAAAACATGCCCAAAACCTAAAGGAAAGCGGTGTTTTCCGCGGTTGATAAAACTGTAGCGGGCCATTGCCGATGGGAAAAGGCGTACCACAGCCTGTTGCATGGTGAACTTGTAAAAATCATTGTCCAATATAGATGGCGCTGAATCAAGGGGATGGGTAATCATTTTTATAATAATCGGCTGTTTTTATAAAAGGAGTTTTTGATTTAAGTTTTTGTGGAAACGGAGGTGCTGCCCGGGGCTGATCATGTTCCTTATCTCTTTTTATGTGTACATTTCGGATCTTTTTAGATTGCGCATTATCGTTGATTATGTTATACAAGGTATTAATTTCATTTCAATAACAATGTTACGAAAGTATTGCATATGGTGGACCCTCCAAAGGTTGTTACCCTAATATTTGTATCTTTTCCAAGGGGATCTTCACCTTTTCCTGATGATGCTTAAGAAAACAGGGGTGATGCCCAAATAGCTGGCGATATGTTTTTGAGCAATCCTGTTCATCAGCGTGGGATATTGTTTTCTGAACAGTGCATAACGTACTTCGGCCGAACTGGAAAGGGCCAGGGTAAGCCGCGCCTGGTAGAGGGCAAACCCATTCTGGAACAGAATTCTGAAGAACCGTTCGAGTTTGGGCAACTCGTTGTAGAGTTCTTCCAGATGAGTAGAACTGATAAAGTTTATTTCAGTATCTTCAAGTGCTTCGATGGAATAAACTGAGGGTAGGCCTTGCGAAAAGCTGATGATGTCGCATGCCCACCAGTCTCTGGGACAGAATAGGACGCTGGTTTCGCTTCCGTCAGGATGGTTTTGAAAAATACGTAAACAGCCTTTGGTTACAAAATAAATATTTCTGCAGTAAGCCCCGGCCTGCAAAAGCACATCATTTTTGCTGATTGTTTTTGTTTGCAGTCTGTTTTCAATCAGATGCTTTTCAAAGGGCTCCAAATGGATATGCCTGGCCAGGTTCTGAAAAAAGAGTTCGTACATTGTTTTTTTTTATTAGCAAGGCACGAACCCTTTTTGATAAATTAAAGAATCAGCGCATTGCCCAGCGTTTAACCAAGTTTTTCTACGGGATAATCATCGGGTAGCTTAAAAAAGCTTACCAGACGTGTGATTTCAAAATTACCATTAAATTCAAAGTAATCATATCCTACATTCGTCCTGCCAGAAATTTCTACACTCCAGGCGTATCTTCCACTTTGATGATGGTACTCGGGCTCTTCCAAGATGCTGAACTTCCTCTCTGGCATAATGCCAAGTGATTTGTGGGCGAAAACAGATAGGGCTTCCAGTCCATTGTATTCACCATACGGATCGGTATAAACGGCATCTAAAGTCCAGCACTTCTTAAATTCCTCCCTGTACTTTTCCAAACTGTTTTCGTTCCAGGCTGAAACGTACTGACCGATCATTTTTTCAACTGATGTATTCATAATAACTGTGTTTTTATTTATACAAAAGTAGCCCGGCTGCCCCCGGTAAAAATATAACTAGTTTAATAAAACAAAATTCTGTTGTTTACTCATCGTTCCTTGAATTCCCGTTATTATATTATTTATGCAGAAGAATTTTAATTTGATGAGAATGCTGCCTGATAATTTTCGGGAGTGCCGATCTGCCTTTACAGGTTTATGATTTTTGCCGGATAAATTTTGGACTATCAGGCGCCCATATCGAACTGCAGACCGCTCAGGTATCTGTAAAGCCCCTGATCAGTTCTTATCAGTTCCTTATGCGTGCCGGATTCAATAACCTGTCCACCTTCCAGTACGATAATTTTGTCGGCTTCACGGATAGTGGATAACCGGTGTGCTATGATTATGGATGTACGGCCCTTCATCAGTCCCTCGAGCGCCTCTTGCACCAGACGTTCGGATTCCGAGTCCAGCGATGAGGTAGCCTCGTCAAGGATCAAAATTGCCGGGTTTTTTAACAGTGCCCTGGCAATTGCGATGCGTTGCCGCTGTCCGCCCGATAGCTTTACTCCCCGTTCACCGACCACCGTCTCATAGCCGTCAGGAAATGAGCAGATAAAATCATGTGCATTTGCCTGTTTTGCCGATTGGAGAATTTCTTCTCTGGTAGCAGATAATTTTCCGTATGCTATGTTTTCCAATACAGTTCCTCCAAACAGCATCACATCCTGCGGAACGATCGCCACCTGGTTCCTGATGTCAGTGAGTGAATATTCTTTTGCTGGCCTGCCATCGAACAATATATTGCCGCTCTGGGGATGATAAAACTGTAAGATCAGTCCTGCGGTGGTGGATTTTCCAGAGCCGCTCGGACCCACGATCGCTATCCTCTGACCGGCACTGGCCTCAAAGGATACCTTGTTCAATACTTCTATTTCCGGTCGGGAAGGGTAGGCAAAGCTCACATTGTCAAAGGAAAGATTGCCTTCAATTTTCTGGACCACTAAGGAATCTTTTTCATTTATGGATACCTCTTCGCCCTTTTCCGCCAAAATTTCCAGTACACGTTCGCTGGCCCCTAAAGCCTTTTGGAGGTTCGCAAACAGTTCGGGGAAACTACCGAGAGAACTTCCCAGGAACATCGCGTAAAGCGAAAATTTCAACAGTTCACCAAGGGTGATTTCCTGCCGGCTGACTAGGACGCAACCGTAGCCAACCACTGCGAGAATACCGCCAAAAACACATAATACTATAAATGAGACAAACATTCCCCTGAATTTGGCTCCTTTGATTGCGATGGTGGCCACCTCAGCAATGGTATTGCGGTAACGCGTGGCCTCGTAAGATTCATTTACAAAGGCCTTGACATTGGAAATGCCCAATAGGGTTTCTTCTACTATCGTATTGGATTCTGCCATTTTATCCTGGGCCTGCCGTGAGATTTTTTTGATGAACCTGCCGAATAAAACGGCAAAGACGACCATCAGCGGCAGGACCAGCAGAAGGGCAAGTACGAGTTTTTTAGAAATGATGGCCATAAATACAATGCCGCCCGCCAGCAGGATCGCCTGCCTCAACATTTCGGCGATAGTGGTGGTCAGCGTATCCTGTACCTGTGATAGATCTGCGGATATCCTGCTGTTGAGCTCGCCCACCCTTCGGCCTGAAAAAAAGCTCATAGGTAGCGTGATTAACTTAAAGTAGGTGTCGCGTCTGATGTCTGCCAACGAGCGTTCAGCTACATTGACAAACCAGAGTATACGGAAGTACGACACCACTGCCTGTAGGGCCAACACAATAAAAGCCAATAGCAAGATACCGTATATCGTTCCGGGCAGATAACTGCTGGTCTTTTTTCCCTGGGCAGTATCAATCAACGCACCGATGAATGTAGGAAATGCAAGGCCCACAAGGCTTGAAAGAAACAGAAAGCACAGTGCGGCTATGAACTGAGGCCGGTATGGTTTTAGGTAGGTAAGCAAACGTGTCACCTGGCTTAAGGATTGCCTGTTGATCTTTGCCTTTGGCAATTCAATGCCCTGTGGATTACCGCTGTTTAAATGTTTCCTTGCCATGTTTTTTGTTAAAATAAAGTTCTCAGAAACCCTCAGTATTGGTATGTGAGGGTCTCTCTTTTATCACATATTCTCTTATGGAGAATATCATAATAGTCAAAACGGACCAGACCGTAAAATACTTTAAATTATTTTAAAAATATAAGTATAACTAACGTGGATTGGCCAGGAAACATCCGGCAGTTGCAACGGGCGATAGAATCAAATGTATTGGAGGATGCGAACTGTTTTATTAAATATACGAACGCTTTGCGTGAGCGCATGGTAACAATTTACAGCTTATAATTGTGGTGCATAATAAGAATATGTTACCCACCAAACAAATTGCCATGGAAAAGGTTAACAGTATCAATGTTCACGCTGTATGGTAAATATCTTTCGGTCGCCAGGCGTCCAAAGATGATCTGGAATTTCTTCCAGATGACAACTGTTTCTCTGCTTTTGATTTTATCTTCTTGCAAAAAAGGGTCTCCAGGCGATAGCGATGGCCCCATGACCGAACCACAGCCAACTTTAGATGCTTTTCTGCAGGTTGCTACCTCAGAACTCAACACCATGGCAATAGATAGTAAAAATATACTATGGAGCACGGGCGATAATAGAGGCGCCGTGTTAGGTTTAGGTAACAAGAACAAGTATACTGCCTTCGCCCGGGTGCTCGATCAGGTAAAATCTGTGTCCGTTTCTGATTCACGTTCCATGATTATCAAGAGCGATAATTCCGTATGGACTTCTGGCAGTAATTCATTTGGAGAACTGGGGATCGGCAATTCAACGTCAAACGGCAATTTTGTAAAGATTGCTGACGCTGCCGAGCAAATCGAAGCTGGCCCGGAAAATGGCTTTTTGATTAAATCAGACCACACTTTATGGGCCAGTGGTTTCAATCATTATCAAATCTTCAGTACCCTTTCTACGGCTGATGTCAGCGATAGGTATCAAAAGATCGCAGAGAACGTACAGGCTATATCTGCCGGTCAAGCGCATCTGCTGATGCTAAAAACAGATGGTAGTTTATGGGTGTGCGGTCAGAATGTAGACGGACAGCTCGGCGCAGGTACTAATGCTGAGCAAAGAGGGTTCGTAAAGGTAATGGATGGTGTAAAGACCATCAAGGCATGTTCTTATCATTCTCTGATAATAAAAACAGATAACAGCCTTTGGGCGGCCGGTCATAACGAGTACGGTGAGCTGGGCATTGGTAATACTATCAATCAAAACCGTTTCGTAAAAGTGGCGGAAGGTGTAACAGCACTGGCAGGCGGCCGTTTTTTTTCCCTGTCTATCAAAATGGATGGAACCCTATGGGCTTCGGGATATAACAATCAAACTTTTGGTATTACCGGCCCGGATCAAAACAAATTCATCAAAGTGGCAGACAATGTTACGGCGATTGCAGCATCGGAATACCATTCGTTAATGATCAAAAATGACAGGACTATGTGGGCTACTGGCAGTAATACTTACGGTGAAATTGGCGCGGGATCGGAACGGTCTCTACCAACTTTCACTAAAGTCAAATTGCCATAATTACCGCACGAGGTACATATCTGTATATTTCACCAAAAGTGATTCATCATCACTTTTGGTGAAGGATTCCATACCCTACTGGGGATTCCGCTAAAAGTGGTTCTTCCCCAAATTTTGGTGGTCAATCCGGCGCTAATACCAGTCTTTTTCTGAGTGAATCGAAGCTTGCCCTTCCATACATCTGACCTTTAATAGTCTTCAGTTTATTAACATTGCCTTCGACTGGACCATTGCTCCAATGTATATGGTTTATTATGCAAGCGTCAACATCATTCTTAATTTTAGTCTGATGCCAGGCTTTAATTGTTCTGTGCAGGTGCCAGCATCTGATGGTTAGGGCCAACTAAAAACCTTGTAGCGTGATCAATTATGGCAATACCCTTAGATCAACGAATGGAACATTAACTATGCTATGGCACGGCGGGCGTTAACGAGGTAAGGGTACGGATGCGGTGCGCTTCTCTGGCTAACAGCATGGTGCCATATTTATCGATCTTCCTTTTATTTTGCTGTTTAGCAAGGTGGGGTACAGGATCATCATGATGAGGGTGCGGTGCCGCTGCCGCATTTACTTACTATGCCCGCAAATATCCCTACCAAAGGTGGTATCGCTAAGCAGCAGTTTTGCCATGTGGGCACCTGAAAAAATTATAGCGAAGGACCTCATTTTCTTCTCTTCAGAAGCTATCCCGGTAATGCCTTCTCAATGCTATACAAAGTTTGCATCTATAGATAATCCTTATTCCAGGGTCTATGGAAGGGGAATTTATCTTGTGCCTAATGTGAAGAAAGTTACCCTAAACTGGTATGCCAGCGAGTGGTCGGAAAAACGCCTGCAGAACTTTGATTTTAGGGTAGAGTAAGTAGCTTTATCCTGCGTAATAAATATTTCTGAGAATAAAAAAGACCCTATAGCTTTAGTGAGGCACTCTACGAAGAATGCAAGCCGTATGCGGTCAAGGTTATGTTCTTTGCACCGGGGCTGACACTACTAATTTTATGCATGCTGCTGATCTCAATAATCAAACGGGCAACGCACTTATCATGAGCGCACCTACACAGACGGCTGACCAGGTAGCCGACGAATTTATCAAAGCGTATACACGATCGCAAAGGTTTAAAGTTTCGGGCGCGTTTAACCTCCTGGCCGCAAAAATCCTGAGCCTTATAACGAATTCTTTCATCGCCTCCGGCTTCTTTCCCGAAAAAACCTGGTTTTCAAAATCCATAACATGTTGGGGTTTTTCGTCCAATGCTGTTTTTTTTACCTTCCTGTTGGATGCTTCATATGCTGATCTGGCCAGATGGGCCTTAACAAACAAAACAAGCGGATCCTCATGAGAAGCGTTCCGCAAATGGGCCTGAAGTTTGGAATCCCAGTTGGTAACGGCATCTGCAACGGATGCACCCCGTCCGGTCACGCTGCCGCGCGCATCGTCAGGAAGGATGCAAACGAACCCGGGTGATTCATTGTATACCTCTGCACCGAGTTCCTTTGCAATCCCTTCCATTCTATCAAAACTGTATCAAGTAGCATCTATACTTGATAAATTAGGCCATATTTTTGCCAGTGTATCGATTTCAAAATTCATTCTTTTATTTATATCAACTTATATATTTTACGACTTTTCCGATAACAGTACCGTATGAATAGAGATTTGATAAGAATAGGCTCCAATTCCGCATTAAGGCGTTAGATCATTTTTTTCTTTAATTCGTACAAAAATGTAGTTGGAAATTTTGCTTTAAGTAAATAAAGACTTACATTCAACAAAAATTAACCAAATGTATAAACGCTCTCTCTCATTTCAAACGAAATATTTTATTTCTGTAATCCGTAATTCTCAGGTTTCTTTTTTATCGATGGCGCCGCATCACCGTCAGTAAATCTCATTTTAAATTCTTAACCAAATTTTTATTAAACAAGTTAATTCCCAATGGATAGTAAATCGTTTTATCTGATTTACATAAAAAATAGTTCTAAAATTAATCTCAATCTAAAACCATGAAAAAAGAAGTAAAAACGGCGCTAATTGTTGGCGCTGGGCCCGGCGGACTTACCGCTGCATTTGAAATGTTATCAAGAACCAAAATTAGACCGATAATATTTGAAAAGACCAACGAAATCGGGGGGATTTCAAAAACAGTTAATTTCAAGGTAAATCGAATCGATATCGGTAGACATGGTTTTTTCTCCAAGTCAAAAAGAGTTATGGAATGGTGGGAAATGTTTTTGCCTTTGGAGATTCCGGATAGTGATACTGATAATCCAAAACAAGATTTTGATAGTGAAAAGGTTATGTTGATCCGTAATCGATTATCACGTATTTTTTATCTCAGAAATTTTTTTGACTATCCTATTTCGTTGAATTTCGAAACATTGAAGGAGCTGAACCTGTAAAATAATTAAATATCATATGATGAATAAACAGTTAATGATTTTTTTTCGCCGATTTACCTGCTTCAGTTTTTTTATCTGCCCGGGCATGATGTGCTCCCTCGCTCAATCTCAGGGCAGGGAAAGTGATCCTGTCAAAGAGATTCGGTTGGATCTGGATAATGCCAAGGGCGGTGTTATGAGTGATTTTTTTAGTCAAGTTAGGTATATCCCTTTAGAAAGCACAAAAAAATCAATATTTGGAAGGGTTACGCAAATGGAGATCACGGACGACTACTTTATTATTCTGGATGATGATACCAATTGCATTCTTCTCTTTAATAGGGATGGCAAGTTTCATTGTAAAATTAAAGGTGGGGGCGGGTACAGGGACCCTAGAAAGATGATCGTTAGTTTTACGGTCAACCGGTTCAAAAAATGTATTGTTTTTAAGAATTCAGAACAGGACGTTTATCATTCGTATGATTTTGATGGCAAGAAACTATCCGATGTAGATTTTCAGAAGTTTGGATATTGGAATTCTATACAGTACATCGGTTCTGAAAATTTCGTTGCCGACAACGGCTATGGTAAAAGGGATGCTGGGAAGAAAACCAATTTCATCACGTTTGTAAAAGAGCTGAACCAACCTTATCTGAATTTTTTACCCCGGTCCAAAGTAGATTACCTGGGCGGTGATGTCTTCGGGGTTGATGGTGGCCCTTTCTATTATTCGGGTGGGAAAGGTCCGTTATTGTATACCAAGAGTTATGATTACACCATTTATAAGATAGCCGATTCATCGGTTGCACCATGGTGTAAATTTATATTTCCTGCTTCACATGCAATACCACCAGATTTTTTTTCTAACGAATTGTACAAGGGAAAAAAAATTAAATATTTCCAGGACAATGGCCAAATGATTTATTTATTGAGCAATTGTTTCTATATCAGAAATAGTCTTTTTTTTAAAGCCAACAGTACTGGTAGCGGCCTTAAAAAAAACTATCTCTTAAATCTGAATTCGGGTAAGCTGATATGCCTAGACCGGGTGCGTACAGATCAACTGGCTTCATTCATACCCCTTGTTAATGGAGATAGTTTCAGTCAATATGGTTTTATGGCATGCGACGGTTCATCCGTATATTCCACGATATCTTCCGTGAATCTTTTAGATTACATTAAGAAAAACAGTCAGGATAATCCTGTGTTGGCTGATTCAATGAAAAAGATGTTCAAAAATATTAACGGCCAACAGAATCCTATTATAAGAATAATGGATACAAATGACAATTTTTAACTGTTATGTACAAACATAAGCTATTGTGGTTATTTGCGGTTGTTATATGTCATGCGATTTGTATACCCCGTGTAGTAGGACAGGGAAAGGTTGTTGAGCCCACAGGTAGCGTATCAGGGGTGGTGTTTGATAAGTCAAATAATTACACACTGGAATTCGCGACTGTATCAGTATACAATACCAAGGATAGCCTGATCAGGTATTTATTGACAAATGATCAGGGCAGCTTCAAATTGGACAGGCTTCCACTTCAGATCCCCCTGGTGCTAAAAGTATCCTATATCGGGTATAAAAGATCATCTGTAAGTTTTTCTATTCCAGAATCGGAAAAAAAAGTGGACTTAAAGCAAGTGATCATGGTCAAGACGGAAAATGAACTGGAAGAAGTCACTATCAGGGGCACACCGCCCCCCGTTTCCATGAAGGGCGATACCCTAGAGTTTAATGCTGATGCCTTCAAAATGCAGCCGGACGCCGTAGTTGATGACCTGCTCAAGGCGCTGCCTGGGGTAATCATCTGGAGTGACGGTTTAATTACGGTCAATGGAAAAAAAATCAGTAAGGTGCTTGTTGATGGAAAGCAGTTCTTTGGGGGCAGCACCGAAGTCATAACCAAAAACCTACCGACCGGTGTTGTGGAGAAGGTACAGGTGTATGAGGATAAGAAAGGTGATGCACTGCATCATGCTACTGAAATGAATGTTGTACTGAAAAAGGGTGCCAAGAATGGTCTCTTCGGTAAAACTGGCGCAGGATACAGCAATAAAAAACAATTTGATATCAATGGAATGTTGAGTTTTTATAATCCGAAAACGCAGTTGACTTTAGTTGGGACCCTGAACAATGTAAACAAGAGAGCAAATAGTGTTTATGAATTGTTAAATTATAGCGCCTATAAGAGCGGGTTAACATCAAGTTCATATACATCTGATTTCTCTAAGACAGGTCTTAATAAATTTTCATCTACAGGTTATTCATTGGAACACAACATTTCCAAAACAAAAGTCCTTAAGTCGGAATATTACCTCACAAATACCAATTCCCGGAATCTGGAAGAAAGCACGACTATTTTTGCTGCGGAATTAAATAACGATCTTAAAAAGGAGCATGTGTTAGATGCTGATAATTTTGTGAGAAACCAGAATTTCAAAGTCGGGTATAATGATGAAAATGAGAAGTCCAGGGGCTATATTGATCTGAGCTTTAACGATTCCAAAAGTTCCGGCTCCAACAGTATGCTGGATCAGTCCCTAGGTAAAGACATGAATATTGTCAGTAATTACAGAGTAAATGAGTCAAATAATTTATATCAACAAAATCTGGGCCTGAGGGCGGGTTATATAGATAGGGGCAGGCCTGGCGAAAAAGAAGGGTTCAGGTTGTACAGCGTAGATTACGCGTTTGCTTACAAAAAAAGAAATAATGACAGAAACAACTATTCGGTATTTACTACAACGGATACCGCGCAGAACAGGATCTTTGACAGAAACTATGACGATAGGGATGAAAGTTTTTACAATGAGCTAAGTTTTGTAAAACGTGAGTTGCTGGGTGTGAATTTCTCCCGTTTTTTTCAATTGATTTTAAGAATTTTATCAATCATTATACCATCAGGGAGAAATCACTTGTTCTGGATGACAATGTTGCGGGAGGTTCGGGTTTTGTAAATGAAGCGCTGACCAATAGTTCCAGGTACAATACTGTTGATGAGCGCTTGGGACTGGATTTAAGCAAAAACTTTATAAAAAATATGTCAGGAAGATATGCAAGGAACTTGAATATTAATATCTATCCGCAATTTAGCTTTTATTCACAGAACAATGCCTCTGAGAAAAATTACCAGAATTTCGATAAAGGGTATATAAATTTCACACCAATGGCCAAAGTCTCTTACAAGGATGAGCGGTATGGACGGTTCGAAAGAAATTACGCGCTAACATATAATACAAGTATTCAATATCCGGGGATCTATCAGCTCGCACCCTTAATTGATAATACAAATATCTATTATCAGAATTTTGGCAATCCCAATCTCAGACGGTCCTATGAACACAGTTTAAGTTTCAGTTTTAAACACACTAATTTATCAGATAAAAACCTGTTTTATAACATCGATGTAAAATCGGGTTTAATAAATTCATATATGGCTGATAGTAGTATTTATGATGCGATAGGAAGAAATATCCATTATACTGTAAATGTGCCATACCGGAAATATCTAACCATGTCAGCCGGGATTTATAAGGCATTGAAAATTAATGAACAACAGGTACAGATCAATTACTCAGCTTCGGTGAAATTCTCCACCAATCCCAGCTTCATCAATGCTGTCGGAATAATTTCGGACAACACTTCAACATATAATTCCCTTACTCTTAATTACGGGTTTCGCGGTTTGGAACTGGGAATGTTGGGTGGTTTTCAAACATTTAAGACCGTTCAAAAGGGAACATCAAGAGTTGTATTTGAAGGTAGTACATTGGTAACGGGACTTTCTGCAATGGTCCGTTGGCCTAAAAATTTTATTCTGAGTAGTAATGTTGATTATAAAAGCAATAAATCAACTGGTTCTGACAATATTAATTTTGCGATCTGGAATGCAGGGATTAATTACCGCTTTTTGAAGAAAAAGGATGCTGAAGTGATGTTTACGGCATTAGACCTGTTAAGACAAAACAAGGGCGTTATAAATTATTCTTCTCTCAACGGAATTACCCGGGGCGAGGTAAACGTTCTCCAGCAATATTTCATGATCACATTGTCCTATTTCCCCAGGAAATTTGCTTTTTAAATTATTCTATGTTTAAAATTATAAGCGCGATAGCGATCCATCTATTTCTTGTCTTGGCATTCTATTTTTTACTACTGGATGCGAAAGTCATGTTAACGGTGCCAGATAACATCAATCTTTTAAATTGGGATACCAAATGGTATAACCTGATCAAGGAGAATGGATATGTTTTCAAAGCTTACGAACCCTGCAATATGGCTTTTTTTCCATTCTTTCCATACTTTTGGAGATGGATAGATTTATCTGCAGTGGGGATAAGCATCATGAATCTGTCGATATTTCTGTTGGCGGTATATTTTCTCCTTAAAGAATACAAAATTTCAACCATCTTTTCGCTTTTTATCTTAGCAATACCCTCTCTTATGTTTATGGCTGTGCCATATTCAGAATCCTTGTTCTTTGCTTTCTCGACACTGTTGATCATAGGTTATAAAAAGAATAATACCACATTTAAAATCATCGGATTTTAGGTTCTTCTCTGATTGTTATGCTCCGGAGTTGTTTCCTTAAAATTTGACATCGCACTTTTTCGAGTGCTTCAATTTGCAGATTGAAAATTTGCCCTTTGTTGGAAACTCTTGCATATCCGATCTTCTCTATGTATCACTAAAACCTTTCTTGGTAACTTTAATAGACTTTGTTTTGTGATACAGGTTTTTGGAAATCAGAGTATGTAAGATATAGCTCAATCCAAAACAGATTTAAGAATCTCACAATCCCACCGTTATTCGGAAACTATTGGGAAAGCCAATCTTCAAAGAAGATCCTAGAAATATCCTTGATGAACAATTACTCTTTATATTTGCATCAATGTTTATCGTCAAAGTTATTCCAAGTTTTGAAATTGGCTAATTTAAAAAGACCGATGAATTTCTCACCGGACCATTTGTCGCCTTTTTTGCAGCGTATAAAAGTAGTACTAGCTAATTATCACCTGAAACAGATGGTGCTTTGAAGCTAATGCGCTTCAAGAATCCATTTAAGATCTTATCTGCCTTTTCCTTATCCGCAAGTTTATATTGAAGGCTACCCGAAATACCCCTTCGCCCTTTTTTATCGGAAATGAAAGACGTAAAATATTCGTCCCCACTTTTTATGCTCTGGATTAAGAATCTGGTACTATTAACTTTAATGATTTCTGCACGGTTCACATTTGCTGCGCCACCAGTACCCTTCATCATGTTTAACCACTCTTCCTTCCTATCCTCAAGCCCCTGAAAGTCCTTTAGATCAGTCGTATAATCTTCAAAGCCCAGGAGTACGCCGCCGACATCGTAGGCCCTGCCATATTGAGACATAGCCAGAGATGCCCTGAATTTATGTTTGGTAATTGCTGATAATTCATTTTTTGATAAGCGGGCTGACTTCTGCGGAAGGTCTATATTTGCGACCTTGCTTAGCGGCTCTTCTTGTTGGAATATGGTGAGGCAATTGATCACTATTGCAAAAATGATTATTTTCATGGTTCTCTTTTTTTAATTCGTTTTTATTATTCGACTGAATTTGTCCTGCCCAGGTAAGCGGAATAACCGTCCCATCCGCTCCAATTATTTGTGGCACCGCAGTACTATTGCCTTTAGGCACCTTATAATAGTTAATTGCATTTTCCAAAAGACTAAGCAACGCTTTTTCCTGTGCACAAGATTGGGTGGCTAGTGTTTGCTAGTTCAATGTGTAGGCGTCCTTATTGCTATTGTAATGTTAATATCCTTCAAAATACTTCTGAAAGGCAACCCGGCATTCATATTAATGAAGGGTCATGGCTTCCCTTATATCATCAATCGCAAAAGAAGTCACTCCTAAGTTTTTTGTTGAACTTTCTACTAAATTTGAAGTGGTTAAATCCTCATCTAAAATAATTTCGCTTTTAGGTTTAGCTCTTACACAATTGTTATAAAGTGTGTTTTTCATACACACATATAACAATTGAAGTTAACCCAAAAAGACGTCTATAATAAAACCGATTTAGCCAAAATTATTCAATATTTAATATTCTAACTATATACGGCTCCAGTAAAACAACATTATTCAGCCATCCATTATTTTTTGGAATCATAGATGATATGGAATTAGAATACGCATTAGAGACCGTTTCAATATCAATTAATGGCGTACCATCTTGTCTGGTATATTTACTTGTAGCTTTAGCTGAAATATTATAGATTAAAACTGGTATTATCACGTAAATTTTTTGTTTACCATTTAGCCAATTACTATAATTTAAGCTATAAAGTTTTTTATAAGCAGGGAAAAGTTTGAAACCTAAACTATCGGTAGCTATAATTTTATTCAAAACGCCTTTACCTTTATTATTTTTAATAATTTCTAACTTAAAGTTGATCGCGTAAACGGCAACGCTGTCCTTTAGTGTACTATAACTAAAGGTTTTAACAAAAATAGAGTCTATGTTTTTTTTTAAAACCTTTAAATTGCTAGTTTTTGTTATATTTTGTGCTTTCGTTTGAAAAAGAAAGCCTACAAGGAAAAATGTAATAAATGTTATTGTAACTATTCTGATTTTCATAATACTTTTGTTGGCGTCTATTAACCCGGATAAACAATAGAGTCCGGTAGTTTAGATAAATCTCGAACGAATATATTGTTTATAGATCATCTAACCCCTGGACCCGGTAACCGGTTGCGCAAAAATTCGTCAAATTTATTTTTATAACTTCTGCTCACCATAAATTTATCTCCGTTATTGAGCAGGATTTGGTATCCATCAACCTGCTTGACGTGATTAAAGGATACTATTTCCGACCTGTTGATTCTCAAAAATTCAGTCCGCTCTTGAATAGCCTCTTCTATATGCTTCAGCGTATGATAGGTGATGTGTTCCTCATCAGTTGAAAAAAAACGTACATAGTTCGACATCGATTTGATGTAAAGAACCTTGTCGAGCTGTATGCTTACATATTTATGCTTTGCTCCTCCCTTCACCAATAAGAAATTGTCTGGACTTTTAGTGGATGGTTCATTTGACTTTCTTTCCAGGAGCCGCTGAATTTGCTGAATAAATTTAACTTCGCTTACCGGTTTAAGTAAATAACCATCTATACCGATATCAAAACTTTCCGCCCCGTATTCCGCATGGCCGGTAACGAATACTAAAAAATCACAGTATGGCCTGAGCAGTTTTGCGGCTTCAATGCCACTGATTTGCGGCATCTCGATATCTAAAAACACAATGTCAATATGGTTTTGATCGTGTAAATAGATTAAAGCTTCATACGCATTGTTAAAACTCTTTTCGTGGACTACACCTGGTGTTATCGCTATAAGTTCTTCTATTTGGTTTTGTGAGTAATCCTCATCATCGATGACTATACTTTTCATTTCCATATCGTGATAGTTTCGGCATTGTATATTGCTAATATACTATTTGTATAGTTAATTAGCAATTGATGGCTTTTTTTGATGTCTTTCGCTTAGCGGTATAGGCCGTTCGCATAAAAAAATGGTCATTCATATAAAAATATTTGATGAATAGCAATAATTTAAGAATTTGTCAGTGGAATAACAGTTTGATTATTAACCTGTCATTTCAACTTTTTAGTTTTACCACGCTGTCGGAAGCCTATGGTGATAAATAAGGAGGATCAAAAATCCTCCTAATTTGAGATACGAACAATTACGAAAAACAGCAGATAAAGCTGGTTTATCTGAGTTTAACGGAGATAGGCCGGTTTTTGGAGAGAATCAGAATATCAGCACAAGCTACAGGAGCTGATTTTTAGGTCAAATTTTCTTCAGGCTGCAATTCCAAATAAATTTTTGTTCAGTTGCAATATCTCGCCGATCCCGTGGCCAAATTCGCGTATGGTTTGGTCTAAAACAGACGGTACAGTTTTCGTGAAGTATGCAAGTGATTTATTGCCAAAATAGTTTACGCCTAAAAGGAGGAATCATTTTCTTCTGGATGTTCACTCAACCATTATTTGTGTAAATCCAAGAAGATCCGCATAGACTTTCTAATAGAATCGGTGATTTTGGATTGTACTTTTACCGGCTGTTTTAAAATAGAGATTGCTGTTTTTTGTGCTTTGGCTAACTGATTAGTCTTGATATAAAGAATTGCAAGCCGATATTTGGGCAGCAACCTGTTTGGAAGCATTTTAGAAGCCTTCGCAAAGGAGCTTTCTGAGTATGCAAATTTTTCTAAATAATAATTTACTACGCCCAAATTCATTTGGGTATTGGCATTATTACAAAATGGAACAGAGGCCTCTAATATTTTTGCTGCATGCGTATATTCCTCCGCGAGCAATAAGGCAGTCCCATAGTCCGATAAAAAGAGGCCATTTTGACACAAATCTTTATATACTAAATTATATCCATCCAACGCCTGTTCGTAATCACCCAGTCGAAATGCCAGATAGGCACTGTCCCAGGAGGAAAGACACCGTGAAAGCTTCATGCCGATACCCAAAGAAAATATTATAAGAAAAATACCAGCTGAGCTTATAAAGGCCTTTTTCAAATTATCATAGCCGCTACCAATATTGATTTCATATATATAATTCCGATCCAGGTTTACGATTGCCCCAGATGCAATTACAAAAATTATTTTTAGAGCTAGTATCTGACCGGGATAGGAAAAAAAAGCTCCTATAAGGAAGCATACCAGAATCATCTTAAAAAGTTGCAAGGTAATTTTATTTTCATCGCTACCTTTAACTCCAAATAATTTTGCAAGCATCATTAATGCAAGAACCAAACCGACTACTCCATTTTCAACCGTTAATTGTATAAATTCATTAAAGCAACCGGCAATCTGGCCTGCAATCCTAACTTCCCCTTCTGGCCTTTTTTCAATAAAATACTTGGCCTGCTGATCCATAATTCCAGATTGTATATTGTCGAAGCCTAATCCTAAAATTGGTTTTTCTGCAATCATTTTGCCTGATACTTTCCAGATTAGTAACCGTCCATCTGCGGAATCCTTTTTGAAATAATATAGCCCGCCGATTGCCGAAACAATTACTATTGAGATAACCGCTGCCATTAGTATTTTAAAATATTCAGGTCTGTGATTCCAAAAAATATTTTTCAGGTTAGGATAAGAAAAAATTACTAAGGTTAGTACCGCTCCTAAATAAGCCCCTCTTGACTGGGTAAGCAAAAAAGCAATTAGAATAAATCCGGTTACTAAGTAGGTTAACAATGACTTGAGATTATTCATCTTCTGCGCCTGACTGCTTCCAGAAAAGAATTGTGCAATCCGGTCATAATAAATCGAGAATAAAGCGACAATTACTACCACGGAGATGGCGAGATATTGACCTAAAATTCCTGGATTTGCAAAAGCCCCGGTCATTTTAAACAGGACATGATGGCTCTGAGTAACATCAAAAAACTGTAGCCATGCATATGTGGCTTGGACAGCCCCTGAAAGTACAATGCTCTTCAATATCAGTAAGGGACTATTGCGCAGTCTGCAGAAAAAATAAAGAACAGCAAAGTATGGAATCAATAAGAAATTAAAGGATGAGAACATAGTGTTCGATATTCTCCATCTGTTTGCAACAATAAAAACCAGGCCCGCAATGACAATAATGTCTATTATTTTAATCTTTAATACTAATGGTGTTTTTTTAAAAACAATTTTTGTGACAGATAGCGCTGCGAGGGCGGTCACACAATTAATAAATAGAACTAAAGCGATATTATTATTGATATCCCTCGGCCTTATCTCAGGGTTGATTATATCCTGGATCAAAGGAACCAATATAATGATAATGGAAAATACAATGTCGATAAATCGGTCAACAAATACAGAAACGGGCCCTAAAGTTATATTTTTTTTGACGAGATTTCGAAACATCATATCCCCTTAGGATTTAATCAGATGGAAGATTATCGGCAGGATCAGTATCAATAATATTGTGATAACAATCATTAAGATTCTTCGTTTATTACGTCTTATTGTTGCCTCATTATGATGTCTTCCAGGATTCATTCCTCTATCACCTGGATAAATTGCTTGAAAGATCTCCTGAATCTCAAAATCTGCCGTGCTCTTTTTTCCTGCAGTAGTTTTTGACTGTCGAAATATTTCATAACCTAACTCCGTAACCCGGACAGATCTTTCCTCAAACTCCGGTTGCTCATCGGCAAATGTAATGATACCGGATTTTAAGAGACCGTTGATAGCTTCGGTTCCACTCTCGCTGTATAAGTTCTCTTCAGATAAAAGTTGTCGGATTTTCTTTATCTTATTACGGTCTGCACAAAGATTCCATAATAGCTTAATTTCCGTTTTACCGACCTTGGCAGTTTGGTCTTCCATAAGTGCCCGTTTATTAATATTTCTTTTTCATTAACAATCTGGCAGTACGCAGCAATGTGCGCATAGACTCTCTGTCCATTTTTCCATAGCTTGGATAATTTGAAACCAGTTCACTGGTATAAATAACCATCATTTTCCGCGATTTAATTAAATTATCCTGAGCCAGTGTTTGTTTATCTTTGGATTTCCCGATGGAACCATCATGCTGGGCGACAGTATCCACTTTCCCTTTCCGTTGCTGCATCATAAGGTTCTGCATATTCCTCGACTCCTGTTGCATTTTGATAAAAATGGTATCGGTGCTCAACTTTTTCGCGAATACTTCCAGAAATTTGCTCCGGCCGGTACTGTCAAGCTGGTTAAATTCCCCAATCGTCAATTTTGACGGTTCCTGGGCCTTGACCATACTTTTATAACAGAACAGCAGACAGAAAACAGATAAGAAAAGAATTTTATTTTTCATAGTATTGTTTTTTCTTTTAATATACATGAAAAGGGACATTTCTCCAACGTCCCTTTAAAATTAATTCTTGGCAGCAGTCAACTGTTTAGCGTGCTTCTCTTTAAGTATACTTACTATTTTAAATTGCGGCGAAGCCCTCGATAAGACAGATTTCCTGGTGGCCCTGTCCAGATGAAAGAGCTCTGGATATTCTTTTCTAAGCAGGACCAGATACCTGATAGCGAGAACTTTGTTTTTAATGTATTCCTGAGGATTGGCAATATTTTTTTCCTTATAAAAACTTACAAGATCTGTTTTGAATGCCGGCGCCTTTCCCATGCCATTTTTATGCCTATGCGCTTTAATCTGTTCGGCGGACATCCGTCTGACTGCTCTATCGAACTTTACATAATTTGAGTCTGCTCTTAGTATTTTTATCAATTCTGTCTTGAAAGCAACTTTTTCAGAGGCCATCATGGAAACAAATGGTTTCGTTTTCAAAGTCTCGTACTCTTTTGACGGGCCGTTTTTTTTACAGGCGAACAATGAACCCAATAGGATCATTGACATTACAATTTTTACTGTTTTCTTCATTTTTCCGAGTATTAAAAACCTTGACATCCGTTAGAGCAGTCTTCCCAGTTATCTGCTGAATTATCCATAGAATCATTATAGTTAGATTCTGCTTGTGAAAGGCAGTTCATGGCATCCGGATATGTATTTACGAAAATATCGTAGACCGTTTGAAAGTTTGTCCATTCCGGTATGCCAGGTGCAAGTGAACTTGCCCAGTCAGTGATAATCTCATCAGTTACCCCGTCGAGACACCCCGCCAGGTCAACCTCATAATCGTCCATGTTGTTATCAAAGTCGTTCTGTGCGAAATACGAGCAGTCATCCTCACAGGTTTCATCTGCACCAAAAGTGTAATTTTTGAAGGCCATCTCATCCTTTTTGTCCCAACTGTAGGTGCTGCTACCACTAAACACCAGGAAAGCTGTCAGGAGAGAAAATAAATAGGGTTTTAATTTTGATTTCATAATTTAAGTTTTGACTGTTTTCTATAGTTATATTTTTTTGAATTACTTTTTTTTCATTTCATGCATAAGCATCACATTTAGGGTTAAGAATGGTTAATTATTAGAAGTACCCGCAAATTTCTTTTGGGCTGAGCCAAATGAAGATTACAGGGTTATCGATCTCATACGGAGTGGGTTTGGAAAAATGAACCCAATATAATGGGAAGGCTCACCTGAGCCAAAGGAGAACAAAAAGTGACGCTGACAAATGCGGCAGACCAGGGGCTGATACGACGATGTTGGACAAAAGCGGTTCATGAGAGGTTCAGTTAGATTTCTAAACGAATATATATACAAATACGCAAGATTAATAACACAGCACATCGTATGGATAATTTACATTAGCTTTCCTTTTGCGTATGGATAACTAAGTGTTTAAGATCATCTTGTTGTAGAAATTTTTTTATAAAGCGCTCATTTTCAATTTGTAATAATAAATTTCAACTGAAGTATCCGTTTGATATCCGATAAAATAATTGCAAAAAAAAAACTATTGATATCAGTGCTTTGAACCTGAGTAGTTGGGACAGAATATTCTTTTTTGGGGACATAATGGTTATACCCTGCCATCTTGAGATATGTTGCTCAACAAAATTTCTATTATGGTATTTTGGAAAATTGCGATTAAAATTTTTTCTTATTATATTTCAAATTCTAAAAACCTCTCAATCATGAAATTAAATTGTATCGCTATCGACGACGATGACAGCGGATTAGAAATGATTCAGGACTATATTTCGAATATACCTGAACTGCAGTTACTCAAGAAGTTCACAGATCTGGAAGAAGCTTTGACGTTTTTACGCTCCAATCCGATTTCCGATATTTTATTTTTAGATATCGAGTTGCACAAAATTTCGGCATTGGAGCTTTTTGCGGAGATTAAGCAAATGGTCAAAAATGTCATTTTTGTAACTGCACATTTGAAATATATAATTGATTCTTATCATAATGATGTTGCAGGGTTTTTGTTGAAGCCTTACAGCTTTTCGAAGTTTGAGAAAGTAATCAAAAGTATAACCGCATCAACTGCAAATCATCCAAACATTTCTGATTCGGGAATCGATTCTATATTTATTAAAGTAAAAGGTGATAAACAACGATGGATGAGAATCCCGATTTGTGATATTGTCGCAATAGAAGCCCTTAAAAACTATATTGCAATTAGTACGCCCGCAGTCACCATACAAACACACCTGACGATCACAAATATCTGCGAATTACTTTCTAAAGTAACTTCGGTTTTTCGGGTTCATAGATCTTTTTTAGTTTCGGCAACATATATAAGAGAAGTCAATGGAAATACTCTGCTTATGCACCGCGACATAAAAGTGCCATTGGGCGCCAAATATAAAGATCGCCTAATGTTTTTTTTGAAAACCAATTTGTTTTTCGATCAATCAAAGATTAAATGAATTTAATTACCTCCAACTTATATACTTTTGCTACGCGATTGATTGATTGGATAGCGCTGATATTCCCTTATTGTTACACTGGAGTAGTAGGTGCGATATTAGGTGTTAGTCTTTTGTATTTTTTTCTGGCTGTCCGCGAAAGGACGAGACCATACTTCTTAACTTTTGTTGTGGAATGGATGTTGCTGCTGTCGCTGACAGGGAGTGAGGTCTACGATGTTTTTTGCATTTGCTACAATGATGTTTGCCGTCTGGCTGCTCAATGTCTCTCCATTGTTGTAAGCAGGGGTTAGGCAGGATCAATTGCAGGTTTTTCATGTGCTGTGGTTTAGTATAGGATGCGGAATGGTGGGGGATTCCATATCGGGTTTGGCTTTTGTTTGGTGTTTAAGTACGGTTTTGATTTGTTTAATTAGGCCCGCTTCTGCAACATTATTTGTTTTTTATTTTCATTTTAGTGTGCCCCTGAAGGGTCGCGTCTTTCGCTATATCTCCCTGCGGGATGATGCCACTGCAACCGCTCACGCGCTTTGGATTAAGGTTTGATTATATGGTTTATTAAATCATCGTTGGTTCTGTTATTGCTAATGTAGGCATTATTAAAATTATGATCTAAAAAGTTATTTTCAATTTAGAAAGTCGACTAAAAGCTTAGCTTCGAATTCTTTTTTTTGCAAAATGAGCTGTATTTTCAGACAATTGAGCTACTATTATAGTTTTGTAGAATTCATATATCGTATTTGTTGCTCTGAACAAAATTATACTCCGATATAAATTTGGCGGGGTGATAATGCAATATTAAAAATGTTTAATGTGAATGAAAATTTAACTTAAAAATTTACTATAAAATTTTTATCTAACTCACGCCATCTCGTTATATCTTCCGTTCTATCAGTATCTACAGACCTCCTCAATATAATTTTGTAGGACAACTCTAAGCTGCTCTTTTGCAGCAATTCAGATAGAATATCCTTTTTAATCTTGAGAGTGAAACCATGAGAAAATGGTTTATACCTTCTTCAGCCGGGCCCCGATGCGTAAGAGTTTATAAATTTAATAGCTTTGGTGGGATAATCTGCTTGGGCCGTAAAAGTCACCATTAAACTTTTCTTCTCAATACCCGCATCTATAAAAATGTCACTAAGCAAATTTGCTTTTGGAATTCTTAGACGATATGGAGCAGCCTAAAGTGAACGTCATTCTTTTTGAAAAAATTAAAAACGAACGTATATGTTCCAAGGATGATACGATAAAACAAATTAATTTTTCGTAAATTGCCTAGGAGCTACATAAGTGAGTTTCTGCTCTGAATTTATCTTGGTAGAAGCTAACTTTTAAAGACCAAAAAAATGAAGTGTATTTGTTTTCCTATACATTAGTTGTAAATCCCAGACAAATTGCCTATCATTAATCATCAAAATAACACGTACTCAACTCACTCAGTGACTACTCAAAATCAAATTGTGACAATTCTGCACATATCGGACTTGCACAGAAACGAAGATGGAATAATCAAAAACAAAGAATTACTTTCTTCTCTAGATGTTGATGCTGATAGCTATAGCAGTAGCTTAAACGAGAATATTCCGAAACCATCTATTGTTATTGTTAGTGGCGACATTATCTATGGTTCTAATGACGAAAATTCGGAACTGGCATTAGTGGAAGTGACTAAACAATATCAGGAGGCTGCAGAACTCCTTAATGGTCTTGTCAAGAATTTTTTGGACGGAGATAAATCCAGGATTATAATAATACCAGGAAACCACGACATCCAATGGGGTATTTCGAAGTCGAGTATGGTCAAAACTGACATGGCTAGCCTGACACCCCAAGAACACAAAACAAAGTTAAAGGATGCGGAAAATCCGAAGCGAGCAACCCGGTGGTCTTGGATTGATTACAGTTTTTATGAAATTGCTGACGAAGACCTATATAATTCCAGGCTAGGTGCATTTGCCGATTTCTATGAAAGATTTTACGGAAGACCCTATTCACTAAAGCCAGAAGAGCAGTTTGAGATTTTTGATATCCCCGTATTCAATCTAGCAATAGCAGGCTATAACAGTTGCTTTAGGAATGATCATCTAAATCGATCAGGCCTTATAAACACAGTTTGCCTATCAGATTCCTATCCTAAACTGCGTGATCTTCAAAAAAAGGGAAGATTACTCTTAGCGACTTGGCACCATAATGTTTCAGGAATACCGAATGATAACACCTATATGGATCCACGTCAGTTAAAATTACTCAATAAATATAATCATTGCATCGGATTGCATGGACATCAGCATCACTCGGATTTAGTATCCAACTATAGTGAATTTGAGGAGTCAAAAAGGCTTTTTGTAGTTAGCGCAGGTACACTTTGTTCCGCTCGCTCTCATCTTCCCACTGGTTTTAAAAGACAATATAACCTGTTAAAGCTTGATTTTAAAAATAAAATTTGCACACTTTATTCAAGGGAATCCACAGGAAATATGGATGATATTCCGATATGGGAAAAGGGTAGAATAAATGAGTCGCTTGATAGCAAAATGAACCTTAAAATAGAATTCCCGGATTTAGAGATTGCTCAGGAAGTAACCGAGTCGGAATTAGATGAGCTCCATTTGTTACTTGCTCAAAATAATTATCAGCAGTTTTTAACCATTGTGGCCACGACTTCAACTCAAAGCCCTATAATTAGATCGCTATTGCTGAAAATGAATGAAAAATCAGCTGGTCAGTATGCAAATAAAGTTAGAGATCTGCTTAGTTCACCCGAAGCCTTTCAGGAATATGTCTTTTTTATGGATAGCCTGCTTTCAGAAGGAGACAAAAAACAGGCGGCAACTATCCTTGAGAATGCAATTGCGGCCTTCGATGATGTGCAGTTACAAAATGAGTTAAAAAAATATAAAATCAGAATCAATGGATACGGCCAAAAACAATAAACTGACCTTTCAGGTAGAAACAACAAGAATTATTCAAATTCTTTCTTCTGAAATATATGACTCTCCTTTGGCTCTTTTACGAGAAAATCTTCAAAATGCCTATGATGCAGTACTCATGCGAATTCAGTTGGAAAAGGATCCCTCTTATTCACCGGAAATTCGTCTAAAACTGGAAGGAAGGAAGGTGCAAATTCTTGATAACGGAATTGGCATGAACTTAGAGACATTAAGTAATAATTTTTGGAAAACTGGTTCAAGCGGAAAACGTGATAACGAAATTGCGCAGCAGGCCGGTGTTATTGGTACTTTTGGTATTGGTGCAATGGCTAACTTTGGCGTTTGCGATATTCTAGAAGTCAAAACCTCCTCCACAAATCGGGATTTTACCTACAGAAGTATTGCTGTTAAAGAAAATCTTAAAATTGGAGAAGAATGCATTGATAATTATCAACTGCCATTCGATGGGCTTGTTGGAACTGAGGTAATTGCTACTTTGAGTCCAGAAGTCAATATAGATACTCAGCAGTGTACCGATTACCTTAAACCATATATTGAATACTTGCCGATTCCAATTTTTATTAATGGACTAAAATATTCCCAGAATCAGTTCGATAAAAGTTATGAAGAAGGCGAAAAGCTAGCTCAGCAGACGCTATCACAAAAAAATATCTTGGCAGGTGGTTTCAAATACGATCTTGAAGGCTACGTGCTAGCCAATTCTTTCGTAAATGTCCGGATTACGAATATCTCTTTTCAAAATAAAGTTGAAAAAGGAAACATTACCTTATTGCAAGGTCTGACCAGCATCATGTGTTACCGAAATTTCTTTGGTCTCTCACCAATCTCGGTAACTCCAGGATATAACTTCGGCGGTTTCGCAAATCTTTCATTTTTAACCCCGACAGCGGGTAGAGAGGCCCTCAGTAGAGATAGTATCGCCGTTTTAAATGTTTTATTTTCTTCGGTTGAGCACCAAGTTACAATCCTTATGGCGGATCTTGATATAGCAAATTTAAATACTTCATTTCAGCGCTACATTACCTCAAAAGGTTTACTCGCATTAGGAAAAAACCTGACTATCCGCGTTAGTCCTGAGAATCGTGAGTTAAGGTTAAGGGATGTAGATGCTTATAACCCCCATAAATCCAAGAGCTATTACATAGGAAGCAATCAAGAGTCATTAGGCATGTTTGCAAATGAAAATAATGACTTGTTTTTGCCGAGCCCAACAAACCCAAGGCGCCAAATTCAACTATTCTTTTTAAACAAGTTTGGGGTTAAGCAGCAAACAGATGAGATTATAGTAAAGAAAATCTACGACAAGTCAGAACTGGATATTGCCGAGGGAACAATTTTGTTTAAAATATATAGTGTGGTCAACGATGATTACCTAATCAAAGATGTTTCTATCCGTTTTGCAAATATATCTCACGGAGTAACTAGTAAAGTAAATTTGGAAAATGATGTTGTGAAAATTCTCATTGATTTAAAATCTCCATCGATATTGCAATTGAAACACTATTATGATGTAGATTATTCAGTCCTAGGTCCTTTTGTTAAGGATTATGTTCGAGCTGAGCTATATCAAAAGTTTAGTCCTTATGTTCCATCTTCAACTAAGAGCGGTGCAGATGCGCTTCATAAAATTTTATTGAAGAATAGGGAACTTTTCAAAATAGAGAGTGATGAGCAAGGGGAGATAGATCTAATGGTGAATGATTACATAAACGATAAGGCAACACTTGCCGAAGTGTTGAAGTTCACAACAAATATATCAAGGAGTCATACCCAGACCTTAAACAAGAACCAAGTAGGTACTATTGAACAGGCAATTCCAGATCTGCTGACGTTCGATCTGGCTCATAAAATCGAGGATTACAAACCCAATATTGAAAGTTTTGATGCGATGCCTCCGATAATGCGTGTGGAACATGAAACTAAGAGCATAAAGCTTCTCAAGACAAACGCTGTTGGGGGCCAATTAAATAGCTTTAAATTGTTCATAGCAATTTCAGACAGACTTTATGGCCGAGATAAAGACTTTTTTTTTGAACCGCATACAACCAAGATTATATGGGGAAATCACAAAATAGTTTATATTTTCGGCCATATATCTAATAAAATTTCACTGTATTACGACATAGAACTTAAAAAAAAGATTGGGGAAAATCTTATCGGGGGTAGCCAGTTCCCTACAACAACAATTGTAACAAAAGATAAAATATATATACCTATTCCAGATATTCTTCACGATTCGTTTTACATCGGGGAGAACAATAAAAGTAAAGAGTTTTACATCAGGTATGATCTTGTTACCGACATAGATTAGCTGAAGCAAAATGTCAACAGATGTAAAGAATTGGGCTTTAGAAATTTCTATATCCGAAATGGACAATTCATATAGAAACTAGTGGTCACTCATGGGATAATTGCCAGTCATACTAAGGATATAAATACAAACCAAAGTTTTAGTTCTTTTTTTATTCGCTTGCGGAGGTATTAATGAGGTAATTTGTTAAGCTATTCTATAAATCCTTTATCTTTAAAATCTTGGATAATTAGGACTAGAACAGAAAAAAACTCCCCTAATTGTTTTAAGTATTTCTGCGGTGGTGTAAACCGGATTTTAAACATGTGTAAGCTTCCCCAAAGTTAGACCATTTAAAATAGAGGAAATTCAATCAACTTCGAAGTAATATGTGTTGGTCGGATCGTTGACAATCCTTTGGCAATATATAATCTTAGTTGCTTGTAATCTTCTGCAGGGAATATAAAACTTGAAACACGGCTTGGGTTGTCCAGTGTTGCCAGCATATTTTTCTTTGGTATCTCTAGTTCTCTAATCATAACCCTGTTGCTTTAGAGATCAACATCACTAAACATATAAGTAAAGGCAAGTGATGTGGAGAGATTGCTTGCAACTTGGTGTAATGTGCTGTTGGTGTTTGGGTTAATGGTTGCGTATTTTGTTTATAAATTAGGCTTGAAGCATTAAAGGTAAAGGATAAATTGTGCGTATGGTACAATTTGGTTTTTGCGGGTAATGTTGTTTTTTAGTTTTCTTGGATTATCGCTTAACGTTTTTTCTCTTGGCGTGCCCCTGAAGGGTTGCGTCTTCCGCTGTATCTCCCTGCGTGAGGATGCCGCTGCAACCGCTCACGCACTTTGGATGAAAATTTGATTGTAGGATGTTATTTGGTTTGTAAATTGGTTCAGTACTGCTCCGGCTGCAAAAAGCTCATCAGTCTAGTGCGATTGATCGCTTTTTTTATACTTGGTGCTAAAAATATAGCGAATAAATAGAGCTTATTATTACGATGCAGGCACTTGATAATGTATGGACAATACTTTTGTTGCTGTTTTTCTACAAAAAGGAATTATTAAAAATATACGAGTTAGAATTTAAGTATTTATGATAGTTTTGTAGACTGCTTTCAGAGCAAATTCAATATCTAGTTTATCAGTTTTACTTGTCTAATACAAGTGATGCTAGATAATCCAGAAAACGTCGCCACACAAAAAAAATATCTTAATTGATGAGTATAAAAATCACCGCCCAAGAAGTTGACTTTATAGTTGAAAGATTAAAATCTGGAGAATCATTACCTGATGATTTGAGATATAAATTGTTTCCAACAAAGCAAAAAGAATATGAACTGATTTACGGTGGTAAAATGCGTAAAGAAGATTTACTCGCTAATGAAGATGGAGTTTGTCCGGCTCCGCTACAGGTCGAAAAAATCTATAATGATGAAAGGCGAGCATGGGACGATGGCTGGCGTAATATGATTGTTTTCGGTGATAATTTACAATTTTTAAAAACTTGTTTTGAAAATAGAGATGAGCAAATTAAAAATAGTGTTAAGGGAAAGATTAAGTTAATCTATATAGATCCGCCATTTGCAACCGAAAGCGATTTTAAAACGGGTGCTGGTCAAACTGCTTACAGGGACAGAGCTAAAGGTGCGGACTTTGTAGAATTCTTGAGACGAAGGTTGATAGTTGCAAGGGAATTATTAGCTGAAGATGGTAGTATTTATGTACATCTAGATCATCGGAAGATTCATTATGCAAAAATCCTCTTGGACGAAATATTTGGAGAAAATAATTTCAGAAATGAAATCGTTTGGAAAAGAACAGGTGCTCATAGTGATTCTGGTAAATATGGGGTCAATACAGAATATATTCTTTATTACACAAAGACCGATCGTTTTATTTGGAATCCTCAATTCACTGAATACAGTGAAAAACATCTTAAGAGATTTAAAAGAGAGGAAGAAGGGAGGCCATGGACGGATAGTCCTTTGACAGCAAAAGGTCTTTCAGGAGGCGGCTATTCTTACACTTACAAAGGTATTGAAGGGCTTTGGAGGTGTCCTCCAGAAACTATGGCAAGGTATGATGCAGAGGGTCTCTTATATTTTACAAGCAAGGGCGGTATTCGTATTAAAAAATTTCTTGATCAACTTGACGGCATGCCGCTTCAGGCTTTATGGACAGATATCGATCCTATAAACTCGCAATCTCCTGAAAGGATAGGATACCCTACTCAAAAGCCAGAAAAATTAATTCAACGCATAATAGAAGTTTCAACAAATAAAGGAGACTTAGTGATGGATTTTTTTGCGGGAAGTGGTACTGTTGCGACAACCGCTGAAAAACTTGAACGTAAATGGATTACATGTGATATTGGTAAATTATCTTTTTACACAGTACAAAAGCGGTTATTAAACATTGAAGTTGGTAAAGACCTACACGACCCTAAAAAGCAATACGGTAAAATTGCTAAAAGCTTCGTAACAATCAATACTGGACATTACGATCTTGAAAAAGTTTTTAACCTGGAGAAGGAAAAATATTGCCAATTCG
Organism: Pedobacter humicola; assembly: GCF_056490705.1. NCBI lineage: Bacteria > Pseudomonadati > Bacteroidota > Sphingobacteriia > Sphingobacteriales > Sphingobacteriaceae > Pedobacter > Pedobacter humicola. Next base: position 233,779 of record NZ_JBWJIG010000002.1, on the reverse strand, counting down.
TAATGGACTTATTTGAAATTAACCCTACCGCTGGAAAAAAAGTTAGTGGTATTTCAATAGATGGGGAGCGAAATGATGGGTTTCTTTGTCATGTCTTTCCTTACTGGCAATTTAAGGATGCAATGGTTGATGAGGAATACCTCGAAAATTTACATGAAAGCCTTGGGAAAAAGGTTGGAACAAGATTTTATATTATTGCACCAGTAAACTTCGTTGATTTCATTTCAGATTATCACCAAATCGGTCAGGTCAGATATTATTTTCTGAAAGTACCTTATCATATCATAAAAGAATTGCATAAAACGCAATTTAAGAAGTTTAGACAGCCGCAGAGTAAGAAAAATGTAAATGACCTCGAAGATGCTATTGGCTTTCACTTTATGCGTCAACCATCTGTTACAAGTCGACTTCTAATTACTAAAAATCTTGTTCAAATAAAGCTAAAAGAGTTTAGAAGCCACGTAACCGAAGATGTGACGGGAAGGGATATGTCAAATTTTGAAAGTTTATCGATGGTTCTTATCGATAGTACATATGATGGTAAGTCGTTCAATATGAAGTCTTATTATTTTGCTGAAGACTTAATTCCGAATGAAAAAAAACAAAGTAAGTCAAAAAAAGAGGAGGATGTTGATATAGACGATATTGCTGATAATTTACTTCATCAAACAGAATTAACTATTCTGGTCGACGAATATTCTTCAAGCGGTGATGCAGTTATGGCAATTTATGTAGATATTTATGGCAATGAATTCAAAGAAGTTTTCCAGCTAGAAAAACATTAGAAATGCAGGAAATAAAGACCTACAAAACCAAAGACCTTGTTTTAAATGTTTCAAAAACTTATGATCCAGTTAAGCTGGACTTGACCTCTTGGGACGATTTTTTGGATATTCTAACCGTTGGCAGAAGCTATCAAGTTGAGGCGATAAAAACAGCTATTAGGTATATCGCAGGAGGTAGATATAGCTCTGTTGAAAACCTTGTTAAAGAAAACTGGAATGATAGCAAAAATGCAGAATTACATAACAGATATAGAGATTTAGATGACTATATTTCTGCAATTCAGCTACCATCAAGATTGAGCGCTAATCTTGATATAGCGACCGGTGCAGGAAAAAGCTACATTATGTATGGAGTTTCTCAAATAGCATTAGGAATTGGCCTTGTAGATAAAGTTCTTTTATTATGTCCGAGTTTAACTATAGAAAAAGAGTTAAAGTCTAAGTTTTTATCTCTAAGTGGAGATAGTACGTTAAAATACGCTTTACCATCAACAGCAAAATATGCTAACCCAAGGATTATTGATGCTAATATCACAATTAAGGACGGAGACATATGCATTGAGAATATTCATGCTATATATGATAAAACTGGATCGTCGGTTAGAGACAGTTTATTAATGCGAGGACAAAGGGTGTTAGTCTTAAATGACGAAAGTCACCACGTGTATAACAAATCAGAAGGTAATACATCTGAAAGCAAGGATATAAGAAAATGGAAAGAGTTTTTACTTAGCACGGAATTTAATTTCAATTATATTTTAGGGTTCACGGGTACAGCTTATAAAGAAAATGAATATTTCAATGATGTGATTTATCGCTATTCACTTAGACAGGCTGTCGATGATAGAATGGTCAAAATGGTTGACTATGTTTCAAGAAATGATGAAGCCCCAAATAGTGTGAAATTTCAAGAGATATTTGATAATCATGAAGCTAATGTAAATGTTTATAGAAAAGTAAAACCCTTAACTATTCTAGTAACGAAAGACATTCGTAATGCGAAACAGCTAAGTACAGAGTTCACATCATTCCTTATTGAGAGTAAAGGAATGGATGAGGATTCAGCTAAGAGCATGATCATGGTAGTTTCATCTGCAACTGAACATAGGCATAATGTAGCTAGATTGGGAAACGTAGATAATAAAGAAGATACAACGCAATTTATTATTTCTGTTTCGATGCTTACCGAAGGATGGGACGTTAAGAATGTTTTCCAAATCGTGCCTTGGGAAGATCGTGCTTTCAACTCTAAATTATTAATAGCTCAAGTTCTAGGTAGAGGATTGCGTATACCAGAAGAATACCGATCTGCACAGCCGAAAGTTAGAGTTTTTAACCATGATGCTTGGAGCAAAAATATACGTGGCTTGGTGGACGAGCTTCTAGAACAAGAGTTAAGACTTTACAGTAACCCATTGTCAGAAACCGATAGATCAAAATTTCATTTCGATGTTTATAATATTGATTATGATCGCATTGCTACGGAAAAAGAAAGCACCAAAGAGCATACTATTTTTGATTATACAAAAGGCTATATAAGTCTAGCAGCGCAGTCTCTTGAGCTTGAAAAAGATACAGAATACACCGATCTAGCTGGAATTGTTAAGTCAAAGAATACATTAATAACATATAATTCTTATTCGGTCAATGAAGTCGTAAATAAAATTTATGATGATTTGAATGCCCGAGAATGGGAAGGTAAGATATTACAGCTTCCAGAAGGACAATATACCAAGAATGAACTCCCACCAAAAGCGGAAATTTCTAAGCTGATTACTCAATCTATGCAGAATGTAGGTATAAAAGGTGATAGGATAGATGAGAACAATAGGCAAAAAATTTTAAGCTCTTTTAGTACGCTCTTAAGAAAACGAGGTAAAACTGTTCAAAACGTGAGAGTGGTAAAAGAGCCAGTTAAAATATCGACTTCCCAGTCTGAACGGGAAAGCATAGGCGTTGGAAGTTTGAAAAATAGAACAGCGGCATTTTATTCTGAGGATTTTGAAACTGAGCTTTCTAATGAGAATCTTAAAATGTTAGAAGATTTATTATCGTCAAATGAAGATAGTTTGGAATCTAAATATAATGTTACTTCAGTAAATCCGTTTTTATTCCGCACGCCTTTTGATCTGATTTTTGTATCATATGAGCCCGAGCTAAAGTTTATTAATAGGCTAATAAAAAAGGATAATGCTCAAAATATCGAATCTTGGTTTAAATCAAGAGATCAAGGTTTTTACGGTATTGAGTATAGTATTACTAGTATTGCTGGGAAACATTCGAAAACTCAGAAATTTAATCCCGATTTTTTTCTCAAAATAGTTCGTAATCAAATTGCATATATTGTGGTAATCGAAACAAAGGCGGACGGAGATAATAGTGAGGAGAATAAAGCAAAGTATCGTTATGCAAAACAACATTTTTCCGATTTGAATCAAGAATTACTAAAAAAGAACATAAATCAGCATTACATATTTCATATACTTAGTCCTAACAGTTATGACGTCTTCTTTAAATATCTTCGAGACGGCATTCTGGTGGAGGGAAAATTTAAAGGAGAATTGGAGCTGCTTCTTGATGAAGAAGAGATATAAGACTAGTCAGTGTAAATCTATCCCTCATTACGATCAAATATTTGTACAGGTATCCAAATGTGTTTGCCTTCAAAAATTTCTTTTCGGAATTCAACATCAAAATTCCCAAGATTTTTTATGAAAATAGGTACTATTATATTGACTACGTTTTTGTCGAATTTAGTGAGATCGAAACCTATTTTTTTTGAGGCGGCATCTATTATGATACTCCTTTCTTGAAGCGTGATGTTGCGCATGATTTTTTTATTAACAAACAAGATAGGCAATTTTTTCATTAGATATTCCTCTTAGGGCTATAGAAATGTTCGAAGAAAGTTTACTCAGGCATAGAAAAGCCCTGGATATTCTGGATCATATTGACCCCCCAATTATGTTTTCCAATATCGGTTTACGGTAAAACCATTTAAAGCTTTTACTGACATTCCGGCGGATGCTGACCCCACCCTTGGGTATTAAAGATTTTGTAATGGAGCATATTGACCCCCTCTTGATCTGCATTAATTCAGTTTCTAATGGAGCATGTTGACCCCCTCTTTAATTTGATTTGGCTTACTTAGGTAAATAATCTTTTACCTAAAGTAGCGTAAGATTGCCGGAAAATCGAAAGCAATGAGTCAGATCAAACAATTATTACGCCTTCACAAACAGGGCGATTCCATCAAAAGCATCGCACGCAACCTAGGCATCAGCAAGAATACTGTTAAGGTATATATATCCAAGCTGGACGCGGGTGAGATTCCAATTTCGGAACTTCTGGAGATGGAAGACCCATTACTAAAGGGCAAATTCCACATAGGAAGTCCAGCCTATAAAGATCCCAGGTTTGAATATCTTCGGGCGAACCTGACCTATTATGCCAAGGAGCTTGAATCAGTTGGGATGACCCGTCTACTTCTCTATGAAGAATATGAGGCTGGTTGCAGGCCTGCATACAGCTATCCGCAGTTCTGTTTCCATCTTCGTCAGCAACTCATAGCCAGACGTCCCGGAATGCGGCTTGAGCATCTTGCCGCAGATAAGCTGTTCGTTGACTTTGCCGGTAAGCAGATGCATTATATTGATAGAGAGACCGGTGAGGTTATTGCCTGCCAGATATTTGTGGCATCGCTTCCATTCTCTGATTACTGCTTTGTAATGGCCGTCAGGAGCCAGAGAGTAGATGATTTTCTCCATGCGCTCGAATGTTGCCTTAGGGAACTTGGCGGTGCGCCTGCGGTATTGGTACCGGATAACCTGAAGTCTGCAGTTATAAAAGCCGACAGGTTTGAGCCGGAGATCAACCGTGCACTGGATGATTTTGCCAATCATTATGGGATTACGGTGATCCCTACAAGATCGAAAAAACCAAAAGATAAAGCATTGGTGGAGAATCAGGTCAAGCTGGTATACAACCGTGTTTATGCCAGACTTAGGAACCGTCAGTTCTTTGATATCGAATCGCTCAACCAAGCTATTCGAGAAAAGGTAAAGGCACATAACCAGACCAGGATGCAGCAAAAGCCCTACTGCAGGGAAGAGCGTTTTCTTGCAGCTGAAAAACACCTGCTCCATCCACTTCCGGTCGAAAGCTTTGAGGTAAAGTATTATTCAGAACCCAAAGTGGCGCATAACAATCACATCTACCTGGGCAAGGATAAACACTATTACAGCGTCCCATTTGCCTATGTAGGACAAAAAGTTCAGGTAATATATACCAGGAGCATGGTGAAGATATACGCCAGGAACAAACAGATTGCAGTTCATGTACGGAATCTGAATCCAGCTGGTTACTCCACGCAAAAAGACCATCTGAGCTCACATCACCAGCATTATTTGGAGAGGAGTCCTAAATATTATATCGCCAGGGCAAAGGAGAAATCTGCGGAACTGCATCTTCTCTTCCAGATGATATTCGAGCAGAACACACATCCGGAACAACTTTACCGTACATGTGACGGGCTTCTCAGGCTGCAGAAAGGTGTGGATTCCGACAAATTTGGGGCAGCCTGTGAGCTTGCAATGAATGTCCGCAATCTTTCATATCGCTTTGTTGAACGCATACTAAAGAATAATATGGTTGGTAATCAGGATGAACCGAAACAGGAACAGCCACTCCCAGATCATAACAATATCCGTGGTATGGAATACTATTCACAAACAACAATTAAATTCTAAAAAATGAATATCGAAACACAACTCAGGCATCTACGTCTGCATGGTATGACCCGTAGTTGGTCAGCCCTCAATGAAACAAGAAAACTACATGAACTAACCTTGAGTGAGGGGATGGAAATATTGCTTCAGGCAGAGACCGATGACCGAGATGGAAAGCGGTTTGAACGTCTTCAGTTAAATGCAAACTTCCGTTACAGGGCATCAATCGAGGAACTGAACATGGATTCCAAGCGAGGACTCGACAAGGCTACTGTGGGAATCCTTGCCACAGGCGATTATATCCCCAAAGGAGAGGCAATATTGGTCTGCGGTTCCACAGGAACCGGAAAATCGTTCCTGGTTTCCGCATTGGGGCACCAGGCATGTGCTCAAGGGTACAGAGTCGCTTACTTTAATGTACAGAAGTTACTGATGAAAACAAAGATGAGCCGGATTGATGGAAGTGTGCATAAGTTATTTGAAAGGATATCAAAAGCAGATCTCCTTATTCTGGATGATTTTGGACTAACTCATTTTGAACAGCAACAGCGAATGGATATGCTGGAGATAATTGAGGATCGGCATGCAAAAAAAGCAACCATAATTGCCAGCCAGCTACCAGTGGAAAAATGGTGGGACATCTTTGGAGATTCGACCCTTGCAGATGCATTTCTGGACCGCATGGTGCACACATCTTATAGAATTGAATTAAAAGGAGAAAGTCTTAGAAAAAAAAGGTAAAATTGTCATGCCGTCAGCTATGACAGGCCAAATCCCCCAGGGGGGTCAGTATCATGCATTACTGGGGTCAATATCACCATAATATCCAAGCCCTATATAGGGAAAATTATAGGGCTAAAATTTATATAAATTTCGCTGAAAGGTACGTTGTGTATTCCGGTGAACTTTAAAGCGAAATGGGGTGACAGCTTAAATGCAAAACAGGCGGCCATTTTTGCCGAAATGCCCAACTAGGGAGTTATTTTTGTTCTATACAAAAGTAGATTTTCGCTGATAGCGAATTGTAGCCTCGTTGCAACATATTTCTACGATTGATGAACAATAGAGATGAGCTTGACTTTTCTTTACAGGCTTCCAACTAATTTGAAAAACTCACTATTGCTTTTTCATTTTGATTGATCTTAGATTCAATTTGCTTTTATATCTCTCTAATCTCAATTATCTTCTCAACAAATTGCTTACTCTCACTACCATCTTTATTCAGCTTGGAAACTTTTTCATAAATTATTTTTATCATATCGTGTTCTTGAATACCAATTGGCACTAACTCGGCAACGGACTTTACTTTTAGAGCTTTGGCAATTAGGTTTAAATGACGAATACTATATTTATCCGGTTGGCCTAACGCTTCAACTTTTCCTACAAAACTCTTGCTCAATTTCATTTCCTCACTTAAATCTCTTTGAGAGAGACCTCTTTTCTCCCTTAAAGCCTTCACCTTGAGAATGATTTCATAATCTAATTGCGATATTATAGTTGAAAAATATTTCATAATATTGCTCCGATTATTTGGAGCGTATAATTTGTTTTACTATATTTGTTATCAGTTATTTATAGCGACAAATAGAGTTGGGCTTAGCCTTGCTTTAACGATGTCACTCATGCTAGAAAACCGTCAAACTTTCCACATGAGATGATCGTGAGTTCGCCGTATCTATTGAGTTTTGCTATCTTCGTGATATCTTATATTCAATAGGGCGGACTTCATGTTAGTCTTTTGTGGAACTTAAGCCTTCGGCTTAAGCGGTTCTTGACGGTGCCACTGGCAAAAGCATTGAAGTTCGCCCTATTGGTTTTTACCAGTCTGGCTTCCTTTCTCGCTTCGTGGGTCCATCGTTTTACATAAAAATTAACCGTTTATGAAAACGAAAAAATTAAACGCCATCAATTCATACCACTTCCGTGAAGGGGTAGTTCGGTTTTCCCTTAAACTCTTTTTAAAGAACGTTATCTGTTCTCCGTCGTAATGCGCGCTGGATTTTACCGAGTATAAAATAGCCCAAAGGAAACAGGGTTGGTGTGAGAGAGCGCACTGATTCCTGATGGGTTAATTTAGCTTGGTACCAGCCCTTTATTGCTGTTTAGGCAAGGCCGCATTACTATGGTTATTCGCATACCCAAGGTAGGTATCTTTTTCCTATTACGCAATACGGTTTACTGTATCCGCATATTTTTATGTGGAGGGGGCTGGTTTTTACCTGTTTTTTTTCTAACATAAATATAAACCGGAGCGTATGGGCGCAAATGAAAAGTATCGTTTTGACAGGCTTTATGCTGTGAAGCCAAAGAATCCCGTTTGAGGGGTGGCAGGGCAGGCGGAACCTAAATGGTTAATGATTTTTACGGGTTCTTTAATAATGCAGCCTGCCTTGTTTTTGCTTTTAGGCTTTTGCTCCTGGCGATTACTTTTTGCTGATTTTCAATTAAATAATAAATGGCTTTGCCGTTTGGGGAAGGTTATGCCTAATTTTTTGGCCGGGGATGCTGTCAGGGGTACAGTGATGAATAGCTTTTTGACTTGCATTTTTCCGGGTGACTATTGCCATTTATCAATCAACTTAAACTAGACCTATGACTTTACCAAAGTATTCTTATGAGAATCTTTCTGCCCGGCAGGTGCTAGAATTATTTTATAATCATTATGGGGTTGATAAAATAAGGCTGGTGCTGCTGGAGGTGTTTCAGGGTTATGTATTAAATGATAAGAAAGGTTTTCTTGAGCTTGGCATCAGTAAAGAAGAGGTAGGTGAGGTGTTTGATGGGCTGATCGGGCTGGTAGGGTCAGTACGGGCGTTAATGGAAGAAGGTGTGATTGAGGGGATTGGGAGAAAGGTTTAGGTGGGGGTCTAAAGATTTAATTTTTAAATTTTTTACGTTTGAAATCGGTTAGAATGAAGCTAAAATTATGCTTCCTGCTATTGCTATGCCCTTTTTTTGGGGTCTATGCTCAGGAGAAAATACTATCGGCTAGGCCTGTTACTGCTGAGTCAGGGATAGCGATCGGGCAGCCGGTGCCGGATATAGTGATAAGGAATGTTTCAGGCCTGGATGTGGCCGGTCGCAAGTTTATGGCGGTGCCGCTTTCGGCATTTAAGGGGAAGTTGCTGATACTGGATTTTTGGGCGACCTGGTGCGCGCCGTGTATTGCCAGTTTTCCGAAAATGACAATGCTGCAAGAGAAATATCGGAATGATCTGCAGGTGATCCTGGTGAATAATGAATCCGAAGTAAGGGCAGCCGGGTTTTTGGAAAAAAGGACAAAGGAACATGGCGAAGCGTTAGCCGCTGTTTTGGCCGATACGCTGCTGAATAAAATTTTTCCGCATCGTACTGTGCCCCATTATGTATGGATTGGCAGGGATGGGAAGGTGCTGGCCATCACGGGTGAGGAAGAGCTGGAGGAGGCGAAATTGTTGCAGGCTATGTCGGGGGAGAGTGGTGCTTTCGTTAATAAAAAAAACATTGATCCGGCGCTGCCTTTATTTAGTTCGGCAGATTTTCCTGCTGATGGCCTGGTTCGCTATAGCCTGTTAACTAAAGGGCGGGTATCTGGCCTGGCCAGCGGTACACAGTTCCGGAAAGCGAAATTATCAGGTGTACTGATAGGGCGCGCTTTTACCAATACCGATTTTTTTCACCTTTATGGTACCGTAGGCAGGGTGTTGCAACGAGCAATGGGCCAGCGCTTTTCGGATAAACAGATCAGGTATATAGGGGCGGATTCTTCGGGTTTTCTTCGTGATAGCTACAATTATGAGTTTGTGGTACCCGAACGGTTTTCGGGCAAATTATATCCCATGATGCTGGATGATTTAAATACCTATTCGCCTTATGTGGCTGCGATCGAAGCTGAAGAAACCGAATGCCTAATTCTCGAGCGTTTTGGCAATGCTCATGTTCGTGGTGATGGGGAGAGTTTGGCGAGGTCGGATACTGGCAAGGTTAGGAAGGCCGGCTTAAACTTGAAAAATGTTCCCCTTGAAGCGCTCGCTGATCATCTTGAAAACCTGAGCTGGAACAGGGTACCGGTGATCAACAAAACCGGGATCAGTGGCAGAATATCAATCAGGGTAGATGAGACAGACAACCTGGAGAAGGTAAATGCCGGGCTTCGCCCTTATGGGCTTCGTTTGCGGCCGGCGGAGGAAAAAATGGAGGTACTGGTGATCCGTGACCGGATGAATGAACAAATTAAGCAATTGAAATGAGAAATATATATATACTGATTGTATTGATCGGCTTTTGTCCGGTAATAACCTTTAGCCAGGAAACCTTTGGCGGTAAAGTTTTTAGTGCCGCCGATAGCACTGCCGTTGCGGCAAATATCGAGCTGACAGGGGCTGATGGGGTGGTCCGTAAATTAATGGCCGATCGGTACGGAATGTTTTCAGCGAGCCTGCCTGGTGGTACCTACCGTTTTGTAGCCACTGCAGTTGGGTTTAAAACCTTTTCTGTTTCGGTCATTTTGCCTTTAACAAAGGCATTTATGGTTCGGCTGCTGCCGGCCGATAACCAGCTGAGCGATGTAACGGTGAGCACGGGGTACCAGGTATTGGACAAAACACGGGCGACGGGATCGTTTGACAAACTGGATAAGGCGAGGCTGGATCAGCAGGTGGGAAAGAACATCCTCGATCGCTTAGAGGCCATCGGCAACGGGCTTACCTTTGACCGGAGTACCTCGGCAACAGGAAAGTTCTCTGTACGTGGAATCAGCACGATCCGCGGGCCAAGGGATCCGCTGATTGTGGTGGATGATTTTCCCTATTCAGGTGATTTAACCAATATCAGTCCTGAAGACGTAGAGAGTATAACAGTTTTAAAGGATGCCGCGGCCGCCTCCATCTGGGGTACCCGCGCCGGAAACGGGGTGATTGTGATTACCACCAAAAAAGGCAAAAAAAATATGCCGTTGTCGGTCAGCTTTTCAGCCAGTTTGGCTTTTGTGCAAAAGCCGGATCTGCGTTACGAGCAGCGTATATCCTCTGCTGATGCTCTTGATGTGGAGCAGTTTTTATTCGGCAAGGGTTATTATACCAGCCTGATCAACTCTTCGCAGAAACCGGCCTTAACCCCATTTGTGGAGCTGTTGGTTTTGAATGCTGCGGGCAAGCTCTCTGATGCAGAGCTGGCAACATCCAAGTCAGGTTTTGCCGCGCATGATGTTTATGACGATTTTGACCGGTATGTGTACAAAACCGGGGTAAACGAGCAATATGCGCTTTCGCTATCGGGCGGAAGTGAAAAGCATTCCTGGCTGGTTTCTTCGGGCTACAACAAAAACGTCGATAACCTGGATGGGGTGAATGAGCGGCAAAACCTGAGGGTTAGTAATGGTTTTACGCTGCTTCGCAACCTGAACCTGAATACAGTATTCAGCTATACAGGTGGTAAAGTTACCAGTGGCCGGCCGGGCATTGGAGGGATATTGAGTACATCTTCACTTTATCCTTATGCAGCCTTTGCCGATGCTAACGGAAATCCTTTGCCCATTACCAAGAATTACCGGGCTACCTATCTTTCCTCACCAGCGGTAGCACAATTGTTAGACTGGTCATATTACCCGCTTTTGGATAATCAGTATACCGAAAATGTAACCAGGCTAACCGACCTGGTGGCCAGTTTCGATCTGGGTTATAAACTGCCGCTGGGTTTTAAAGCATCACTTAAATATAATATCGAGGAGCAGCGGACTGATAGAGAGATTTTACAGCAGCTGGAAAGTTATTATACCCGCAACCTGATTAACAGTTTTGCCCAGGTAGGCACTGGCGGGGTGGTGAGCTATCCTGTGCCGTTAGGTGCCATTCTGGATAGGAACGAGGGGCGCTTGCGATCGGAGCAGTACAGGGGGCAGCTTGATTTTAACCGGGCATGGGCCTCACACCGTTTGGATGGTTTGATCGGGGTAGAGTGGAGGAGAGCGCAATCAACAGGTGTATCGGGCAGGATGTATGGTTTGGATACCGATAAGCTTACCACCGGGCAGGTGGATTATACCCGTACTTTCCCGAACTCAGTCACCGGAAGTGCAGCCTATATTCCTGATGGGAATGGTTTGAGCCAATCGGTGAACAATTATTTTTCGCAGTTTGTAAACCTGGCTTATACCTTTAAAGATACTTATACCCTATCGGCGAGTGCAAGGGCTGATGCCTCTAATCTCTTTGGGGTTGCCACCAATGATAAATGGAAACCTTTATGGTCGGTGGGGTTGGCCTGGGATATTTCCAAAATGCCTTTTTTTAAAGTGGGATTTGTAGATCAGCTGAAAGTAAGGTCTACCCTGGGTTTCAGCGGTAATGCTGATCCATCCATGAGCGGGGTAAATACCATACGTTACCAGGTTAATTCACCTTATACGCAATCGCCATATGCCATTTTTGATAAGTATGCCAACCCCGAGCTGCGTTGGGAATCGGTAAGGATGCTCAATATCGGCCTGGATTTCAGTTTGCTTGAAAGAAGGCTTTCAGGCAGCGTGGAATATTACCAAAAACATGCTTCCGATCTGTTCGGCGTATACCCGATCGATTATACCACAGGGGTAGGAATCACAGTCTTACGCAACGTGGCTGAAATTAAAGGGAACGGGTTTGATGTGCAGTTGAACTCAAGGAACCTGCAGGGCAGCTTTAGCTGGGGCACCGCGCTTAACCTTTCAGTGTATAAAGATAAGGTTATAAAATATTACCTGCCATCGGTCCAGGGGAGTAACTTTTTGCAGTCTGATGCAGTGGTTTCGGGCGTAGAGGGATTGCCGGTATACTCGGTTTTTTCTTATCGCTGGGCAGGCCTTGATCCGGCAACGGGCGAACCCATGGGCTTTGTGAACGGCCAGCCCAGTAAGGTATACAGCAGCATTATCAGCAATACCAAACTCGCTGACCTGGTTTTTCACGGTTCTGCGCTGCCTCGTTATTTCGGCAATATAGTAAACGATTTTGGCATTAAGGGTTTTACCCTTTCAGTTGCGCTCAGCTTTAAGTTCGATTATTATTTCAGGCGTAAGGGAATTGATTACAGCAGCCTTTTTGCCAGTGGCAGGGGACATGCGGATTATACTGACCGCTGGAAAAATCCAGGTGATGAGGCATTTACCCAGGTGCCTTCAATGCCCTATCCGGTTTCAAGCAGCAGGGAGACTTTCTACCGCTTTGCTGAAACGCTGATTGATAAGGGCGACCATATCCGAATACAGTATATCAACCTTGATTATGCGGTCGAAAAGTCCCTGGCAAAAAAGGTTGGCTTAAAAACATTAAACGTATTTACCAACCTGGCTAACGTAGGGATAATTTACAGGGCGAACAAACATCACCTCGACCCTGAATATGTAACCAGTGGCTTTAACTTACCTCCGGGGCAAACCATCGCTTTCGGTTTACGGGCGGGCCTTTAAAATTGATGATGATGAAAAAGAGAAACTATTTTGCATGTTGGCTGGTGCTGGCTGTTTTATCTATTGTAATTTCCGGTTGCGAACGGCTTTTGGATGAAAAACCCGATCAGCGGCTGGTGATCCCTTCCACGCTGGGTGATTTCCAGGCGCTGATGGATAATTACGGGGTGCTGACTGCTAAAGACCTGATTTCGGCCGAAATCTCGGCTGATGATTATTACCTTACCGATGCCGACCTTGCGGCCTTGCCCAGTGAATATGAGCGCCGGATGTACAGCTGGCAGAAAGATAATCTTTTTGAACCCGGAAGCAATGACTGGGCATATCTGTACAAAGCGGTTTATTCCTGTAATGCGGTTTTGGAGGGGATGGAAGCATCTGCCATCGCCAGAGACGCCGCCTTTAACAATGTGAAAGGACAGGCACTGGTATACCGCGCCAAATGCTTTTTGCAGGGGCTGGGACTTTGGGCAAAGGCTTACCGGGTATCGTCAGCAGCAGATCTTGGTATTCCGCTGCGCCCCAATGCTGATTTTAATACTCCTTCTACCCGGGCTACCGTACATGAAGGATACCAAAAGGTACTTACCGATCTTAAAGCAGCGGTACCGCTCTTGCCGGAAAAGGCATTGAGTGCAACCAGGCCATCAAAAGCGGGTGCTTATGGACTTTTGGCGCGTGCTTATTTGTACATGGGCGATTACCAGGCAGCTGAAAGTTATGCGGATTCCTGCCTGCAGATCAATGCTGCGCTTTTGGATTATAATAAACTCAATGCTGCGGCCTCTTATCCTATAGCGCTTTTTAATCCAGAAGTGGTATTTAACACATTTTCTCCGCCGTCAACAATTGTAACCAATACCAGGGCGAAGATTGTTCCTGAGCTTTTGCAAAGCTACCAGGCAGATGATTTAAGGAAGCAGGTATTTTATCTGCAGAGCGGCGGCGCTTATTATTTCAAAGGCACGTATTTCCAGCCTGCACTCTTTTTCGGCCTGGCTACCGATGAGATGTACCTTACCCTTGCCGAGTGCCAGATAAGAAACGGAAAAACAGACCTTGGCTTACAGACGCTGAACAAGCTTTTAGTGGCCAGGTTTAAGACCGGAACATTTGTACCATTGGTAGTAGTTGATAAAATGACCGCGCTGAACACGGTGCTTATCGAAAGAAGAAAAGAGCTGGTCATGAGGGGGATGAGGTGGATGGATATCAAACGATTGAATGCGGAGGGTGGGGAAATTGTACCCAGGCGCCTAACAGGCGGAACTGATTATAGCTTAATGCCAAATGATAAACGCTATGCGCTACCGATTCCTGAAGATATTATAAACCTGACGGGTATGCCCCAGAATGAGCGGTAAAACAAAAGGCCCGGTTAATTTAACCAGGCCCTTGTCCACTTACAATGCGCGTTGGGCTGGAGCCGCATCCCTAACATCGGCAGCGTTGCTGCCGTAAGTATCCAGGATGTATTCAGTCAATTTGTCCTGCGTATCAACTGTTTCTGGTGTGATCAGGAAACAGGGTGCCGCGGTGCCAGAGTTACAGCTGGTAGGCGGGCTCATGGTTGTAGAATATTCGTGGCCGTTTGTCGCATCAGAAAGCTGATCGCCGACAAAATTCCATTGGATATCTGCTTTGGCTGATTTAAATGCACTTGTAGTGATGGTAAGGCCGAACCCCAATACGAGGGCTACAAGGCCAAGATTTAATTTTTTTAACATGGTATTTAGTTTTAAATGATCTTCCTTGCGGAAGGATAATGAAGTCGATCTGGTTCGGTGGTCTTTCGATCGGTTGATTTTTACGTATTGGATAGGACCGGTATCCGTTTGTGCTGCTTAATCGTTGTCACGGACCTCCCGCTTTAGGTGAATAGTTAAGCTAGTTATCGCAAGTGTGGTGAATACGAGGTTAAAAATGAAGTGCGATTTCCATCCGAGCGATTTTAATACCCCACCGCAGCTACAAGGTGCCTTGCTGAAATAATCTGCCAAAACCAAGGAGATGTAGCCGGTGAAGACGAGCATGAGTACAGTTGAAAACAGCAAGCCAACTGTCAGGGTCTTTTTAAAACACAGCAGCAGTGCAGTAATAATTTCCGCTGGGATTAAAAAATACAAGAGGAAGTCTGCCAGCCAGCCGGGAAAAGACTGGTTGTGGAGCTGCTGGTCAAAAGCTGGAAAAGTAAAGAGTTTACTGAATGCAGCATAAGTAAATAGCAGTACAAGCAATGGTGGGACGATTGATTTGAAAATTGCCTTCATGGTAAAAGATTTATAGAACAAATTAACGGCAAGCAGGAAAGCCGAAACAGTATGAGATGGGTATAATACCCTTTTAAGCGAAAAAGAAATGAAAGAAAGCAATGCAATAATCTACCGGTTTTTACCAAAGTTGTTCCTGCGGGCACCTTATTATAGCTTTGCCGGTTATGATCTCTCGCGGTTGCCGGAAGTGTTACAGGAGCAGGCTTTTCGCAATGCGGTTTTTTTGGCGAGTCCGGGGTTTTACGCCTTACTTGAAAAAAAAGAATTTGATTTCGATAGGTTAACTGATAAGCAAAAGCATACCCTTTATAAATATTATAACCGGATGTGCTTCAGGCCTACGCCTTTTGGGAGCTTTTCATCCTTTACTTTACTGCGCTGGGGAACGGGTGATCAGGTTAGGCTTGCCGGAAGTGATGGCGCTCTCCTTCACCTTTTGCCGGACCATGAGTTTTTAAGGAAAGTGAAAAATGGGGTGGGGGCTTATTTGCCGGAAGAATTAATGGCCAACCCAACGCTTTACCGGTTTAATGAGGTTTTGCGTTATACCAAATCTTGGCTGGATAATAAGGGGCGCTTTAGTTTTTCCTTGCAGGGGATAGCAGCAGAAAAATTTAACCTGCAGCTGTTTTCATTTTTATCTTCAAAAAAGGTTTCAAGAATTAAGGCTTTGGACTGGATTATAAAGCACAGTGATTCTACAATGGCAGAAGCTGAAGACTATATCAGCTTTCTTGTTGATGCCGGTGCAGTTTTCGATGCTTCCCAGGGAACGGTGATCAGTAATGAGCTTATTGAATGTTTGCCGAATTTTCCCGGCTGGGACAGCTTCTGGCAGAATTGTAATCGCATGGCGCTATCTGGTGAAATAGCTTTGGCTGATTTGGCCATCGAAATCGAGAAAGTTGCAGATGAAAAAGCGCCTGGTGTACAGCCCTTTTATGCGGCCCTGGAAAGGCAGCATGTAGGTGGGGGACCGGATGGTGCTGGACAGGATGAACTTTCTAAAGCGGTTCATTTGATCCAGTTATTATCAGCTGCCGAACAGCCTGCAGACTTATCGCGTTTTATCCGTGATTTCCGTTCCCGTTTTGATCAGGAAAAGGTTCCCTTACTGCTGGCACTGGATCCCGACGCTGGGCTACATTATGGTGAGCTGGAACCTGCTATGCCTGATCAGGATATGCTGGAAAACATCCCTTTCCCTCAAACCAAGGATGAAAAAAGGACATTTGGCTGGCATGCCGCCCAGCAGTTTATTTTTAAACTATGGGTAGGGGATATCCTTCGAGATCCCTGGGCACCCCTGGAGATCAGCGAGGAAGATCTGCTAAATTTACAAAACCAGAAAAGGCCAGAGGTGCCTTTGCCACAGACGCAGGCGCTTATGTACCGCCCGGCGGGGGAGTACCTGGTACTTGAAAGTTCCGGCGGGGTGACCGGCGCTTCGCTGATCGGGAGGTTCTCCAGCTTTAGTGACGAGGTTTACGGGCTTTGCCGCGGGCTTGCGGAAGTGGAACAGGAGGCTAATCCGGAAGTTATTTTTGCCGATATTGCTCAGCAGTCTGATACCCATGTGGATAATATCAATCGGCGCAGACCCATTTATTCCCGCGAAATACCGCTAAACGTATATCCATCTCAGCCGGATGAAAACCTGATACTACCAGGCGAACTTATGCTTTCCCTTAATGGTGATGAGCTGATATTGGAGTCTTCCAAATTGAACAAAAGAATCATTCCCCGTCTGGCAACTGCTTATAACTTTCGCAATAATCATTCTCCGGTTTTCCGCCTGTTGTGTGATCTGCAGTTTCAGGGGATACAGGCGGGGCTTTCATTCAACCTTGAAAACTTTTTTCCGGATCTTCCTTTTTATCCGCGGGTGAGTTATGGAAAGGTAGTGCTTAGCCTTGCGAAATGGAATTTTAGGGAAGCGGATTTTGTAGCTTTATCTGACGGGAATCATGCTGATCCCGTTAAAGCACTGGACGGCTTTCGTAAAAAGCACCACCTTACCCGGCATATCACCTTAGGGGCAACAGACCAGCAGCTGGTTTTTGACCTGGCCGATCCTGCCCAGGCAAGGTTTTTCCTGCAGTGCACCCATGGTTTAAAACGTATTTCTGTTCAGGAATATTTATTGCCTGACCGTTCGATCCTGTCTGGTAAAAAACCGCTTGCAGGACAGATGATTATTTTTTTGGCCCACAGCCGTAATATTTATAAGGCTTCAAAAAATGACCACATCAATGCTGGCGTTCAAAAGCAGCGGGACTTTTTAATGGGCAGTAACTGGCTTTACCTTAAACTTTTCTGCATTCCCCGGGCCTCGGATGAAATTCTTGCCAAGGTGATTTTTCCTTTCATCAAAGCTCAGAAAAAGCGGATCAGAAAGTGGTTTTTCATCCGTTATCATGAAAATGGATATCACCTTCGCCTGCGCATAGAGGCTGAAGAAAGCGATCTGGGAGCAATACTGGTGGCCTTGCGTAAAAAAATTGAATCCTCGGGACTTAACAAACTTATCCGGGATTTCCAGGGAGATACCTACCGCAGGGAAATTGAAAGATACGGCGCCAGCCTGATAGCGGAGGTTGAGGAACTTTTTTGCGCAGGTAGTAACCTTGTAGCGCTTGCGCTGAGTTTAAAAGGGAAAAGTTCTATTGGACTAAGTGAATTTGATCTGGCCATTCTCACGGCTTATCGAATGATCAGCTTTTTTTTTTCCACCCCAGCAATCGCGAAGGAATATGTTTCAAAAGTAACGGACCGGTTTATGACTGAGTTCCGCGCCGATAAACCTTTAAGGCTTGCATTGGATGATAAGTTTCGGGAGAAGAAATTCCTTATTGCGGAATTGGTTGAAAGTAGCACTTTATCAAAGCACACTTTGCCGATATTAAAGCAGATGTCAGTTTTAAATGGGCTTACAGGAAGCTATTCAAAGGATAAAAAAATGGAGCTTTTGGCTGACCTGGTTCATATGCAACTCAACCGGACTTTTTCAGTCAACCAAAGGCAGCAGGAACTGATGGTTTACTATTGCCTCGGGAAGTATCACACTTCACTTTTAGCCCGCGAAAAATCTTTAGGCTAGTGATCATTTTTATCCCGTTTACTGATGAGCAGAGCGGGTTGAATTTTTTCCCGGAAAGCGGTACGGTAAGTGCCACCGATCGGGATACTTACCTCGCCAGTTAGTCTGACCTGTGCATATTCCAGTGATTGAATAACTGCATGGTTAATAACATAAGACTGATGGATCCTTGAAAAACCCTCAGCAGGCAGCTTGGAAAGTACTTCCAGTAAGGTGAGATAAGTGGTAACTTTTTCATCATTCATATGGATAATGATATAGTTGCCGATGTTTTCAATATAAAGGATCTCTGAGATAGTGATCCGGTTAAATTTTCCTTTGATATTGCTTTTGACAAAAAAGAAAGGGTTAGTAGTTGGTGGAGGTGTCTGATGAGTGACATTTGAGCGCACTTTGGTCACTGCTTTTAAAAATCTGGTGTAATTGATGGGTTTTAGAAGGTAATCTACCGCATCTTTTTCAAACGCTTCGGGCGCGTATTCGCGGTAAGAGGTGGTGAAAATAATGTTGCATGCAGAACCGATAAGATCGGCTACATCAAGGCCATTAAGCTGTGGCATATCAACATCCAAAAGGACAATATCCGGTGTGCTTATTTTGCAAAGTTCTTCAAGCGCGATAAGCGGATTGGTCGAGCTGCCAATAAGTTCGAGACCTGGTGTCTGATTGACGTACTTTTCGAGGACTTCAACCGAGTGGTATTCATCATCTATGATATAACATGTTAAGTTCATAATTTAAGGGTTAAAGTGAGTTCGTAAAAGTCTCCGAGCTCATTGACTTCCAGCTTGTAGTTGTCTTTGTAAAATGAATCCATGCGCAGACGGATGTTCTCAAGACCCACTGCTTTTCTTTGACGGACATGTCCGTTCTTTGATTTCTTTAAATTACGACTATAGAAAGCTAGGTGTCCGTTCTCATCGGTGGTCAGTTTCAATATGGCCGGAGAATCAACTTCGGCCAGGTTCCCATGTTTAAATATATTTTCAGTTAGGGTAAGCAGGATAAGAGGTATTATTTTATATCTATTGAAATCACCCTGCAGATATGTCTTCAGCTGTAAAGGTGCTGCAAACCGGTAGCGGTTAATTGCGATGAGATTTTCAATTTGCTCGACTTCTCTATCCAGTCTAATCTTTCCATCTGAATCGGCTTCCTCGAGGCTAAAACGCATGATTTCGGACAGTAGCCAGATACATTGGGCGGCATCGTCCGAATATTTTTGTGCGCTGTTATAGACGAAGTTAAGCGCGTTAAAGAGCATGTGGGGGTTAATCTGCTGTTGCAAATATGCATTATGTGATTTTGTTAACTGCGTCTCCAATTCAGCATTTGATTTTTCTATTGCTAATTTTTGATTTTCTGCTTGTTGGAATTTTTTTCGGAAATAAGAAATGTGGCTTGCTGACCAATAAAAAGTTGCGATTATGGTAAAATTCAGGCACCGGGCTATATTTCGGGTAGAGAATGTTTCGATGTGTAAAAAAGATTTTCCATCATATTTTGGCTGGTCTGCTAATAAATAATCTGCTGCATATTTAAGAAGAAGATAAAGGATGCACAATGTAAAATAGCCGATTATCAAGGCGAAAAAATTAACCTTCCAACCAATGATTGTATGATTCAACAAACTCACATATAGGTAAAAAAAACCGATATTGATCGGATAGTAGATGAGATAAACATACGGTCGTTCAATTTCTCCCAAAGCGAAATAAACCATCAAAAGCTCGTAGGTTATAAATGCTGACCAGCAAATCAGATGACTTATCAATATGTTGTAGGAGAAACGCTGAAACGGAAACTTAAATGAATTAATAGCCATATCAGTTGTTTTTACCCTAAGACACTGCAAATCTGTAATAAAGATGTTTTCATACCAAATTCGTATTAATTTAACATAAAAAAATAAAAATCATGACAAAATCAAGAAAACTTCCGCAACAAAAAACACAAGTTTACAATCGCTACGACAGGTTCCAACCTAATAGCAACAATTCAGAAACGGATACCACCTCAGTAACTAGTACAATAACCAGCACACATATCTTTAAAAAATAGAGGCTGCTGAAGAACGCACCAGGAGAACATACTAGGTATGCTTAGAAACGAATTGAAAGATATTGAAGAACTATTAATTGACCGAAGTCTTTCCGACAGCAATATATACAATTCAATCAAATTCGATCATTATAAGGACCGAGTTCATAAAGCTTGGGAGGGGGCAATATTTTCCAATTCGAGCGAAAATAGCTTGGTGCGTTATTTTCATTATCACCTTGAGCAGATCATAAATGCATCTAATACCTTAGATGCGTTGCCAAATTCTCAACAATTTATTGACAAACAGATTGATCTTTTGGCGCTCATTGACCATCTACAAAAATATTATTTAGCATATTTCAATGAGAATGCCGCTGCGCCAGTGTCTTATCACCAGCGATGGATAAGTCGCCATTCAGGAACTATCCGCATGGTGATTGATCATGTGAACGATCTTAGCCTAAATCCCGCCTTGAAGGATTGTTTGCAAAAATGGTTTACTGATGTTGCCGGATGTCCTGGGCAAATAAAATATACCTTTCGATCACTTTCTTATTTCGAAAATATCATTAACCATATATGTTTGCTTGATTATCGTTTCGACGACCCTGAAAATTTACTTGTTTCCCTTCTCACACGATTGAATTACAATTCTCTTTCTTTTTTTGTGGTTCGACAGGATACCATCCGCCATGCATTAAAAAAAATTCACACTCAAGAAGAGAGGTTCGATTTTCTCTATAGACAGAAGGCAGATTTATTAGCTATTCCTGAAGTGAAAGACATAGCTTACAACGCCTCTTGGCCTTCGATAAAAACAATGATTGGAGATTGGTTAGCGGAAGAAATTTCATTGACAGAAAAGTTTTTGTGCCAAACAGGGGAAGTCGTTGTCCCAAAAATACCACTCGAAATGTCCGTAGCTCACCTTTCTTGCCTGATTCGGCTACTTTATGAAGAAAGTGTTTTCGCCACGCAGAACCTGCAGTTCATTTTTAAAGGTTTCGCGGGCTATTTTCAAAGCAAAAGACAGGCTGTGATTTCGCCAGGAAGCCTAAGTAAAGAATTTTACAGTATTGACCAGCATACTGCCGCCCGTGTGCGGGATCTGCTACAGCGTATGGTACAGCGGATCAACCGTAATTTTTTTCCTATGGTCGTTGCAATAAATGCAATAGCCCTATCTTGTCTAAGTATGCGCTGAGTTCCCCCAGCCAGCTATAGCTAAATCCTTTCTTGTTTATCAATTGTTCAGGCTGAATGGTTGTGACATCATTCAGTGTGCTAAAATGCATTATTTCGCAATGTTTGCAAAAATTGGCACTAAATCCAAGTTTTTCGAAAGGGGTTTGAAGTATGTCCTCCGTTTTCATTTTTTGATTATATCTGAAATAAAATAAAGATATAAAAAATGTTTCTTTTTAGATGTATCTTTTATGATGTTTCTCATTAGAAGTACCTTTGGCGCATCATTTTGGTTTACTTTACGTTATGAGTAGAGCCAAAAACGATGAGGATAGCGAAAAAGCAAAGCAAGTTTTGAAATTGGTTGGAGAACGGATTCGTTTCCTCAGGGAAGCTAAAGGGGAGCGGAACTATGAAAAATTTGCTTTTAAACATGACCTTAATCGTACGCAGCTCTGGCGCTATGAAAATGGTGAGGATTTGTATTTCTCATCTTTGATCAAAGTGCTTTCAGCATTGGACATCACCCTTGCTGAGTTCTTTAGCGACGGATTTGATCAATCCGCAAAATAATAATACATAGTTGAAATGTGCAACAGCAATAAAAAAGGCATTTACCTTGCTGATCCTATTCGTTTAGATTCCTATTATCCATTCTGTAACGCAGTCATCCGAATTGCTCAATAATGCTTAGCCACTTCCCCCAACTTAACTGATTTTACCGATAAGTTAGCTGGTGATCAAATATCAAAGTTTGATACCAGAGAGTTTGTCTTTGTTAAAAGAAGTAAATTTCTGTTCGATTTCTAAGAATTGTACCGTCGTGAATTTACTTGTCGTTTTATCGAGAACTTTTATTTTAATTTTTTTCCCAATTTATCGTCGTGGAAGAAATGGTAATCTAAATCTTTCGGAATGAGCAATCATTTGCCACCATTCCCAAAATTTCCACGGTTTTAGAGTAAATGTTCGATATAAGGTTCTGTTTGGATTTTCTGGATGTTGTTTCTTGAAATTATCGAACTGTTTTTTTGCGACATCAAAGTTTCTGTTACCGTCTAGCTCTGTAAACTCAAAGCTTCCATCCTTATTGGTGTAATGATAGTTTTCTTGAATAAAGTATTGAACAGGAGGGAGATTGCTTATAATCAATATTCCCAGGATTGATGCAACAATTATTTTAGTTCTTTTTTTCATAGCTTAATTATTTACACGGTCCTTTACTGGCAGGCATTGTGCCCCCAGCTTCATTGATGTCTAAGTTAGGGTTTTTCGCTTTTTGTTCCCGCAAAGCGCTTGCCATTCCGGCAGGCGTTTTGCCGAAGCCCAACCCGATCACCGCCGTTGGGTCTGGGATGGGAATACCGCCTGCCTGCCCAGCTCCATATACAAAGGCTGAACAGTTGAAGTCGGTAAAATGATAATTTGCTGGCGGGTTGGCTACATAGTCTATTATTTTTTGGAAACTTTCTCCCGATACATAATAGGTTGAGGATATATTGTAAGGAACAAATCCATTATCCAGTATCTGCGATTTTGAGGATAATTTATCCAGTCCTGTGCCTGTAGGATAAAAGCCTACTGTTTGTGTGATGGTTGTGCTTCCGCTGGTTTTGCTTAAGGATATGGCTACATGGCCAAAACTGTTTGCACCAACATTGAATGCGGTTCCGGGCTGTGGTTCGACTACATAAACCCTGACGATAAACGCTGCATTGGCACTGGTGATTTTGGAAAAACATTCCATCATTTCTTTTGGGTTGACCACATTGTTACTTTCTCCGGGTAGATTGGATGGGGCAGGAGGAGGGGGCGGTCCGGTGCTTCCACCACCTCCACCGCCTGATGTTGATCCAGATGAATCACCGCCACCGACGCCTTCATAATATCCACCACCTCCTCCGTCATCTACATAAGTTGTTGAGCATATTTCTGTGGAATGGATAGTAAGGTCTCCCCATGCATCGACATAACTGTCCTGCACCCAAATGCAGGTTTCGATGGCCATCATCTTCATGAGCTTTCCTTGAGCGCCATAAAATGGATTGACTTCTTTCAGCATTTTGTTCGCATGAACAATCTGTTCTTCTTTTGTAGATTGCCTGATTCTTCCAATGGGTTTGCCGTCGCGATAGAGCCGGCCTCCCCTTAATTGGTAGTTGAGATCATATTCAAATACCCTTCCTGTGAAATCTGAGGCTTTGGAGATCCTATTTTTTTGCAGATAGACCGCATCGGGAATAATCTCCAGGATTTTTGCGCCGATTTTGTGGCTTTTTTTATCTTTTAAGACGACGAGTTGCCGGTAACCCTGTTTGTAATTTTGATAGGTGGGCTGACCATCTAAAGTCACCGTCCATTTATTTCCCTCTTTTGTCGCTTCGCTTTTTGCGAGGTCCCAGTTTACCTTAATCTTTGATAATATTTTATTGCTGTCCAGACCTAAGTTGGCTACAAAATTCATCGCCTCCTTTTTTGTCAGAACTAAAGTCTGCGGTTCCTCTGCCTGTTGATTGCCAGGTTCTAGTTGGTCTTTCTGGCAGGCGGATATCAGGAGTATAAAAAGCGTGATGATTTTAAGCTTTGTGTTCATAACATTGATTTTTTAGTGAAAAACAGATGCTGGATTTCGGCCGGTTTGTGTCTGGTGGCACATTTCGCGTTTTTTTCTCCTGATCCTGCTCAAAGTTTCCCTGCTTATTCCAAGGTATGAGGCAATGTTGTTCTGGCTGGTCTGTTGCTCGATATCCGGGTGAAGCTCCAGCAGTTTTTCATACCTAAGGTTCGGGGTTTGTGTACGAAGGAAGATGGCCCTTTCTTCGCTCATCATATAGTACTTCTGTATCACAATCCTGCCCAATAAATTACCTACTGGAAAATCCGCATAATATGCGTTTAACTGTTGCCAGCTGATAGACTGAAGTTTGCAGTCCTGAAGTACCTCAATATATTCGTATGCGGGTTTTTGGGTGAAGAAGCTGTAAACGGAGATCATCAGGTCCCCTTTTCCCATAAACCAGGTGGTACACTCTTTACCATTTTCGTCAAGGAAAAAAGCACGCAGGAATCCACTGCGGATAAAGTACAGTTTTCTGGAGATTTCGCCTGGCCGGAGCAAAAGATGCTTACGGCTAAAGTTCTCGGTGATGACCTCCTCATTTACCCTGACTTGAAATGGGGCGGGCAGCGGTAAAATGAAGCTCAAAGTCTCTAATAGATCGGCTTCCTTAATAGCATTTTTTTGCATGCGCTGTCGATTGTGTCACAAATCAACGTTTCAGTGCATTTACCTGGCTAATATTGTCCTGTCGGAAGGATATATTCTTTAAACGGAAATTTCCCGCTTTTGTTATACGGGGCTTTTTTGATTTTTCCTTTCCGGTGTCTCCTGGCTGCTCCTCATATCGTTACCCTAAAACGTATGAACCTGGAGAAACTATTACAAAAACTGTATGCACCAGTTTCACTCCAGATAGAGGAGGCTTTGCTATGAATTGCCGGGAGCAATTAAAGAGTGGCTTATCCCTTGTTCAGAAAGCACTGGCGACATTAAGGATCGTCGGAAAGGGTTACAATTAAGCCCCGCGTTTACAGCAGATCGGCTTCTTGAATGCAGAGGTTTTTCGTGGGTGGATTGATTGTGTCACAAATCGACGCTTTACTCTTAAATGATTTTGTACCGTCGGAAGGTTACTCCAATTATAGCGGGTCTTTTTTCACTTTGTTGCAGGTTACAAATTGCTTTCTTCTATCACGCTCGCTAGTGCAACTAAAAATCAAATTATTAGCACGCTACGACCGTGATTGTAATGTATTGAGACGGATAAAAAGGGGCTTAAAATTTTTAAAAAAGAAAACAAAACATGAAATTTTTACAGGAATTTTGTTTACTTTCTTGCGCTCAGATTGTGACTGAAATCACATGAGGGCTGGACTTTACATCTCCACATGTAAATGGCTAATCGGATATTCCTTCAGTCTGGAGGAAACTTTGTCGTTAAAATTAATGTTTGATGCCGTTTTTGAACTCATTGATCGGAATGAATAAGAATTTAATTTTTAAACGACATTTTGTGTCCCAGATCAAAACAATCTGATGGGATAAATACTAAAATTGTAAAGCAAAGATCAAGGTGTCTGTTTATGATGCAGTTGAAACTCCGCGCTGTCCAGTGCCATCCATTGAAAAGGGTCTTTTGCTTAAGGATTTTCTTTTACCCTGCTTGGTCTATTGTCCAGTAGGATCATTTTAACCTATTTTAATATGCTGAAGAAACAAAGTGAAAATATTTATCAGAAAATGAAGGTTGCCCTGACAAAGCTTGATGATGAAGAGCAAACAAAAGCAGAGAGATTAAAAAGGTCGATATTAACTGTTCAACATTTTCTTGATGAATTAAAGGTACTGGTTGACCGTTATTCCTTCGCCAATGAAGATGAAGAGATATGGTTCTTCAAGTCTGAAAAACCCAGGTTCTGCCGCTGGCTCATCTTTTATTCCGAACTGCTCAACATCGAAAGCACAAAACCCATAGCAAGGGAAAGAAAAATAAAGGATCATTACCGTGAACAGATACGCTACATCAACCGTTTTTTCAGATCCCATGAATTTCAGTACCAGTATTACAAATTAGGTACTGATGAACTCGACCATTTGTTTTTCCTTCGTGGAGGCTGCTCCAAGGATATCCGCCTTAGCTCAATACCCAAGGTAGATCCCTCGTTCGGGACAGGGCATGAATATCTTTTTTCCAGGTTCAAAGCTTGCGAAATGCTTCAGAAACATTTGACTGAACTCATTGTCAAGGAGCAATACACCGGTACTGCAGACAAACACCGAAATATGGATAATAGCAGGCTGAGATGGACGGGAGATAGTCTCAATCTGATTGAAGTCCTTTACGGCCTTTATAGCACGGGGCAGATCAATAACGGGAAAACCGGACTCTTAGAAATTGCGGAGGCTTTCCAGCATGTTTTTCAGGTCAATTTAAATAGGTATCACAGACGCTTTGTCGAGATCAAACAGCGCAAAGGGATGAGCAAGACCAGGTTTCTGGATGAGATGCGTGATGGCATACTTAAAAAAGTAGATGAGTCGGATTCCTTCAGGCCAGAAAAAGGGAGGTAGGATAGTTATCGAAGAAAAAATTGTCGCTAAAGAATTTTATATTCTCAGCAGAAGCGTAGGGTTTCACGATATCAAGATCAGCCACCCTTACGGCCACTGCCGTTGGTATCATCTACAGGCATACTTTCTGACGGCCCATCGGCCTTTAGAGCTGTTGATTCGTCCAGCATAACTTCTTTTGCGGTTTCCAAGCGCTCGGGCGAAAAGGTCTCATCTGGCAGGTTCAGAGCCGTGTTTTTGGCAATATCCTCATTGTTTTCGGTTTTATGTTGAACGGTAATCCTCTGGACACCGATGATCAAATTTACAATTCATCCTGTCTTTCTCCCGGCGTGCAAAACTTTTCTACCACGGTTATAAATGGTGCATGGTCAATAAACTGCATACGGGGTTGGACAAAGGCTTATTTTTTAATGGGAAATTTAACTCCGGTAAGCAACTCTTCTCTCTAACTTCCCAGTGGCAGTTCAACTATGAAGGTTGTTCCCTTGCCTTTTCCGCTCTGTACGCTGATCAGTCCCTGGTGCAGTTCGATGATCTCGCGGCAGAGGTAAAGACCGATCCCAAAGCCTGCAATTGATCCGATCTTAGGGTTTTGGACCCTGTGATAGCGTTCAAAAATCTTCTCCTGATCTTCGCTTGAGATCTCGATGCCTTCATCGCTGACCAGAACCTGTACTTTGTTATCTTCCATCTGCTGATAAGCTACAGTGATCCTGGTTCCCATCGCTGAGTATTTAACGGCGTTTCCCACCAGGTTCTGGATGACCTGAGCAATTTTTTCACGGTCCGCAAACAGCGTTAGCTGCTCAGTAGGTTCAAACAATATGATATGCGTATGGATTGTGGAAAGCATTTCTTCCTCCAGCTCATTGAAGAGTTTCCTGAGGTCGAATTCTGATTTTTCGATCAGCATTCTTCCGGAGTCCAGCCGCGAAATATTCAGAAAACTGTTGATCATGGAATTCATGTTGCGTACCTGTTTGACCGACTTGGCAAGAATGCTCTGCTGGGCGGTATTTTCCGCAAGAGATGCCTGGCGCTGGAGCACCTGTAGATAGGCATGTAAGGAAGTCAGGGGCGTTTTAAGTTCATGGCTTACCATGCCCATGAAATCATCTTTGCGCTGTTCGTCCTTTTTCTGCTCGGTGATGTCCCTTAAGGTGCCGTTCAGGCTGGCCGCCCTGCCGTCTGCATCAAAGAATACCCGGCCCCTCGCCTGCACCAATCTCACTGTTTGCTCCCCGGGTTTTTTTATGCGGTATTCGGTAAAATACTGGCCGTCTGACCCTTCCCGGAGTGAGCCGCTGATGGCGGCTACAACACGCTCCCTGTCTTCATCATCGATGGAGGCGAGAGCCAATGAAAGATCCATGTGTTCATCTGCCTTAAGGCCGAACCATGATTTGAGTAATGTGTTCCCTGAAAAGAGGTTGGTTGCCGGCTCATAATAAAATGTTGCCAGATCTCCCGCATCGGTGGCCATGGCGAGCATCAGCTGATCTTTTTCATTTCTGCGGCGGTCCAGCACCTGTTGGGTAATCTCTTCGAGGATGACCAGGACACCGGTTATTTCTCCCATGGAAATTATGGGCTGATAGATGGAGTTTACGATGGCCTCCCTCAGGCCATCCTGGTGACGGAGCTTTACCAGAAACTCTTTATTGATCTTGGGCTGCCCGGTTGAATACACATTCTCCAGCCACCTGTTGACCGGTTGGCCCTTGAGTTCCGGTCTGGCGGTCTCATGTGGCTGGCCTATTACTTCGATTCCCTCCCGTCCCCAGATTTTAAGGATAGCCGGATTGGCAGTTTCAATGATATGTGCAGGCCCCTGAAGCACAGCAATACCAACGGGTGCCTGTTCGATAATAGTTTTGACATGTTCCCGGCTTTCTTCCAGTAGTTTCAGGGAATTTTGAAGTTCTTCATTGGTAGAGGTAAGCTCTTCCATTGTTGTAGCCATTTCTTCTACAAGCGCCTGTTCTTTTTCTTCTTTTTGCTGTATCCGCTCCAGGTATGCTCTTCTAGCAGTAACTTCCTTGGCGGTATTTAAGATGCACCACGCTTTCCCCGTAGCGTCCATTAATGCTTTATATTCGTAATCAAAGTAATCTGTGGTCAATGTACCGTTCTTATTCAGCCGGGCCGGGGCATCGCTCACCGAGTAGCTGATACCTGTGCGCCAGACCTGTTGAAGGATGGGAATGAAGGGCTGGCCCTCAAGTTCGGGTATCGCCTCTATCAACGGCTTTCCGATCACTGAATTATCCTTCCCCCACACGGACAGCATTCCGTCGTTCGCAAAACGGATGACCATATCTTCCCCGCTATAAATGGCGGTAGGCTCTGGGGAGGATTGGAGCGCCTGGAAGATCAGTTTCTCGCTGAAACTATTGTCGTTCGGTGTTTCTTCGGAATTCATCGATAACCCAAAGATATATAAATTGGGATAAAAAGTACGGAGTGTACTCTTCTGAAAATTTGTGCGAACGGCATATTTGCTGTCTGCAATCCGGACAAATGTGCTTGTCTGAAAGGATCTTGAGCGGTAAATAGCGCTTTATTAACCTGTTACTACCGGTTGTTTGTTAATCGGATGAACACATATAAGTTGTAAGTATTCTTAAACAGTGCTAACAAGGTATGAGGTTTCTACCCGGGTGATGATGCCTTGATCTTAAAATATCCCCAGGAATCTCTTCTTTTTCTTACCGCTGCGTTTATTTGCTTTTTGGGCAGCTTTTGCCTGTTCTGCCGATTTCGTTTTTGCTGTCCGGATACTATCTTCCCTGGCTGCCTGTAGCCTTTGGCGATATTGTGCATTGGCGATTTCAAACGGGGATTTATAAGCCGGTGATGGTATCGCCGTAACGTTCGCGCCGGTCGTTGCCAGCGTATAGGCTAAAATAGAGAAAAGCAGTATGCATGCGGCGGCCAAGCCCGAAATGACTTTTTTTGATACATGCAGGTAATTCTCCTGGTAATACCTACGGGTCGCTGTATTGTATTTTATTCCGGCCTTTAAGGCAAGTGGTTTCAAGCTCGCCAGTTCTTTTTCAAGCCTTTGGTTCTCTTCTTTTGTCTCTTTGTAAAGGGCGGCATGGTGTAGGGTTCCGTTGGGCAGGGTATTTTCCACATTCCTTAACTCTTGTGGTGTATTAGATACCATTCCGGCCGTAACGCTGTTATACAGCTCCATCCCGCAGGCGAACCGGTCAGCCGGATTTTTTTTCAGACAGCGTGCTATTATATTTAACAACCAACCCGGTACATTCATTTCCTTCTCCAGAACATCATTCTGGACTGCGTTCGCCAGATTGCTTTTACGGAGCATCATGGCATCCGGAATATCCTGTTCAAGGTGCGCGGCCATTACAATATTGCGTGCGGTATCCCCACGTCCATCTAGTGGAAAAGGGACCTGTCCGGCCAGCAGTTCATAAAGGATGATACCATAACTGTAGATGTCTGTCTGTAAGAGCATTTTTCCCTCATGCTGTTCGGGCGCCATAAATTCGATCGCACCGGCATGGCGGATACTTGTTCTGCGCTGCTCTTCGCTCATAATGGCGAGACCGAAATCCAGTAGCACATAGTTTCCCGTCTGTTCGTTGTACTTCACGTTATTGCTTTTAATATCGCCGTGCTTGACCTCAACCCGGTGGCAGTGGGCAAGCGCTGCGGCCAGCTGTTCCGCAACTTTCAATAGCTCCTTAACAGTGAAAACTTTTTGATGGGGTGGCAGAAGCAGTTCGCCAAGTTCGGGGCCTTCAATATACTCCATTTCAATATACGGAAACGATCCGCTGTCGGTAATGCCCGAGCTCAAGATCTTGACCACATTCGGACTTGGATGGATATTTACCTGCTGCAGTTTATTGACTTCATTCAGAAAGTTCTTGTAGTTTTTATCGCTCTCATCTTCCAGGTAAATGGGCGTGGGAATAAGCTTGATGGCAGAATAAACCGGGCCCATGCGCATCCCCTTGTAAACAGATCCCTGTCCGCCGGTTTTTAAAGCGCCAAGATTTTGGAGCCCTTCGGTTATGGTAAAAATCTTACTCATGGACCTGCGGGTTAAAACTAAATTCCAGTACAACCGATTCCCCCAGGATTATCTGATCGCCTTCTTCAAGTTCCTGGCCGATCTGGGTTGTATGGAGCTTTATTATCTTCTCGGTTGCCGCGCTTTTGAGCTTGACCTTGTTGCGGGGGGGGATGCCGCCTTCATCCGCGAAGATTACGAATTTAGCCAGGTTTTTGTCCCATTCGATATGGGCGTGCTGCCTGCTGATGTACCTGTTGCGCTCATCCTCACTTTCTGAGGGAAAAGCGATATGGTTGGTGCGGAAATAACCTTCATCAGACTGCGCCTTTTCGTCTCTGCCGATATTGTATTTACCACCCTCGGAACTTATTTCGTAGTCAGGTTTCAGCGTTTTGCCGCTTAGCGGTTTCAGATAAGCTTTAGCCTGCTGCTTTACGAAATGGGTTCTGGTTTTGACAAAAAGTGCAACGGGCAGGTGCTGCATTTTTACAGCCTCCTGTGGAAAAGCGTCATCGAAAGAAAGTGTGAGTACCCAGTTAAAGGGCAGATCAAGGGCATAGTCATCGCTGATGCGCTGGATCTCATTTTTTAGCTGATCGGCATCCTCGGTGAATACGGCAGCCTCATACACATGGCGCTCTGCAGAGGTGCAGTTGATATAAATGTCCAAACCTTTGATATTTGCTCCTTCACCGCCCTCTGCTTTTTGTAACTCCTGTTTGATAAATTGCAGTAATGCGTGCCTGATCCCCTTCACATCATCAGGATGTTCCCCACTTCCGCTTTTGAATAAGTCGAATATTTTCATCTGTATATGGTTATGCTTTGCTAATATATTACCTGGATTGCCTCACCCGCCATTCCGGTCTTTTCCCGGTTATGGTGAAGCTCAACTTTGTGGTTTCGGCTGTGTGATAAGTAAATTAAAATATATCATTTGATCAATCAAGGAACCTTAAGTGGCTGTTTATTGTCAGTCTCCACAGATGAAACAATGCTTTTTATATAACCGGCTTCTTTCAAGAACGGGATTACGTGCCTACCGGCCAACCTCACCGCATCTGAAGAGCCTTTGGTTGCCTCGATTCGCACACAGACAACGATGTGGCCACTTCCGGTCGCAGCCGGCGCAAAAAATACGTACCAGCCATCATTGATCTGCTTTTTCTTCCAGATCCGCTCCGGCGTGCCTGTTTTGCCCGCAACCTCCAGTCCAAGCGTTGCCGCTTTTGGTGCGCTCTGTTTGATCATATATTCCCGCATCAGCCTGGCGTATGCTGGATTGCTCACCAATTTCGTACCAGTTTTTACCGGTTGCACCTGGTCACTTACCTTGAGTACAAACCTGTTGGCAACCATATTTCCGTCATTGGCAATTCCGGCAGCCATCCTTGCCACAGCAGCAGGGCTTGCAATGAGCGCTCCCTGGCCCCAGGACATGCCTGAAATTCCCTTTGCCCGGGTCCTGCGGATGTTGGCAGGATCATATTTTGGTCTGGTATTGAATTCGGTCCTGCGCCATAGCTGTTTCCACTTTTCTTCCTGGGCACTGTTTTCGCTGGGCTTATTGTAATAATACCCGCCCGCCCCGTGCAGGAACATGCCTGTTTTCAGGTACAGCTCGCCCATGTTTTCCTGCAGCTGCTCCTGGTTTGCGAGTTTGATGAAATAGACGTTATTGGATTTTACCACCGCACG
Organism: Pedobacter humicola; assembly: GCF_056490705.1. Lineage (NCBI taxonomy): Bacteria > Pseudomonadati > Bacteroidota > Sphingobacteriia > Sphingobacteriales > Sphingobacteriaceae > Pedobacter > Pedobacter humicola. The sequence continues at coordinate 201,363 of NZ_JBWJIG010000002.1, read as the reverse complement.
TTGCAGATCAATCGATCCGGTCTCATCAGGTTCGAGGCCCTTGGTACGGATGCGCTCCCACGAGGCCACCTGAAATTTCTTATCGGCAGCGGACATGCCCAGTTTATTGAAGGATGCCATAGCGGTGATCAGCTTGGCGGTTGAGCCCGGCTGGGTAAAATTGGTAAAGCCAAGGTCGGCAGTGGTGATCCAGCCGGAAAGCTGGTTCTGCTCGGTATTGGTCATGGTCAACCGTTCCCAATCATGGATAGGCGGTAGGGGATATACAGCTGAGGTGAGTACATCGCCCGTGCCTGCTTCCATAATAACAACAGAAACGCGGTTATCCAACAGCGAGGTGTCCCTGGCGATCGATTTTTGTATCTTGGTCTGCAGGCCGGCATCCATTGTCAACTGTACGTCGCGGTTCCTGTTTTTAAAATCTTCCACCTCTTTGCTGCTGATACCCGCCAAGAGTAATGGAGAAAGTGCGGCGTAATCTTTTTTGACCACCGTCATTTCCCTGACGCCCCTTGTTAGGAAACGGTTTTCGCTATACCGGTTTGCAAGCACTGTGAAGCTCTTTACAGGCAGTTCGAAACCACGGAGTTCCGCTGCGTGTTCGTAGTCTGCGAAATAGCCGTTCACACTCCCGTTGAATATGCCTGAATTCGCATCCCCTGTCCAAAAAAACAGTTGCTCTTCGAAAGGATAATACCGGTCTAAGCGCTTGTGTACGGCAGAATCGAGATTGTAATCTGGGATCCCTGCACCGATGAGCTTATAATGCTGCGCCTTCACGCTGTCAATATTACTCGTTGCCATCAGGATCCCCCTGCGGTCATGTATGGTGCCAGCTTTCAGCCTGCTCATCAATATCGCGATGCGGGGATTGTAACTGAACATCCTTGCTCCGCTACGGTCGGCTACCAGCGCCGGCTGTACAACCCATTTCCGGTTGTTGAGCACATAGCCGGCCACGTTAACCCCCAGCAATACGATGCCCAGGGAGGCCGCCAGCAAAGCGGGCACGAGGTTTTTGTCCTGTGCTCTGGCGATGTACCGCATCTGTACTTCGGTACCCCTCACCGCTGATACCGACATTAAAAAACCCCCTGCTAAGAAATTCAGTACAAGTGATGATCCCCCATAGCTTTGAAAGGGAAGCGATACCCCCGATAGCGGTAATGCTCCGGTAGATCCGCCCGCAATGAGCACAAACTGGACAAAGGTGGATACGCCGATTCCCGCACTTAAATAAAAAAGAAAAGGTGATCCGGACCGCCTGCCGATAACAATTGAGCGGTGCAGGTACAACAGGAAGAGCAGGAAGATACATAACATTCCCGTTAATCCGAATTCTTCCCCGATCGAGGGTAAGATCATATCGGTGTGTGCCTCTGGTATGGTTTTGGCAAAACCCTCACCCATGCCCTGGCCCGTAGCGCCACCTGTGGACATTGCCCACAGACCATTGGCGACCTGGTCGCCGCCGTAAACTTCATTGTTCCAGGCATCCTGCCAGATTGCTTTCCGGTCGCCCAGACGTTGCACCGGTCCAGGAAAGGCCCGGTCCAGGTAGGGGATCTGGTCGATCGTTAAAAACGCGGACATGATCACCAGCACCATGACAGCGGATTCGCTGAGCTGCCTGCGCTGGTAAAACATCAGCGCGCCCACTAAAAACAACGTTATCCCCGTTGATATCCAAATGTTGTGAAAAATCCATGACACCACCACGTACAATACGATTGCTCCTGCCATAAACATGAAATCGCCCCTGGAAAAAGAAAACAGAACAATAAATGTGAAGCATACAACCATCGCCGGGCCAAGATCTCCCAATATAAGAAAGAGCATGAGCGTCAACAATATGGCCAATAAGGCGAATGAGAAAAAAGACCATCTTTTCTTCCAGCTGGTGTATTCACTGATCAGTTTCTCGTTTATGGCAAAAAATCCCGCTAGAAAAAAAAGGGTCAGGTACTTCACCACCTCACTAGGCTGGAAGCCGAACAGATTTACCTTGACACCGCTTCCCTCGGGCCCGGTTCCGAACAAGATCGTGAGAGATAGCAATCCAATGGAAGCTAAGGCCCATGGCCATCCGTTTGCCGCCGATCGGATATTCTTAAATATCAACAGACGATAAATCCGGGTGTCGGGATTGAAACCCCGCAGTTTGATGCACAGCATCAACAGGATGCCCCCAAAACCCATGAGCAGGTAAACGAGTGAATCTTTGGCTAGAAAACGGTCGCGCAGGGGATCCTGCAAACTCAGCAGGGTCAGGAAAGAAATGCCGGTAAGCAGCATCACTACCGGCAGTATGATCTGATCGGTAGTGCTGAATTTCCATGAAAGAACAAGGTGTATGAGTAAAAACCCGCCGATAAGGCTTGTGCAGATGATGATAAACCATCTGTTGAATTCTTCGGGTGTCCTGATGATCAGTGATTTTTCCTTTTTGAGGATATTGAAATCCCTGGTTGAAAAAAGCTTTAGGGTGTGCGGACGTTGCTCAAAAGAGAAAAAGGCGTTATCATTTAGGCTTTGTAACCCCTTGGAAGCGCCAAACTGAAAACCGGGCTTTAAGGGCAATATTTTAAACGCCTGGTTGTCGGGCAACTTTGCAAAAGTGAATACCCCGGATCCATCAGAGCGGGCATAGGCGGTGAGCTGCTGCAATTTCCGTTTACCGGCCGGGTCCAAAGTGAAAACCTTTGTAATGCCGTCTGCTTTTTCAGTGATATTTTTGGTCTCTTCTGTTTGCTCGTCATTGTAGATACTGTCCTGCGGCAAAATCATTTCCAGACGGACCAGTACACCTGCAACCGGTTTTTCATCTTCTATAATCTTTCCACTGATATCATGCCCACCCAGGCCGATGTCCGCTAAGGCCGGATATGGCCTGGGATTTTTCCTTTCCTGTGCAAATCTGAGCGAATCATCACCGGTATAACCGAGCAATGCCCGGGAAGCCAATACCCTGGCTTTAAATGAGCTGCCCCCTTTTACAAAGGCTTCGTCCGCAAGTAAAAAGTACATTCGCTTGTTCACCTCGCCGATATTGTCGAGCCGCTGGGTATTTGCGGCCGCGTCCGCGACAGTTTTTTCGATAAGATCAATGTCCCGCTGGTCTTCAAAATAATAACCCTTTTTAAGCAGGTTCCGGATATTTTCAGCTGGTTTTCCATCATTCAGGTTTACCATAGTGCCCGCTTTCAGGCGTGGCGCGACTTCGGCGAACCTGGGCTGAATGACAGCATATAATTGGTAGAAGAATAACGCAAGGACGGTTCCTATAGCTAATATGAAGATCCGTTCCCGCGTCCGGCTTATTTTGACAGCCCCTTTATTTTGTTCCATTTTTTAGATCTGTAGTTTTAAGGGTGGTGTTTTTAAATGGACCAAGTTTCTTCAGTTCGGCATTTACCGGCCCTTGATCCGGGAAAGTGATGCTGTTGCTGATAGGAAGTATACAGTTGGTGAAAGTGACGTTTTTGAGCAACAGTGATTGGTCTGAAAGGGCTATAGCGGTGCCGAAGCCTTTAAACTGTATGCTGTCCATCTTTAAAAGTTTGGATTGGACCAGCATGCTTATGGCAGCACCCTTGTATCCGCTGTCGGCTTGCAGTACAATGCCGTTCGCAAAAACATACAGGGTATCTTTCCGCAGTCGCAGTGTATCGCTGATCAAGACCGGACTTTTAAAAATCGAGTCGGACAGGATCAGGGTGTCACCTGTGGTATGATCAAAGGCATCCTGCAATAACTGCTCCTGGCTATTTCTAGCTGCTTTTTTTTGTGATGAAACCATCGGTGGACCAGGGGCTTTCAGGTGCTGGTTTTCAATGTACATGAATATGACCGCGCCAAGAAGGATAAGGCATAAAATAACCAGCGCGGTAAACCGGTAGGTTGTTCTGCGCGGTGTAGTGGTTGCCGGTTTTGGGCTTTCAGCTGGCGGTATGGCCATATTTTTTTCTGCTGCCGGCGGTACCTGGGCCTGCTGGGTCAGAACCGGTCTGGTGGGATTTACCTGTTGAGGCTTTTTGTTGTTCTGCAGCAGTACAACAGTGATATTGTCACGGCCGCCGTTTTCATTGGCAAGGGCGACCAGATTGCCCGCTTTGCTGGAAAGTGTATCTCCCTGGAGGAGCAAAGTGGTGATATCCTGGATGTTTACCATATCAGTCAGCCCATCACTGCATAACAGTAACAGGTCGCCCGGCAGGAAAGGAGACTGACCGGTTTCAATATAGCTGTCATCACTGGCGATCTGATCGCTAAAACCGATAGCCTTATTGATTTCATTGCGTTTTGGATGTTGCATGGCGGCAGCCTCATCCAGCCTTCCCGAATCTTCCAGAAAACCTACGAATGAATGGTCTTTTGAGATTTTAATCAATGATCCATCCCGCAACAGGTATAATCTGGTGTCGCCGACATGAGCAAAATAAAATTGATTGTTCTCAATATCCGCAATCACTGTTGTCGCTACGCAGGCCATTTCCGAGAGGTCCTTTTCTGTTTGCTTTTTGGCAACGATCACTTCATTCGCGGTTTTGAAGGCCTTGATCATTTGTGAAACCGGGTCGTTGGGACGATCTGAGAATTGTGCCGAGATCTGTTCCTTTACGATATCAGCGGCAACTTCGCCACCATGATAGCCGCCGACGCCGTCTATCACCGCAGCTAAGATCAACTGATCGTCGGTTATGGACCTTGCAATGAAGGTGTCCTCATTGTTGTCTCTGGATCTGCCGGTATCTGTGAGGCCAAAAAAGTGTTTATCCATTTTTATTCCGGGAATTTTTAATGTCTTTAAAATGAACTATCATCAGCGCAACGACCAGTGATAAAAGCAGAACGGATAGGAGTTGCGACATGTGCTTATGATTTAAACAGGTTAATGCCGATTATCCCGTTGAGCAGCATCCTTGAATTGAGCGGCAAGGGAACCCAGTGCGGGGAATTGATTTCACTCCGTTGTACCAATTCCTCGTTCAAGGTGGTAATTTCGCCAAAAGAAGCTAAATAAAAGTTACCGTCCGATTTGTTGTAACGGATGTGCAGATGCGGGGAATTGGTCCATTCCGAGGCGATCCTGAAAATATTGGCGTCTTCGCGCACATCATCATTTCCTGATACTATCGTGTCTTCTGTTTTAATGAGGAACTCGATTTTTTTGCCCGAAAACTGCCTGTCAGGAACAACCGCTTCAAGCCTGCCTATCACGGCCCGGTCCACAGGCGCGGCAGCATCACCATCGAGGTATTCCAATTGATCCTGGTAGGGGATTTCCATATAACCTTCACTGTAATAGGTGAAACCCTTTAAAATATCGTTGTTGATATCGAAAGTCTGCGCGATACCGGTTTGGCGGGGAATAAATGTTACACGCAGGTTTTCTGACTTTTGATTATTGTCGGGTAACAGTTTTCCGATAAAACCCTTGTCGCCCCTTGCGTAATCCGGGTGCGATACCAGCCGGAACACCCATTTTGAACCTGATGGCTCTACTGTTTTGCCTGCCTGCCGGTATTCTCTTAAGATCGCGTAGAATTTTTTCACGGTTTCCTGTACGATCAATCCAAAAATCCCCTGCTTATTATTGATGAACTCCCGGTAATCTTCCGCGTTGAAGGTGATGATGAATTCATGATAAAAAACCACCCGGTCGGCAAATGATAAAGCTTTGATGGACTCCTTAAATTTATCCACGATAAAGCTATAGATCATTTCCGGGGTAAGTTGCGGTGCTTTCCGGTTACTGCTCTTGTTCTCATCAGTTAGAAACCAGTCCTGAATACCGATACGCTGCCAGAAATTTGATTTTGTGTCCATAAGTTACAATGCCTGTGCGGCGGGTTAATGGTAATTTTTAGAAAAATTAAAATTGTACAGGTTTATCCGAAGTATCAGGCTTAAGGTCTTCGGTACTATCCGCAGCTTTCGCTCTTGCTCTTTCGATCTCCGCGTTTATTGCGCTATCGACCATACGCTTTGTAGCTGCCGCTTCGGCCGCCCTGCGCTTATTCGCCAATCTCTTTCTGTCGATCGCTGAACTGTCAACAGCAGGGGGGAGGGAATCAGTGGGAAGGACAACCTGTTGAGCTTGTGGCTTGCTGTCCAACCGGGAATATCCCAGAAAAGCAATCAATCCTATAATTGATATTACCATCAGGGCAAAAGCAAAATAAGGCACCAGTATGCCTTTTCTTTCTGGACCCTGTGGTACATTCTTTAAGTCTGCTACCTGTTGACGCAATGCCCGGTTTTCATTTTCGAGCAGGACGACATCCGCGTTGTCGACCGGTTTTTCCGTGCCTGATAAGCTCCCTATCACCAGCGCCTCATGCAGCTCCGTTCCGTCACTGTATCTGAGCATAGGGTCTTTCTGCAGACATTTTTCAATTAGCTCTAAGAGCCAACCGGGAACCTGCATTTCCCGGGCTTTCTGTTCCCCTGTCCAGCTTGCCGGTAAGTTAGCTTTGCGCAGCTCAACTACATCAGGAACTTCATCTTCCATGTGACTGATCATTACCGAATTGCGTCCGGTATCGCTATTTCCTGACAGGGGAAAGGGGACTTGACCTGCTAACAGTTCGTATAAGATTATGCCATAACTGTAAACATCGGTCTGCAGGAGCATTTTGCCTTCATTCTGTTCGGGGGCCATAAACTCCACAGCACCTGCGTGCCGGATGCTTGTTCTCCGCTGCTCTTCGCTCATAATGGCCAATCCAAAATCGAGCAGCACATAGTTTGAAGTATGCACATTGTATTTAACATTATTGCTTTTAACATCACCATGTTTTACGCCAAGTTTATGACAATGTTCAAGGGCAGATGCGAGGTGCTGTGCAACTTTTATGACCTCGTTTAACGCGAATATCTTTTGGTGCGGGGGCTGAAGCAGCTCACAGAGATCAGGACCTTCTATATATTCCATTTCTATAAATGGAAAGGAGCCGCTTTCTGTTATGCCGAAGCTGAGCATTTTTACAACGTTCGGACTGGGATCCTCATTTACCTTTAGCAGCTTGGATACCTCACTTTCAAAGTTGCGGTAATTCCTGTCGTCCCGGTCCTCTGTATGGATCGGAGTAGGGATTAGTTTAACTGCGGAATAGATTGCTCCTATCCGCTTTCCCTTATATACCGATCCCTGTCCACCCGTTCGCAGCGCTCCTAAATTCTCCAGCCCTTCTGTAATTGTAAATACTTTGCTCATAGTTCTTCTGAATAACAATTATAGTTTTTTTTTGTTGCCAAATATTAAATTTAATAAGCTCAAGGGTGGCATAAGAAGTTATTCCGTTGCTGTAATATAGGCAATTCCGGCCGGTTTAGCCCATCATTCATTAAGCTGGCAATTTCTGCATCAATATGAAAGGCCGCCAGGGACATGATCCCTTGTTTAATTTAATGCTCAAGCTCTTGAGATCAGTAAATGTTATTTTCCCGGTTTAATACTTCTTTCTTTGACCGGGAGCAAAGGGTTTGGCGGATTTAGAGGGGGTGCCTTTTTTTGCTTGTCCGGGAGGGACTTTCCCACTGTTTCCGGCAGTCCTGGAAGTATAACATGAACTGGTAAGAAGAATGATTGATATAACAAAAATAAAGTAGGTATTTTTCATATCTGTTAGCGAAGCTATTATTGTGCCATAATTTGCAGGATAATAAGATTGGAAAATCAGAACTGAAATTTTTATTTTTACCAAAGGTGTAGCGGCAGGGAGGGGGGCTGCGTTTACCTATAAATTTAACACCTAAACCACTAATGAAAAAATTACTGCCAATAGTACTACTCTTGTTCTTCATCAGCAGCTGTAAAAAAGATAAACAGGGCGATTATTCAGAGACCATTACCACAGGAGAAAAATGGGGAATTAAAATCGGAAGTTCCCATGCCGAGGTATTCGCCCAGCTTAAGAATGCCGGGCCGACACTTGACTTTCAGAATGTGGCCATAGTCGGCCGCAAGCCTTACAGTTCTCCTGCAAGTCTCGCGCAACTTCTTCCATATTATTACGCACTTACCGTTTACAACGATACCGGAACCTTGGATCGTGTAGTGCTGCTTTTTACAGGAGATAAAGTGCAGCAGATTGCAACTGGTGGCGGACTTACCGTTAATGTGACCAAATGGCCCGAGAGTGCCGCTGATGATACTGCGATCAAAACCGATGATCCTGTTTCAGGCTTGGGCGCAAAGTTGGCAAAGATCCATCAGTTGCCAGCCTATGCCACTTACGGGTTTGTACTATCGGATAAACCTCTAAATAAGCCCTTTGATCCCGACCTGGTTAATTACAATGACTGGCAGTTTGCATTTTCCGATTTTGTGAGCGCAAGCGTGACCGGATCTTCAACGGTAAAATTGCACTTTAATGCCGGTAAACTGGAACGCATAGACCATGACTACCAGGAAGGGCAGATCTTTAATTAGCTTCCAATAGGCTAAAATAAAAAGAGGACGTATCCAGAAAATGAAATGTCGCCTTAAAGTTTTTATCCAACTTTAAAGGCGACACCTCAAAAAACTGTTAGGTACCTACTCCTTAAGTTAATAATTCTCCCATTCCAAATAGCGTTAAACCCTTACCGTATTGCACTGCAATAGCCTGGTTCGTGGCTTCAATAAATTCCCCCGTGATCGGATCTACAACCGTTCTTAACGGTCTTTTGCCTTTTTCTAAACCGATCAGTTTAACGATGGCGTCTGCCACATCCTGCGGGTTGGGATTATGGGCTTGGATCAGCCCACCGATGGCGGCCATCATTTTGCCAGGAACATCAGCAATAGCACTGTAGCCCTCATAAACCGATGCATCTGAAGCTGGATTTGTTTTTTGCGACATTTCAGTAGGGAAGGCGCCTGGCTCAACGATGGCTACATCCACCCCTAAAGGCCTGACTTCGTAATGAAGGCCCTCGCTCAATCCTTCCAGGCCGAATTTGGAAGCGCTGTATACCGAAGCGAATGGGAAAGAGAACCTTCCAAATCCGCTGGTCACATTAATGATCAGCCCTTCTCCCTGTTTTCGCATTGCCGGCAATACCTGCTTAATCAATCTCCAGGGAGCGAAAACGTTCACATCAAATACGGCCTGTACATCAGCCGTGGTAAAACTTTCCGCTACACCGTTCATCGAAAAACCGGCATTATTCACCAGCACATCAATAGTTCCTTCTTTAGCGGTTATTGTGTCAACTGCTTGCTTAACGCTTTCATCATCGGTGAGGGTAATATCTAAAACCGTCACGTTTTCCACCGCCGACAGCGCTTTTGCTTTTTCAGCGTTCTTACCTTTTGTATCTCTCATGGTCGCGTAAACCTGATGTCCTAATGCGGCAACGCTATGGGCCGTAAGCCAGCCAAAACCACTGTTTGTTCCTGTTATCAATACGATTTTTTTGCTCATCTTCTTTTTGTTTAAATGAATAAAGCAAATGTTGGCAACAGAAAGATAAAAACATTTACCATTTGGTAAAAAGTGAATTTAACGGATATTTCTCCGTATCCTGCTCAGCGATTGCTGGGTGATGCCCAGATAGGAAGCCACGTAGGAAAGGGGAATGCGGTTAACAAGTGTCGGAAAGGTTTCAATGAAAGATAAATAACGACTGGTGGCATCTTCCGAAACCAACGGGCTTCTCCGTTCCATCGCCACCATCAGACATTTCTTAACCACATTGGCTTTGATCATTTCAAAACCAATGATGGTATTGGAGAGATCATCCCAATCCTTTTTCGTAAAAATAAGTACCTTACAGTCGGTAACCGCCTGTACATATTCGGAGGCTTCCAGTTGTAATTCGAATTTCTGGTTATCCACCACAAAATTGCCCTCGTCGATAAAATAATTGGTGATCTCCTCACTTTTATTGTTGTAATAACAAAAGCGGAATACACCCTCCAATACAAACCCGACATGCCTTGGCACTTTGCCCGCTTCTGAAAAATATTCATCCTTTTTAAGTTCAAGAGTCTTGGCCTTGCTCAGAATAAGGTCAATCTGCTGTTTGTTCAGGTCCCCAAACTGCAGAATGAGATCAATTAGCGCTTTCATAAGCGAAATATAGTGTTTACCAGGAGTGCTTCATTTACCAAATGGTAAAAAATGAAATTCCGTAAACATATGAGGTTAGTGTTTATGCAAAAAAAAATAAACTCATATAGGAATAGTGAGCCTATTTTACATATGTATATCAAAAATAGTTATAAATTTTATAATCATAACAAGATGTCACCTGATTGGAAGACACCCTGTTAAATTATTCAAGGGTTATATTTGGGGTGGTTTCACCATTAAAAATCCCGGGATGAATCTTAAAAACCTGTCCCGTGAGGTGCTTACAACTGTCATCTTTCTGAATCTTTTATTTTCAACCAGATAGACTTAAGCACCATAATTAATTACATATTATCCATTAACAGTACATTGAACTTATGGCCGTCAGGATCGGTAAAAGCAAAACCATAATAATTGGCTTCGTCCCGTTTTACATCCTTAATAATATTGCCGCCGGCATTCTTAACCTTATCTGCAAATTCATTGACTTCCTGTTCAGTTTCTGCCGAAATTGTAAAAATAATTTCACTGTTTTCTTTTGACCCCGGCGTCAAAAATTCATCTATCTGCGATCCCTGCTCAAAAAAATGAATAACAAATCCGTCCTCACCAAAAAGAAAACTGGCCAGTTTAGGATCTTTAAATTGTCCGTTTGCAGTAAAGCCCAGTTGTGCATAAAATTGATTGGTGCGCTTTGCGTCTTTTACGCTAAAATTAGCCCATATTTTTTGTTTTGAATTCATTGTATGATGTTTTACTTTAGAAATTGTTCTTTCAAATTTATAGCTTGCCCATCATAAATTTAGGGTGCAGGCGCGACATTTGATGGCGTTATTCGTGCCAAAAATCTGATGTTTGTAAAGTCTTTATTTCAGATTAGAATTGAAGGATAAAGTGTAAATGTCTATAAATAAAAGAATTAGAAAGTAGTCTGTAAAAAACAGGCTGGTCATTTCATCAATGATCAGCCTGTTTTCAATAAAATATAGGATATTATTTAGCCAATGAAGCAGTTTGTGTCATGGCTTCTGGTGTGTTCATTTCAGTTTTTAATGCTGTAAATTTATCTAAATTTAACTTTTGGGTGTTGCCCATTACCAAACTATGGTTTTTGGTAGCGCCGGATAATTTTAAATCTGAGTGGCCTTCAATTACGCTATATAAACTTTCAGAATTTGATTTGATTTGCGCAACAGCGTTTCCTTTTAAAAATACCTGAAGATAAGCTACATCCAGCTTACCGTCTGTTTTTACCACAGCATCATCTGATGCCTGTACCCTGTAAATATTTTTTACATAAACGGTAATTTTAGCAGGGCTTTGATCTTCAGAGCTGATCTTAAGTGCGTATCCATCTTGGATTACTTTTACCCTTCCGCTATTGTCGTCATTATAGCTTACGCCTTCTCTGCCGTTTTGGATCAATGTAACTTCTACGTTTCCGCTTACGATCAATTTGTTGAAATTGTTTGGTGCATAGATTTTAGCAGGTTGTTTTTCATCTGCTGATACTGTGTTAGCGAAGATCGATGAAGTTAAAACGATTGCTGCGAATAAAGATGTTGCTAGGGTTTTGATTGAGGTTTTCATGATGCTGTTGTTTTATATTTTATAATATTTTGTTTCTGTTTTAATGATAAGACTCCGGTAAGGCAGAAACGTTTCAGCAGTATCAGGGGTATTATACCAACGCTGTAATATTGTCGACGAACAGCTTTTAAAATCGGGCGAACAAAAGATTTATTTATAGTCTTTAGTTAGCCCTTTAAAGGTATGATAAGAGGTATGCCACAGTAAAAGCTGGTCTCAAGCAGCTTCAAACTATTGTGCACTTGGATTTAAAGGCATTCCAGAAGCCAAACCTTCAAGCGTTGAGATTACTAAGGATTTAAAACAGATGAATAGAGAAACTTATAGCTATCCCGAGTATTCGATGGTTTTATTAACTCTAACACCCTTTCAGTAAGTTTATTAATATAATTTCAATATGCAAGCATAGCACCACATTTTTCATTAGAAAAAGCAGCTCGAAAATTAAGGTATAAAAACTAAAACCGAATCAAATTTATTTATTCCGGTTTTATATAACTATCGATCTGTATCTAAACCGCGGCCCGTTTTATGCTGGAGTTCATCTATACGCTTTGAAGCTTCGGATTTCGTTAGCGAGCCATCAAACTCCTCGCCGGCTTCATCAGAAAGCGTCTTTAAATAGGATCCCTGTGCTCCTGTCATCGGTTCATCACCGGTAGTCCAGTCATCGGGATTTTTAATCGTGTTATCACCATTTATACCGTTATTGATACTGCCTGCGGATTGATCTCCTTGTGGCTTATTGTTTTTTTCGTTGTAAGACATGAGATTTATTTTTAATACGATAGTTAAACAACCCGGGATCAATTAAAGTTTGATCTATTCCTCTGGAGGGTATCTATATAGCGGTCTTCAAGAGCCTCAATGTAAACGTTTTTCTCAGAGCTCATTTTTGAAGTCAGCACATTCTGAAAATCAGATATACCGCGGCGTTGATTGTTCAAAAATGCTTGCTGTCACAGACATGGCTAATGGATGTGACAGGATATCGCTTTGATAAACACCTGCATGCTTGGTATTTACAAGGAAACTATTTTCATTGATAATCCCACACAATCAATATCTCGACTATATAACAAGGTTAAAGTTTTTATTATACTGATCAGGCTTTCCTATGTTAAATGCTATCTATCATTTATTAAGATTTAATTCTTTTTATTGTCCACTTAGCTCTTGGACAATTCTGTTGTGCACCTAATACCAGATCTATTTTGCTATCCCTTCCATCCCTCAGCATTTGTCTAAAATTGAAGCCTGGTTTAGGCCCAATTTTATTTGACAAAACTTTACCTTGCGCTAATAAGTCTGCGCACTCCTTTGCGGTCATTTCATCTATATTATTTTTAAACATAGAGTATTGAAGATAATCGGATATGAATTTCACATCTGAATTCTCGAATGCGCTCATCATGGGATTGTTGGAAAGGTCATATTGAAAATTTTATCGATAAAGTATCTGGTGCTTTATTTCTATTTTTATTCCAGCGAACTAGAATCCTGATTAAGCCAAACAAACCAAGTATAACAACGCTAGCAAAGATTGAAGTACTTATTTGATATTGTTCAATTTTGTTTGGCTTCAAAGCACCAATGATAATTGCTAGCAGTACCCATACCACAAGAAACACTTTGTACCATTTTGCATTAGATCGTCGATCGTTGGGGCACTTCTCTGAATCTTTTTGCAGCTGATCAAAGAAACAGAAAAGATCAGGATCAATAGGGACAATCTATATTTCATCTACATAATTTTCTGAGCAACGTTTTCACGCCAAAGTCTGATTGTAAGTATAAAAACTTTGGGCGGTGCTTCTTTTAGGTGATCTTATCGAAAAATACTTAAATTTACTCTAGGTTGATGCCCCCGTTTTTTCCGGGATGCGGATAGATTCGGTTAAATCATAATTAAAAAAGAATGGATCCATTTAAAATAAATTTTTTCAAACTCCGGTTTACCGCATTCTGCCTGTTGAGCTTGGTTACGTTCAGTGTTTTCGCACAAGGGAAGGGTGGTAGGGAAAAAGGGCTAAAGGATTATTATAAAAGTTTCTTTCCCGTTGGTGCGGCCGTGACACCCTTCCAGCTTGAAGATCCTGCCCAACGTGCTCTAATCCTAAAACATTTCAATAGCCTGACAGCAGAAAATGTGATGAAGATGGGGCCGGTCCATCCTGAAGAAAACCGTTACGACTGGGCAGGGGCAGATGCTATCGTTTCCTTTGCTCAGAAGAACAACCTAAGGGTGCGGGGGCATACCCTGTGCTGGCACAATCAGGTGCCCGATTGGATGTTTAAAAATAGGGACGGCAGCCGCGTCTCCAGAGAAATGCTTTTGGAACGTTTGAAAGAACATATCTATGCGGTAGTCGGGCGTTATAAAGGGAAAATCTATGCATGGGATGTAGTCAATGAAGCCATCTCCGACAATCCAAAAGAGTTTCTGCGTAATTCTTTATGGTATCAGATATGTGGTGAGGATTTCATTGTTAAGGCTTTTGAGTTTGCGCATGATGCCGATCCGAAGGCTCTTTTATTTTATAATGATTATAATACTGAATCTCCTGAAAAAAGGGAGCGGGTCTATCTGCTGCTTAAAAAGCTGAAAGATGCCAAGGTGCCCCTGGATGGGGTCGGGTTACAGGGTCACTGGTCTATAAAAAACCCATCACAGGAAATGTTGATTTCTTCAATAGATCGATTTGCATCCCTGGGTCTCATAGTACAGGTCACCGAACTTGATGTTTCTGTTTATCCTGATGGCGATTTAGGGAAGAACTCTTCTAAAACAGGCCAGCCCGGTTTTACCCGCGAGCTGCAGGAACTCCAGGCCGACCAGTATGGTAAACTTTTCACTATATTCCGTAACAAGAGGGGTAAGCTTAATGGGGTCACATTCTGGAACCTGTCTGACAGATATAGCTGGCTGGATAACTTTCCTGTAAAGGGCCGCAAAAATTACCCCTTGTTGTTTGATCGTGAACTGCAGCCGAAAAAGGCTTATTGGAAAGTGGTCCAATTCTAGCACAGCATTTATAGATCTTTTCAAGGGACGTGTGGTCCGGTTGCCGAAACGTTTTATAGCTTTCCTGCAACTTTCTGTGCAGGAGCAACCATTTATTTCCATTACACAGAGCATCACGATAGTGACGGATGTTATACTGCGGTTGAATACTATTATGAATACCGTACCTGTCCGTCTGCATCGGCCGGCGGCACCGGTTCCGGTAGTGGTCCGGGTTAGCGGTTCCGGCACTTTTGGTGGTGGTGGAGAATATTGCGGTAACACCAATCCTGACTACGTCGGGGTAGTGCTACAGGCGATCAATCCCCTTTACAAGGAAAAAGTAACTGAGCTAAAGGGAAAAGGAGCTTAAAGAAAGAAAATGGTTATGAGGAATAAGGATGGAATCTACAGTGCCCTAGCAAATGATGGTAACGATGCACTTAGTGCTGCGCCAACGGCAAACACGAAAGGTTATATCCATACGCACCCCAACGACTATCAGGACGGGGACCCAGCATGCGATGTTACTGTCGCTATGGTACAGCTATACGTATATTTTCTCCATCAGATGTCAATACACTAATGAATCTGGTCTCTGAAAATACAAGTAACGGTAGCAATCTGAATAGTTATTACTTTTCCATGGTATCCGGCGGAGGGCATTATATGATCAAGTCTACCGGCTTCGCATCTGCAAGGCAAGTGGCTTTAAAGAAAACGGGAACCATCTGATGGACAGTTCCCGTTTAAACCTAAAATTATTCGACAGTTGATGATGCGTGTGCAGCTACAACTTTATACTATGTGTTATTAAATTTCTGTACCGGAATCCTGATTGCGGGGATTTCCTTCTGGAAAATTCTTTTTGTCAAAATGGTGGTGGCGGTAAAAGTTCGCACGGTCGATCTCTACAATTTCATCTTCCATGCGCAACGCTGCAGGGCTCCCGATCACCGAACGGATCTCGTCCTCTATCTGAGGGGTAACCTCACCTATAATGTACCGGGGCATTGCCCTGAACTGGTCCTGGTGAATATCCGGTAGGATAACTTCTTTTTTGTCTTCTCCTAGATCGGCAAGACCGATGGGGATCAGTACGGCTTTTTCTTCTAAATCTTCTCCCAAATCTGCAAGTTCTACGATAACATATCTTACCGCATTTTGCTCGGGATCAAATAACAGGTCGCGTACTTTGCCTACTGCATCTCCGGCCTCATTTCTAACAGGCCAGCCTTTAATATCCGCTTCACCGTCGGTTAATTGATAAATACTTTTTGAGAGCTCCTCTAAATTACTATATACAATTGTTCCTGAATCCATAACTTGTTTTTTTAAAGGGACATTACTATTGCGTCCACTTTTACAACAAGTTTAGGTAGAGATGGTTTTTGAATAAATAAGGCAGTTAAAAAATATGAACAAGCAAAAAAGATGGTAATTTAGTGTAATGGCTGTTGTAAATTGTTGTTTTATAGTGCTTTGTGAACAGGTTGCATTACCGGCAGATGAACAGGATATCCGCTGAAAATAATTTTTTATGAGATGCCTTTGACGCGGTTTACGTTCTATTTGCAATGCGGTTTTCAATACGGTTTACGAAAATTCCGGCTTTGAGACATGATCTAAAGCTGTAGCAATCTCTCTCAAAACTTTGGCACTAAAAGGATGTTTACCGATCAACCATCTTTTGATTTCATCCGGATTAATATCCAGTACATTGGCAAGATCGTGATCTGATAAACCCTTTTCAGTTAGCGTTTTGCCAGTTTTAGCAGCAAGCTCCTGGTTCATCTCTGTTAATTTCTCAATTGCCGGATTTCCGGTTTCCTGAAGCCAGATGGAAACAAAATCGTTTTCTTCCATTTTGTGGATATATTATTTAAGTATAAGATCTGTTAGAACCGTTTTAAGGCCTAATTTTAATTGCGGTCGCAAAATTAAACATTAAGCCTGTTTTTACAAATCAGCAGCGAAATGTTTTGATGCAGAAAAATTCTATGATTATTTTGTATAATCGCTTAAATAGAAATCACTGATTCATGAAAAGCATAGCAGAATTTAAATTGTCGTTAGAAAAGGATAGTCCCGATAGTGGGCTATCTGTCCAGTTGCGGGCGTTATGGTATGATGCAAAAGGGGATTGGAATGCCGCCCACAATCAGGTGGATCATTTAAATGACCGCGCCTCGGCCCGGATCCATGCTTACCTGCACCGTAAAGAAGGTGATATCTGGAATGCCGATTACTGGTATGCAAAAGCAGGAGAGAAACGCCCCCAGGTTTCTTTAGATGAGGAGTGGGAGGAATTGGTACTGCGTTTTCTTTAAAAAGCGGGAAATATTCCGAAGGCCTTCGCCATTTACCGGCTTATTCCCGCATTGATATTCTGATTTTAATTTATTTCCCAGGCATTTTAAATGACGGTGGAAGAGAGCTGTCGTCAGAAGCCCAAAGTTTGTTCGGACGTTTGCCCATTACCAGTTCCAATTTTCCGCCTTTCATTAAATCTTCGTGGGAAAACCATGATCTGTTCCAAACCTGTCCGTTCAGTTTTGCCGATTGGATATATTTATTTTCAGGGGCATAATTGATACAGTTCAGCTCAAATTTTTTGCCGTTACCCAAATCCAGTTTTACGTTGGCAAATGTTGGGCTACCGATCACATACATCGGTAATCCAGGGGTGATGGGATAAAAGCCCATTTCTGAGAATACAACAAAAGAGGTCAGGCCGCCGCCGTCTTCATCACCTGGGATACCCATTAAATCGTTACGGAACCATTGGGTAAGTAAACTGCGGACCCTTTTCTGCGTACGCCAAGGCTGTCCGGCGTAATTGTACAGATAAGGAATATGCATAGCAGGTTCATTCCCCATAGAAAACTGCCCTACATTGCCGGTATGATCGGGCAGCTGCGAATAAAAATCGTATCTGCTTTTTCCAAGCGGGGTATTGTACATTTTTTCCAGTTCATCAACAAAGGCCTGTTTGCCACCGATCATGTTTACCAGATCGCCCAGATTGTGCAGTACATCCCATCTGTACAACCAGCCGTTATTTTCGTCGTAAGTCTCCCTTGCACCCAGTCCGCCGGAGAACCGGTAATCCAGCGGTTTAATAAATTTGCCATCCGCATCTTTTGGGTGGAAAAATCTGGTATCCGTATTAAATACGGTATGATAGCTTGAACTTTTATCTAAAAAGTATTTTGCCTCATCGCTTTTGCCCAATTGTTGGGCAATATTGCCAAGGCACCATTCATCGTAAACCGTACCCAGGGTTACCGCTATAGGTTGACGTTTTTCGAAGTCATGAACTTCTGGAGCAGTTTCTTTTTCGCCGGCAGGTAAAGCGGGGAAATATCCTTTATCTTTAAAAAACTGATCTAAAACACCTGCTTTTTTCGATGACCAAGGTGCCAAAGTTTTTTCGGTAATGCCAGCTTTACAATATTGGTAGGCTTCTTCAAGATTAAAACTTCTCAAACCTTTATTGTAGGCATCAATGATGGTGGCCACGCCATGATTGCTGTTCATTCTGCGGCTATCGCCAGTTACCTCGGGAAAGGTAGGCATCCAATGGTCTTTCATCTGTTGGGCCATGCGCAGATAAGAATTAATCATATTGCCTTCCATTTTAGGCTCGATAATCACGCGGAGCGGATGTGTTGCCCGATAGGTATCCCAAATCCAGTCGTCAGTGAAAAAAGGAACACCATTGTCGCTGTGCACTTTCCCGTCGAATGCACTGAAATATTTCCCGTCTTCTGATAAACTGATCATGCGTTCATAAGTGCGGTAAAGAGAAGTATAAAAGATGGTTTTGGCTGTTTCGTCAGTTCCGGTTACCATAATTTTTCCTAGCGTTGCATTCCAGATATTTTTTCCGGTCTGTGCCACCTGATCCAGGTTATAATCCTTGATTTCGCGACGGAGATTGTTTTTCGCCTGTTCTACGCTGATAAAGGAGATGCCATAACGGGCTTTGATCTGTTTACTGTTAGCAGAATATTTTAAAATAAGATAAGCATCGCGTCCGGAAGTAGACTGTTCCTTTGAATCAATGGTTTCACCTTTGTGGGTTCCTGATTCAACCGGTGCTAAATCGGTTTCTAAATAAAGGTAAACTTTGGTGTTATTGCCCAGTTTCTGAAAACCGCTCACTACATTACGGTCAACCTTCAGCTCTCCGTTTCTGGTATTCAAAACCAGATAGGCGGGAAGGTTTACCTGCGAAAAGTGGAGGGCATAAATCCCCGATTGGTGTGAAGGGGCGAACTGTACGTTGATGCCGTAGTCGTCCAGATCGACCTGATAATAATAAGGTTTAATCACCTCATTGTCGTAGCCATAAGGGATAACGCTGCCGGCATTTTTTAAATCGCCCTGAAAAGGACTCAGGTTGAAAGCCGAGCTTCCCCTGTGACTCGTTACAACAACAGGAAGGCCATCAACGGTATTGCTGGTGAAATTATCACGTTCCGGATAAACCCGCAATAAACTGTTGGGTAAATGCACCGTAGGGTAGGTGGGTACCAGCAAGTGACTGATGTTGCCGATATATGGATTGACATAGTCCACAGGTTGTTTTTGTGTTTGAGCATTTGCAGGATTGATGCAGATGCCAAGCAGACAGATGGTGCTGAGTAATGCGTAGGTATATTTTTTCATCTTTAAAATTTCCATGGGACGCGGCAAAATAACATTTTTTGGAAAGATATCTGGCTATCCATCCACTTTGAATGTATTATTCGTGATGTAGATTTTTTTATATGAGGTAAAAATAAGTAAAACGATTTATTAACAGGCACTGGATGAACAAAAAAAGAGCGATGGATTATTTCCATCGCTCTTTAGCATTATATTTTGGCTGATTATTTTGATAATGAAGCAGTTTGTGTTGTGCTGGTTGCCGGTGAGTTGATTTCTGTTTTTAAGGCAGCAAATTTATCCAGGTTTAATTTTGGTGTACTTCCCATTACCAAACTGTGGGTTTGAGTAGAACCGCTTAATTTTAGATCTGCGCTTTCTTCCATTACGGTATATAAACTTTCTGTTTTAGCGTTGATCTGCGCAAGGGCATTTCCTTTTAAAAATACCTGAAGATATTTTACATCCAGTTTGCCATCGGTTTTTACAACAGCATCATCCGAAGCCTGTACTCGGTAAATGTTTTTTACATAAACGGTAATTTTTGCAGGGCTGTTATCTGCTGAAGTGATTTTTAGGGCCGATCCATCCTGGATCACTTTTACTTTACCGGTATTGTCGTCGTTATAACTAACGCCCTCTCTGCCGTTCTGGATCAGGGTAACTTCTACGTTTCCGCTGACCACAACTTTGTCGAAGTTTTTTGGAGCAGAAATTTTAACAGGTTGTTTTTCTTCTGCAGATACAGTAGCGGAAAAAATTGAAGCGCTTAATACTACAGCTGCCAATAAAGATTTTGTTAGGGTTGTGATTGAAGTTTTCATAATGCTGTTATTTATATTTTTAAAAAATGTTTTTGTGGTTGTTTTGATAATGAGACGCTGGTAGGGGCAAAACGTTGCAGCGGTTTTTCGCGCTTTATACCAACGCAGTGTATTTCTCGACGAACAGCTTTTATAAATCGGCCAATAGGGATGCTTTTATACCGGTTTTAAAAGATTATGGAGGTGTTCCAATACAGCAATACTTTAACAATATGCTTTCATAGATTCTTCAAGACAAAAGGTGTTGCTTAAATCACATATTATCTATTATCGAACAGGCCGTTTTAAACATTTTGAATGGGCATTGGTGTCTTGGGGAATCCGGGATTAATCCTGGCATTTTTATATTCATGAGCACATTCCAAAGGTATTTTCTTGATGCATTCCGTGTTTGCCGCTGTCCTCAGGCATCAAAAGAAAAATCAAACAGGTTGACTTGATGGAAGGAGAAAGCCCGCTCAAATGCTATGCTCAAGATATAAGCGGGCCCGAGTACCAAGGTGTTCACTTCCCAGTCGCAGGCTACGGTCCCAATCACCGCTGGAATTTCATTGCTGGCCGCTATACAGCTGATCAGTTTAAGGTCATCGATCAAGCCAGTTCCCAGACCTTTCAGAAAAGCTTCTTTCCTGGTCCACAGGCGAAAGAATTCCAAATGCGGATGATTACTTTTCTGTAGATGGACCGATTCTGTCTCCGAGAATGCATATTCTGCGATAGACTGATATTCAAAACCGGTTTTCAGGAATTCCACATCTATTCCTACCGCCTGTTTTGCAATGGCAATCACAGCCCGGTTAGCTGAGTGAGATATATTAAAATGAACTCCGTTGTACCTGGCAAGGAATGGTTTTTTATTTTGAGCGGTAGTAATATCAATTTCCTTTGGATCCAAAGCCAGTGCATCTGCCAGCAGTATCCTTAATACAGCACGGGTAATGATAAACTGCTGCGCATCTTTTTCCTGATTGAAACGTGCGGCACGGACTATTTCTTCTTGATTTAGTAATTGCTTCAGCCCTGCCAGGCCAGGGAGCAGAGCATTGATATCTATTGTCCAGATATTAATCATTCCTTCAGATCTGTCGGGAGGCCGGTTATAGGGTTTGAGATTGATATCCCCGCAGTATAGATAATAGTTTTTCAATACTTTTACTTATGAAACGTTATCTAATACTTCCTGCAGTTTTCTGGCAAAGGATTTATCGTTCGGGGCCAGGAGCATGGTTTTGTGATCTCCGGGAACATCATAAACTTCAACTCCCTTTTTTGCGTATTTTTTCCATCCCAGGTACTTATAGTCTTCCACAAAGTAAATGTTGTCTGTTGCCCTGAACAGATGAATTTTTTCATCAAAAGGAGTAAGTTTATAGGCCTGGTAAGCAATCTCGTATTTCTCATCAATCCTGCGCATGATCTCATAAATTGCACCGTCAGGGTGTTCCGCAGCAGTGTCCATTCCCGGTATAAAGTTTATTTTTTTAGAAAGCCAGTAGCCCTGGTATGTAAGGGTCTTTTTGGGGTTACGGAAAAATGATTTCACTATCCACCAGAATTTTGGCAGTTGTTTTTTTATTTTCTCTACATACACGCCCATCCCATTTCCATGGAAATCGAGATTTTTCGCATTGGTATCAAAAATAGCCAGTAGTTTGATGTCATGTCCCATCAGCCGCAGCTGCCTCGCCATTTCGATCACCACATAGCCGCCAAACGAATATCCTGCCAGTGCATATGGGCCTGTGGGGTTCTGCGCGAGGATACTTTCGATATAGTACCTTGCTATATCTTCCATATTGTCCATTGGCTCCCCGATACCATCAAGCCCCTGTGCCTGGATACCAAATACAGGCTGATCTGTATCCACGTGTAATCCGATGCCGCTGAAGTTTAACACGTTGTATCCACCACCGTGAACGATATAGATAGGCGTTTTTGAGCCGGAAGGTTTGATCGGCACCAGCGGGGTATAGGCTGTTGGTCTGTTCTGTCCGTCAAATAATCTGGCCAGAGTTCTTATTGTTGGATATTCAAAAAGGGTAGCCAGGGGCAGGCCATGACCATTGGTCTTTTCAATCTGGATCATGAACTGTACCGCGATCAGGGAGTGTCCCCCCATTTCAAAAAAGTTATCATCTATTCCGATATCCTTAATCTGGAGCAGTTCTTCCCAGATTTTTGCGATTTGTTTTTCAGTATCAGTCTGCGGCGCAATACAAGTGCTCTGGTTGGCAAAATGAAGCTGATCTGGCACGGGGAGCGCCAGCCTGTCAATTTTGCCGCTGCCTGTCCGTGGAAATTCCTTGATCCATACAAATACTGAAGGAATCATATATACCGGTAATTTCTGCTGTATTTCCGCTCTTACGTAAGCGGTATCTTCCTGCCCGTTAGCAGATGAAATATACGCCACCAGTCTTTTCTGGCCGTTGTGATCTTCTTTTGCTAAAATGACGGCCTGCGCGATCCCCGGCACACGGTTGAGCATCACTTCGATCTCACCGACCTCAACCCTGTATCCCCGGATTTTCACCTGGTCATCATTACGGCCGATAAATTCCAGGTTGCCGTCGCTTAAAACCCTGGCCAGATCTCCTGTACGGTATACAAGGGTCTGACTGCTGTCCCCAGGATTTAGTGGTAAAAATCTCTGACCGGTGAGCTCAGGTTTATTCAAATATCCTGAAGCAAGGCTTGCTCCGGCAATGCACAGTTCCCCGGTTTCTCCCTCATCGAGGATCTCCATATTTTCACCGGTAATATAGATTTCTGTATTGTCAATGGGTTTACCAATATTTGGCAGACCCGGCCATTTGGCAGGATCTCCGCTGAGTTTCAATTGTGTGACCACATGGCATTCCGTAGGACCATATTGGTTATAGAGGACGCAGCCGGGAATTGCTTTGAAGAAATTCTCAACCTGTGGTGTGATCTTCAACTGCTCTCCTGCCGTCATGACCTCCTGCAGGGCAGAAGGGAATGTTCCAATGCTTCCCGCTGTTTCTGCAAGAAATTGAAGTGCCACGAAAGGCAGATATATCCTGTTGATTTTATCCCGTTCGATCTTTTCGAGCAGATTATCGGGATTCAGCCGCATCACATCATCTATCAGGATCAGCTGTCCTCCTGTTGTAAGGGTGGCAAAGATCTCCTGAAAGGATACATCAAATGTAAGAGGGGCAAATTGTAGCGTTTTGCTGTCTGCATTAGCGATCGAGCTGTTATTCTGCCAGAGGATCAGGTTGACCACCGCAAGCTGTGTGAGGTATACCCCTTTTGGTTTCCCGGTAGAGCCGGAGGTATAAAGTACGTACACATTGGGGTTTTCAAAGGGCAGAGTTTGTACGGGCAGGCTGTAAGTACGGTCGAAATCTATGGTTTCAAGATCAAGTTTACTGAAAAACTTATTCTCTATGGCGCTTGCCACACAAAAATTCAGTCCGGAATCTTCTATGATCTGGATGAGCCTGTCTTCGGGGTAGGTAGGATCCAATGGAAGATAGGCTTTTCCCGCTTTGAGGATCGCAATTACCGCAACAACCATATTTAAATCCCTGGTCGTACTGACCCCGATAATATCTTCATTGGGGGCAAAATGTAAAATGGCCCTGCTCAGGTTTTCAGCCCTGACATTAAGGTTGCTGTAACTGATGGATTCATCTTTGAAACTAATCGCTGGTTTATCCTTATAGCGCTGTGCAGCATTGTTGAACAGCTGTTGTATGCTGAGGGTGTTCAGCGCTTTCTTCTCCCCGGAGATGCTGACATGTTTTTTACTGTCGGCTGCGGTAGTCCTATTGAATACAGCCTGCCCCAGATAATTTGCAGTGCCGGGCACAAGCAGATCGCTGATCTTATCCGAGGGATGCATAACAATAAATTTGAGGATCTGCTCATAGCCTTCATTCATCTGACGGATGGTGCTTTCATCAAATAACTGTGTATTGAAAGACCATTCAAGCGTAAGGGACTTTTCTGAGCCGCTGGCATTGATAAAGAGTTCAAAACTTTCGTATTCCCGTGGATTGCTGATTAACTCATAGTCAAGTCCCTCAAACGACACCCCGTCATCCAGTCCCATATCCACATTGAACACTACAGGTACCAGCGGTATCCGGGATGGGTCTCTTGCAACTATCAATTTGCGCAACAGGCTTCCCCAGGTGATCTGCTGATGGTCAAAAGCGTCCAATATCCCTGGCTTCCTGATCTTGAGGTATTCTTTAAAACTGCAGTTTTTGCCGGGGCGGCTCCTCAGCGGAAGCAGGTTGACACAATGTCCCACCAGGTTATAGTTGCCCGTGATTGATTGGCCGGAGGCTGGTAAACCTACCACGATATCTTTTTGTCCGGTAACCAGGTGAAGAAACATCTCAAAGGACGATAACAGACAAAGTACAAGACTTGAGCCTTCTGCTTTACCTATTTCCTTTAATCCCTGTACCAGATCGGTGTCCAGGTGAAAATCCAGTCTTTTGCTTTTAAATGTTCGCGCTGCGGGACGTGGACGATCAGTAGGCATATCCATCACAGGGAGATCTTTGGCATACTGTTTTAACCAGTACTGTTCGATGGCTTGCCGTTCTTTACTGTCCGCAAAAACAAGCTGCTCCCTGGCAAATTCCGTGAGGGGCTTGGCCTCTGGCAGGGCTGGCGGATAATGTCCTGCCAGCACTGAATAAAATTTGCTGAGGTCCTGTAAAATAACGCCCAGCGACCAGCCATCGCATACGATATGGTGTCCTGTGAAGGTAAAGTGATAATCCTGATCGGAAAGCTTGTGAATGCCGGCTTTAAATAGTGGTCCGTTGAGCAGGTCAAACACATGCAGGGCATCTTCGAGGATGTCATGTTCTATACTCTTCTCCTGTTCGTCCGCAGCGAGGGCAGAAAGATCAGTAGAGGAGAAATAATTGCTGACATGGTCAAGGATAATGATGGTAGAGCCATCCCGGCTGAAAGCAGACCGCAGGGCTTCATGTCTGTCTATCAGAAGTTCAAGTGCTTTTTCGAGAAAGCCTAAATTGACATTGCCCTTCAATCGCAGGGATACAGATTCGTTGTACCCTCTGCTGGCATCCTCTCCTCCGAGCATGCAGGACGTCCAGATCTCCTTTTGCGGTTCAGTAGCGGGAGCGATATTGAGCACTTCTCCTGATGCAAAAGGATCAAAATCCACTTTTGTATAAATTAAATTATCTCTATTCTCTATCATTTGTTAAATCTTGGCCTGCACCTGGATGTATTTACCGGGATTTTCCGGATCCGTGATAAACCAGGCAGGGTCACCTGCCTGATCCCTGCCCAGCCTTGCGCCGACCACAGGTGCCTGGATTGTTGCAGTTGATTTTACCGGAGAACCCTCAGTTAGCGGAATTAAATCCACGCTTATCAGTTCTTCAATACTCTCCCTGAATTTTGCTGCAATAATGTCGATTTCCTCCATGGTATGCGACACGGTCAGGAAACATGGAAAACCACTCCAGATGTGGATGCCCTTATCACGCATGAGCGTAAATAACAGCTCACTATAAGGGTACTCTTCATTGAATTTGATTTTCCACAGAGAACCAAAATAAGCAACATAAACCGGAAGACGGAATTCTTCTGCTGTAGCGTTCAATAAACCTGCCAGATAACTGGTGTTCCGGTTTAAATTGTTCTGCAACGCTGTTCCCTTTTCCTTCATAAACAGGAGGGAAGCTTTGCCTGCGGCCAGGGCAAGGGGATGTCTTACAAATGTGCCTGCAAAGTAAGTTACGCCGATCTCAGGGAAGGAGTCATCACCATATTGCCAGAAACCGCCATCCAGTGCATCCATAAATTGCCTTTTACCTGCAATGGCACCAACAGGCATTCCGCCACCGATCACTTTGCCATAGGTACCCAGATCAGCCTGGATGCCGAATATGGCCTGCGCACCTCCCTGATGTGCCCTGAAGCCGGTAATCACCTCGTCGAATATCAGTACAGTTGCCGATTGGAGGGTGATCTCCCGTAATTCTTTCAGGAACTCCACAGGTTGAAACTCGGGCCTTCTGCTCTGTACCGGTTCTACCAGGACGGCAGCAATTTCACTGGCCCTTTCTCTGATGATCTGTAAACTTTCATCTGTTCCGTAATCCAGCACCAGCATATTTTGCACCGCCTCCGGCATAATACCCGGAGCAGCGGGGAAACTTTTTAATTTTTTTGTGCCTCTTACAATGACCTCATCGTTGATCCCGTGGTAAGAACCGGAAAAAGATACGATCAAGGAGCGTCCGGTCACTGTTCTTGCTATTCTCATCGCACCCAGTACAGCTTCTGAACCTGTATTACATAGCGCTGCCCGGTCAAAACCTGTAAACTCACAAATGAGTGCAGCGACTTCACCGGCGAGTTCATGCTGGGGGCCTATCTCATATCCCTTTTCAATCTGGTCCAGTACAGCTGCTTTTAGCACAGGATGCTGGTAGCCCAGTAAATTGGAGCCAAATCCGTTCAGGGCATCAATATATTCATTGCCATCGATATCCCATAAATGGCTACCAAGGGATCTATTGGTCACAATGGAATAAACGGTTTCTTTGGTATTGGGGTTAAATCCGGAAGCAACTCTTGGATCGGCCATATGTGCCCTGTTTTTTTGTGCGAAATCCTTACTTCCTGATGTTTTTTTGTTGTAACGCGCTGTTAACCTGTCAAGAAAATCCTTTTGGGCAGGTGGCAGCGTGCTTGCCTGTTTTTCTATGCGCGCTAAAGCACCAAAGGGTTTTTTAATTTCTGCAAGCTCTTCAGCCGAAAGGCCTGATGAAGACAGGTCCTGTGATGCGGTATTAGCAGATAAAAACGATGGGGAAGATTTTACCGGTGCCCCGACATGATTGATACTGCTGATCTCAGAACCCACCTGTCCACTGCCCTGCATCAATTCTACCTGTCTGGATAGCAATTGAAGCTGTTGGGCAATCAAGCCCAGTGCGGAGTCTGATGGGATAAAACTACCCGCTGGCTGAGGTATAGGATTTTGCAACGGCACAGATAACTCCACAGCTATCTTTTCCGGAGGAAGGCTTTGGTCTACAAACGCCGCCAATGCATCCAGGGTAGCGTATTCTTCATTCAGTTGTCTGAAAGTTAAAGGAAGTCCAAATTCCTTTTTTAGAATAATGGCCACCTGTGTCAGCAGAAGTGAATCCAGACCCATCTCGATGAAGCTCATTTCAGGTGTGACACCATCCATCTCAATTCCCGAAGCCTCTTCAACGATGTATTTTATTTTTTCTATCAATATGTCTTTCCTCATGGCAGTTTTTCCTTCTGTTATGGGTTGGTTGATCGCTTTTGATTGTTGTTCCGGTTCTGCCCAAAATCTTTTCTTATCATAACTGTAGGTTGGCAGCTCGATTAACTTTCTTTTCTGATTTTGATAAAAAGCATACCAGTTAGGATTTAAGCCCAGCTGCCAGACTTTCCCCAGTGCATGTAAAATGGAATCCGCTGCTCCCGATAGTTCCTTTTTATCCATACTTGCAACTGCATTAAAAGCAGTTTTTGTTCCATGCTGCCAGGCAAGGGTTGTACAGGTATTCCCCGGGCCCGACTCAATAAGCAGTGGGTTTTCCAATTTCAGGATGGTATCGATCGCCGGAGAAAAAAGTACAGTTCTTCTGAGATGGTTGGTCCAGTAGGCAGGGTCCTGTGCCTCGGCATCGGTTAGAAATTTTCCCGTTACTGTGGATACAATAGGTTTTTGAGGCCTGTTCAATGTAACTTGTCCGACCACCTCTGCAAATGCATCAAGTACGGGATCCATCATTGATGAATGAAAGGCATGACTGGTCAGCAGTTTTTTATTAAGGATTTCTTTTCGGTCGAGTTCCTGTTGAAAAGCTGCAACATCTTCATCTTTGCCTGCAATTACGCATATTGTGGGACTGTTTACCGCCGCTAGAGAAAGTGTTGAAGGCAGGGTTTTTTCTATGGCCTCATAAGGGGCACGTACACTCAGCATACTTCCTCCGGGAAGCCTGCTCACCAGCTCTCCGCGTGCCGCGATCAGTTTCAGGCCATCTTCCAGTGAAAATACACCCGCCAGATGTGCTGCCACGTATTCACCAATACTGTGTCCGCAGAGTATGGAGGGCTGTATGCCCCAGCTCATCCATAATCTGGCAAGAGCATAACAGATCACAAAGAGCGCAGGCTGGGTATATCTGGTGTCGCTGATTTTGGCCTCCGTTTCAGGGTTACTTTCCGCGTAAATTACTTTACGGATATCCCCGTCCAGATAAGCGTTTAGGATCCCTGCACATTCATCGACCGCTTTTTTGAATATTTCTTCCTGCTGATAAAGTTCAGTACCCATATTCAGGTACTGTGAACCCTGTCCGGGAAACAGGAATACTGTTTCTCCAGGTAGGTTCTTTAGTGGCTGTGTTGCTGCAGGTATCTGATCCAGCGCTGTTATCAGCTCTTTATTTGAACCTGTAACGATAAAAACCCGGTGATTAAAATCTTCTCTTGTTGACTGCAGGGTATAGGCCAGATCAGCGATATTCAGCTCCGGGTGGCCAGCTGTATATTTTTTTAGTTCCGTTCTGTAGGCCAGTAGGCTTTGGGGCGTTTTGGCAGACCAGCCAATGATCTGCTTTGTTCTTCCGGGTTTATCATTTACTGTTTCCGGATGATCATATTCTTCCACCACGACATGGACATTGGTCCCCCCAACGCCAAAGGAAGAGATGCCGGCCCGCCTGACCGAATCTGTTTGCCAGGATTTTAATTTTATATTGACATAGAACGGTGATGAATCAAAATCAATGTTGGGGTTGGGCTGATCAAAATTAATCGAAGGCGGAATCTCTTTATGATATAATGCGAGAACGGTTTTAATGAGGCCAGCCACACCTGCTGCAGCGGTCATATGTCCCATATTACTTTTGATGGAACCGATTGCACAATACTGTTGGGTTTTCTGTTTACCAAATGCCTGCTTTAAACCTTCGATTTCAATAGGGTCGCCCAATGGCGTTCCAGTTCCGTGCGCTTCGATATATGAGAGTGTTGAAGGATCGATGCCCGCTTCATGGATAGCCATTTCGATGGCTGCAGCTTGTCCATCGGTACTTGGTGCGGTAAAACTGCCTTTATTGCTACCATCGTTACTTACGCCCGTCCCTTTGATAATTCCATAAATGGTATCTCCATCCTGCTTTGCAGCTGAAAGAGTTTTTAGCAGGACTACTCCGGCACCGTCACTGAAAACGGTACCTGTAGAATCTGCATCAAATGATCTGCAATGCCCGTCTTTGCTCAACATTGCGCCCTCCTGGTAAATATGTCCGCTTTTAAGCGGAGAGGTAATACTTGCCCCGCCCGCAATGGCCACATCGCACTGGTTTTTGCGCAGGCTTTCTACAGCCTGGGACACCGCAAGTAGGGATGTTGAACATCCGGAAAAAACACTTACTGCAGGGCCTTTAAGGTCAAGCTCATACGCTGTCCTGGAAGAAATATAATCTTTTTCGTTTACCGTCATCACCTGGAAAGCTCCGACCTGGCTGATGAGTCCGGTATTTCCTGAAACGTTATGCTGATAATAACTGTTATTTCCTGATCCGGCAAATACACCGATCAGCCCGTCATAAACAGCGGGAAGATGACCTGACTTCTCCAGTACATCCCTGCTGATCTCCAAAAAGATGCGTTGCTGGGGGTCCATCGCTTCTGCAAGCTTGGGATTGATGCCGAAAAATAAAGGGTCAAATAATTCTGCATCCCCGATAATACCCCTTGCGGGAACATAGTCAGGATCATTTCTGATCTCTTCTGGTATAGCGCTGTCCAGTTCTTCCTTGCTAAAAAAGCTGGTCGTTTCCTTGCCTTTACGCAGCACATCCCATAGTTGATCGACAGTATTTGCGCCGGGAAACCTTAGTGCCATGCCGATAACCGCAACTGGCTGTCCTGGGTCTGCAGATTGCGCCGGTTTTCTTTTGTTCTTCCGACCGGATTCGGCATTAAAATAATTTACGATCTGGCTAATGCTTGGAAACTGGTATAACTTTGTGACCGGTAATTCCATCTGGTGTGCCGAGCGCAGCAGCGAGACCGTTTTAACCGCCAGCATGGAGTTCCCGCCGAGTTCAAAAAAATTATCGTGTGTGCCTACGTTATCGAGCTCCAGCACAGCAGACCAGATAGTTGCAATTTTCTTTTCATCAGCTGTTTTAGGCGCGCTGTATAAAACAGAGAGTTCGGGGCGGCTGCGCTCTGGTTGGGGAAGGGCGCTCTTATCTACTTTGCCACTGCTGGTCTTGGGCAGGTCCTGCATCCAGATAAAGAAGGAAGGGATCATGTAATCAGGCAGTCTCTCTTCCATGTATTTCCGTACCTGTACGGTATGTTGGGTTCCATTGCCGGATACCAGATATGCAAGCAGCCTGCTTTGACCGGCCGCATCGTTTTTAGCAATAACTATAGCCTGTTTGATCCCTTCGATGGCATTGAGCTGCACTTCGATCTCTCCGAGCTCAATTCGGTAACCCCTGATTTTAACCTGGTCGTCCCTTCTTCCCTGAAAGTGGATGCTTCCATCTTTGAGGATTGATCCAAGGTCACCTGTGCGGTACATTTTCTGATTGGTACCATCTACACTAATCTGTACAAATTTTTCTGCTGTCAGTTCAGGTCGGTTCAGGTAACCGGCAGCAAGGCTGATCCCAGCGATAGCCAGTTCACCTGTTTCTCCCTGGGGAAGCAGGTTTTTATCCTGGTCTATAATATAAATTTTAGTATTGGATATGGGTGTTCCGATGTTTGGCAGCAGTGGCCAGTAATCTGCGGGGCCACTGAGCGTGAGCTGTGTAACCACATGGCATTCGGTTGGGCCGTACTGGTTGTAAAGGGTACAGTTATCCAGGCCACCAAAGAATGCTTTGACCTGAGGCGTGATCTTCAATTGTTCACCCGCGGTGATGACCTCCTTAAGACTCTGCGGAAAGTTGCGGGTGCTGCTTGCTGCTTCTGCGAGAAACTGCAGGGCAACAAAGGGAAGAAAAATGCGGTCGATCTGTTTTTCATTAATATATTTTAGCAGATTTACCGGATCCAATCTGAGGTTGTCTCCTACCAGAACCAATGTAGCACCGGTGGTAAGTGTAGCAAAGATCTCCTGAAAAGACACATCAAAACTCAGCGGGGAAAATTGCAGCGTCCTGCTGTCAGGGCCGGCAACGGAATGCTGCTGCTGCCACAAAATCAGATTGGACATCGCCGCCTGGGTCATATAAACTCCTTTGGGACTGCCGGTAGAGCCAGAAGTATACAAGACGTATATATTCGGATTCTGCTTTTTAGAAGGAGCGTTCTCATCCTTTCCTTGAGCGGATAGACCGGAAGTGCAGGTTAGCCCCAACCTGCTAAAGAATTTTTCTTCCTGTTCCGGTGCCAGACAGGTTTTTATGCCGGAGTCTGTGACCATCTGCTCAAGCCGCTGTACAGGATAAGCTGGGTCCAATGGCACATAAGCTTTTCCTGATGCAAGCACTGCTAGCACTGCGATGATCATGTCAACAGAACGGGTGGTACTTATGCCGATCAGTTCTTCTTCAGTGGTGGATCTTATGATTTTTTCAGTCAGGCTCTGTACTTTTCCCAACAAAGATTCATAGCTCAGCTGCTCATTTCCAAACGATACGGCAGCATTTTTTGGAAAATATCTAACTGCATTTTCGAAAAGGCTGTAGATCGATGGAAGAGGGGTAGTATGTTCTATATTGTGCTTATCGATGTTTTTCATGGAGTTCCAATTTTTTTAATTGGTGATGAACCTCTTTTTTAACGGCAGGCACTTTAGTTCAATAGCGGGATATAGCGGGAGGCAGCCGGATTTGCGTAATTGATCGCAGCTATCTTTTATGCTGAAATGGAATGCCTTATCTGTTGTATTATAAATTCCATTAAATTCTTTCAAAATTGCTATTACATCCATTTGCGGTACTTTCTTAATCATTCATCCTGATCCTTTTTGATTATATTTTATCCGGTTGCCCATCTGTAGTTAACGATACATAAATCCGATATTTTCATATCATTTTACCTATCCTTTTAACACTAATCTAATGATTTTGTTCATATTTGACCAAACGGTCCTGATGCAGATCATACTCGTATAACAGGTCCCGGTCATTATCAAAGTATAACCATTGAACTGTTTCTGCATGCTGCGCGGTTACCGTAGCTATCCCGATCAGGATGTATTCTTTGTTTTCCCTGGTCTGTTTTTCTATCGAATAGCTCAGCTCCCCCTTGTTTTTAATCTGCTGTTTCAAGAGCGCATTGCCCGAATTTGCAATATAATATTCAGTGAGAAGGTAAAGCTTGTCCAGGTATGATCTAGTATATTGCTCTTCCTGTGGCCAGGTGTATTTGAGCGGCTGAGGATAGGCTTTTCTAAACCTGGAAACATTTCCATCCTTTATTTTTTTTACTGAAACGATCCGTTCGGCTTCTACTCTTGTTTCACCGTCGCCTGCGATAGAGATGCTGTCCTTTTTCCAGCTGATCTCAATCATGTCGCCCCTCAAAAGACTTCTGTCGTCGTTGCTGTCGTTGATAAAAGAAAACGTCTTATCCTTCCGTTTTGCGTTCAGCAAAAAATAATCCCCATCGTCGTTGTAGTTAACAAATTCCATGATGTCATTTGACAACGGTTCATTTTTATTGATTTTTTTAGCTAAAACAGGTTTTTCAACTGTCTTGGGAACAATTGGTGTGTCTTTCCTTTCTGAATTCGAATGGCAGGAAACACAGCTGCAAACCAATAAAATTTTCCAGATACTTTTCATTTATCAAGTGAGCGTTATAAGATTTGATGGTAAATATATGTTTTGTACCTGGAAAAATATAAACTGCTTTTTACCGCGCATAAAAAAAGCGACAAATCGATTGTCGCTTTTAAAAAAGAAAAATGCCTTGTTTTTTATTTTGCTAAAGAAGCAGTTTGGATGTCACCTGTTTTTGGTGCGCTCATTTCTGTTTTTAATGCGGCAAACCTGTCCAGGTTTAATGTTGGTGTACTTCCCATTACAAGAATGTGGTCACCTGTGGCACCTGTCAATTTCAGGTCTGCATTTTCTTCCATTACGGTATATAAACTTTCTGTTTTAGAGTTGATCTGCGCAAGTGCATTTCCTTTTAAAAATACCTGAAGATATTTTACCTCCAGTTTGCCATCAGTTTTTACAACAGCATCATCCGAAGCCTGTACTCGGTAAATGTTTTTTACATAAACGGTAATTTTTGCAGGGCTGTTATCTGCTGAAGTGATCTTTAGGGCCGATCCATCCTGGATCACTTTTACTTTACCGGTATTGTCATCGTTATAACTTACGCCCTCTCTGCCGTTCTGGATCAGGGTAACTTCTACGTTTCCACTTACTATAAGTTTGTCGAAGTTTTTTGGAGCAGAGATTTTAACGGGTTGTTTTTCTTCTGCTGATACAACAGTAGAGAAGATTGAAGCGCTTAATATTACAGCTGCCAATAAAGATTTTGTTAGGGTTGTGATTGAAGTTTTCATAATGCTGTTATTTATATTTTTATAAAATGTTTTTGTGATTGTTTTGATAATGAGACGCAGGGAAGGGCAAAACGTTGCAGCATTAAATCGATCTTTATACCAACGCAGTGTAATTCTCGACCAACGGCTTTTATCATTCGTCCAATGGCTGTTCATTTTTGATGAGATCCTATTATTTTCTTTTCCGCTACAAAGTTAAGGGGCTAATTCCTATGCTATATTCCATCATTATTATTAATGCGTTAATAAATAATATGCCTGAACGGAGCGATCTGCCGTACTGTTAAAAAGATGAACATTAAATTAACATATAGCGAACACCCGCTTAAACTAATGTTGATAGCTTTGTCTGAACTGGTGTTTTTGCCATTTCTGATCCATATGAAAAACCGTTACCGTATTCTTAGCAGTTTATTATTATTCGCTACCCTCACATCTGTTTGCTTTGCACAGCGTCCGGCCGAAAAACTCAGTGCGGTTTTTCAGCAGAAAAACAAGACGGTCCTAGTGGCTGCGCATAGAGGCGATTGGAGAAACGCTCCCGAAAATTCAATGCAGGCACTTTCCAACAGCATCGAAAAAGGCTTTGACCTGATGGAGCTCGATGTGAAAATGAGCCGTGATAGTGTGATGGTGGTGATGCATGACAATACCATCGACCGGACCACAAACGGTAAGGGAAAGGTAGGGAATTATACCCTGGAAGAATTGAAAAAGTTCAGGCTAAAAAATGGCCTTGGGCGCCTTACCCAGCATCAGATTCCCACTATGCGCGAGATGATGCTGGCGGCCAAAGGCAAAATCCTGATCAATGTGGATAAAGGAAATGATCATCTCGATATGGTATTTAAGGTGCTGCGCGAAACTTCTACCATCGATCAGGCTATTGTTAACGTGGGCGATAACATCCCATATGGAGAACTGACCGCGAAAAACACCATTCCAAACGATGCTTATCTGATGGTGGTTGTAAATGCAAAGAACAAAGATATGCAGGCGGTGATCAGCTCTTATGCGTCAAATAAAAAAACGGTCATTCAGCCTATTTTTGATACTGATAATTTAGCTAACCTAAAGTCTTTAAAAGAAACAAAAGATATACCCCTGATCTGGCTGAACAGTTTATGGCCATCACTCAATGGGGGACATGATGATGACCGTGCGGTGGAAAAAAACGAAAAGGAGGAAAGCTGGGGTTGGCTGATTGCTTATCAACCAATAGTGCTTCAAACCGACAGGCCGGCCGAACTGCTGATTTATCTTAAAAAAAGAGGATTGCACAAATAATTACCCATTCGTATAGCTAGCCACAAAATTGTGGACTTCGGTAAATTCCGTTTTGACCGGGCTGTGACCTGTGTGCAACAGCTGTATGCTTACATTTGATTTTAAATCATCTATAATGAAGAAAATTGGATTTTTATCATTTGGGCACTGGACTGACCATCCCTCATATCAAACCCGTAGCGCAGGCGACACTTTATTACAATCCATCGACCTGGCTGTTGCTGCGGAAGAAATAGGTGTAGACGGTGCCTATTTCCGTGTCCATCATTTTGCACAACAATTGGCATCGCCATTTCCCCTGCTTTCAGCAATAGGGGCAAAAACGAATAAAATAGAAATTGGAACTGGTGTTATCGACATGCGTTATGAAAACCCCTTATACATGGTGGAAGATGCCGGTGCTGCCGATCTGATTTCAGGCGGCCGTTTACAGCTGGGGATCAGCCGGGGTTCACCCGAGCAGGTGATTGAAGGCTGGCGTCATTTTGGTTATCAGCCTGCCGAAGGAGAAATCGATGCAGACATGGGACGCCAAAAAGCCCTTGAGTTTTTGGATAAATTGCATGGTGTCGGATTCGCTGAGCCCAATCCGAATCCAATGTTCCCGAACCCGCCAGGGCTATTACGCCTTGAACCCTATTCGGAAGGCTTGCGCGAACGCATCTGGTGGGGAGCTGCCTCTAATGCAACCGCCATCTGGGCGGCTGAAAAAGGCATGAACCTGCAAAGTTCGACACTAAAATTTGACGAAAGCGGTAAACCGTTCCATATTCAGCAGGCCGAGCAGATCAGGATGTATAAAGAGGCCTGGGAAAATGCAAGTCATCAGCGCGAAGCAAGGGTATCGGTAAGCCGTTCGATTTTTCCACTTGTAAACGATCAGGACAGGTACTATTTCGGGCAACAGGGGAGGGGAGCTGATAGCTTTGGTTATATTGAAGCCGATAAAAGGGCGGTTTTCGGTAAGAGTTATGCTGCCGAACCCGATCAGCTTATTAAAGAACTGGCTCAGGACGAGGCCATACAGGAAGCGGACACACTGCTGCTCACCATACCGAATACATTGGGTGTTGATTACAACATCCACGTGCTATCATCGATTTTGGAGCATGTTGCTCCGGCATTGGGTTGGCGATAAACAAGTCGCCTTCTCAAGCGCTATAGTTGAACTTTGGAATTAAAGATCTCTTTAAATAAAAATGTGTTTAAACCACTTAAGATGATTTATTAAGTGGTTTTTTGTGCTTTTCCTGCGGTATAAACAATAAAGAATTAATCGTTTTAATGTGATTTGAATTGTGGAAGTAGCGATGTGTATTACTTTATCTTTTTGGAGATGGAAATTGATCATCAAATAGTGAAATGATATAACTTTTTCACCGAATGATGTAAAGATATCCTAGATAACAAGTTTACTTTTGTGATATTCCAGTGTATTAAAAAAAAGCATTGGACAGTATACCCGTCATAACATGAGATCTAAATTGATATTATTTCTTCTTCTACTGCTTATCGGAGGCCTTAGTTTAAATGCAAAAGTAAAATATACGCCGTTTAAAGGTAACACCAGTCAGGATTCCGACAGGAATGAATTTAACCTGAAAAAGAAAAATATAAAAGTGTTGGTAAAGGATAAGCGCTTCGGATCTGTTTTAAGGTACTATGCGTTTTACCTTCAGGAAAATGACCACAAGCGGGCCGATTCTTTAGTGGATCACATGATCACATCAAAAAGTGATGTTGGAAGCAGGCTTAAAATAAGTCTGACCGCTTACCAATATACCTCCGATACCAAGACCCGTTTGCTTTTTCTGTCAGATCCGGACCAACTTCAGACCTACCAGATCTCATTAATGAAATACAGTAAAGATTCCCTGAAATCAAACGCCGATACACGCGCTTATTATTATAATCTGGTCAGCCTCGATGCTGCCGTTTATGAACGGACGCAAGACAGTGTGGTCAGAAAGCAGTTGTCTCGTCACTATAACAGCCTTGCCTGGTTTAGTATCCTGACGCAAAAACTCGATGGCGTTGAGTATTATCTTCATCAGAGCATTAAATACGACCCTCTATTTAAATACCCATATTCAAACCTTCCGCTGCTGCTTCTTTTAAAAGGACGTTATAAAGAAGCGCACGCATTTTATGTAAAGTATAAAGACTTGCCGTTAGACACGCCCAATATCACATACAGAGATGGTTTCCTCGAAGATTTTGATGAACTGGCAAAAGTTGGAATTAAGCATCGAGATATTGCAAAAATCATAAAGGTTTTAAATGCTCCAAAGTAGATCAAGCAGAGATGGCACTATGCGTCAAATAAAAAAACAATCATTCAGCCTATTTTTGATACTGATACTTTAGCTAACCTAAGGTCTTTAAAAGAAACAAAAGATAAACCCCTGATCTGGCTGAACAGTTTATGGCCATCACTCAATGGGGGACATGATGATGACCTTGCGGTGGAAAAAAACGAAAAGGAGGAAAGCTGGGGTTGGCTGATTGCTTATCAACCAATAGTGCTTCAAACCGACAGGGCGGCCGAACTGCTGATTTATCTTAAAAAAAGAGGACTACACTTATAATAGCCCACTGTCCGCGGCTAAATTAATATCGCGACCGATTAGCAGGCCACTTTGGTTACCCAACGAACCGATCCCATGATTTACCGTTCCCCCTGGCAGATGCAGTAATTACAGGCAACCGGATATTGCTGTAAGACCAACTGTTACCGCTCTGATGGCGGTGTCTTTTATGGTCCGTTATGAGGGGTTTGAAAATCCTTACGTTCTGTTAACGGACTGTCAGATAGATCTGCAAGATTTACAGGGTTGCATTCTAAATCTTTTTCCGGCCCCGTCGTGGGCTTAATTTTTTTTGTCTGCATAGCTTTTAGTGGCTTAAAAGAATATTTAAATTTCTGGGAAATGTTAGCTACAAGGGGCGTTAGGGGCGTTCCGCTAAAAAATCGTTGGGTAGTGTTACAGGACTGTCAAAGAAAAATGTGCACATGTCAAACCTTTGTTCTGTCCCCTGTGTGCAGACAGCAACCGTTGCTGCATAGGCGGACTGAAGGGTCTTTGACATGCAGGAACGAAACATTATCCCAGCTACGGCGGGAAATTTTGCGAAGCCTTGAGATGACGTCAAAAAGGTGAAAACGCATTGGCAGGCCCATGGGGCCCGGTCTGTACAGACTGACGTGGGTAGTTCCGGAATACAATATATATAACCTACGGGTACACTACCCACAGGATCAATGGGCAGGCGCACAGCGTTATGCCCATTTTTTTTGCCTTTACACTGATACCTTTTACTCGCTTTTCCCTACTCATTATTTATGTCCGTGTACCACAACGCCTTGGTTTTTCTTCCGGTTATATAAGGGGATCAGATTTTACCCGATAAAGAAAATTGACTTATGGAAGACAACCGTTTTGACCTCAAAGAGATCAGGGAGCAGACCGACCTGGTTTCCCTGCTCTCAAAACTTGGCTTTGAGCCCCTGAAGCGTTCAGGTGGAGAGCTTTTTTATCTCTCCATGCTTAGGGAAAATGACACCGCTCCATCGTTCTGTGTAAATGAAAAGCTCGGCCTCTGGTATGACCATGGGCTGGCAAAGGGGGGAACGGTTATCGATTTTGCACTCGCTTACTGGCCGGGATGCGATTTCCGTGAGGCCATGCGAAAACTGAATGAGGCTTCAGGAAGCCTTCAGTTGCCCCCACCAATCAGGCCTGCGCAAATGGAAATGCCTTTGCGGCACCCTAGCTACCAGATCAGGGAAATAAGGGAAAGTATCGGCAATCCCGCAATAAGCGCTTATCTGTCCCAGCGAGGGATTTTAGAGGTGGCCGGGCCGTATATCAAGGAAGTCTATTACACCATTAAAAAAGAAAACGGCAGGCGCATGGAACTCTTTGCTGCGGGCTGGCAGACCGATCTGGGGGGATGGGAGGTAAGAAACAGCCATTTCAAAGGGTGCCTTGGCAAAAAATCAATGCGCTTTATCAGTGGGGAAAACCGCCTGGCGGTATTCGAGGGCATGATGGATTTTTTAAGCTGGAAGCTTGAACATCCCGGTGATGCCGCCAGCGTGCTGATCCTGAATTCTGTCGCTTTTTTAAAGCCCGCTATGCGCTTCGCGCAGGGTTATTCTGCAGTGGAGCTTTTTTTTGACCACGACCCATCCGGGAAAAAGGCCAGCGGAGAATTTCTGAAAAACCTTCCCTGGGCGGCTGACCGCTCTGAACTCTACGGGGGCTTTAATGATTACAATGAAAAAATACAGCATATGACAGGGAAACGCATGAGCCGCAGCGGAGAGAAGCAGATCCCTGCGATAAAAGGGAAACAGAGGTAAGCCTGATATTTCTACCGCAGGGTCATATCTGAGCAATATTTACGCTAAAGAGCCGGCATACCCCAAGCTGCAAAAGAATAAAACCCATTACCAAAACCCTACATTATGGCAAAAAGAAAAGAAGGAGGCCGAAGGGCCAATCCGGTCCGCTGCTACCTGACCGATGGGGAATATAGCCGGCTGATGTCCTACACTACTTCCCTTAATATTTCAGTTTCTGACCTGATCAGGGCTAAGGTAGTATATGGGGGCCTGCTGGACGTTGACCCTGTAAAACTGCTTGATGTATTTGTGCAGATTGCAAGGGATATCGCCCGGATCAGCTTGTGTATCTCAGAGATCAAAGATCACCTGGCACAGACAGGGGAAATATCTATCGGAAGCCCTGTAGCAGATGCCTGTAGATACCTGATGGAATACCAGGCCGATATCACCTGTCTGGAAAAAGCCATCAGGATGCTGCTGATCAGAATGGACAGAAAAGAAAAAATGTTATGAACACCATGATCGTAAAACTCTTTACCACCTCGGTGGGTTTTTCAGCCATCCGCTACAATATGGATAAAGTCCATGCCGGTGATGCAGAAATGCTCTGTAAGAGAAACCTTGAACTGCTGGATCTTTATTCTTCACTAAGAACCGTGGATCTGGAACATTATTTCGGCGCAGTGGCATCGCTAAACCCTACAAGCCGTTTCGATCAGTTCCATGCGGTTCTTTCCATCCGGGGCACAGATATCCATAAAAATGCATTTTTAACGGTTGCGGAAAAATGGCTTGCTGAAATGGGCTATGCCCGGCAGCCCTATCTGGTTTTTTTTCATACCGACACCGAAAACCGGCACCTCCATATCGTATCAACTGACGTGCGGCCGGACGGGACCAAGATATCAGATTCCTTTGACCGCGTGCGGGCCATAACACATCTCAACAGGCTATGTGGGATTAATGAGGCCGAAGGCTTCAGAAAGGATATTTCCCGTCTGCTGGATTACCGTTGCAGCAGTACTTTTCAACTGCGCATCCTTTTTGAAAAAAGCGGTTATCGTTTTTTTTTACATAACCAACAGTTTTTGATCCGCAGGTACGGAAAGACCTTTCTCCGGCTCCCTTCGGCTAGTCTCCAGCGAAGCCTGCAGGCCGCTGTCAGGGACGATGAAAGGGCAGCAGAAATCCGCACGCTGATCACGGGGGCATTAGGGCTCCATAGCGGAAGAACCTCTCCTGTATATCAGGCAAGCGCGGGGAGAGGAAAAAAAAAGATCAAAGCATTCCGCTCGGACCTGGCCGATTTTCTTTTCAGCGCGGCAGGTCTTGAAATCTGTTATCTTTTCTCATCCGCAGTGGTTAACGGTTTTATCCTGATCGACCACAGGCAACGCCAGCTCTTTGACAGCCAGCAGATCATGGAGCTCTCCAGGATAACTTCTTCTTCCGTCCTGAACCCGCAGGGAGAGCAGGCCAGGGCTTTTCAGCGTTAGGAAAACCGGTTTATCTAAAGGGGTCAAAAAAACAAAAAAGGAACATATGGTCATTGCATTTGGAAACACCAAAGCCGGGACAGGCAAGAGTTCCCTGCTGCTGCTTTTGGCAAGCTATCTCTCTTCTTTGCATCGCCGGGTTTACCTGATTGAAGTAGGGGACAATGGTGCTCTGAACCAGTTTCATCAGCGCTCAAAAATTCTCGAGCACTCCCTGCCCTTTGAGTATTTTGCCTGTGGCCTTTCCGGTGCAAACCTGTTGATTTCCAGGCTCAGTGCAGAAGCGGAGACTTTTATACTCGTGGAATTTCCCTCTGAAGGCTATAATGAGGATATCGTGCCGCTGTTTTTGGCTGCCGACCTGCTGGTTATCCCATTTTGTTATGACGTCCCGACGCTGCATTCCTCTGTTTATTTTGCCTGTCTTTCCAGGCGCATTAAAAAAGGGATTTCCCTGCTTTTCCTGCCCAATAGGGTCAGTTCCAGGGCAGCCCATGATTTACGGGAAGAAACTGACCGGGTGCTCCGCCAGATTGCCCCGGTCTGCGCGGGGATCACCGAGCATATCGGTTTTCAGCGCATCAGCTCGATGAGCTTAGGTGCGGCATTTTTAAAAAGGAGCCTTCCCGTGCTTGATCTGATCTATCATCATTATCTGCCAAAAACAGGCAGACCTTAACAATAAATCCTAAACATATATCAAAATGAACAACTGGAGCCAATTTATCTACTGCCTGAGCGCGGGCTATTTTCTTTATTACCTGCTCAACCTGGCCTACGACCTGTCAAGGGGGGGGAGATCAGGCCCTGCGTCCAGAGGATCATCCCCGATGCTAAATATCGCTGATCTGGACGTTCCTTTGGATGCCGGCATGATCAGTGAAGGCACTTTTCCCGGGCGGGAAGGTCTGCCCGAAGGACTGCTGAGTTCAGGGCCCATCAGTTCAACTGGAGGGATAACACTCAAAGAGGCCATGGGAGATGCCCTTAAAGAAAGTATCCTTTACTCCTCACAGATCCCTTCTTAAATCCACAGCGGTATGGGCGAGGCTAATAAAGCTGTGGCTTTTCTGCTGCTGTTGACAGGGATTGGCCGGACTGGTGCTTTCGCGCAGGATCCTCCGGGCATCAATGAATTTTACCGGGCATCGGGCACCCTTCACGACTATTACTACAGTTTTTCAGATCTGAGCCTGGTGCTTGGGGCGATCGTGGGCCTGATTGGCGGACTGCGTGTATTTGCCAACTGGCAGTCGGGCAGGCACCATATTGATGCTCAGGTCACCGGTTGGTTTTATTCCTGTCTTTTTCTCCTTCTGACCGGGGTTTTTCTTCGTGGCCTGTTCGGACTATAAACATTTTTATTCATCCATTAAATTCAATTTTATGAAAATTCTAAAATCAAGGGCCCTTTTTGTCCCTGCAATGCTGCTACTGATTTCCCAGGGTGCCTTCGCTCAAGGGGGAGGAACAACGGGTATCAACGCGGCCACCTCATCGCTCGCTGCTTATGTGGATCCTGTGGGAAACCTGATCCTTGGCATCGGCGCGGTAGTCGGTCTGATCGGAGGGGTCATGGTCTACATCAAATGGAACTCAGGTGACCGGGACATCAGCAAGGAAGTGATGAGCTGGGGCGGATCCTGTATTTTTCTGGTACTGGTATCGGTGGTGATCAAGGCATTTTTCGGAGTATAGCTATGCGGCAGTATCCTATCTATAAAGGCCTCCAGAAGCCTTTGAGCTATAAAGGGCTGAAAGGAAAATTTATCGCCTGGGGCGCCGCTGCCCTTGCTTTGGGACTGCTGTCCGGCGGGCTCAGCGGAGCCTTGGTCAATATGTACCTGGGCTCAGCGGTTACCCTTTTGAGCATCCCGGTGATGTTTTCATTCATCCTTTACCGGCAGAAAAAGGGACTGCATTCCAGACAGCGGGACAGGGGCATTTTCATCCAGCCTTCAAGACTAAAAATAAGCTATGAAAACAAAAAACAGAACCTTTGAACTTCCCTATTCTGGGATTATCAGCGCGGAAGGCGTGGACCTGCTGTACTCCGGGCGCGGGGATTTTTCGGTCGTGATAAAAATGGTCAACCCCGTACTGCAATATGCCGCAGATGCTTCTGCATACCAGGAGTTCCACCACCTGTTGGTCAATATCATCAAGATCCTGGGCGAAGGGCACATGATCCAGAAACAGGATATTTTTTCCATGGAGCGCTACCGGGAAATCAGGGGGGGCGGTTTTCTCCAGCAGAGTTACCAGGAGCATTTTCTGGGCAGGACCTTTGCCAAGATCCATACTTATCTTACCCTGACCAGACTGATCAAGAAGGGAAGGTTTTATGTATACGAGGCCTCCGCTCAGGGTGATTTTCTCTCCAGGGTCAATAAGATCATGGACCTGCTCGCCCAGAACTCCCTTTCGCCCAGCCTGCTCAGCGCCCGGCAGATCCAGCTTTTTACCAGGCGTATATTGGCTATGGATTTTTCATCCCCCCACGTAGCCCTGGATAATATTCTGGCCGGAGATAATGGCCTGGAGCAGGGGGGGAAAAGTATCAAAAGCATCTCTTTCATCGATACCGATGCCATCGATCTCCCTTCAAGGATCGGCACTTATCAGCAAAACAGCGATGGAAAGGCGTTCAGTGATTTTCCCATGGACAACCTCTCCTTCCTTCATCATGTGCCGCAATACAGATGCATGGTCTACAACCAGCTCATCGAAATACCTGCACAAAGCTCAACCCTGTCCAGGCTGTCGCTCAAACGCAGGCGCCATGCCGGACTGACCGATCCTGCCAACCAGATGTGCGTAGAGGATATCGATCAGCTTCTTGAAGAGGTGGCAAGGGAAAACCAGATGCTTATCCATGCACATTATAACCTGGTGCTCTGCGCTGCCCCGGAGCTGCTTTCCAGGGCGGTGAACTTTGTCGAATCCTCGCTGTTTCAGCTTGGGATCATTCCTTCCAGGAACGCTTACAACCAGCTCGAACTCTTTTCCTCGGTCCTTCCCGGTAACGGGATATCACTAAAGGACTATGACTGGTATCTGCTGAGCTGCGAGGCGGCGGCCTGCCTGGTATTCAAGGAGCGGCTCCAGGAAAGCGAGCAGTCCGGTTTTCTGATCCGTTTTACCGACCGGCGGGGCATCCCTCTGGGCATTGACCCTGCTGATCTTCCCATGAGGAGCGGACGGATTGCCAACCGCTCCAAATTCGTCCTTGGCGGATCGGGATCTGGAAAGTCTTTTTTTATGAACGCACTCATCGAACAGTATATGCACTATAATATGGATGTGGTGATCGTGGACACCGGGCATTCCTATAGTGGGCTCTGCGCTTATTTTAAGGGGCGCTACCTGACATACAGCGAACAGCATCCCATCACCATGAACCCTTTTGCCATTACCATGGCAGAATATAACATAGAAAAAAAAGATTTCATTAAAACTTTGGTTTCCCTGCTGTTCAAAGGGTCTGAGGGAACAGTTTCCCAGGTGGAGGACACGGTGATATCCAGCGTGATCTCCGGTTATTATGCCCATTATTTTGCGATGGAAAATCCAGAATGGGAACTGTGCTTTGATTCTTTCTACCATTACTCCTGTACCCAGATCGCGCAGATCAGAAAGCAGGAGCGGATCAGTTTTGATCTGGATGAATACCGCTACGTGCTCAAAAAATTCTGCAGCGGCGGCGAATTCGGCCAGCTGCTCAATCAGCATGTTGATGCTTCCCTGTTCAGTGAGCGCTTCATCGTTTTTGAGATCGATGCGATCCGTGAGCATAAAACCCTTTTCCCCATTGTTACCCTGATCATCATGGATGTCTTCCTGCAAAAAATGAGGCACCGGAACCACCAGCGAAAGGCCATTATTCTGGAGGAGGCGTGGAAAGCGATCGCATCGCCACTGATGGCCTCCTATCTGGTCTATATGTACAAGACCGTCCGCAAGTTCTGGGGGGAGGCCATAGTGGTCACCCAGGAATTGGGGGATATCATCGGTAACCCCATCATCAAGGACAGCATCATCAGTAATTCCGATACCATCTGCCTGCTCGATCAGGGAAAATTCAGGGAAAACTATGGCCAG
This sequence comes from Pedobacter humicola, assembly GCF_056490705.1. NCBI lineage: Bacteria > Pseudomonadati > Bacteroidota > Sphingobacteriia > Sphingobacteriales > Sphingobacteriaceae > Pedobacter > Pedobacter humicola. The sequence goes on along the minus strand of NZ_JBWJIG010000002.1, from coordinate 156,426 downwards.
GTGGCCTCGCTTTTGTCGCTGAGTGAAACCGAGCAGAAGAAAATTTTTACCATTAACCGCCTGGACAACCGTGCCGGGCGGGCCAGGTTCAAAGAAGTCTACATCCGCAGGGGAATGACCGGAGAGGTTTACGGGGTAGAGGTCTCATTGCGGCAGTATATCACCTTTTCAACCGAAAAGCCGGAAAAACAGGCGCTCGAACACTACATATCAAAGCAGGGGTCCTATGATAAGGGCCTTGATGCCTTTATCGCAGACCTGGAATCCTCGGGAGAGACCCTTGAGGGTTTTGTCGCCCGGGTCAATTCTTCATCCAATCCAAACGGTATATTATGAAAACAAGGATCCATTTAATTTATTTAATGCTCTTGGGGCCATTATTTTCTTCTGCCCAGATCTATGTTGACCCGGCCGTCTCGGCCGCAGTGGCGGCAGGATCGGGGGCAATGAATTCTCAGCTCAACAGGACAAACGACAGACTGACGCTGATCCAGAGATCCCAGCTTGCGATCACCGGTCAGCTTGCCTTTGCAAATGACCTGCAGGCAGGGCTATACAGGGGGCTGAGCGAGGTGTCCGGAGTGATGCGCTCGCTGCTTTCCATCAAAGATATCTATGAAATATCCCAGGACATCATCACTGATGCCTCGCGGGCGGTGAAACTTGCTGAAAATAATCCCGCCCTGCTTTTTTTTGCAGAAAGCGGGGCCAGGGAATTTAAGGCCCGGGCTACAGCCCTTGCCAGCGAAGTCTCCGCCTTTGTGCTTAAAGGCGGAAAAAACGGGCTGATGGACTCGGGAGAGCGCGCCAGGCTGCTGGGAAGCATCTGCCGGCAGATGAGCATTCTTCGCGGGGTGGTTTACGGTCTCTACCGCTCGATGTACTGGGCAAAGCAGCGCGGGTTCTGGAATTCGCTAAATCCCTACAGCGGGTTTATCAATCTGGATAAGCGTATCGCTGATGATATCCTGTTAAACGCCAAAATGCTCAGGCCATGAAAAAGTTCATTATGCTTATTTTCTGTTTGCTCCTCTATAAGCTCACTTGGGCCCAGATCAATATTGCCCTGCTGCACCAGCTTGTCTCCGAGAGCAAATCGGAGCATTCCCTTCAGTCCAGGGCCAGGGACAACCAGGCTGCATCTACACTGGCAGAAGAATTCCACAGTGCATCAATGGGAAGCCTGAAAAACACTTACCGCGAAATCAGGTCCCGCTTTTCTCTGCTGGGAAACGCAGCGGCTTTTCTGCAGACCGGCCTGGAAGCCCGTCCCCTGATCTGGGAAATCCATCAGGGCGAATCTGAGCTGATCGGGCTGTGCAGTGATGATCCCGCGCTGATCCCGCTAGTGGCAGTGGCCCAGGCCGATCTTGCCCGAAGGGCAGAAATGCTGCTTAGGTTTCTTTACGGGATCATCCTGAGTACGGGTGATCTGGGACAGATGAGCCAGAGCGGCCGCAGGCTTCTTTTCGCCCATGTGATAAACGAACTCCGGTCTATCCATGGGTCCCTTAAAGGGCTCTGCCTAGTAGCCAGGGCGGCTAAGGAAAAATACCAGCTCAAAAAAAGCCCTTTCAGCCGCTTTGTGGACCGCGACCGGTCCCTGATCGAAAATATCCTGCAAAGGGTCAAAACCTTAAAAAACTGACCATGAAAACTATTCTCATCCTTTTGCTGCTGCTCTGCCAGAGGGGCTTTTCCCAGCGGATCATCCTGGACCGGGGCCATTTGAAAGCCGTGATGGAAAATAATGCCGCCAGGATCTCTGGCGAGCTTTTCCATATCGGAAGCCTTGAAGACATCAATGGCCGTCAGAAGGAGATCAGTCTGAACCTTGGCGCGGTAATCCTGACCGAACAGCTCATCTTCAGTTCACTTACCCAGGTGGACCAGGGACTGAAAAGTGCCATGGCCGTCCGGCAGATAGGCCAGCTCAGCCTGGAGATTATCAGCGAAAGCAGGGCCGTGCTCGGGCAGGCGGTGGCCGCCCCTTATCTGCTTGCTTTTGCCGAGGACACCTGCCGGCAGCTCTCTAACCGTGGGTTAAAGCTGTCAGCGGAAGTCTCCGTGCTAATATTAAAGGAAGGGAAGGACCTGCTGATGGATTTCGCAAAGCGCGATGCACTGCTCAAAAAAATATCCTTGGAGCTCAAAACGATCCGGGCACTGCTGTTCAGTATCAAAAAATGCATGTACTGGGCCAGGGTCAAGGGTGTTTTGCACTCGGTAAACCCTTTTGGCGGGTTTGTCAATACCGATAAGCGGATGGTAGAAAATCTGCTGTTAGACCTTAAAACACTTAAACAAAAATGAAAAAGTTGCTATTTACCCTTTTCATCGCCATGCAGGTACTGCTCTGCAGCGCACAGCGGACCATCAGCGACGGCGCGGTCACCAACCAGCAGGAGCGCATGGTTTACAAACAATGGGACCGGGACAAGTTTACCCCCAAGCCGGGCTTTTTGGGGCTCAATCCCAATTACTGGCTCACCTGGGCCCTGCACCCCAACTATCCCAGAACAGACCTCAGACCGCTCGGCCCCTCGGGGCCCCAGACCCAGCGCTTAGGTCTTGTCATAGCCATGGCAGAAAGTGAAAGGCGCTTCAGGTTACACAGTGATACCCTTCGGCAGCAGGCCCTGATCAAGGCGTCTGCGTATTCGGGGATGCTCAGCGATCTTGATCCTTTATGGAACCTGTATTACCGTCATGAATTTTCTCCGCTCCTGAACGGCCCGGCTCCCCTGGACCTGGGCCATCTTGGAGAAAAGGAAAGGCAGTACCTGATTTCCTCGGGACTGTCCGAGTGGTATTCTTCAGAGCGCAACAGTCTTGCCGAGCGGCTTTCCCTTACCCGTAAAAGTACGCTTGAACGCAGTGAACGGCTCCTGTCCTATCAGCGGCTGCTCATGGAATACCGCAGGCTGGAGGCTTCCTGGTCCGAGAAAAAACGTCTGGCCTGGAAGTATATCTCCATATCCTCGGCCAGGTCCGCCATCAGGGATAATACCCAGGGAACCAGCCCGGGGGCAAAAGGGGACATTGAAATAGCCGACAGGATTTTAAAACATTCAAAACTATAACTATGCAGACCATAAGTTTTCTGACCGGCACCGCCGGTTTTTTTATGCAGTCCAACCCGGTCCAGGTGCCGGATTCTTTCAAGGATACTTTTAATTTCCTGCAGGGGAACGGTGTATACGAGGAGGGGATGATGCATTTTTTAAAACAGATGAAGTCCACCATCTGGACCCATTATGATGCCTTTATTGCCGATGCGCAGGCACTCAGCGCAATTTTTATGCTCATTTTTTTTGCCATTAAAAGCTATGAGATGATCTCGGGCGATAAAAGACTGGAAATCATGCCCCTGCTCAGGCCCTTCGGCCTTGCCATGGTCATCCTCTGGTGGCCGGTCTTTACCAGGGTGGTTGCCTTTCCCGAAGAAGTCGTGGAGGTACGCACTGCCGCGCTTTTTGAGGGCAGCCAGCAGAATATCAATTCACTGCGCATGCAGCGTGCAAAGCTGATGGTGGAAGTGGCCGATGAGCTTCTGAAGGTCCAGGCAGAGACCGAGGTGGCCAGCAAGGAAGCTGACAGCTGGTATGAACATGCCTGGGAATCTGTAAAAAGTTCGGTCAAGGAGGGATTTTCCCAGGTCTGGAACCCGGTTGTGGAAATGCGCAACCGCCTGCAGATCGGCCTTCAGCTACTGGCCACCTCGCTTTTGGAAACCCTGGCGATATGGATACTGAGGATCAGCGTATATGTGATCTTTATCATGCAAATCATTTTTTCCACCATACTCATCATACTTGGCCCCTTTTCCGTTGCAGCGAGTATCCTGCCCATGTTCAGGGATTCCTTTTCAACCTGGATTGCCCGGTTTGTTTCGGTCAACCTGTATTCGGGCATCGGTTTTCTGGTCATGTATGTGGCCTCCCTATTTCAGCATTACGCCCTGGAAGCTGAAATCAGCCGGTACCAGGAGCTGCTTGGCCCTTCGGGGGCGGGCATGGAAAAACTTGGCTGGTTTGCTGCCAACGGGGTGCTGTCCTTCGGCATGGTGATCATCACCTTTATCATCGGGGCCCTTACCATGTTTACCGTGCCGAGCATTTCCACCTGGATCGTCTCCACCTCGGGAGTGAGTTCTGCAGCCAGCGCGATGGGATCCGGCGCAAGCAGGATGGGCAGTATGGCCACTCAGGCGATGGGAGGATGAGGATATGCTGATCAAGAATATCGAAAGCAAGGTACGCCTTGCTACTTTCCTTTCCCTGGGAAGTTTTATCCTGTGCTTCTCTATTGCCTCGGTAGTGTCTTTCTTTGCCTATCGGCAGGTAAGCGATTCCAGAAAAAGCATCTATCTGCTCGATAACGGCAATATTCCCATTATGGCCAAAAGAGTGGATGTGCAGGCGAACAGGGCCGCTGAATACCGGGCACATATTGCCCGCTTCCACAGTCTTTTCTTTTCACTCATCCCCGATGAAAAATACATCGAGAACCAGATGAGGCAGGCGATGTACCTGATTGACGAAAGCGGGGCGCAGCAGTACAACAACCTGAAGGAACGCAGTTTTTTCTCTTCTGTACTTTCTTCTTCGGCAGTGCTCACCATTCAGGCAGATTCTATCTTCTTAGATGAAAAGAACAGGTATTTCCGCTACTATGGAACCCAGCGGATAGACCGCAGGAGTTCGGTCATTACCCGTTCACTGCTCACCGAGGGCCACCTGAGCGATCTTTCGGCACGCTCGGAAAATAATCCCCACGCGGTAATCATCACCGGATGGAAGACCCTGGAAAACAGGGACCTTTCCAATACCGCCAAAAACCCGCTTTAATCAATTCCCTATCCTTATGAAAACGATGAATATCTTCTCTCAGCTCACCCGGCAGCTTTCCATTTCCCGGGGCCGGGTTTCAGGTCATGCAGATCTGCTTTTAAAACGGCGTCCCAGGCTGATCTATTGCCTGATGCTCCTCCTTCTTGCAGGTTCTGCGCTACTCTGCTTTACCCTGCTCAGAAGCGGGCCGCTGAAAAATCGGCAGTCTGCCCATATCCCGGACATGGCAGCAGGCCGGATCGGCGGTGCTTACCATGCTGCAGGCCAGCTTTCCGATGTGCTTAAAATGCAGGCTGAGCTCGGTGCGATGATGGCTGAAACCGGCCCCGGTGCATCCGATAGCACGCGTATGGCGGAAATGATGGAAAAAATCAAAAAACTTCAGCTTAATATCAAAAACCATGAAAAAAATCAACCTTAAAAGCCCACGGTACGTCATCCCGCTGATCTGCCTGCCCTTTATTATTATACTGTACAGCATTTTGCGGCAGCGGGAAGCTGATACCCCACATGATCCTGCACTCTCAGCAGATTCCCTGCGCAGCGATATTGCCGGGGTGTCCCAGCAGATCAAAGGGCAAAAGCTCCAGGATAAGCTCCAGGCTTTTCAGGACCGTTACCGAAAGGGGGACGGCTATACCGCAGTTGGCAGTCTATCAGAAGAGCAGCAGGCTCCGGCGATGAGCGGTGCAGGCTATTCCGAGAAGGAAAAACGCATGCTCGACTCCATTGAATCCTCGATTAAGTCCCATTATGGAATGGATCAGGCAGCTGCCGTCCCAGTGCCCAAGGCCTCTTACAATTACCGTGGGCCAAAGGAAAAACACATTTCCCACGGCCTTTCCCAGGACCGCGCGCTTGCTGCGGCAATTGAGGCGATGAGGCCGGTCCAAAGCGAGGCTGCGGCCACAGAAAAAATAGATGCGGGAGATCCCATGGCAATATTCAGGGCGCAGATGGCCATTGTGGACAGTATCGGAAAAGCAAACGATCCGGCCACCCGTAGCCAGTTGATGCAGGAAAAAAAGCGTGCAGTGAACGGGGATTCCACCAGGGAAGTGAAAAACCTTATTGTATCCATTGAGCGTGGAAGCCAGGGAGCCTTTAATACCGTTCGGGCAGAGCAGGGCACACCCGTTTATATCCCGGCTATGATCGATCAGGAACTGACTGCTTATTCCGGGTCCAGGATCCCCTTAAGGATCCTGGAAAATATCAGGGCAGGCACAGTTACGTTAAAAAAAGGGAGCCTGGTGTACGGAACGGTTTCTTCTTTTTCCGCCCAGCGCATCCAGATCTCGGTTTCCTCTCTGCTCAGTGAAGGGGGCATCCTTCCCGTGCACTTAGAGCTCTATGATCTGGACGGATTAAAGGGCATATATGTACCTTCTTCTGCTTTCCGGGATCTCACAAGGGAACTCGGCAGCTCCCCGCTGCAGGGAATATCCGTTGCGGGCGGTGGGGAAGAAAACAGGCAGCTCATGAGCATCATGGGAAGGGTCTTTCAGTCCAGCTCGGGAGCGCTCAGCCGCCTGGTCCGCGCGAACAAGGCAAAAATACGATTTGCAGCCATGGTATACCTGATCGATCCCCAACAACTTTCCTCAAATAAGTAACAATAAGCCAATTGATTATGAAAAAAATATTCACTGCAGCACTGATGCTGCTATTCTCTCAAGCTCTTTTTGCGCAGTCCGAGGGCATAAGGCACTTATCCGATCTGCCCTGTATCGCAGTATCCCCCGGATCTTCACTGCATTTCCGCTCTCCCGAGCCGATCAGTTACAGCGATATTTCTGATCAGCGTATCAGTGGGGACCTTCCGCTAAAAAATGTGCTCCGCATTAAAATCCCTTCCGATTCGGCGCTTAAAATATCCCAGGGTGATCCATTGGGGACCATTACCATAGCAGGGGAAACTTTTATGGCCCAATACCGGCTGGAAAGATCCTCTCGGGCAGTACCTGCCCCCGCTACGGAAATCGAGATCCTGCCCGGGGCGATGCTGCCCCTGGATCCCCAGCGTAAGCGGATTCCCACACCTGCTATAAAATCACATGCGCTGGATATGCTGCTGGAAAGGGGAAAACGGCCTTTACGCAAAAAGACCGTGCATGGGATCAGTATCAGCCTTAAAAGGGTGTATTGCGTCGGAGAGCTTATCTTTTTGGACCTTTGTTTCGAAAACTCTTCCCGGCTCATTTATGATTCTGGAGAACTCAGGTTTTCATTAGAAGATAAAAAGATCAATAGGGCTACCAACTCGCAGTCCATAGCCCTCAGTCCGGTATTTTCACTCTATCCCCTGCGCAGTTTCTCCAGGATATCCAGGAACATTTATGTTATCGAAAAGATCGCTTTTCCCCATGAAAAGCGCCTTGAGATTACACTGAGCGAAAAGCAGCTTTCCTCAAGGACCGTTACCCTGCCCATAAAATACGGTGATCTAATGGGAGCGGATACCTTTTAGCTCCGGATATTAAAGCCGTAAAAAAATGGAAGAAAGTAAAGAACAGCAGGGACTGCACCGTTTTATGCAGTTCTGCATCTATCTCTGTGTCGCGGCGGATATCTTCATTTTTATCTGCGCACCCAGATTGCTCAATTTTCCCCGGTTTGGGAGGTATGGCCTGATAAGGGTATATGATGCCATATCAAGACTCTCCATCTATTCCCTTCCGGTATATTCCAGGGCCTTTATCCTCTCTTTGGTGATACTGGTCTGTATCGGCACTTTAAGTAAAAAGGAGATAGACCTGGACTACCGCCGGGCCATTCTTTATCCCTTAAGCCTGGGGCTGCTGCTGTTTTTTGGCGGCTTGTGGTTTTATGGCCTCCCTGGAAAAACGGTTTTTCTCCTATTCAGCTGGAGAGACACCGCCTACTGCGCATCTCTTTTTTTTGGGACCGTGCTGATCCATGCCGCCATGGGCAACATTTCCAAGATCATCAGCTCACGCCTTGGCAAGGACCGCTGGAACATTGAGGAAGAATCCTTCATGCAGGCTACCAGGGAAAAAAACGGGCCTTACCAGGTAAGCATACCCAGTCTTTTTTATTATCGCAAAAAGGTGCACAGGGGGTTTATCAATATCGAGAATGTCTTCAGAGGCACCCTTTTGATCGGTACACCGGGATCGGGTAAAAGTTTTGGGATCGTGATGCCCTTCATCCGGCAGCTGATCGAAAAGCAGTTCTGCATCTGTCTGTACGATTATAAGTTCTGCGATCTGGGACAATTGGCCTATTATCATTACCTGCTCGGCAAGCAGCAGGGAAGATTAGAAGGCTACCGGTTTCATGTGATCAACCTCAATGCCGTCGAGATGAGCAGGCGCCTCAATGTACTGCGATCAGACTATATCCTTACCCTGGCCGATGCCTCTGAAACTGCAGAAGCATTGGTAGAGGCGCTAAAAAAGGGGGACAGGTCTTCCGGTAGCGATCAGTTCTTTACCCAGAGTGCGGTGAATTTTCTTTCAGCCTGTATCTATTTTTTCTCCCGCTATGAAAACGGACGCTACTCGACCCTGCCGCATGTACTTTCGTTTTTGAACTGCCCATATGAGCAGATATTTTCCACCCTCACCTCCAACGCTGAACTCGACTCCCTGCTTTCACCATTTATGAGCGCTTACCGGGCGAAAGCTTTCGATCAGCTCGAAGGGCAGGTGGGAACACTGAAGATATTTATCTCCAGACTGGCCACAAAGGAGAGTTTCTGGGTATTTTCCGGGGATGATTTCCCGCTAAAGATCAGCAGTCACCGCTCCCCGGCCATGCTGGTACTGGCCAACGATCCCAATACCCAGAACATCAATTCAGCATGTTATTCCGTGGTGCTCAACCGGCTCACACGGCTGATCAACTCCAAAAGCAATCTGCCCAGTGCACTGGTGCTGGATGAGCTGCCCACCTTATATGTTCACCGCATCGAGAACCTGATCGCCACTGCCCGTTCAAACCGCGTTGCGGTACTGATGGGACTCCAGGAGCTTCCACAGTTCCAGCAGCAATACGGCAAAGATACCGCAACAACGATCTGCTCGGTGGTGGGCAATGTACTCTCAGGCTCGGTCAGGAACAAAGAAACCCTGGACTGGCTGGAAAAACTGTTCGGTAAGGTTAAGCAGCTCAGCGAGAGCCTCTCGCTGGACCGTGGAAAGGCGTCTGTATCGCTCAGCGAGCGGCTTGAATACCTCATCCCATCGGGCAAGATTTCCTCGCTGAAGGCCGGGGAGCTGGTGGGGATACTGGCGGGGGATACTGTAGGATCCTTTACCGGGGAATTTCAGCCATCGGCGGTCAACTGCCGGGTCGATATAGATTTAAAAGCGGTCGCAGCGGAAGAAGCTGCCTATCCGGACATGCCCATCTATTATGACTTCAAGGGCAGAAAGGATGAAATCCTTTTTGAAAACTTTACACGCATTAAAGACGAGGTATTCCGGATCGTCTCCAGGTTTCCTGCCGGATAGAAAATCACAATGCCCGCTAAACAGAAAAAATAACCTTAAAACCCAAATGCTATGCAAGAATATTTAGGAAAGCTCGCCCTGGCCAGAGACCAGAGCGATGCGGATGATAAAACAATCCGGATCGGACTGATCAGTGCAGTTGATCCCAGGCTGATGAGGGCGGAGATAGCCTTTGGCGACCTCTCTGTTTCCATCATTTCCGCAACTGATGTGCTGGTGCTGAAAGATAAAAACAGGCTTTATCAGGACCTGTTGACCTCGGCTTCCATCATGGAGACCGCTGATTTCAAAACTGTTTTCAGGGTCAGTCTGATTTTGGAAAAGCCCGGCCAGGCGGCTGTACTGGAAGCTATGGAGATGCTGAAGGACAACCCCGGGGCGGCCAGTCTGGCCATGGTCAGCCTGGATACCGGGCTCTCTGTCAGCCTTGGCAGGCAAGAGGGAGCAGAGAGGGGGAGCAGGAGGTGAAAAGGGCGGTTTTATTGTTGATTCTGCCCCTGATGTCTGCTTATCCCATTGCTGCCCTTTCCCAAAGCTTTTGCCTTCCCGTTTTTCCCATCATACCCACGGGTTCTTTTGGCCCCAGAATACACCCCATCAGCGGAAAAGCCGGTTTTCATCAGGGCATAGATCTCAAAGCAAGGGGATCTGCTGTCAGGTCAGTGATGGCAGGGGAGGTCAGCGCATGCGGCTATCACCGCTTTCTGGGAAACTTTGTGCGCATATGCAGTGGGAAAGTTCTGGCCACCTATGGCCATCTCTCCAGGGTATTCATCTCAAGGGGGGCGCTGGTGGGTACAGGGGAGGTGATCGGGATATCGGGCAGCAGCGGAAGGGTGACCGGAGAGCACCTGCATTTTTCGGTCAGCTTTCGCGGTCAGCAGGTCCATCCCTTAAGATTTCTACTTTTTCTACAGTCCTGCGGGACACTAAACCAATAAGACCATGAAAACAGATTATGATAAAAACCTGGTTTCCCTGGAGCAGCTTCTTCAGGCCATCGCCATTGAAGGCAGCCTAGAGCTCAGCGAAGACCAGGCCGGAATCTACGGTACCCTCCAGGGTGATGAACTTGTAGTGCAGGAAGGGGGAGAGGATGGATAAGCCGCAACAGCCCTTATATGTCCAGGTCGCCCAAAGGCTCATCGAGCAGCTCAAGTCAGGTACCTCGCCATGGCAAAAACCTTGGAGCGCAGAGGGTATCCCGGTATTTTCAATGCCTTATAACCAGCAGAGCGGTCAGCGCTACAAGGGCATCAATGCAATAAACCTGCTCCTCTCCGGACATGAGGATCCCCGCTGGCTCACCTTTAAGCAGGCCGAGGGGGCGGGCTTCAGGGTTAACCACAGGGAGCGGGGAACCCTTATCCAATTTGTCAAGACACATCAGCTCATTAGCCTCCGTGATGAAAAAGGTGGCCTGCTCTATGATGAAACGGGAAAGGTGATCATGGAAAAACTGCCCTTAAACAGGGCCATAGTCAGTAACGCCTGGGTATTCAATGCCGAGCAGATCAGCGGGATCCCCCCGCTTTCCCTTCTCCCCAGAAAAATAGACTGGGACCCGGTCGAGCGGGCAGAGCAGCTGATCCGCCATAGTGGCGCGCAGATCGACCATCAATTTATCGACCGTGCCAGCTACCACATCCGTTATGATGTGATCACCATGCCCGACCGGAGCCAGTTCAGTTCTTCCGCAGGATATTATGCCACCCTGCTCCATGAACTTGGACACTGGACCGGGCATCCTAACAGGCTCAACAGGGAAAGCCTGATGACCAACGGGATGCAGGCCTATGCCAAAGAAGAGCTGCGTGCAGAAATTGCCTCAATGCTACTGGGCGATGAGCTCCGGATCGGTCATGATCCCTCTCAGCATGCAGCCTACATAGAAAGCTGGGTTTCGATATTGGAGGACAGCCCGGTGGAAATCCATGCCGCATCGATGGATGCCGAAAAGATATTCTCTTTTATCCGGGATATAGAGCTTAAGGTCCAAGAGAATATCGGTATCGCTCAGCATAAAGTAACGGCAGCAGAACAGCCCTCCGTCAAGGAACTGAAACACCTTTCCACAGGAGATCAGATCAGCTATAAAAATAACATTTACCATATTCAGGGACATCTCAAGCAGGGCAGGCTCCGCGTGGAGCTGCAGCCTTCAGGCCTGCGCTTCACCCTTTCCAGGACCGACCAGCTCTATCATTCCCTGCTTGAGGCTAAGCGCTCCATGCAGCAGCTCAGTCCTCAACCTGCTCTGAAGCCCATGGGATCAGAGCTGGTAAACAGTACCGAAATAAAAATCAAAAGATAAACCCATAGCTATGAAAACATTATTCAATATCCATGAGCTGCCCATTTCCCAGCTCGAGCAGCTCGGTATCTACTATCAGGGACAGCTGCTGCTTGATCCGCATAACATCCGTGCCCTGCTTTCAGGCCGAAGGACCGAACTGGTATCCATCCGAGGGATCCATTGGGAAGCCTTTAACCTTGAGCGGCTCGATGCCAAGCTTTCCCTGTTCAGGAACGATCTGGGCGAGGTGGAACTGCTGCTTCATCCTATCTATAAAGAAATCAGAAAACATCCCCTGCTCAGCGGTGAGGAAATGTCCAGGCTCGTTTCGGGGGAGTCAGATTTTATCGGTAAAAGCATCCAAAGGGAAGAAGGCAGGTATTCCATGCTCAATATTGAGTATGATGGAGAGACCAAAGAATTTATTTCCTATGATGTTCCCAACGTCCAGGCGCCGGACCTGGTGAACGGTATGCTGCTTTCCCAGGAAGAAAAGTCAGCCTTCAGGCGGGGAGAGATGCTAACCATGTCCGACGGCACCCAGCTCCGGCACCGCGCGGCTGAGCCGCTTGGGCTGCTTTCTGACCGCAAGGCCCTGATCTTATCGGTACTGCTGGACGGCGGGATCTCCTATCTGCTGCTCCGTGGGATCAGGTCTTTAAAAGAGGGAGGAGCGCAGGTGGATTATGCCACGCCGTCTTTTTTAAGAGCAACTGAAGAAATGCAGGGGCAAAGGCCCCTGCGGCAGGAAGAAGATGGCCTTGGAGAATCCCTCTCCCTTTCGCCCCCGGAGCGGGCAAGGAGTGTGTCCCGATAAATGAAAGACATTGAGGAAAAGAAAAAACAATAGAAAACGGCAATTTAAAATGAACGATTATGGATCAGAAAAATTTGGAATACCTGCAGAAAACCCTCGATTACCTGGGTTTTGGGACTAAGTTAAATGAAGTATTGGAGTCTGCGGTCTACCGCGGGCTGGACAGGTTTTCTTTGGGTATCAACCAACGGTATATTCCCGGAGAATTCAGGTCAGATCCGGCTAAGGGGGTGGACCAGATGCGCTTTGAAATCAATTTTTCAAAAGCAAAAGAAACCGGGGTTTATTTCCTGAACAGTTATGAGGCCTCTCTAATCAGATACAACACAAGTGAACCTGTTATGCAACTTTTTGAACTGGAGCGGGATAACAGAATGTCCGCTCTTCAATGTTATAAGCTTTTATGCGGTCTTTCCCTGCAAAAAGAAATCCTTGTAAAGAATACCTCCGGTAGCACTGAAGGGGAACGCGAGCGGGTGCCGGTCTGGTTCAGGCTGGACCTTTCGGTCACCGGTAACAATGGGAACCATCCCATAAACAAATTTTTTCCCGGCTATGGATATGACCTGGAACAGTCTATCGGGAAATATCCCTTTAAGGGCCTCGAGGATGAGGAAAAAAAACAGGCCGTAACCAAAGCGCTCCGCTATGGTAACCTGGTCGAACTCTCCCTTAGCATAGAAGGTAAAGAACAGGCTGTCTATGTGGCGGCCAATCCCCGGCTTAAAACCCTTGATATTTATTCAAAGGATATGCGGCCGCTCTGGGATAATCAGATCTTTTCTTCCCAGAAGACTGAAGGGCAAAATGCCCCGCGGGCATTTGAGGGTATTCTGCCTCCGCCGCAGGTAGCAAAGCAATTCCCGTGGAAGCAGCAGGGCGGTGATAAAGGGCCTAAGATCGGAAGGTGATTACACCAGGAACAACCGGACTGATTTAGCCCCCTTTAGAGGTTCTGGGGTAACAAAAAAAAGACTTAAATTCATATAGGCCGTAAGCCGATAAATAATGCTGTGCAAAGATGTCCTGGCTGAGCCTGTACCGTTATTACGGGCTGTCTATCATTTATAAAAGAGAACTGCCAGGCGGAAGCTCACAGGCCGCCTTGCCCGGATCAAAGATCCTGGTCTCTTCACTTCCTTCAGTTGTTATTCTATCGCCCGATATCCTGATCCAGTTTCCTTCACGAAGGCCAACTACTTTGATCTCATTCTGTGTTAAGAACTCTTGGATCCTGGTTTCCCTTGTTTCTCCATTGTGTTTTAAATCCGGATTAGGATCCAGATAATGCGGGTTGAGGTTAAATGGAACCAATCCCATACAGTCAAAAGAAGCAGGATAAACAATGGGCATATCGTTGGTAGTTTTCATATTGATCCCGCCAATATTACTTCCCGCGCTACAGCCCAGATAGGGTTTCCCTTTTTTGATGTTTTCACTTAAAACCTCCATTACCCCATGCTCATGCAATGTTTTGACCAACAGAAAAGTATTTCCCCCGCCGGTAAAAAAGCCTTTGGCAGCATGAATGGCCTGTACAGGGTCTGCGAACTCATGTAAACCCTTAACCTTGATCTTTATCGAAGCGAAAAAAACGCTGGCCTTTTCGGTATAATCCTGGTGAGAAATCCCCCCTGGTCTTGCATAGGGGATAAATATGATTTCATCTATTCCTTCAAAGAGATTGATCAGCTCATCCTTTAGGTAATCCAGGTAATTTCCACCGAATAGGGTAGAAGTTGAGGCAAGTATAACATTCATCTTTAGTCAATTTCTATAACTGTGCAGAGGCAAAGTTAAAAAACAGAAAGACTTTTCGGTTTACATCTCCCATTCCAGCTCAATTTAAATCTTGATTAAGCCATCATTTTTAAATCCTGATCATCAGTCCTGTTTCTTATTCTGCTCAGGGTTTCTAAACGCATACCCAGATAACTGGCCAGGTACCGTTGAGGTATTCTATCAATATCAAAAGCTGTACTCGCCAGTTTCAGGTACCTTCCAAGTGCATTTGGTATCCTTGCGATAATTGACCTTTCTGCAGCCTGGTAATATTGGGTTTCCAAAATCTTCCTGGCAATAATGTTCCACTCTGGGTGATTGGCAGATAAGGATTCAGTAAGCGAATAAGGGATACGGACCAGGTAACAATCTTCCAGGGCCTGCAGATATTCGAATGAATGGTCGGACCGTTGTTCGGGATGTCGGATGGCTTCTATGATCTGGTTTTCGAAACCGAACCAGGTGCTGATGTCTTTTTTATGCTCCCTGACAAAGCCCCTCACCACGCCTTTAATGATGAAATACATGGCATTGTTGGTATCTATGGGCGAGAGGATGTGCTTGTGCTTGCGTATCTTGACCACCTGGCAATTTTCCTCATAATGGCTAATGAATTTCTTCGATAGGGGATGGAATTTTTCCAAATGGTTGAAAAATGGCTTCATAAGAAGACTAGGGTCAATACCTGCTATCATTGCTTAGTTCGGACAGTAAATAGTAAATTCGGTGATGTTCCAGCCCGTTGGTCAAAGGCAGAAAACTACTGGTCCAAATCTACCGGCTATCCTGTAAATAAATTACATGAAGGGTGCCGCATGTCTCTAATCATTCAAGCGTTAGAGCAGAATCTGGTTAAATGGTCTTTAGGCCGTTAATCCTTTAGCAAAATAAGCGGTTGGCATGATGCCTTTTTCCTTTTTAAAGGCATTGTAAAAAGTAGCCTGATTTTTAAAGCCCGATTCGTGCGCAATGGCCTCGATGGTTATCTTATCGCAAAGTAAGGGATATTGCATTAAGAAATGCGCTATCCGGTAACCGTTGATCCAATCCCGGAAATTCTTTCCGATGTGGTTGTTGATCATAAAGGAACATTGGTGGACTGGTATATTGATACGGGCCGCCAGGTCGATAATCTGAAGCTCCCGATCAAGGTAAAGACAATGATCTTCCATTTCTTTTCTGATCAGATCAACGTACAATAGAATCTCCTTTTCCGGTAAATTAAATTTTTTCGCAGGGTTAGCCAGGGCTTTAGGCACCTTTATGATATCTGTTACCAAAAAATCTTTTGGTACAGTCGCCTCATCTGAGATGATCTTTTCTTTCCAGTCATCTTTGTTCCAGTCAATGGCCACCAATAAAAAACCATAAAACATGCTGGGTTTATGCAGTGCATATAAAATGATCAGTAATATGCACAGACAATTGATTACAACAAATATAGAACTGTCCATTGGTATAGATAAACTTCTTAATATCCTGGGCAGCAGACCCAGGATCTGAAAGAAGGTGGCGATCTTGAGTAAAAAAATTACCCACCCCCTTGTGGTCTGGTCTATGGTCTGCTTCCATAAAATCTGGGATTTAATGACCGCGAACCAGGTTAAGCCCAGGTAAACCATCATGAGGACCGGCCGTAAAAGAAAATGAAAGGCAGGTGGGAATAAGCCACTTTTGGCCATCAGGGAGTGATAGCCGTCCGCGTGCAACTGGGTGATGATTAAATTCCAATCCAGCGCTACAGATCCAGGCCATGGGAAAACATGGATTATCGCAAATGCAGCGGGTATGAAATGGAGGAAATCTTTTTTCTCAAGCCTTTTTTTCTCCAATACGAAGCCTGTGATGTAGAGATAAAAGCAGGCTGGAGCGGCGAAATAAAAGGGGGTGAAGAACTGATAAAAGATCGAAAGCGGCTCTGTCTTTCCGTTAGTAATGAACAGTGAATTAAGTACCTGTCCGAAACGGGAAAAAAGCAATATGGACAATAGTACATTCTGTTTCCTGTTCCCATTTTTTGCAAAAAATAAATGGAGGGAAATCAAAAGCAGGAAAAAACAGGTGGTGCCCGCCAGAAATTTTACAAACGACATATTTTGAAAGCAAGTTAAGCTTAAATGTTCGTTAAATGGAAATTAAGTATGATTTTTTAGACAATTATCAAATAAAATGTTTTTTATTGTCCGTCGCTGCTTCAAGGAATTAATTGTTTTCATAAAAAAATCACATGCCTGCTTTACATGCTCATATGATCTAAGTTTGGTTTTAGAAATAGGTATCTAAAATGAAATGGAAAGGTTTGGAGGGAAAGATTGGAATTATCTTCATACCGAAATATAGAAGGGCTGTTTTCCAGCGATGGTTGAAGATGGTTTTGTTGTGTTAAGACTGCAGTCTGCCACCCCTAGCTCTAGGGAGACCAGCAATATGATGAAGCCTGGGGATAGAATAGTTATCCGTTAAAGAATTTTCCGCTCCTTAACCTTAACTGCAGGGCTGCCCTGATAAATTCCATAAGCATCCAGCGATTTAGTGGCCACAGAGCCCATGGAAAGTACCGCATGGCTGTGAACTGTTACTCCAGGACCAACCCTGGTAGCTGCGCCAATCCATGCACCCTCTTCAATGGTAATAGGGGCAGTAATGAGATCGAAGCTTGTTTTAAGGTAATTGTGGTTCCCGGTGATCAGCGTCGCTTGTTGAGATATACAGCAGTGTTCGGCAATGTGTACGAAGTCTAAATTTTCGATGTAACAATCAGCAATCCAACTGTAATCTCCAATAATAAGCTTCCATGGATATTTTACATGGATACCAGGTTTGATCCTTACCTGTTTTCCGATCCTGGCACCAAAAAGCCGTAAAATAAAAACAAGGACTGAACTAACTGGGATGATCCGGCTTTTAAAAACAAATACATCCGTAAAATACCATAGAAACTGTTTTAACACTGACGCTCCGATCCGGAAATCGCCTGTATTAAAATTCTTATGAAGCTGTGTTTTTTTCAAGGTAGAATTAATCTTGCTTTACTTGATCGGTATCTTCAATTTTTGTTTTCCCGGTTCCTTTTGTATTTTTTTTAATCCAGATATACAACATCACAAAAATGCAGATATATACAATTACATTGAAGATTTCATGATGGTAGGTAAAGTTTTGTCGTTGCGATTGAAAGAAGCCAAGCAGAACCCCTAAACCGGCAATCCGGCAGACATTTAAAATATAGATGGTAACAATCCCAATGGTCAACATCTTAAAAGTGGATTTCCAGGGTGCAGGAAATGCCAATACAAAAGCTGCTAAAAAACTCATTACGCCAAGTCCGAGGCATGAATAATTAACCCGTAGATAAGGGCCTGCTACAACCATTACATCCGAGTCGTTATAAATGGCATAAAACCCGAAGGCTTTTATGATCCATACAGCGGGTACGATCAACGCCGTTTTTAATCCCTGGATATAATCAAAATGTTGAGCCAGAAAAGGATTATAAAACCTTGCCCCTGGGCTCATTACACTATTCATAAACAGATTGCCCTGACTAAACAGGATATAGAGTGCAAAAAGGGCGATCACAAATTTGATCGCTTTTTTATCTCCTTGCTTCCTGGCTTGTTTATTCTGGATTTCGTTCATATGCCTAAAGGTAAAGCTTTCGTGCTAAAAAAAGGAATTGTTGTTCTGTATATGGTAAGCAAAAAACTTAATGGTTTGAAATTCAATGAGCAAAATAGCTTGGGTGACCTTAGGTAGCGGAAAGCAATATCGAAAGATTACTGAAGTTGCCTTTTTAAGGCTTGAATTTTCTTGTCTACCAGTTTTCTGAACCAAAGTCCCTGAAGATAATGAAATTTTCTGGCCGTCTTACTGTCAAGCACACCCAACTGAAAAATCATGCGGTAGCTATAATATAAATATGGCCTTATGCCCAAAGGGAGTTTCCACCAAAGTCTTTTTAGCCATGCCTTTTTTTCATCTGGATTGCCCCAAAGGTTTGGTTTTAACGTTTGTGTCCGTAGCTTCTGCATCCGTTCCACTTCTTCCTGAGCAATTAGTTCGCTGTATTTTTCGTGTTTTTTATACCAGAAATCGATATTGTTTTCTTTAAGGTTTTCTTCTAACAAATGTCCCTTTTTCCAGATTAGCGTTTTGCCGGGAACAATAAAACGGTGATCCATATTCTCACTCAGATCCGAATGGCCGATGCCTGTTCTGAACATTTTCAAAAGATAAATAGGGTAGTAACCTCCATAGCGGATCCAATTCCCCTGAAAATAGTTTTTGCGGTTGAAATAAATCCCGTTTATTCCTTCGAAATCCGCACCCTTAAATGTTTGAAGTTGATCGAAAAGCTCTGGCGTTACAACTTGATCGGCATCCAGCCCGATTATCCAGGGGGTGATAATATCAAATTTTTTTAGTGCGAAATCCCACTGTTTGGGATGGTTGATAAAGGCATTACTTTTTATTTCAGCGCCATAGCTGGCAGCTATTTTTAAAGTATGATCGGTACTTCCGCTATCCAGAATGAAGGTTTTAGCCTGTAAATCTTTAATAGATTCCAGTAAGCGGGGCAGATGGACCTCTTCGTTAAAGGTTAAGATGATGAAACTGAATTCGCTGTTCAATGGGCCAAACTTTTATATAACTCTAAATAACGTTTAGCCAGAGCCTGATCGTTAAAATCCTTACGGATTATTTCTGGGGCAAACTGCCTGATGTTTTCTCTTTTTTCTTGATCATCAAAAGCTTTTAATAGTGCTGTTTTAATATCATTAGCGTCAAGTTTACAGATCCAGCCCAATTGCTTATCGTTTACATAATCAGCTAAACCCACCTGGTCCGAAATTAAAACAGGTGTTCCAACGCTTAAACTTTCAATCACTACATTGGCAAAATTTTCATTATAAGAACTAAGTATCAGAAAATCTTGTTCAGCCATCAACATATATTTATCCTGATCAGAAACCTGTCCGATCCAATTGATACGTTGATTAATGCTTAAGTTTTGCGCATATAGGTTTAAGCTTTTCACATATCCTTCCTTTCCCGAGCCTGCAATGGTGAGCGCCCAGTCTATATCTAATTGTGATAAAGCATCGAAGAGCAGCTCCAGCCCCTTTTTTTCTTCAATACGCGAAAGGAAAATAAGTTTGAAAGATGATGATTTAGGTTTATCTGAACTCAATACTTGAGACTCAATACTTGCTGCTCCTGGTGCTAAATTCACTAAATTCGGTATCACTGTAATACTTTTTGGCGTAACGATCTCAAGGATATCGCGCTTTTCCTGCTCACTGGTGGCATGGATGTGGCAATATTTCAATAGTTTTTTACCAATGATATAGTGAAGCAGCTTTTTAAAGACCGAATGGCGATTATTTTGTGTGTAAACGGTAAGCATGCCCCTTGGCGAGAGCACCACAGGTACGCTGTACCATTTCGCTACCCAACAACTTAAAACAGAAACCAAGTTCCACCAGGCATGAATGTGTACAACAGGGTTAGCGTTTATAGGTTTGTCATTCTGAATGTACGGAAGTATCTCTTTCCGTAAACTCCATAACAACCCAGGCGAAAAATGACTATGATCTTTAGTCCAACGTTTAAAATAGGTTACTTGTACACCCTCAACCAAAACAGCTTTGCCTATGCTTACATCTAATTCAGATGTTCCATTTGCAGTGGTGGTTAAAACCAGTGGGTCGACTTTGCTTTTCGCCGCACGCTTGTTGCACAACGCGGCTAACGCTTCGCACAACTTCGCCACGCTCTGTATTGGCCCTCCATATATGTAAGCCGGTTTGTAAGACGCTGTGATGTGGATTATCTTCAAGTTATTGCCTGATGTATTGATCAATTCTCTTAGCCAGAAATTTATTGATCAGTAGGTAAATAATGAAAAATGTAATTAGACTCCCAACGATCTTATCAAGCGCGAATTCAAAAGTGCTGATCTGAAAAAATAATGGAATAACCAAACAGACTCCCCAGATATTGTTAAAAGAATGATGAACAATATATTTAAACATAAAACCGATAAGTAATCCGAATAGGAATAGTGGCAGAAGCATGAATGGAAATCCAAAATCAACATAGGTTTCTGCTACATAGCCCATACTGATAGAAGTTCCCTGCTCACTACCTGCAAAGCCCAATCCAGTATACATTATTGTTTTTTCCGAGTCGTTTATTGCAGTCTTATCCGGGAAAAAAAGCCTTGGCATAAATACCCTTTCAATGGCATCAAGCCATAAACGCCCATGCTCATGTGGCCTTGAAGTAGGAACGTAGGAAATTGATCCTGAAAAAATGTCGATATATGAAGTCCGGTCGATTAGCGCGGTAACTGCATCCTGGTATTTGTTTTGATCGATGGAATTTCCTAGTTCAATCGCTTTGGTTAAAGCATCTGTTTTGGATACAGAGACGATTTGAGCCTGTTTCCCACCAGAGAGATATGATCTGTATTGAGGTTTGATAAATTGCCACACGATCAGCATATTAAACAAAATAATGCCGGCAAATAGTATGAAAGAATATTCTTTTTTGGTTAGTTTTTCATTAACAAATAAATATAATATAAAACCGATAACAAAAAATTCTTTGAAAGCGCTAAAATAACCGGTAAAACTTAGAACGATTTCCAATGAAAAAATAAGAAGGAATTTTTGCTTCATTTGTGACCGATCCTTAAATGAAATGAGAAAGAACAGTACAAAAATTGACCATTTCAGATCAAGCAATTTAATAATAAGCTGATATAAGCCTCCAAACCTTCCTGCTACATTTAATAAGATGGGATACAGAATGATTGCACAGATGTATGCATACATGATTTTCTTTTTATCATACCGTGCTGTACTTACCCCAAGGTTTTTAAATGAAATTATTTTGGTTTCCCTCGTGGCAAGATTAATGCCTAAGCTTATCAACAATAATCCAAATAAACTATAATAGAAGGCTTCTTCAATTTTGAGGGGATTGGTGAACAGGTTTTGAAAGGGTAGAGAGATGAAGGATGCATAGAGGATTTTTACAGATACCTGCACCCACTGCAGAAATATACCAAAAAATAAAATCGGAATCTCTCCTTTCTTCCATAAGAGTTTAGCGGTTACTGGAACAAATAAAATGGCACTGAAAGTAGTTAGCGGGTTAGTGCTAAATAAGCTCAGTAACAAAAGAATAAAGATTAAACCTAACAGCGTTGGACCTAATTTTATAGCGTCTTTAAACAAATTATGTGATTGTTTTAATTGTAAATGATCTTTAATAGCTTCCCTGCCTGTGTTTTGATGTTAAAGTCGTTGGAAATCCTAAGGTAATTATTTGCTATATAATAGTTGTTTTTTACGCCATTATTTGCAATAGATACTAATCTTTCTTTTAAATCATTAACATCATTGGATTGAAATAAGATGCCGGTATGCTGGTCTTCAATAATTTCAGCCGGCCCACCATTATCTGTGGATAGAACAAGAACACTCCTGATCCCAGCTTCAATAATAACCATTCCGAATGATTCGAAAGATATTGAAGGTAAAACCAGTAAATTCAGATCAGTGTAGATTTCATCTAAGCTAGCTTTATACCCCATCCATCTGATATTAGATTCAATGCCTTTATTTTGAGCACTCTGCCTAAGCTTCTCAATATAATTGACTTCACCCGCACCAAAAATTTTCAAATGAAATTTAATGTTATTGTCTTTTTTAAGTTCTCCCAGAGCCTGGAATAACAGCTCATGACCCTTGTGCGCTGCAATTTGACCCACAATACCAATTTTCAGTTTTTCAAAATTATCTACAGTATGTTTTTCAGGTAGCACCGATGTGCCATTATATAAGGTTATTATTTTTTCAGCTCTTATACCACATTCGATTAAGCTTTGGGCTGTTGCTTCAGATACTGTGATAAACTGGCGGGTCTTGTTTTGGATCCGCGTTAAAATGAATCTATTAAAAGGATTTGGTTCTGTATAATCATGTACATGATAGATATGTTTGGTATTTACAAAGAAACAGGTCATAAATATCGTTCTGAAAGAGGTGTGATAACATAAATCGGGTTTAAAGTCCTTGATCACTTTCCTGATCTCTTTTATTGCAAAGGGGAGATGGAATAAAGTATCTAAAGTCCATCTTATATTTCTCGGATATATAAATCCGAGTTTAATACAGGAATAGGGAATAGCAAGTGCCTTTAACCGTTCATTAAATGCCCCATTCCCCCAGGCACTGGTAATGCAATAAATCTCAACCCCTAAATCTTTAAGTGCTTCGAGATAAGCAAGTGTTACCACTTCTACTCCGGCAATAATATGAGCCCCACAAAATACCAATATCCTTTTAGCCATTCTTTAAATTTTCAAGTTCGTTGGTAAAGGCGGCAACCTGCTTCTCAATCGACCAATTTTTAATGATTTGGCTGGAGGCTTTTCCCATATCCGCCAAAAGCTTTTTGTTTCCAACGATTTGTTTTATTAATGCACTAAGCTCAACCTGATTTTTAAAGACATATCCATTTTTGTTGTTTTTTATCAAGTCTGGGGCGCAACCAACCTGTTTAGATACCAGCACAGCCTTGCCGGCTGCCATTGCTTCATTAATGGATAAACCCCAGGTTTCGCTGCTTGAGGTTAAGCAGAATAGATCGCAGGCCTGATAACATACCGGCATTTTACTTTGGTTTTGAAAATCCATAAAATGAACCTGATCTGGGATATGGTCCAGACTGTTTTGTGAGCTAATATTGTGAACCACCGCTTTCATCCCGGATTCAAGAATGCCATTCCCAACAAATAATAAGTGGACATTTTGAGCAGCGGTTTCTATAAAAGCATTGAGCAATAACAGCGGATTTTTTCTTGGTTCAAACTTTCCGGCAAACAATATTAAGATATCTTCACTTCCAATGGCGAGTTTTTGTCTCAAAGCATTAGCCTCATCACTTCTGTTTTCCGCAAAACGATGATTATCTACAGCATGCGGCGCAAATACAAGTTGATTTTCGGTTAATCCGTAGGCTAAAAAGTATGCTTTGCCCGCACTCCCTACGTAAAATGCTTTATCAACCATCTTGTAAATTAGCTTTAAGTAGATTTTTCTTAATATTTTCTTCCAAAAAGGCATAACATCTAAGAGGGTAGAATCTCCCCTGAACCATAATGGGATCTTTCCGTTAAAATAACGAAGGGCTTTTAAGTGACTGTGGTAAGCCCATCCATAAATAAGTATAGCATGTGGATCAAAAATTTTGATAGCAGCTATGATATCTGGATTCTGAATACCAAAAAAGTGATGTGAGCCTGGTTCTTTGGCTGTGTTTTTTAAGAAAGTATAGGAGTAACCCTCCAAAAGTGGAATATCCCAGGCAATTTCCTGTTGAAAATCATGATCAAATTTTTGCCCCTGCGCAGCTGTGCCCCAGGTATAAAAAACCTGAAGATCGCAATATTGTGCCAGCTGTTTAAAAACAGGTGTAAAGTATTGGATGGGGTGGGTAATAATGACTGCGAGTTTTTTCTTCATCTCTTATAATGCAAGAAAGGCTTTTCTAAATAACGGTAACTGATCAAGGAGATCGGAACTAAGAAAACGAGGGTGCAAATGAATGTGATAAACAAGTTTGTGATAGGCAGTAAACCGTATTTAACAACATATTGGGCAAATAGTTGTACAACCAACCCATGCCATAAGTAAAAACTGTAGGATAGTTTGCCGAGATATGATAATCCTGTGAAATTAAATACTTTGGTTAACCATTTTTGATGTAAGCCCCAATATAAGATTGCTGCAAATCCAAATCCCATGACCGAGAACCCTACCCATTTAATAAAGCTATTATATGTTGCAAATATTTCTAAAACGTTCTTGGAGATCAAAAAACGACCTAGATAAACGATAACCAATAACGGGAAGAACAGCAGAATATCTATTTTTCTATCCTTGTTATTTTTGTGAAAAAATCTTCCGGCCAGCATACCAAAAGCAAACTCTAAAAACCTGAATAAAATCTGATCTGTGAGGCGTGAAGCATCGAGAGGAGACAAAATTATGATAGTTAAGGGAATTATGGTGAATATACATACAAATGTAATGAAGGCAGTTTTAAAATTTTTTAGGCCCTGAACCCAGGTGAATACTGGAAATATGAGGTAATATTGCCATTCTAAACTCAGGGTCCAAAATAAGCCGGCACTGTTATATTTGCTCAAAACGTTATTAAGGTAGAATATACTGGTAAAAGCACTTTTAAGAACCGGAAAATCGGTGTTTTTAAAATACAAAAATGAGATGTACACTATAGATGCGGTATAAAATGCAGGCGAGAGCCTAACCCATCTTTTGATCAGGAACTGCTTTACTGAATAATTTTTAGTTCCATAATTGGTGTACATGATAAAACCACTGATTACAAAAAAGAGGTCTACACCATTTCCACCAAGTGCAAATATTTTTGAAAAATCGAAGCCAAATAAATTTATCTGGGGATTCCCAAATGAAGACCAGCAATGAATGTAACACACACCAATTGCAGCCAGCGCACGAAAGCCATCTAAAGAGGTAATTCTACTTACTTTTAATTTTCCCTCAATCAGCATTCAACGGTCCGGTTAAATAAATCACATTGTTTTTGGGTAAGTGCTTCAGCCGAGTAAATGGAAAAACTTTCCATATTCGTTTGTCGGGGAACAAAGTTGGGGGTAGCGATGTTGTTTAAAAAGTCCTGGATTATTTTTTCT
This sequence comes from Pedobacter humicola, assembly GCF_056490705.1. NCBI lineage: Bacteria > Pseudomonadati > Bacteroidota > Sphingobacteriia > Sphingobacteriales > Sphingobacteriaceae > Pedobacter > Pedobacter humicola. The sequence continues at coordinate 131,450 of NZ_JBWJIG010000002.1, read as the reverse complement.
GCCTGCACCTTATCCAGAACATCTGCTACACTGCCTGCATTACAGTCCTGAATGATCTTTGCGGCGCTACTTTTTAAATTAAATATAGCCAATATAGGTTTCTTTGAAAGGATGTAAGGGTAAATTTTGCTTGCTGTATAACCCGGATCATCAGATCCCAATATAACAAGTCCGTCAGCATTAGACAGATAGAATAGAGTTTCAAAGTATGAAATTCGATCTGTCTGTTCATGAACATGCCCGGCCAGTCCCATACGATCTGCCACTGGTTTAATGGTCGAAATGCCGGTGCCCTTTGGCGCATAACTGGTGCCGATAAAATAAAATTTAAATTTTTCGAACGACTTGGCCCTTTCTCGTAAAAGTGAATTGAAGTTTTCAAAAAGAAGCTTGGCTGCTTCTTTAAGGTCATGTCCGCCCCGGCCTATGTAAACCAGGTTGATGGTATTATTATCCAGTAATGGCGTGGCTAAATACCTTTTGTGTGCAGCAACAATTTCAAAATCTTTTATTGCTGCGGGAAAGGTAATCACAGCAGTAGGAATTTTTTTCACTTCACTGTACCTTTGCCTCAGCTCTTCGATATAAGCGGCAGATACACTCATTATACCGCTAACCTTTCGCATGGCAATAGGTTCAAGATATTTATTCAGCCTATAGGAGAACCAATATTTAGGAGGGCGCTGGGCTTTGGGCTTATTTTGGTAATACTCGCTATGCCATGGATCCTGCATATCGATAATATAAGGAATATTGAATTTTTTTTTCCAATGGTTCCCTAAAATGCAAATTGGAAATTCGGTTGTTGAGAAAAATATAAGATCAAAAGCTTCTTTTTTTAACAAACGATCCACATACTTTTTATAAAAAAGAAATGACCTTAATGCGAGGCTTCCAAGCCCAAACTTACTGGTCCATTTTTTTTGAAAGGCTTTTACCTCATGGATTTTAATATGGCTCGGGATGCTTTCTAATAGTAAGGGATCTTCTGCAACATCATAATAAAGCGGATCAACACAAACAACGGTTGGCTGCCAGCCATTGTTTTCGTAATAGGGTAAACTGAGCCTTACCCGGTGCATATCTGCTGCATTTCTTGGAGGGAAATGCGGTGAAACGATCAATACCTTTTTCAAAAGTCCATTGTTTGGTTAATGATTGATAAGAATTGATTTTGCTCCTTTTCCCAGTTTAATGTGAGTTGCCCCAGTTCGTAATTACCAGCTTTATGCTGGTTCAAAAGTGTCCTGTTGTTGTTGTATTTTTTTAACATTTCAGCTAAAGAATGGGCATTGTTTTTTTCAAACAGCAGCCCGATATGTGGATATCTTATTAACAGTTTTTCCTGGGCTATTGTATTACTTGCAATAACAGACAGCCCTGATTGTATGTAGGTGAATATTTTATTGCTGAGGGCCAGTTCATTATTAATAGAAAAACCACTTTCTGTTGCCAAACCGACATCAAAAAGACTGGAAAAAGCAAATAGATCATTTTGGCTGATTGGCTGATGTATATGAATGCAATTAAGATTAAAATTGGCTTTTGTATAACAGTTAGTTAAGAAATCTTCTTGTGGATTCCCTAACAGATGCAGTTCAAAAGGGAAATGTACCAGGTTTAAGGCCTCAATTATGGTTTCTATCCCACGGTTGGGACCTATTGTTTGCGAAAACCAGAAGAGTTTTAATGGCTTTTCAAAATTGGGCTGCGATGATTGATCTGTTTTTGGAAAAACATTTAGGATTGTGGGCACTTCTATCTTGAAAAGATGACTGTATTTTTTTGATATCTCCTGACTTGCGCCGGTTAGATAGGTTAATTGGGGTATATATTTTTCTTCAATGTATATTTTTAGCCTAACATCCAGATCGAGCGGAGAATTTGATAGTTCGTATCGATGAAAATCCTCCGCATCAAATCCAACTTTTGCATGATGGTACTTGCCAGCTTTTACTGCAACAGGTAGTGCGGCTAAATTATGCGCGATATAAAGATCTGCATGAATTGCTATGGCAGATCGATAAAGTAACATCAGGCACCGGCCCATAGCCAGCTCGGCTATTCCTGATTTAAAACTACCATATTTGGCTGTTATATAAGCTAACTTGCGGATGGCTCTGGTGAAATTGAAAATGAATTTGTTCGAAAAGGGACTGCCGCCAACCTGAACCGCCGACCATCGCTTTTTCTTTAGCAATATTTCGTCACATGCTGTTGCCCATTTGTTTAGGTATTGGTATAATACGGTTACCTGGTATCCTGCTTCGCAAAGTGCATCAGCCTCCTTTACCAATCTGGGGTTGGTTGTGGGTTGGCCTGATGTAATTAAAACGATGTGTTTTAGGCGCTCCATTTATTACTATCTCTGTTCAGGAGGCTTTTGGTCACGAAAATAAAGTCAGATTGGTAAAGGGCGCCATCCAATGGTCTTCTGATAATGGAACAGATATCATAGAGATAAAAGCCTTTTTCCTTCATAAAAACGATCACTTCATCAACTAAAGGAGAATCTATGTAAATATTGAGCATGGAAACCTCCAAAAGAACTACATCAACTTTTTTGAGAAAACGGGTTGCTCCTTTTAATATTTCCAATTCGTAACCTTGTGTGTCGATCTTTAATAATACAGGCCCTACAATAGTTTTTTGATCAACGATTGAATCCAGTGTTTTTAAAGTTCTGGTTTCAACTATTGCATTTGTAATATTGTTTTCTTTTAAAATGGAACTGGCAGTTTCATATTTGTTAAATTTTACTTCTTCGTCTGTAGCACCCAATAAAGCTGTTTCAAAAGTGAATTTGGTTGTTGTTTTGCATATTTCATTTAGGATCGTGGCCTTTTCCGTTTGGCCTTCTATCATCATGATTTCTGCGGCAGGAAATATACTGCTCATCTTTTTTGACCATTCTCCTTCGTAAGCCCCGATATCCAATATAAACTGAGGTTCGAAACCAAGCTTTTTCATGTGTTTAAAGCTGCTGAACATATTGGGGACGCCTATTTTTTCTTTCAGATAATCTTTCAGTATTTTTGGTATCAATGATCCTAACATGTTGATTTTTTTAGTTTAGTTTGGTACAATTGGATGTATTGGTCTGCGATTTCCTTACTGCTGAATTTAAGCATGGCAGTTTCGTAGACCTTCTCTCTTGATAAAGTTTTGATCTTAGCTACATTTATAACCATTTCTTCCACGTTGGAACAGATAAAACCTGTAATGTTATCCTGGATTACTTCGGGTACAGAGCCCCTGTTTAGTCCTATAACGGGAGTTCCACAGGCCATTGCTTCTGCCATAACAATCCCAAAAGGCTCATTCCATAGTATTGGCATCAACAGGGCAGAGGCATTTCTTAACATTTCGTTTTTTTGACCGTCGTTTACAGTTCCTACATATTGGATATCCTCCGAAAGGTGCGGTTCGACTTGAGCTTTAAAATATGCTGATTCTCCATCCGGAATGTTACCTGCAATGATCAGTCTTTTGTTACTTCTAACTGCTACTTCTATTGCCACATGCACACCTTTAATATGTTCCAGCCTTCCTAAAAAAACCAGTGGGGCGTTATTATCGGGATCAAAATTTGGATTATAGGTATTGAGCGGGAAGCCGTTATAAATGGTTACCGTATCAGCTATGGGCTTAATCTGGTTGGAAATGTAATCACTACAACCTGTGAAGCTTAGTGAGTTCATCTTACTTAATAATACTGCCTTTTTAATCTGCGATAAGGTAGGTTCCCTTTGATAAGACATAATTTTGGGTGTTCGAGACCTTAAGAAGGGAATAAGATATGCCAATCGACCGAAATTATGGATGATATCGGGCTTAAACCGTTTCAGTTTACTAATGGTTATGGTATTATATAAGTGTTTTAGTTTACTGTTCTGATCTGAAAATGGAATTAATGGAACTGGTACTTTTGATCCCTGATGGGCGATAAGTATTACTTCATGTCCTTTTTCAAGCAGATGGTTGATCAGAAAATCAATTATCCGCTCAATACCACCGTATCCTTGGGGAGGAATCGGTAAGTAAGGATCTGCTATGATGGCTATCCGCAACTTATCTCGCATGCATTTTATTTTTAATAACTTTGGTAAGTTTCCAGCCAATAATCTTATCTAATATCCCCGTAACCCCTTTATTGTCCGGTGAATATTTTTTCCCCGTAAGTACTTTCACCTGATTAATACCATATTGATAAAAAGCTGTGTTGCTACCATAAAAATGATATACCCAACCACGCCAATAATTAGCCAGGGCCAGTTGAACCCGTGGGCTGTTCTCGTATGCCAAAAGCAGTTTTGTTGTTGCACACAATGCATCGAATGCAGATTTAAGTGCTTTTTCACCTGAGATATTGGAAAGTGAGGCCTGTACATCACGCCGGTAATAAATTTTCACATCTGGATTGTAAACAATAAACTTAGCTTTCAATAGCAATCTGGGGAAAAATTCGAAGTCATCAATTAAGGAGAGCTGCTCATTCCATGTTCCCGAGTGTTCAATTAATGTTCTTGGAATTAAAAACATACCACATTGTGTGAGATTTAATCCTTTGGCATGGTCGGCCATAAGCCAGTCGATGGCAGGTAGTGATTGTTTAATTGCAGAGGGATTTTCACGGGTATTACTGATGTCGTTATTATAAAATTCCTGCAATTCACAGGCAATAATGGTATCGGGATGGTTAACTATTAATTTTACCTGTTTTTCAAGATAAACATCCGTGATCAGATCGTCTGCGTCGAAAAATACAATGTATTTTCCTGTCGAATTTTCAAATGCCAGGTTTCTGGCTGCTGCTGCCCCGGCATTTTCAGTGCGCATTAATATTTTTATTCTGGAATCGGAGGGTGCAATCCTTTGCAACAAGGCTAAGCTGCCGTCGGTAGAGCAGTCATCTACAATCACAATTTCAAAATTTCTGTAGGTTTGGTTGATGAATGCCTGTAGGGTTTCCTCTATAAAAGCTTCAGCGTTATAGCAGGGGATACAAACAGAAATCAGCGGAAACTGATTTAAAATCATGGGGGCAAAATATCTTTGAGCCGTTTCGTTAGTTTCCAGCCCAAAATGTACGATAGGATTTTAGTAAAACCGCTTTGATGCGGTTTAAATTTCTTACCTGTAAGGTTAACAATCTGATCATTCGCAGAAATAAAAAGCGCTTTACTTTTAGGATAAAAGTGATAGGCCCATAAAGACCAGTAATTGGCCATCACTTTACGTGACCGATCGGAGTTCTCAAAAGCCAGTATCCTACTGCTTGTAAGGCAAAGTGCCATATAAGCAGAATTTAACGCCTCTCTGCTTAGTATGTTCGATAGAGAATTAGTTGTACCACTTCGGTAGAATACTTTGGCCTCTTCGGTAAAAATAACCTTATCGGCAGCTAACAATATCCTGGGAAAAAATTCTAGGTCGTTGATCAACGAAAGCTCCTCGTTCCATAAACCGGCCGTATCCAGTATATTCCTGGGAATCAGGAACATGCCGCATTGCATCATGCCCAATCCTTTTCCATTATCCATCAGTAGCCAGTCAATCGGTTTTAAATCCTTCCAGTTTGCCAGTTTTTCTTCCAATGCGTTTTTAATATTGTTATTGTAAAACCTTTTAACCTGGCCGGCAGCAATATGGTTGTCATTTTTTTCAATAGCACAAACCTGAGTTTCTATATGCCCGGGATTGATTAGATCATCGGCATCAATAAATTTAATATATTTTCCATTCGAATTTTTAAAGGCGGTATTGGCTGCATGGCATTGTCCCTTGTTTTTTTGTTGATAAAGGGAAATTTTTGCTTCGGAATATTTCTGTTTAATTTTCAGAATAAGGTCTACACTATTATCAGTAGATCCATCGTCCACAATGATGACCTCAATATTTCCATAGCTTTGAATACTGATGCTTTCGATAGTTTCGGCAATGAATTTACTTGCATTATAACAGGGAATGCAAATGGACACTAATGGACTAGGCATTCCTTCTTAGATGTGGTTTAAACAATCTTATAATTTTTTCACGAACCCATACGGTAAAGTACGGGCTCATTTTGGTCATAAAATTAAATGCTAGATTACCATTTGATGAATAATACCGGCCGAGCTTTCGACATAAAGCCAGTGCTTTGGTTATATTTTTCCAATCTTGGAAAGCAGACAGACTTGAAACACATCTATACAGTTGATCTATAATAATTTGATGATATCTGGCATTTGTTTTTTTTGCAGCTTTATTTAAAACATGGAATCTGGCCACAGCACATTGATGTAAACTGCTTTGTGACATGGAACCGGGTACAAAATAATTGATAATACTCAATTCCTTTTCGCTGTCAAAAGAAAGTCCGTGCACGGCAAGTGAAATATGGAAAGCACAGTCTTCATTGAAAAGTACGAGTGGATCACAGTCATAACCACCAGCTTCTAAAAATTTTTCTCTTTTATACAGCCCGCAAAATGGATTGATCTGTTCTGACAGTGCGTAAGCAATGGCGTCTTCATTTAATGCTTGCGAATCAAACCTTCTTACATCTATCACCTCTTTAGTTAGATTATCTTTGCATTGATAGTCGAAAAGAATCACATCAGGACATTTTTCTTTTTCAATCCATCTATGCGCTAAAGTGGTGAAATTAGGCATCAATTCATCATCGGCGTCATGAAAGTGCAGCCAATGCGCATCTGATAGCTCAGCTAATTTATTTTTTCCATAAGAGCAACCACGATTTATATCTCCTTCAATTACTGTTGCACCAAAGCGTTTTGCCACTTCTTTTGTGGCATCGGTACTGCAGTCATCATAAACTAATATTTCATCAAAAGGGATAAATTGTTTTAATGCAGAGTCTAATAATCGGGGTAAGCACCAAGCTGCATTATAAGCAGGAATACATAAAGCTATGGTACTCATATTTTTTTCCTGATTCTTTTAAGCAGGTAAGTAATTAATTTCTTTAAAGGCTGCTTATCAAGAAGTTCATCAATCCGATGTTTAGTTTCAGATGGCTGAAACAGCGAAATTTGATAGTCATTAGCCTTTGTCGGAATAAATTGTTTACTTGCTTTTTTATACTCCAATAAATTTTCTTCTATCAATGCCAGAGTGCATAACTTTTTAGTGAGCGTGTTCCTGGCACTTATGACCATAGATTCGTACTCATTTTTGCTGAGCGTCCGTACCTTTTTAATACAATTGGCTAAAGCAAGAGGATCTTCTTTTTGATACCTGAAACCATTTATGCCACCTTCAATGAGTTCGGAAACACCGGCACCATCCGAACAGATTAATACGGTACCTGCAGCCATGTACTCTAAACCCGTAAAATTATACATATCCCATGTAGAGGGAATAATCGCATATAGTGCTTTTTGTTGGATGAACTGAAGGTTTGTATGCTCAATAGGTTTATGGGCAATAATCTTTGTTCCCCATATTGCAGGGTATTCATTTTTTAATTGCGTTGATTTGGACTCTTTATTATCATAATTGGTATCTTTTCCATACCATTTGATCAAAATATCTTCATTACCTAATGCTTGTATGGCTTTACATAAAATATCTGGCCCTTTCCATTCTTGGATTCTACCAGCTACTATGCCAAAATGCGCTTTCTCGGGATAAGGGATTGATGTGAAAAGCAGGGGAAATACCGGTGGGATCCGTATCACCTCTTGATTTAGAATATTTTTCCAAAATGTTTGATTGGCTACGCTGTGCGTAATTAATCGGTCGGCATGTTTAAGTAGATTGAGCTCTGTATGCCTGAATAGATCGCCTGATAAACCTTCTTTAAGATCAGGCTCAAACATTTCTATCTGCCCCGAACTGCCGTGTAACCTGGTGATTACGGGGATCTGATGGTTAACTAACCAAGGGATAAACCCCAGTCCAAAATCAGTACATTCTACCAGATCGAAGCCATTACCCCGGCCTGCCTGTTCCCACATTGCCCATGCTGCAGCTACATTCTTTTTATATTCTGGTAATAAATCAAATCGGCTAAATTTCTCTAATTGATCTTGATATAGTTCAGGTTTAAGATATTCGATGTTCAGCCCTTCTAAATTATAGCTCTCATTTGATTGAGTGTAACCACTGCCTACAATTACTTTTATTTCCTTTACATGCGGTTTTAATGCTTTGATGTAATGCAGATAATAAGTAGAAATACCCCCTCCGGAATGGGGATAATATTCGGGAAGGATAAAAAGGATTTTCAAATCAGTTTTTTATAAATTGATTTATCTTTAGGTATAGTTTTCCTAAAAATGTACCGGTATAATTTACATTTTTATTCATGATATCACTGTATCCTTTCCTTTGAACAGTAGAAGCTTTTGTAAAACCATAAACTTTAAGTTGGGGATGTAAGTCTGCGATAACTGAATCTATTGATCTTTTATCGTTTTCCACTTTTCTGATCAAAGCATCTAAACATCGGGCATTTATTGCAACTGCTTGAAGGGCCAATGTATTTTGTAATCGTAGAATATGGTTAGTAACTGGTTTAGGAGGTAGAAAATTAAATCCGCCAAAATAAATCATATCATAATCGTCTCCAACTAGCGAAATGATAGCATTTAAATCTCTAGTAAATTGTTTTTTGATGATGACATCATCCTCCAGAATTAAGATTTTGCTGTGCTTTTTACGTATCGCCTCTTTGTATATCGTTAAATGACTCAACCTGCAACCCAAGGCACCTTTTGAAAATTGCCATTCCGCATCTTCGATGTCGTTACCATCACAAGCTTCGAAAAATGTTACATTTTTTGTGCCTAAATTCTTATAGTTTTTTTCAAAACTCCTCTTTCTATCATGCCTCCTTGCTAAGTTTATGCAATAAATTTCATCGAAATATTTATCCAAATTTTCCATATTAAATCTTAATCCAGGTTTTTGAGGCAGGGTTGGGCAAGGCCGGAAACCAGTTCTCCGGAGCAATTACGATTTTTTCCGGATTATTGTTTAACCAGGCTCCCCACCAGCTAAAGCTACTGTTTGCTATTATATTGTGCTTGCAGATAGACATAAGGTATATCGCCTCCCAATCTGTATTCGTTTCGTTTATTATTTTATAGTCTGAAGTTAAAAATCCAAAAGCAGAGGCACACCATGCTGGATCATCAGAAAAAATGTAAAAAGAGATATTTTCTAATTTCTTGTTCAGCTTTATTATTCCATTTTTATAGTATTCTATACTTAGCACGGGATGATGGTGACTAATGGATAAGTTGAGATAATCACCCCTTCTCACATGAATTGCTACCGGATTGTGCTTTCCGATTATTTCATTCGCGATGGAAATAACAGAATCTGACGGCTTTGGAAAGGTAAATGCATTTTTGATAGAGATAGCATTTTTTAAAAAGAAATCCTCATTTTGAAAGTAACCATCTAAAATGTAATTGTTTCCTTCATCTATTTGTGAGGAACTATTATCGTTCAAAATTATAAAGTTGCCCAAGCGTTTGGGCAATACTTTTTTTAAAAAAGCAAACCTGCCTGTATGAGATAGTATTCTTGCTATAAGACCATTTAATTTCTTAGCATTTAATTTCTCAAAAATAGCTAATTCATAGTCTCTTGCAGTAAATGATTCGGTAGTTTGATTATTCCTTTCGAGAAACGTTAAGTCTAAATAGATCGTTTTTTCTGTTGAGCCCCTTGCTGCCGCATATTGGAACATCTGGTTTCCCAACCCACCTTTTAATTTAACAATTATCATTTATATCCTGGTTGCTGATTACAGAAAAAACTCATTAGTTAGAACCTTAATTGTTTGAAGACGATTGATAAGATTTTTACAACCCTGGAATTTTTTAGTGCCTTATATTTAGCTATCATCGGTTCATTTGTTCTAAAATCACTTAAGAATGCTGAATATTTTTTCATCAAATGACTATCCCGCTCTACAAAAATAATCTGGTTGTTTTCTGCAAGTGAACTTACTCCATCGGTTTTAAATGAGGCAATAGTTATCGGTACGTGTAAATAGGAAACATTGTAAATGAATATGGCATCTAAAAAAAAAGTCCAGTCTGCGCAAATTTTAAGGTCAGCGTTATACAATCCGTACTTACTGAACAATTCTCTTTTAATAAATGCCGATTGGTGAGGCAGATTATTGTTAACAAAATGGCCAAAAGACAGTGTGCTAGGAGTAAAAAATATGTATTTTTTATTGGGATCTACGATTTCTATATCGCCATAAACAATGTCTTCAACCAGCAGATCTAAAACATTTTTTATTACATCGTCGTTAAAAAAAATATCACCGGAATTTAAGAAGATTAAATATTCACCCGTTGCATGTTTAATTCCTATGTTCATGGCGTCATAGATGCCCGAATCACTTTCAGATTGCCAATAGGCTAATTTATCCGAGATCTCCTCTACATACTTTTTACTTCCATCGGTAGAATTTCCATCTATAATTAAATATTCAAAATCTTTTGATGACTGATTAAATACGCTCTCGGCCGTTTGTTTTAGTCCTGTTAAATTATTAAGATTTACGGTGATGATGGAGATTTTCAAGCTAATAAAAGTTTATATTATTTTGTTAAGCATCACTATTTCATTTTTTTAAATATTAAATATTTGATATTGATCTTTCACCAACATCATTTACTTAAGCCTGTTTTTTAGTGATTGGGGGATGATTTTTTTTAAATAACTGAAGGTCTTTTTTAGGGCCGAAGTTTGTTGCCACTTCAATTTTCGGTTTAACACTCTTTCCTCCTCGTAGATTAATGAATAAGAAGAGGCGATTTTAGAAAAAGTATAAAAATGTGAGTTTACCACATTTGCATTGTATTGCTTATAAATCTCTGCTAAATCATCCCTGTCTTCTAAAACAAATCTATTAAGCCATTTAGGGAGTATACTTTTATCAACGGTAAAAGAACTGAAATGGTAGAATACTAACTTTTCTGTACCATTTACAGTGTATTTTTTTCCCTCTTTAGTTAAAAATCTTTCATGTAAATTCCAGGGCGCCATGTTGCACCCAAAATATTTTAGAACTTTTACCCCATCAAAGAATATTGGCGCTAAATTCATAGGCAATTGGTCTACAAAGACTCCTTTTTCTGACATAATAAATCCATTCTCATAGGTATGGGCTTTCCACCATTCTAATAAACCAGAACTGTTAATATCATTCTTCAAGGCAAGAAACCCCAGATTGAAACTGCCGAAGTTTAAAAATAAGTTTTCGTCAGGTGTTTTACCATCTCTCTGGATCGGTGTAAGTATATGGGGTGTGAATATTATAGAATGATGATTCAATTCCTCTTCTATAAAGGCTAAACTGTCAAAAACACATGTATCTGGGTCTAAATAGATTGCTTTTTCAACGTTTTTACGGTCAAAAAGATATTTGAAAATAGCGGGCTTAACTGCAGTGTTCAATTCTACAATATTATATTTCTTTGCCATTTGCACTATATCCGGTTCGATAGTTGAAATTTCGACGATGTCGAAATCCAATGTGTTATAATCAATCTTCGAGCTCTTTACATCACATAAGAATATTTGAAACACGATGTCAGGATTGTTTTCCTTGATACTTCGACCCAAAACAGTTGCCTGAGCTAAGTAGTTATTAGAACATATAGTAAATACAACCAGATGATTAGTGTTCATTTTTTTTAATCAAGATTTCCAGGCGTTTCAAATTATTTTTCAATTTTTAAGTATTTTTTTATTAGAACAATTAAAATACGGGCAGCGATAACGGGTTTAAACCTTATAAAGTTGTAAATAACTCTTTTTAATATTTTTTTATTACTTAACCGTAATCTGTGTAAAAAATTTAAATGATGATCAATAACGATGTTATCAACGTCACTTCTAAATAGCCGATCAGGATTAGAACTTAAGCCACCACCTTTAAATTTGGCAATGATTAAGTCTATATACCGGAATTCAAAATGGGCACAAGCTCTTATGTTGAACTCATGATCTGCATTTATAGGATATTTTAGATTATAATAACCAATTGAATTGAAAACATCTTTGTGATAAAAAATCGATTGATGACAGATGTTATTCTGGATAATTTTTTCTTTGCTAAAAAAGCCATCATATACCTGTCCGTTTTTGGCCCATCCAGCATCCCGATCGACCATAACATTCCCGTATATAATTTTAGAATTACCTTTAGAAAAATCTGCGATTTTTTTTAAGATAAGATCCTCGTATAATTCGTCATCACTCCCTAAAAAATAAAGCCATTCTCCCTTAGCAGTCTTTATCCCTTTATTCATTGCCTCGTATACGCCACAATCATTCTCCGAGAAAATTTTTATCTTATCGTGATCATAATTTTTAGCAATTCGAACAGTTGAATCATTTGAGTTCCCATCCATAATAAGTATTTCAAAGTCTTCGTAGGATTGGTTTAAAATACTTTCCAAACATTTTTTTAATGTTTCAGATGAATTGTATGTTGGAATTATAATACTGAACATGCAAGAATAAAGCATTAACCGGTCATATTCTTACGATTTTGATGCCAAAATAACTCAACAATCTATTTACTGATTTTTTTAAAGGATTAATCACCGCCGGGTTTTTATTTACTTTAGTATCTGATAAGTGTAAATCTTCTACTATAGCCTCGGCATCTTTAAACCTATGGTGGTTCAAAAGCTGTAAGTAAGGTGAATTATAGTAGGGAATAGTGGTATAATAGTTTGTCTCTGTTTTATCAGCTTGATTTACGCAATTAAATTCACCTTTTATTCTCAGGTTGTGAGTCTTGTAATGATTGCCAAATTGAGTAGGCATCCGATAGAGATTTAATTTATGTTTCTGGGCTAAAACGGATAATATAGACTGGTCCCATCTATGTTCTATAAAGCCATTCAGATTCTCCAGGGTAACATTTGGCAAATCGGTAATGATGTTTTTGTTTTGTCCAAATTGTAACCATTCTTTAATAAAATTAATGGTGAAATCGGTCTTTTTTAACAGGATAAACGCTGCATCCACATGCGGACCATACCAATATTCTTCAGTATCACAATCCATTAAAGTGAAGCAGTCTCTTTTGGTCCACATATAATTTTGATGATTGGCATTGCCAAATAATATAATAGATTGATTATTAATTAATTGGGTGATTGGCTGAATATCATCGATCAGTTCTATTCCACAATCGGAATAAACAAGAATATCGTTCTCTTTAAGCTTATTTAAACTTTCAAGTATAATATATGGTTTCCAAAGCCAATAACCCATACCTTTTGGGTATGCCAGTATTTCCTCATTGTTCGAGAAGAATTCGGTTCCTTTTAAGTCGTCAAAATGATAAGAATTAATCTGGTTGATACCTATATTTTTAGCAGATAGGTTAAGTCTGCTTCGACTGGTATTAAACAAATCGTTAGATAAATTAACTAAAGTCACATTCATCATAAAACAATATTTGTGATTAGACCAATATCATGTGGGATTTCGTTTTCTCCAAGCCAGCCATTAACTTTTAGTAGAGAAACATTCTTTGAGTTCACTTTTTTATCGTTGATCAAATTTTTGGCAATCTGCTGAAATGACTTTTCTAACCCGTTATTAAGGTCATCCCAAATGATGATGAATTTTTCATCTAAAAGTTGGTATTTATTTAACATTTGATATTCCCATAAAAGTGCTTCGGGAGTATGAAGTGCGTCTGAAAAAAGAATGTTAAATTTATTTCCTGATAATTTCATCCATGATGCCTCATCCCATATGTCGCCTGCCAGATATTTTATTTTATTAGATTTGTAATGATAGCTCGTTAACTCAAACTCCCTGTTTCTTAATGAAGTTTCGGGCCCTTTCCAGCTTTCAGTTTCTACAAAATTGAATTTATTTTTCAGTGGGCTGCTGATATCTTCAATGTCAAAACCCATTAAAAAAGAGTTTTCCAGTCCTTCAGCGATTTGATAAAAGTTTTTACCGACAGATACCCCTAGTTCTAAATATTTTGGAGCATTTAAATGCCTGCTAAAATAAAGCAGCAAATCGGTATAGGTAGTTTCATTGCCAATTTCACGGTTCAATAATGGTTTAACAAAATCTGGGACACCATAATTAAAAAAAGATTTTTCGAAATCATCATCATTAATCCAGTTTTGAATTTCTTTCAGTGAATTTCTGTTTTTCTTTTTTATAAGGTCAATTTCTAAAGTATTTAACTTCAGTTTTTTTTCTTTTTTTACAATACGTTTAAGCTTTTGCTTTATTCTTGTAAGTAATCCCATTTTACGATATTTAATAGCATACCACCTCTATGGCCGGTATTTAGATAATTGTTGTTCTGAATTGTGAAATTTAATGATACCTCGTCAAATAAGGTTGTATTAATAATACCCATTAAAAGGGTGATTTTATAATTTCCATTGTTAAGGTTCAAAATACTTAATGGAACTTTGACATGGTATACGCCACTTTTTTTTAATGACGTTAATGATGGGTTCAAATCCGTATCGGCTGAGGAATATATGTTCGCATTCAAGGAATTAGAAACGATAATTCCAACATTAAAATTATTTACATTTTCACCTAATTGATATTTTATCAATAAATAAGGCTTTGTTTCATTAAAAAAGATATTTCCTTTTTTACCCGATTCTTCAAACAGGTCTATTTTTAAAAAGTTCCCGTCTTGTTTATTGATTTTTGATTCATATGAGGAGTTGTTCGCGTTTTCGGAATTAGTATAATCATCAATAATTTGGTTAATATCGCCCGTATTTTGAATTCTTCCATTAGATAGATATATGCCTTTTTTACACAATTGTTCTACACTGGCCATATTGTGACTAACAAATAATACGGTTCGCCCTTCGCCCTTACTAACATCATCCATTTTTCCCAGGCATTTTTTTTGAAATTCAGCATCACCCACAGCTAAAACCTCATCCACAATTAAAATTTCAGACTCTAAATGAGCAGCTACAGCAAAGGCTAAACGAACATACATTCCTGAAGAATAACGTTTAACAGGTGTATCTAAATATCGTTCTATGCCGGCAAAATATACGATCTCTTCTAATTTCCGCTGTATCTCTTTTTTCCGCATACCTAAAATGGCACCATTTAAAAAGATATTCTCGCGCCCGGAAAGTTCTGGGTGAAAGCCAGTACCCACTTCCAATAAACTTGCAATTCTACCCTTTCCACTGATTTTGCCAGTAGTGGGGGCGGTAACTTTACTGAGAATTTTGAGTAGGGTGCTTTTGCCAGCACCGTTCCGGCCGATTATTCCAACCGCATCACCCTGTTCGATTTCGAAATTGATATCTTTCAAACTCCAAACGATATCACTTTCGCTTTTGGTATGCTGATTATTGTTTTCGCCAACGCGTAAAAAAGGATCTTCTTTGCCACGGATACGGGCATACCACCGCTCCAGGTCACGGCTGATTGTGCCAGTTCCGATCTGCCCCAATTGGTATGCTTTGGAGAGATTTTCTACTTTAACAGCGATGTTCGACATTTTAAAATATCCTGAAGTTTAATCCTACATTATTCATGTTATATTTTCCTTCTAAACGGTGTCAACAAAATTACGCTCCACCTTATTAAAGATCACGATTCCAAAAACCAGCAAGGCCAGTGTAACACCAGTGGCATAACCTAAACTTTCCCAATCAAAACTTCCTTCACCCAAAAAACCATAGCGAAAAGTTTCTATTATCGGGGTCATCGGATTGTATTCAATGATCCAGGCATATTTTGGATATTTCTCCAATGCGGTAGAAAGGGGGTAGATTACAGTAGTAGCATACATTAACAATTGCACACCAAATCCAACCAAAAATGCCAGATCGCGGTATTTTGTGGTTAAGGCCGAAATAATCATACCTGTACCCAGGCCCAGCATTGCCATTAAAATAACTACAAGTGGGAACAGTAGAATTGCCCAGCTTACGCTAAAAGCTGCTCCGGTAAAATAATAATAAGCCATCATGATAAGGAACAAGATCATTTGGACGCCAAAGCGTACCAGATTACTTACTACAATACTTAAAGGCATAATTAACCTGGGGAAATACACTTTGCCAAAAATTCCTGCATTATCTCGGAATACGGATGAAGTTTTGATTAAACAATCAGAGAAATAATTCCAGGCAGTAATACCGGCCATGTAAAATAGTGGTTTGGGTAAGCCATCAGTAGAGATACCTGCTAAATTTCCAAATATAAAGGTGAAAATGATCGTCGTAAATAAAGGTTGGATAAAAAACCACAACGGACCCAATATGGTCTGTTTATAAAATGAAACAAAATCGCGCCTAACCAAAAGCCAAAGGAGATCGCGATAGGCCCAAACTTCGTTGAGCTTTAAATCGAATAGGGAAGCCTTAGCCTCAATGGTCCAGATGTGCTCTTCGTTATACATGCTGGTTTATATTCCTGTTAATTTGTGCATTATTAAATAATAAGTTTGATACTTTTTCCTGATATGCTCGATATCCAAATGTTTCAAAGCACGCATCCCGGATCGCTTTGGCTTCATGTTTTTCTTTATGCAAAGCGGCAATCATTGCCTCACCAATTGCCACTATATCATTGGGATTTACCAGTTTACCCAGTTCGCCATCCATTAAGGCATCTCTACTGCCGTCAGCATTACCAGCAATTACCGTACAGCCATGGGCAGCAGCTTCGATGAAAACAAGTCCAAATCCCTCCCCTTTACTTGGCATTACAAATACATCGGCCAATTGATAATGCAGGGCAAGTTCGTGTTCTGGCACAAAGCCGGTAAGTACAACGTTTTTTTGTAAATTAAATTTGGCAATAAGTGTGTCAACACGCGCTAGTTCTATTGCATCTGCTTTTCCAACCAAGAGGTAAACGAGATCCGGATACACCTGAATAACCTGTTTTAAGCATTCAATAACCAGATCGTATCCCTTATACTGTTCTGATGAAGATAAACGGCAAATGCTTAACAAAACTTTTTGGTTATCGCGAATGTCATATCTTGAAAGGAGTGAAGCAGGTTTTAATGAGGATTCGCCTAATTTAAAATAGGGGTCTAAACAGTTGTTCAACACTTTGATCTGAGCGCCGGCTGTCCCATGCTTTTGCATAATCTGCGCCGCGGTATAGCGGCTTACCGCCCAGATCTCTGTTTTCCCCAGCATCTGCTTTTTCCAGTTTGCCAAAGCATTCCATATTTCTATCCCATGTGTAAAGAGCACAATACGGATACTTGGTTTTAATAGTTTGATGATCCGTGCAAAGAGTAATAAGTGAACATGACTTAAGATGACCACATCCGCTTCTAACCCTTGTTTGATCGCCGCTAAACCAAAGTTTGCTTTTTTGCCATGATATCCCTTAAAAAAAACCGGAGATACATAAGCCGGGTCTGCCTGATCGTCATACATCGACAATACCCGATAAGATTGGATCTGAGAACTCGTTTTGAGGTCATCAAGCGTCTTCGCAAAGGTTTTGCACACTTTTTCTATCCCTCCAGTTAAACTGAAGATGCGTAAAGTAAGAAATAAAATTTTTTTGCTTTCCAAGTTTATTTTTTCCTAACCCCTAAATACCTGATAAAGCGCCATCACTTTGCTCCAATGTAAATTTCCCTTCCTAAAATCATCAACCATTGCCGAAGCGAATTTATTATCACCTGTTTTTATCGAATCTAGAAAGTGTTTATCTTTCTTTAACCAATGTTGAAATGGAAAGGTGAAACCCATTTTTTTGCGGTCCCATATCGGTTTGGGAAGTATAGCCGAAAAAGCATCGATTAAAAGTGATTTCGGCCGTTTGCCTTCAAACTTTAATCTGCTTGCTGTTGCGCTTAGTGTTCCAAGTAAATCCTGGTCTAAAAAAGGAATGCGAACCTCCACGCCATGTTGCATGCTCATGACGTCGGTATCTTTAAGCAATTGATTTTGCATATATAGATTACATTCTAGCCAGCTCGCCTTTTCCCCATCTTTTAAATGTGCGGGAGCTGAACCGATTGTTGCATGCCGCAGTGCACGGTCTACCGCTGCGATGGAGCACGATAACAGCCGTGCGATTTCGTCGGGGGCGAACATGCCTCTTAAAAAGAGGTAGTCACCAACTGTATTTTGGTAACTTAAATAATATGTCCTTTTCAGTGAAGCATTTTTAAAGCACAGATTTTTTCTGAGTATAAATTGGGGCAATCTTTTTAATTGTTTAAGCCACCCCATTCGGTTAAAGGAAGGATAGCCTCCAAATAGCTCATCGGCACCAATGCCCGAAAGTACAGCTTTTAAGCCATTTTCTTTGGCAAAATAATTAACGAACCACGAATTAATACCATCAGTGGTGGGTTGGTCCATGGCTTTTAAAGCTGTAGTGAAATATACTGAGAAAAGGGTAGGGGTGATGGTATATTCCGAATGATTAGCATGAAGCTGTTGAACAACGATATCCTGAAAAACTTTCTCAGAAAATGATGTTTCTTCAAAATTAATCGAAACGGTGTTGAGCATGCCCGGGCCTGAAGCAGTTTCAGCTTGAATTTCATCAGCAAGTAGACTCAAAATGCTGCTATCAATCCCCCCACTCAAAAAAACGCCAATTTTAGCATCAGCTAAAAGATGTCTTTTAACCGATGTATATAAGCTTTGTTGTACAGCAGTTTTAGCCTCTTGAGGATTTGTAATCTTCTTAAATTCCTGTTGCTGAACATAATATTTAATCTCAAAAATATCGAGTTGATGTTCCCAAACCAGATAATGCCCTTTAGCCAACATCACCACCTCGTTAAAAGTAGTGTAAGGCTCTGGTAAATGCCCGAATGCCAGAAAAAGGATTTTCCAATCTGCTTGTTCTGAATAAGAATAACCCGTTTCAGCAAAAGCTTTGACCTCCGACGAAAAAACCAGATGTTTTTGTACTGCACTATAATATAATGGTTTTATGCCTGATGGATCGCGTACAAGGAAGCTCTGTTGCCGATCGGCATCGTACAGACAAAAAGCAAACATCCCCTTGAGTTTGTTGAAACTTTCCACTCCCCAGGTAGCGTAGCTGGCTAAAATAACCTCTGTATCGCTCTCCGTTTTAAACTGAAAGCCCAGTTCTTGTAGTTCCTTTTTTAACAACAGGTAATTATAGATTTCGCCGTTAAAGGAAATAACCAGTTTGCTATGCTGACTGTGCATAGGCTGGTGCCCTTTGGGAGATAAATCGATAAGTGCCAGCCGCCTATGGCCCATTACCGTCCCATCCCGATCATTGGCATAAAAACCCTCATCATCGGGCCCGCCATGTGCCATGATATCGCACATACCTTTAACCTCCCGTTTAAGCTGATCTATTGATCTGTGCCGGTCAATTATGCCTGCAATTCTACACATGTATACCCGTCTTCCATTATACCTCTACCAACTTCTATTGTTTGCCCGTGCACAGCTTCGCCCTCTCAGTCACATTTTTTAAAAAAAAATGACTGACATTTTTAAAAATAAATTCCCCTCACACATCTCCCTGAACGCAGTTCGGTATTTTTTTATTTAAGTTCCAGCTAAAGGTGTCTTTAACTTCTTTAGCATTTTAACGCTGCTTGTATAAGCACCTATCCACCACTATTCAATTTTCTATATGCTTTGCTGTCTGCATTTTGTCTTCCGACCTCAGACCGCTTAGCCAGGACTTTCTCAAATCTTAAATCGGTTCTACAAACGCCATAGAAGTATTAATCTCAATCGCGTAGCCCATATTTTGTAAACGCAAAATTATACGTTGTTTATTTTTGATCAATACCAGTTCGGCCACGATCCCTTTAAATGGGCCAGCTTTAATCAACACACGTTCACCAGGTTTGATGTCGTGTTCAAAAACCTCAAGATCTGCATCGGTAGCAAGCAGAAGTTTAAGATCTCCAATTTGTTGTTCGGGTATAGACGCTATTTGGCTGGAGAAATAGATAAATCTGGCAATGCCATTGGTCATCAAAACTTCAGCATATTCTTTGGCCGAAATATACACAAACAGATAAGACTTGATTAAAGCCTCTTCAACTATTTTTTTCCGGTCGCTCCATTGTTTAACAGTCTTTTTAAGTGGTAGATAAGAAGAGATACCCTTTCTCATCAACTCTTCATGCGCCTTTTTCTCTGCCCTTGAACGCGTGTAAACCGGATACCATCTGTAATTTTGATCAATCATTAAGCCATTTCAAAAATTAAAGCAATCATCCATCCTAAGCAATTAGCCATAAACTATTGACTAACGAACCTATTTCTTCTTCCAAAACATCCACCATTTCCGGTTCTCATCCTCATAATAGCCGGACCCCGAGTAGCCTGAATAGTCAGAGTAGTAATAAGTGCTATTGCCTCCACCCCGGCTGTAATCAGTGGTATAATAATTGGCATAGAGGGCATCATCACCAAAAGCGTTTAACACAATGGCCATATTGCTCAATCCATATTCACGAGATAATCTTTCTGGTATAGCAGCCGCCCGTGTTTGCGAAACGCCTGAGCGGATGACAAATAAATTTACATCCGAATTTCTGATCAATGGAATGGCATCCGAAACCAGACCAACCGGCGCAGTATCGACCAAAACATAATCATATTCTTTTTCCAGCGTTTTCAATAAGTCGCGCATGGCGGCAGTATGCAAAAGCTCTGAAGGATTGGGTGGTACAGGCCCTGATGGAATAAAGTCGATATGATGTACCTCATCATGGATGAGTACATCTTCCAACTTGTTCTGTCCGGATAAAATGGAGCTCAGCCCCCTGCGGTTGTCGCTTCCGAAAACGTTATGTAGCCTTGATTTACGAAGATCGGCAGCGATTAAGACTACTTTTTTCTCAATTAACGCGAGTGTACCGGCCAGATTTACGGTAACAAATGATTTCCCTTCGCCAGATATTTCTGAGGTGATGCAGATTACTTTGCTTTTTTTATGGCTGGCCAAAAAGCTCAGGTTGGTACGTACTGAACGTACAGATTCGGCGAACACTGATTTTGGTTTAGCAATAGATAGCGCCTGACGGTTATCCTGATCGATAAAATCCGGGAATTTACGGATGACGCCAATAATTGGGGTGTTGGTTAAGCCTTCAACGGTTTCCTTATCGTAAACATAAGGATTTAAAAAGCGGACCAATAGGATCAGGCCGATGCCAGCACCTAAGCCCACAATCATACACAGACTGTATACCTTGTTCGAATCGGCAGAAATCGAATAATAGGATGGGTAAGCCATATTTACAATGGCGGCGCCAGGCACCGTCGCGGCGGCGTTCATTTCGGCCTCTAATTTTTTCTCTGATAAATAAGAACGCACCTTATTGTTTACTTCAAAGTTCGTACTGAGTTTTACAAAGTTTTGTTCTTTGGCAGGAATGGTACTGATGTTTTGGTTTACACCAGAAATTTGGCTGTCGATATAACGGATGGTTTGTTCATTGTTATTTCGCATGGCCTGTACGTTGCTCCTGATGCTTGCTTTTACGTTGGCAATCTGTTGGTCTATCTGCTTTACAGGCTGTGAATCTGCATTAAACTGATTGAGTTTGAGTTGTCTATTGGCCAGTAGGGTGTTGAGCTGGGTAACCAACGTACCCAATCCGCTATTTATATCCCCTTCTAAATCTAAGCCAATTTCTACTTTCGAACGGTTATTGTTCACCTGATCTTCCAGTTGTTTGATACCCAGTAGTTTGATGTTCAGCTCTGTTTTCTGTTTCTCAAAATCCGATAATTTGCCGATTGTGGTAGAGGTGGCGGATCCAAGATCGACAATTTTGTTTTGTGCTTTATAGTTAGCTAGTGTACTGCCTGATTTACCTGCCTCGGTATCGATAAAACCCAATTGCGTATCGATAAATTGCACCGTCTGTTTTGCCGAACGTTGTCTTTGGATCAGGTCGTAGCGCACATATTCTTTCATGATGGCATTGAGCATATCGGCAGCAAAAACAGGGTTGCCATCTGTTAAGCTTAAACTCATCACATTGGTAAAGCGGGCGGCTTCTCCCACATTTACGCCCATAGCCCGTCCGATAAAATCTTCTTTGGTATTAAACTTAAAGCTATAATCTCCTTTCGGAACAACAGATTTAATGCGAAAGCGCATATTGCCCATGTTTAATAGCTCTCCATAACGATGAACGGTCTGTTTTGCTTTTTCATTGTTGGGATCACTAATGCTAAAACTTTTATCGTCAATACCTTCGATATTATATAAGCTCCTGCTAAAGTTAACCGAATCCTGTTGTATAATCTCGATCTGAAAAGGAGTATTTGGATAGAGCTCGGTAGTGCGGATACGGCCCTTTAAATAATAAGAGATTTTGTAATCAAGATGGGCAATGGCATTGAGCACCACATCATTACTGCGGATCACAAAACTTTCTGCCTGAATTTTGTCTGTATAATTGTAAACCTGTGTGGGCATCTGGTTATTGGTGCTTACACCCGGGTTGCTGTCCTGAAGTTTGAGCGATGCGCTGGTTTGGTATATCGGTTGGGTATAAAGCACTTTTATTTTGGCAATTACCAATGCAATGGCGACGCAGCCGGCTATCCAATACCATCTACTCCAAAATACCCTGAATATTTTGTAAAAATCTATTTGTTGACTAACAGCCTTAACTTCTGAATCTTCTGCTCTTTCCATTAGCGTGTTACGGTAAAAATTAATACTGCAAGATTGACAACCACCAATAAAGGTTGTACAATATTGTTGAAACTTTGCAATTTCTCAGTCAGTGCAGCGCCTTTTGTGGGTTGAAGTACAATGATATCATTATTCTGTAAAATCAGTTTTTTGCTCGCCAAACTATTAATATCAGTTAAGTTTACGTAAATAATCTCAGGATGACTACGGTCGCCACGAATAATTTTTAACGTTTTAGGGTCTGCAGTTTTGGTAATACCACCTGCCTCACCAAGGATTTCGATCAAACTGGTATTGTCTCTCTCCAGTAGAAAATTTCCCTGCTTACTAAATTCGCCCAGTAAGGTCACCTTTAGATTAACAACAGTTAGCTCGATAATGGGATCTTTGAGCAGTTTTTGCTTATAAATATCCTGAATCTTTATGGCAGCCTCCCGCCTGGTTAAACCAATTACATCTACTTTTCCAATGGCAGGTAAATTAACCATGCCATCAGGTTCAACAGGATAGGAAAGTACATTCTGAGCGGTGCCTGATACATTATTTGATTGCGTACCGGAGTTTCCGGTTGCGGTTGCGCCAAACTCGGGATTTTGCACGTTTCTAATGGCCAATTGATCGCTGACCTTGATTTTATAGTATGCATCGCTTATGCCCTGATCATTTACCACATAAACTTTTTTAATTGTATCGGTCACGATATCGCTTGGTGCATTAAATAAGCTATGTTGCTTACGAACTGAACAGCTAAACATTATCATTGATATCGCTAAAAGAAGAAACGGGTGTAGAAGGGGGTGTTTTCTAGTCATAATTATTAGGACGATGTACTTACTAAATGACATGTGCAAGTAACTGCAAAAATACAGTTTAAAGATGCTTAAAAAAAATTAGTAATTGGAAAAGTGCAGTCCGAGCGGCACTTTATAAGCATAAATAAGATGGTTTGAGGTTATCATCGAATGGCACAGGCGCTTTCTCTTAATGTTGATTGCATTCTTATTGTGTTGAAATATAGTTGATTATGATAGTTTTCGTGTCACATTTCCTGTATGGCATTCATTCAATTTGAATTGATTATTATCAATATAAAAAAAACTTTTTGTAGGATTAGGATTACGGATATTTTTTTTCTTTAATTTTGGATCAGTTTACATGCTCTGGTAGCAGCAGCCTTTTCGAATGTACCTAAAATGAAATTTTCTTTGCTCTCTCTTGTTATAGTTTACTTAACCAAAGATATTGTTACTTTCCATGAAAGCCTCAAACAGTTACATCGGCTCGGCTATAATGTAGCAAGTATAGGTGTTATTTGCTCTACCTATACTGTCAGGGCATTGGCCTGCGTATTGAAGCACTAAAGGGGCCCAAATGTAAATTTGAAATGGCGATAACCAATCTATCGATTTTGAGTTACTTTTTTTTAAATTTTAATAGTTACTTGTTTGGGGTTTTCGCTGAAAAAGCAACAGAAATTTAAAGATATCGGGCTTAGGTTAGCTATTTAATAAGAGCATTTCACAATCTTGGGGCTATTTATACCATACTAGTATTGGCGCAATTCAAGATTGTGGTCGACAATTTAAATATCCTATCCATAAGTTGCTAAACAATAAGGGCTATTCTCCCTTAGAGTCTTATTATACTTATAATTAAGTACAAGAAAATAGATTTTTGTATGATGATTTAGCTTTTTTGAATTCTTTTTATAAGATATTTTTACCTTTGAAGCAGTCTCTATCCGCAGTATTTATGAAGTTCCGTTTAATATTAATGGTATTGGTATCGCTAATTACCTCAGTTTCTTATAGTGCAAAAATCACTGGTTGCCAGGCAACGGCATCTGGAGGCACTAACTCTATTTACGCAACAAGAAGTGGCAGTTTCAACGGGGTCCCACAATATATCAACGATGGGACCAATACTAATAAATACCAAGTCGCTAATATATATTGTTACAGTGGTTTGGCAGCGGGCAATGGTTCTTGTTATATCATGGGAGTAAACGGTCCTGGAAATGCCTATGGAACCCTCGTGTCTTTTTCCACAAATCGTACCGATTGCCCCTTAGATAACTATGTCCCTTTTAGCGTATTCACAATTGGATTAGTAGGTTTTCTTTACGTATCGAGGAGAGATTTTTAACGTTTTTATGTTCATTCCTACTTCTTAGATCTATCACCGATATTTTGCACTGGTATTACCCTTCTAAGAGTTCAATGACTGTTTAACGCAATTCTGCCGAAGCATTCTGTGATCGAAAAGCGTCACTCCTTACTCATTACGTTCAATATTTTGTTTAGCTTTTTAAGTTATCCATGTTATGGTTTTGATTAACCGCAATTGATCAATAGTTATCTATGGATTTGGCATATAGTTTCGGCGGTTTACCGATCCAACCTAATAAAGAGGTACTGTTGTTCGGGTAATGCTATCAATTCTCATCTCAATGAACGTTTTGAAGAACCTAGGAAAAAGGAAACAATTTGAAAGGGTTTGAATCAGAATAAGAGTTTAATATACCTTGTATGTATTTATTTAATCATATGTATTTATTTTTTGAATCTACAATAAAATGGTTTATTTTATATTTTGGTATATACAGTTACTGCCATGTTATATTTATTTAAACACATATAATGGGGTCTTTAGCCTTGTTGGCTTTATGCCCCTTTGCTTTATGCTGTTCTGCTCAGGTCTTAAGGATGATGGTTGTTGCGAAATTAGTACAGGTGGAATTTTTGTGGGTACCACCTGTACCTAATATATCGAGGTCTGCGGTGTTCGAGCTACCGAATTTGTTGTTAGAGCAATACAACAAACTGTAGCCCTTGTAAGCCAAATATATTTGGGCCTTTTACTGTAATTTATTTTATTATCAGCTACAGTAGGTCTGTATTCTTTTAGGTTGAGGAAACGTAGTTCTGATAGTAAAATTGATCTTCCTCAGTATAATAGCCGCTCTAAAATTTTTATTTAAATAAAGCCGTATGCATGGCATGGGTAAATGCTAAATTGCTTTTTAGTTTCACAGCAATGTATAAACTTGTAATTTCTGATCACGGTATTTTCTAGTAATTAAACTTACAGAATCGCGAACTCTTGTTCATTTTGTTCATGACAATTGTCAACATAAAGAAGGTGTTTTTTTGAGTAAAAATCATCCCCAAATTTTTTCGTAATTTTTACTAATACCTCTCTAAGCAGAAATAGCGCACTTTCTCCGTTTTAAAGCTTGACAATTGTCAATAAAATGTGCCTCTAAGCACGATTCAGGCAATATAATCTCTTCGTCATAGAAAAAACAGAATTCCGTAAGGGCTGAGAATTCATTCATTTATTTTGCAATTTTTGCGGAAATCTGTAGAATTCATACTACAGAAAGTTTTTTTATGAAATATAATTTTTTACTCGTTATTCTCTTTTTATCGTTCTTTTTAAGCAATAATTTAAGGGCCCAGACAACAGGGACAGGTTGTAATTTAGGAAGCAGTGTTGCTACCGAGCTTCTTGGAACTGCCATTTACAATGGACACACTGATCGGACGGTTTATGTTTACAATTCCTCACCATCTAAGATTATTGAAATAATATCAGGACAAGGATATACTGGATATAGGTGTGGCTACATTAATGTTTATCCAGCAGGTAAAAAGTGGGTTGCAAGCAGTAATATGGAAGTATCTTATAAGGCGGCAAATGAAATAACATCAAATAATACAGGTAATGAAGCTTACAGGTGCGTAACCGCGTCTTCACTACCATCAAACTTTGTAAGCGCTCCTGAAAGAAGGGAGGGATTTCAAGCCGGTTATCGTTATAATGACCCAGCCTACTATGCTGATCGTGATCCCAATTACGCATGCGGCAGCCCTACAGCCAACCTTCCTTTGGACCACGATATTGTGATATTAACATTTTTGTCTGGTATTCTAGGTTTCTTTTTCATAAGAAAAAGAGGTGGATTTTTACAATCATCATACCAATAGACAATGGTTTTTCTTATCCGCTCATAAGATCTAAGGATCGAATTATGCTTAGACTATACGCATCTGGCCGATATGTTTAAGTTA
This sequence comes from Pedobacter humicola, assembly GCF_056490705.1. Lineage (NCBI taxonomy): Bacteria > Pseudomonadati > Bacteroidota > Sphingobacteriia > Sphingobacteriales > Sphingobacteriaceae > Pedobacter > Pedobacter humicola. The sequence continues at coordinate 104,724 of NZ_JBWJIG010000002.1, read as the reverse complement.
AACTTTAATACTAATTGTCATGATAAAGAGATCTACTATTAGAATTTAAATGCTAAGTCTCAGTTGATATTATTCAATTCATCTATTAATTCTCAATAGCTAATTGGCTACATATAAGGGAAATACTGAACAAAACGAACGGATTTTATAGTTTATAAGCTCGGTAACTTCGTGTATCACATTAAATGTACATGAGAAGATACTTCTTTTTAATTATACTAGTTTGTTCTTTGCCTCTTCTGAGTAAGGCAGATGGATGTCGCATAAATACAACGTTTTATAATATACCAGCCAGCGTAATCATCGGATTGAATCTAGGTAGCACTATTATTCCTTATACTACACCTGGAACAAACAGTAATGGTTGTTATACTGGCACTGTTAGTTCTGCTAAATCTTGCTACGTTTGTACCAACGGCGGAGGTGTAATTTTAGCGGTGGGGGTAGGTACTGGTCTAGAGGTTATAACATGCTCAACGGGGGTTGCCACTAAAGGAACTTACTATTCAAATTACGTTCTCCAATGTAACCTTGACGACTACACATGGGCCCTCGGCGCCGCTGCAGGTTTTTTTGGCATATTTATCATTCGAAAAAGAAATAAACTATAAATTTTATTTCAAATCAAATTAACCTGCCCGGGTTAATACCTTATTCTGTTATATTTACAGCCTGCTTCACCTGTTTACAAAAAAATAAGGAAGCGCATGGCGTAAATGAAAATATCCCTCATCACTGTTGTTTATAATGGAGAAACATTTTTACAGGAATGTTTTAATTCTGTAATGGCGCAAACCTATGAGGATGTAGAATATTTAGTGATTGACGGGGGATCAACAGATCAAACACAAAATATCATTCGAAAAAACGGAAGCCATATCGATTATTTCCTTTCGGAAAAGGACGGGGGCCTGTATGATGCGATTAACAAGGGTATTCAACAATCAACGGGAGATATTGTAGGTATCCTAAATGCAGATGATATGCTTGCAGGCGCAGATGTATTGGCGGCAGTAGCCAAAACCTTTACAACAGACCCTGCTATAGACGGACTATATGGCGATCTGAATTATATTCACCCCACAACACATCAAATTGTTAGGAAATGGAAATCTAAGCCAACGACCTTTACAGACTTAAAAAGCGGATGGATGCCTGCGCACCCTACATTGTATTTAAAAAGAGCATTGTTTGCACAACACGGCGTATATTCATTGGATTTTGGTACAGCCGCAGATTATGAACTGATATTGCGCTACCTGTATACCCATAAGATTAAAACCGCTTATCTGCCAATGCTCATGGTGAATATGCGGATGGGTGGCGTGAGTAACCATTCTATTGGTAGCAGGATTAGGGCCTTGTTTCATGACTACAAAGCACTGAAAAGAAATGAAATACCTTGGCCTTATTGGGTAGTACTGAAGAAAAAAATAAGCAAGCTGAGCCAGTTTTAGCGGATCGTAATCATTTTTTTTGCTGTTTATCCGATAAATAACCTATTGCAGTTAAACTTATTGTCTGTTTAACATGACGTAAGTCAACTGATTTGATATATGTCAAATTAAAGATTTTTCATTACAACTTTGTTTATCTTAGTATAGTTATATTTGCTGGCAAGTCACTATCATTTTGTTTGAGAATATCCTGCATACAAACCCCAGTTATTGCTATATTGCCATTTTTATTCTGGCCTTTTCCATCGTAATCTTAAGTATTCCAAGTGTGATTTATACTTCGTTAAAATATCGGCTTTTCGATAAAAATGATTTACACCGAAAAAATCATAAACGGAATATTTCGCGTTTGGGCGGTTTGGCCATTGTGGGCAGCTTCATCATCAGTATCTTACTTTTTTCCTCGATTATTAATTTTAGGGAAGCCAACTTTTTAATCGTTTCCTGTATTATTCTCTCTGCGCTTGGCTTAAAGGATGATGTACATGGTACCAATACGGGTACCAAATTTATTCTGCAGATTGTCGTGGCATATATCCTGGTCTTTTTTGGTGCCTTCCGTCTCTCAAGCTTATACGGTGTATTGGGTATAGGCGATATGGCCCCGATATGGGGAGGCCTTTTTTCTATTGCTTTGATTATTTTCCTCAATAATGCATTTAACTTAATCGATGGGATCGATGGACTGGCCGGAGGGATCGGAATCTTTGCCAGCTTCGCTTTCGGGGTTTTGTTTGCCATAATGGGGCAGATCCCTTATGCATTCATCGCATTTTCATTAGCAGGTGCCATTGCCGGATTTCTGAAATATAACTGGTTTCCGGCCAAGATATTTATGGGCGATACCGGAGCCTTGATTATTGGGCTCGTTACTGCGGCGCTGGCCATCAAATTTATTGAATTGAATAAATTTACCGGACAGAATACGCCTGCCTTTTATTCGGCCCCGGCAATAGCGGTTGCCCTTCTCATCGTGCCTATCTTCGATTCCCTAAGGGTATTTACCATCCGCATATTAAAAGGCAGTTCTCCATTTAAGGGCGACCGTAACCATATCCATCACCGTTTAGAAAAGCTGGGCATAAAACCAAACTGGATCGTAGTTTCAACCCTTAGTTTCAATGTGATTATAGTGGCTGCGACCATTCTGTTGCAGAACCTGGGCAATTTTGTCTTAATCCTGATCATTATCGGTATCTGTATCCTATTCAACAGCGTAGTAACACTGGGTCTTCTGAAAAAGAAAAAATTTTCATAGATTTAAACCAGAAATTTTACCTCCTATGATGAGCTTTAAAGTATTTTAAATGTTTTCATCATTGCTTTCCCATCTTATATATTCAGGTCTTTGCTTTGATAAATAAATACTAATTTTGCGCTCTAATTTTTAATACAATGAGGCTGGCAATAAATGGTTTTGGTAGAATAGGAAGAACATTTTTACGTTTAGCATTGGCTGAGGGATTTGAAGTGGTGGCGGTTAACGATCTGGCCGATGCGAAAACAATGGCCCATTTATTTAAGTACGATACCGTTCATGGTGTTTTCGCCGGCAAGGTCACCGCTAAACCGGATGCATTGGTTATTGATGGGCTGACGGTCCCTGTCTTTGCGATTAAAGAGGCCAATGAATTGCCCTGGTCGGCACTAAGGGTTGATCTGGTGATCGATTGTACAGGTAAAAACCTAACCAGCTTGTCTGCACAAAAGCACATTACTGCCGGGGCAAAACAGGTATTGATTTCTGCACCGGCTGCCGATGATATCCCAATGGTGGTATTGGGGGTTAACGATGATCAGATTGATCTGAAAAGCCAGATATTGTCCAATGCCAGCTGCACCACCAATAACATTGCACCAATGATCAAAATCCTGAACGATAACTGGGGGGTTGAGGAAGGTTATATTACTACTATCCATTCGATGACGGGTGATCAGAACCTGCATGATGCAAACCATAAAGACCTGCGCAGGGCGAGGGCAGCCTCTTCCTCCATTATTCCAACCACTACAGGCGCCGCAAAAGCCATCACCCATATTTTTCCAGAGCTGGAGGGCCGTCTGGGCGGAGCAGGCATCAGGGTTCCGGTTTTAAATGGGTCATTAACAGATTTCACCTGCCTGTTGAAGAAAAAAACAACCATTAAGGAGATTAATGCCGCTTTTAAATATGCAGCCGAAAACGAATTAAAAGACCTGATTGAATATACAGAAGATCCGATTGTTTCAGTCGATATTATTGATAATCCACATTCCTGTATATTTGATTCCTTGTTAACCTCAATCGTGGGCGATCTGGTTAAGGTAGTGGGCTGGTACGATAATGAATTTGGTTACAGCAGTCGTTTGATCGATGTTGTGAAAAAAATTGACCAGCTAAAGTAAGGTCCATTGGTTATTGGTCATTTGCGCGTGGTTAACTGGCTAATTGGTGCCAACCCCCAGCCCTAAACGCTAAGCTATTTCCGGGTAGATTTCAGCGCCCAATACACCAGTACAGGCTGAAAAAATAGGCGTGAAAATCTTTTTGCATCCGTATTGAGGCCAAATGCACTTCTTTTATGGGTGTACTGTGAAATATTCCCCGGGAATACGGCCACAAACAGGCCCGCTGCAATTTTACCGATCGCGTCTTCATATTTTTTTGGACTAAGTACTAATGCCGTTCCCAACGCAATTTCAACCAGACCGGAATATACAACGGTATCATCTTTTTTTAATGGGACCCAATCAGGTACCTGGGCCTGGAACGGCTTACGGGCAAATGTTAAATGGCCGATTCCGGCGGTAATTAGGCCGGCACCCAATAAAATCCTGGCGGCTTTTTTTATATTTTCTTCTTTCACGGCTTAACGGATTAGATCAACATGTTATATATCATTCAACACAGGATTAGAAGATCTGTTTGATTTAATTCGGATAAGGACCCCTTTGCATGAATGGGGTAGATAGCCCGGATTACAATATATCCAATTAATTACATTTTAATAAGTATTAATTCTATAGATTTGGTAGAGTAATTTTTGCTTGTCAACATTTTTCGCTCAGTAGATTTTTCGGACAAATAATGGAAATACATGATCAGACTGACTACCCGTAACACACTTTTAACCCTTGTACTTTTAACAACTGTTCTAATTGCCGATGCCCAGAATAAAAAGAATGGAAAAGCCCTGCCGCCCAATATCATCATCATCCTCACCGACGATATGGGCTTTAGCGATGTGGGAGCATTTGGTGGTAAATTTGTACCCACGCCTAATATCGATCGCATTGCAAAAGACGGATTAAAACTCGCTCAATATTATAGCGCTGCACCGATATGTTCACCCTCAAGAGTGGGTATGCTTACAGGGATGTATCCGGGGAGGTGGAATTTTAGTACCTATCTCGATAATAAAAAACACAACAGTGAAGCGGAGCAAGCTGATTTTCTTGATCCCCAGGCAGCCACCATCGCAAAAATCTTTAAAAATGCGGGATATGCCACGGGGCATTTTGGCAAATGGCACATGGGCGGCGGTAGGGATGTGAAAAATGCTCCAGGTTTCGAGCAATATGGTTTCGATTCCCATGCCAGTACTTATGAAAGTCCCGATCCTGATCCGGCCCTTACTGCTACAGACTGGATCTGGTCGGACAAGGACAGTATTAAACGTTGGGACAGGACAAAGTACTTCGTGGATAAAACCCTCGATTTTCTTTCAAAACATAAAGACCAGCCCTGTTTCATCAATCTATGGCCTGATGATGTGCATACCCCCTGGGTACCGCGCAAAGAAACTGAATACACCGGCCAGTTTCCGATGAACCCACAGGAAGAGGCGGCTTTTAAACTGGTATTAAAAGAATACGATCTTCAGATCGGCAGGCTTCTGGATGGCTTGAAGCAATCAGGAGCAGACAAAAACACCATCGTTATCTTTACCAGTGATAATGGTCCGTTACCCAGTTTCCGCGGAAGCAGGGCAGAAGGACTGAGAGGATCAAAACTCTCGCTTTATGAAGGTGGTACCCGAATGCCTTTTTTGATCAGCTGGCCTGGTCATATCAATGCTGGTAAAACAGACGGAAATTCTGTTGTAAACGCATTGGATCTTTTGCCTTCGCTGGCAAAGATGGCCGGGATAGCATTGCCTGCAGGTTACAAAGGGGACGGAATGGATAGAAGTCAGGTTTTAACCGGAAAACCTTCGGCCAGGAGCAAAGAGATGTTCTGGGAATATGGCCGTAATGATATTGCCTTTAAATACCCAAGGCCTGTTGATAAAAGCCCGAACCTGGCTGTCCGCTCAGGCGAATGGAAGCTGCTGATGAACAGCAACGGTACCGATATTCAGCTGTATAATATCCTTAAAGACAAAAAAGAAAGTACCAATGTGGCAGCAGATCAGCCCAAGATCACAACTGAATTAAGAGAAAAACTATTGGCCTGGTGGAAATCCCTTCCCAAACTTACCTCCAAATAGTCATCCGAAAAGAAATTGATCATGATGAAACTTAAATCCACCTTAATCACCCTGATTTTAACCACTACCGTTTTAATCCCCATTTTTTCCTTTAAACCTTCAACTAAATCCAAAGCAGTAAAGGTATCTACCCGGCCGAATATCGTAATCATTATGGCCGATGATCTGGACAGCAGGCAGCTTAGCTGTTATGGCGGTAAAAACCTGCAGACCAAAAACATCGATTCGCTTGCGGCAGAAGGTATGAAGTTCGACCAGATGATCTGCTCGGAAGCCATGTGTGTACCCACAAGGGCATCGCTCTTTACCGGTCTTTATCCCATGCACCATGGATCGTTCCAAAACCATAAACCGGTTTATCACACGGGCTTGAAAAGCATCTGCCAATACCTTGGTGATCAGAAATATACCGTAGCCCTGACCGGAAAAGACCACAGTACAAAGCCTGTCTCTGTTTTCCCTTTTCAGATCATTAAAGGATTCGAGCCAAACTGTGTGGCCAAAACCGATGATTATGAACTGGATGACATCAGGAATTTCATAACAAAAAAAGATGCCAACCCGTTTTGCCTCTTTATCATGAGCATCAATCCACATGCTCCATGGACAATGGGCAACCCGGATGAATTCGACCCTGAGAAGGTAATCCTGCCGCCACATATGGTCGATACAAAGGATGTAAGGGAACTGTACTGCAAATACCTGGCGGAAGTTAGGCGACTGGATAACCAGGTAGGTGATATCCGCAGATTACTAAAAGAAACCGGGCAGGACCAAAATACGATCTTTATTTTCCTGGGTGAGCAAGGGCCACAATTTCCCGGTGGTAAGTGGACCTTGTGGGATAACGGGCAGAAAAGTTCAATGATTGTAAGGTGGCCGGAAAAAGTAAAGCCGGGTTCTAAAACAGATGCACTGGTACAGTATGAAGATATTACACCTACACTGATAGATATTGCCGGAGGAGAGCCTGTTAAAGGATTGGATGGAAGTAGTTTTTTAAATGTCCTGGCCGATCAAAACAAAGCGCATAGGAAAGTTGCTTTTGGGATTCACGACAACATTCCTGAAGGGACACCATATCCGATCCGCTCCATCCGCGATACCCATTATAAACTGCTGATGAACTTAACACCCGACGCACCATACTACATCAAATACATGATGAACCCGGCAAATAAGGGCAGTTATTGGAACAATTGGGTAGAAAAGGCAAAAACATCTGAAAAAACAAAAAAAATGGTCGACCGCATTACCACCAGGCCTGCCCTGGAGTTTTACGATATTCAAAAAGACCCTTACGAATTGAATAACCTTGCGGCCGATAAAAGTTACAGCAAACTCGTTAAGCAGTATGCGCTAAAGTTAAAAGATTGGATGAGGGAGCAAGGGGATGAGGGCGCTGCCGGCGACCGTGTTTATCAGAAAGAAAATAAAGCGGCCGGTCAATAGTCGTATTAAATTTTTATTACCATAAAGATAATGGAGCACATCACCAAGGCAAAGATTGTATTTATGGGGCTAGCGCTTACTGGCCTCGTTTCCTTTAAAATAGCTAAGCAAGAAGAACAACAGAATTCCCGACAGGTAGAAAGGCCAAACATTATTTTTATCCTGACCGACGATCAGCGTTTTGATGCGCTGGGCGCAATGGGGAACCGCATTATCCAAACACCACATCTGGATAAACTGGCAAACGCGGGTATACTTTTTAAAAATGCCTTTGTTACCACTTCCATCTGTTGTGTAAGCAGGGCAAGTGTATTAACCGGGCAATATCAATCGCGGCACAATATTGGCGACTTCAGTACCGATCTTTCTCCCGCGGCCCTTGCAAATACCTATCCATCATTATTGAAGAATGCCGGATATAAACTGGGCTTTATCGGAAAATTCGGCGTGGGTAAACATCCGCCCCACAGCTTATATGATTTTTGGGTGGATACCGAGGCGGGGGAGAAATCGCAGCCTGATTATGTAACCATTGGTAAAAACGGAAAGGAAATCCACGATACCGATACTATTGGGCATGCCATAGGCGATTTTTTAGATCAGTTTGGCAATAAAGATGCCTTTTGCCTTTCGGTAAGTTTCAAAGCCCCGCACGAGCAGGACGGCAATCCGCCTAAATATATTATCCAGCCCCGCTATAAGGATTATTATAAAAACGTAAGCATTCCAGTTCCCTTAACGGCCGATCCAAAATACTGGAAACAATTGCCCGGTTTCTTAAGAACAGATGAGAATTTTGGAAGATCAAGATGGAAAGGGCTTTTTGGTACACCAGAACTTTATCAGGAAAACGTTAAAAACTATTACCGCCTGATTACCGGCGTGGATGATGTAGTAGGTGAGATGGTTAAAAAACTTGCCCGGTTAAACCTCACCAAAAAGACCATTATAATTTTTATGGGTGATAACGGGATGTTCCTGGGTGAGCACGGCATGGAAGGCAAATGGTATGGTTATGAAGAATCTATCCGGGTGCCCATGTTTATTTATGATCCGAATTTGCCACATCAAAAAGCCTCGCAGATGGCACTGAACATCGATATTGCACCAACCATTCTATCAATGGCCCATCTAGCCGTTCCAAAAGGCATGCAAGGTGTAGATCTGATCAAAGTGATTAAAAGACAGATCCCCGAAAGAAACGATTTTGTGTATCAGCATTATTATTTAGGAAGTCCACATATTCCAAAAGAAGAAGGGATTGTAACTAAACGTTTTAAATACATGAACTTCGTTGAGCACAATTATGAAGAGCTCTATGATCTGAAAAATGATCCCCATGAGACATTAAACCTGGCAAAAGATCTAAGATACCATACGGTGATCAAGGACCTGAGGACAAAATTCGCGCAGCAAAAAGCCGGGATTTCGAAACCTGCTTTGCCTTAATGTAGGTAATAACAATATTTTTATTCGCTTTAAAAACCTTTTTATGTTTTGTCGGTTTTATCTCCCAATGGCCAGATATTACTATTGGTAAATCATTCGTTTGGTTTTTCCAGGTCCTGGGCAAAGAAAAAGAATTATAACTGTGTAAACTGACCGGCTTGGAAACACAAACAACACATAATAAGGAGAGAAAATCCTTTATTCCAAAATTGCTGCTTATCCTGATACTTGCCGCCCTGCTTGGTGCAGAGGGTTATTTCGGCTTTAGGCTGCACGAGCTTTCCGATCAGCAGGAACAGATCAAGGAGGACTATTCCGATATCAACAACATAACCTTCGGGCTGTTTTCCGTACAGCAGTGGAAAGATAATGTATCCAGGATTGTGCACCATCAGGTGGGTAACCTGAAGATGACCAAAAAACAGAAAAAGGTATTGCAAACAGAAGTGCAACAGGTATTGCTTGCGCTGATAGACAAGGCGGAAGCTTTGGTGAACAAACCAAAAAAAACCATAAGCGGAAAGATTCAGAAATTTGCAATTCGTAATTTTGTCAATTCTGATAGTATCCGGGCGCAGGTACCGGGTTTTGCCAGAAAGATCATTGCCGAGGTCGACAATCCGAAGAACAAAAAGCAGTTGAGCAAAATGGCCATGGGCGAATTTAATCAACTGGCCGATGAGGAAAAGCTCGACAGTGCATTTGTGGCAAACGGCGCTTCTGTAAGGGCCATGTACCAAAAATACAAGGTATCATCAACACCTGTGCTCAATAAAAAGCTGGTTCAATCCCTTGCCGATATCCGAACCAAAACCTATGGATATTCGTTTGGAATGCTGGCATGCGTGGTGGTGGTACTCGGCTTTTGGTGGGGGCTCCGCAAACGCAGAGATCTTCATATTACGCTTTTCGTAATGTCGCTGCTCTTTGCTTTCATACTTTTGGGGGTGGGCCTCACAGCTTCCATGATCGAAGTGGATGCCAGGATCCGTTCGCTCGACTTTGTATTATTGGGCGAACATGTTGTCTTCAAAGATCAGGTGCTGTTTTTTCAGAGCAAGAGCATTATGGACGTAGTAAGGGTACTGATCGGGCAGCCCGGAATTGATTCCATTCTGGTAGGGGTGCTGATCCTGGTATTTAGCATTCTTTTCCCGGTGGTTAAACTCAGTTCAACAGGTGTACACCTTTTAGGCGGTAAACGTCTGGCTGAAAACGGAATTATTAAATACTTCGCTTTCCAGTCGGGAAAATGGAGTATGGCCGATGTAATCGTAATCGCCATCCTGATGGCCTACATAGGGCTTAACGGCCTGCTAGAAGGTCAGCTCCAGGCGCTCAATATCAAAAATGATTCGCTTACCATCTTAACCACCAATAATACGGCGCTCCAGCCGGGATACATCATATTCATCAGTTTTGTGCTTTATGGCCTCATTCTCTCCACGATATTGAAGTTCATTACCCCACATGATGCCCACTAACTCCTTTATTACAGCTGATTGACTTATTATGGCAACGACAACAGATACCCCTAAAAATATCCATTCTAAAAAGAACCGGTTCGCGCCTCTTGCACTTATTGTAGGATTGAGCATCCTGTTGATTGGAGAAGCCTACTTTGGCTATCGTTTTCATCAGCTTTCTTACGAGCAGAAACGCATAAAGGAAGATTATAGCTTATCAAACAATATCACTTTTGGGATCTTTTCGGTTGACCGATGGGGCGAAAAAATTTCGGCAGTTGTTGACAAACGGGTAAAAGGCTTTAATTTAACCGCGGAGCAGAAAAAAGACATGCGCAAAGAGGTGGAAAAAGAGTTGCATGGATTGGTAAACAAAGCGGTATCAGAGGTGACCAAACCTCAGAAGACCCTTGGCGGTAAACTGAAGAAACTGGCTTTTAAAAGTTTTGTTGATGTGGATGAACTCCATGCGCAGGTGCCCTCGTTTGCCAAAACCATCGTGACGAAGATTACCAGCCCAAAAAGCCTGAAAAGGCTTAAGGGGGTTGCAACGAGCAAGTTGGATGAGTTAGAAAACCAGACCTACGACAGTACCGATACCACCATCACCACTGTAGAGCAGAATATCTATCATAAATATCACGTTGCAAATGCAACCGCCTACGACCGTTTGGTAAATTCAAGGCTCGCAGAGATCAAAAAAGAGACTTTCCAGTGTGGCTTGGGGATGCTGGGCTGTGTAGCCATAGCACTGATGCTTTGGTTGTTTTTAAGAAAATCGGTGCGGCTGCATGTTCCACTGTTTGTGATGTCGCTGTTATTTGCCGTGATTTTACTTACTGTTGGCGTTACCTCACCGATTATAGAGGTGGATGCGCGTATCCAGTCGCTCGAATTTGGCCTTTTGGGTGATAAGATCGCTTTCACCAACCAGGTGCTCTTTTTTCAGAGCAAAAGCATACTTGGTATTATAGGCACCCTGATTGAACAGCCAAAACCCGATGCGGTATTGGTTGGTGTATTGTTGCTTGTTTTTGTGGTGGTACTGCCTTTGCTTCGGATTATTGCAAGGGGTGTTCATGTATCCTGCGGACATCTGTTCGGCAGCCGGAAAGTACTTCGCTTTCTTGCCTTCGATCTTGGTAAATGGGATATGGCAGATGTAATGGTGGTTGGTATTGCCATGACTTATATCGGTTTAAACGGCATATTGAAAAGCCAGCTTTCGGGATTAAATGTGCAGAGCGGAACACTGAAAACAGTCACAGCTAATAATTCGGCTCTTCAGCTTGGTTTTTTTGTATTCGTGGCTTATGTGGCCTATGCCATGGTGCTGTCCTTTATCCTCAAAAGGATCGACGAGCGGAACGGCCCATGTGATTAAATAGTAGGTTGTATTTAAAAATCAGCCCTCTTTTTTTGAAGCGCAATGTTGTACGACCATTAAGGTTTGTTTCCGTGCTTGGCTGTATCCCTCCGCTTCGCTTTGGGAATGCCGCTGTGCCGGGGGCTAAAGAACTTCCTTACTGCAAGAAATACAAAACGCCTATTAATTTCTTGCCAATAGTTTCATTTGTGGTTCTTTCGCACTGCCCCCTGTGAATTAAACCTTGATGCAGCGGTTATACTTTTTGTTACAGTTCAAATCAGCAACCATTAAACAATCACAAAAAGATAAGAGCGGAAAGAAGGACTGCCTCAACCGAAAGGCATAGGACCTGCTTTGCAAAAAAAAAAATCTATTTTTTAGGGCTCCGCTGGTTCAGATCTAAATTGTTAAAAACTCAGACCGATATTATTATCAGGTTTCAATTGCTTTATTAACTTTGCAAACGTTTGCGGTGCATCCTATGGCAATGTCTTGGAAATCTGAGATTAGCTAATGATACTAAAAATATGGTCAAATTTATTCTTCCAGAAGAAGTACTCCCTTTAAGAAGCCTGGTTTTACGCAATGGCAAGCCCTTTGAAGCATGTGTTTTTGAAGGCGATACGGCTTATGATACTTTCCATCTTGGATTTTTAAAAGATGGGGAAATAAAATCGATAGCAACCTTTATGCGCAACGATTTTTTTCCTGAAGAAGGGGAGGGCTATCAGCTCAGGGGAATGGCCACCCATCCCGATGAAGGCGGAAAAGGTTATGGTGCCGCATTGGTAACTTTTGCCATCGAATACCTTAAAGAATACAATACCGATTATTTATGGTGCAATGCCCGTTCAACTGCTGCCGCATTTTATAAAAAGATCGGTTTTACCACCGAATCGCCGGAATTTGATATCCCAGGCATCGGTTTCCATTACGAAATGAAATTAAACTTAAATCAAAAATAACAACATGAATACTATTGACCAGTTTGACTTTAAAGATAAAAAAGCATTAATCCGGGTAGATTTTAATGTGCCTTTAGATGATGAATTTAGAATTACAGATGATAAAAGAATCAGAGCTGCTTTACCGACCATTTCTAAAATCCTGAAAGATGGCGGTGCAGTGATTTTAATGTCGCATTTAGGCCGCCCGAAAGAAGGTCCGACAGATAAATATTCTTTAAAACACATCTTACCTGATCTATCGGCCCTTATTGGTGTTGAAGTTAAATTTGCCGACGATTGTATAGGCGAAAGTGCCGTAAAACAGGCAGCAGATTTAAAAGCAGGTGAAGTTTTATTGTTGGAAAACCTTCGTTTTTACAAAGAAGAAGAAAAAGGTGATGTGGCCTTTGCTGAGAAATTATCAAAATTAGGCGATGTATATGTAAATGATGCCTTTGGTACGGCGCACCGTGCACACGCTTCTACATCCATTATTGCCCAGTTTTTCCCTGATGCCAAATATTTCGGTTATTTAATGGCATCAGAAGTAGAAAATGCCGAGAAAATATTAAATCATGCGGAAAGGCCGTTCACTGCAATTATGGGTGGTGCTAAAGTATCGGATAAAATCCTTTTGATCGAGAAATTATTGGACAAAGTAGATAACCTGATCATCGGCGGTGGTATGGCTTATACCTTTGCTAAAGCCCAGGGCGGTGAAATCGGCACCTCATTATTAGAAGCCGATAAACAAGAACTTTCTTTGGAATTGATCGAAAAAGCGAAAGCAAAAGGTGTAAACCTGATTTTACCGGTGGACACGGTAATTGCAGATAAATTTGCAAACGATGCGGATAAAAAAGATGTGACATCCGGTCAGATCCCTGCAGATTGGATGGGATTGGATATCGGTCCAAAATCGGTGGCTTTATTCCAGGATGTGATCAAAAACTCTAAAACCTTATTGTGGAATGGCCCGATGGGCGTTTTCGAAATGGAGAGTTTCCAGGTAGGTACCAAGGCAGTTGCAGAAGCTGTTGTGGCCGCTACCAAAGATAATGGTGCATTCTCCTTAATCGGCGGTGGCGATTCTGCTGCGGCAATTGCAAAATTCGGTATGGAAGATGAAGTAAGTTACGTTTCCACAGGTGGTGGAGCTTTACTCGAATATATGGAAGGTAAAGAATTACCAGGTGTTAAAGCCATCAATGGATAAACGATAAATCCTAATATAAACAAAGCCCTTGTAGAGCAATCTGCAAGGGCTTTGTTGTTCTACTGTCTTGGTGTTTTAGAAACTTCATTTTGCCGATCGTTATGGTGCTTCAAAAAATAAGTTTTATCTTTCTGATTATTATCTCAGTCTGGTATCAATAACAGTCTTGGGATAAAACATGAACAACTTAATAAGTCAATTACATCTATGAGAAAAAAAATCTTTTTATTCGGTATGGGGTCTCTGCTGATTGCGGGCCTGTCTGAAAGAACATTTGCTGCTACAGTTACAAAACCTGACCCCATTGAGTTGGCTGCAGAGCCTGCTCCCATAATTGGACGATGGGACATTACCGTTGATATCAACGGAAAATCGGCACCTGCCTGGCTGGAAGTAAAATTATCCGGAGTAAAAACGCTGGTGGGTTATTTTGTATCTACCGCAGGCAGTGCCCGCCCGGTATCGGAAGTGAAATTTGCCGATGGCAGGTTTAAATTTGAAATCCCGCCACAATGGGAGAGTGGTGCATCGAATCTGGTTATCGAGGGCAACCTGACTGATTCTGGGATTCAGGGAAAAATGACAGATTGTAATGGGAAGGAATATAGCTGGAAAGGTGTTAAAGCACCCTACCTGAAAAGAACGGCAGCACCTCCATGGGGCAAACCGATCAACCTGTTCAACGGCAAGGATCTCTCGGGCTGGAAAACCAACGGACAAAGCCAATGGGTAGTGAAGAACGGTATTTTAACCAGTCCAAAAGCAGGAATAAACCTGATTACCGAACAAAAATATAATGACTTTAAACTTCATGTCGAATTTAAGTATGCAGAAGGAGGAAACAGCGGGGTGTATTTAAGAGGGCGTTACGAAGTGCAGATCGAAGACAGTAAAAAAGATTCGCATCCTAACAGTGTACTTTTTGGTGGTGTTTATGGGTTTTTAGCGCCTAACGAAATGGCTACGCTTGGCCCGGATCAATGGCAAACTTACGATATTACCCTTGTTGGCCGTCTGGTAACCATAGTCGCCAATGGAAAAACCATTATCTCCAACCAGGAAATCCCCGGCATTACCGGAGGTGCATTGGATAGTAATGAAAGCGAGGCAGGGCCTATTTACCTTCAGGGGGATCACGCCCCGATTGAATTTAGAAAAATCGTGATCACACCTGCAAAATAACTATTTTTTAAAAAGGCCCGGAATAAATCCAGGCCTTTATAATTACAAACATCTTACTATGAATTATTACAATTTACGGCAAATTCGAAAGCCCGACCACAAATTGGTGATTAGCAATAGTGAAGGGCAGGAATTGTTTTCGTTCATTTTTACAGAAGAAGAGGAAAAAATACTCACATGTGATATGGCGGGAAGCGAATATGCCCTGGTAAAAGATCTTCAAAGCGAAAAAAGCAACTTCCAGTTAAAAAAGGACAATTTTGTGTTTTGTGATATTTTAGGCGGTAGTATCCCCATGATCACCATAACCAGCCTGATATATGATGAGAATGACAACCAGATTAGTGTTAATCTGGATATTGCTGCACATGTAAGCTTCTGGACTAAACAACCCTCTATTGATCTGTTCTATGATGGCATAAGATTATTTAAAATAAAACATACTTTTTTTAGTGGCTGGGAGCTTGAAAGTACTGTAGCTAAAGACGATAAAAACTTTGATAATTTTCTGTTTGTCTTTATCTCCTTGTTCGTAATTTCACAACGGGAGTTATATTTTAGGGTATTGGGTGATTACTAGTCCTAGAACTTTAATTAGGCGCTTCACTTATTCGCTCCACGGAGAATTGATAATGGCATCACAAAAATTAGGGCTTTTAAAATTCGGGATCATACAGGTACATATATCGGCATTCATATTGCCAAAGGTCGTATGGGGTTTATGTTTAAATCCCTCGTAAAAGGTGGGGATAATGGTTTTCTTAAAGTCAGTACGCGGAAAGCGATGGATAATTTCCTGTCGGATATTATCTTTTAGCTGTTCGTAGCCTCTTCCAACCACATCAAGTGCCACCCCAGCGTTCAATAGTACCGCCTCGGCCTCTTTATATTCTACAATGCCGGGTGTTGTATGTAGTGCAATGGCGTCCCATACCAACTGTAAAGTCTGTTGAGCAAATCCATGACTTTTCAGAAAATCACGGGCAGCATTTGCCCCGTCTACTTCAAAACGCTTATCATCACTGCTGTAATGTGGACTTAAGCCAAGATCATGGAATACCGAACAGATATACAATAGCTCTGGATCGTATTTCATTTTCTTTTGTCTGCCATTTATCGAGGCAAAAATAAAAGTCCTTAGGGAGTGGTTGTATAAAAATTCGGAACCGTGCTCAATTAAAAGTTCAGTAGCTTGTTTGGCTAAATTACTGTCGGGTATTTCGATGCCTGCAAGTGTTTTTGGTGCATGAAGTAACATGTGCTATGGTTTTTCAATTGTTATAATCAAGCCTATTTAAATGCTTTGGTTTCTGTAAAAATGACCAATTTAGCGCAATAATTTCTTAATCCAGTTCAAGAAATTCGACTGATTTTAACTTGTTAATCTCCTCCCTGTCGCAGGCGTGTAGTGTATGAGAAATAAGCTAGAAAACCTCTAAACCTGTATTTAACAGCACAATGTATACAGCTAAATAGCAGATCAGAAACGCGGTTGATAAGGCGAAATACCGGGTGACCCTATGGCTACCTTTCCTGAATGGAAGCAAGAATAGTATATTGAACAGTTCAGATAAAAGCGCACATATAAAATTGAGGCATACCATTACACAGCTAAAAGCAATAACGAAAATGGCTGGCTGAATAATGATCCCGGATGGAAGCCCATACAGTGCACCCATCGCAAAACTGATCGCAAGAATCATGACTGCGTATTTAAAGCCAGATTTAAACTGGATTACGAAATACTTTCCAAGTTTAGGGAGGGGCATTCTGATTTTAGCTGATTTAAGTGTCTTTTGAGCAATATCAGTTTCCGATGTATCTTCCAAGATGGCCTCATCTGTTTTTCTCTTTTTGCCTTTCTTTTGTTTTTTATAACGCGGCCACCAAATAATAAAACCCGTAATAAAAAGCGCAAGAGGCATTAATCCGGCAATAATGGCAATAACCTGCGTCGGCCTGCCGCCAAAACTCCCATAGTGGATCGGCGTTAACCAGCCCAGGTAAGCATTGCCAACGTTTGGAAAATCTTTACGGCTGTTCAGTAAAGATTTTGCAGTATACTGATCAACAATCAACATTTCTCTTTTTCCAACCCTTGGCAAGTTTCCACTCACCACATCCAAACGGTAAGTGCCCATTTTATCTGCAGGGAAGGCAATTCCGCCAATATAGCCATTCGGCATTTTTTCTTTTGCAACAGCAACAATAGCTTTTAACGGGAGGGGAACTGCCTGCGCATGCCATGCCGATTTCGCGCCCAATAATTTAGCTACGCCCTGTGGCGATTTTCCGCTGAGCAAGAATAAGAACGGAATAACCAGGGTAGAGAAAGTAATCGAAAAACCTGTCAGGCTCAATATGGCAACAAAAGGAGAGGAATAAAAGCCCAATGAGTTGTGCCAGTCGTAATTTTGCCGCTTAAACGATCCGCTAAACCTTACCGTAAGCACCGATTTTAACTGTTTCCATTTCCGGGGGATCCATAAACGAAGGCCCGAAATCGTTAAAATTAAAAGACATAGCGAAGCCAGTCCGCAGATGTATCTTCCGGCTACAGGAATCAGCAACGTGCGGTGCAGTTCGGTAACTACCCTGATAAAAGAACTGGTGTATACCCGCTTCCCGCTGATCTTACCATTATAAGGATTGATAAAAGTCTGTTCCTCTGTTTTTAAGTTAGTGATGCTATAAGCTTCATTGGGATTTTTAACGTCTCCCAAAAACAGATAATCAATTTTCAGTTTAGGATAATTTGCCTTGATAAGCGGCACAATATCCTCAATGGGCATCTTCTTCTTCTGAGCCACCACCACAAACAGATCGGGATTTAAAGCCCGGTCAATTTCGTCCTGAAAAACCAGGATACTTCCCGTAACACCTACAAAAGCAACTATTGCTCCGGCAATAATACCCAGATAAAGGTGCCATTTGCCAAACCATCTTTTTTGATGTTTTGCCCAGTTCAAACTTTTGGATTTATTTTCTGATTTCATTGTTGAGCGCTTTTTCCCTTTGTCTTATCAGCTAAAGGATAGTTCTATGCTACAAAGAAATCGTTTTAAATGCTTTGTTCCAAATTATTTTTAACCAGTCTAAATAAGTGATGTGAGAGATCTGGCCATTTAGTCTATCAGGATGTTGGGCTTTGAATAAAATGCATGCTTTTGGCGTCCGTTATGAGTTATTACGATCCTCATTTTTAGCTTTATTTTTGATTTCTGTGAAAATCTGGGCGGACGTGACACTTTTTTAATATTTATTTTTAACCTGCTTATTATCAGACTATAGTGGTTTTTTAGTTGTGCGGGTGGAGTTATTCTAGCTATATTGTGGGACCATTACTGTAACAAAAAAGATGTGGAAAACTTTTTTGTGGTAAAAAGTGGTAAAAAGTGGTAGAACTATTTACTTTTACACTAGATATAAAGTGTAGAAACCACTATGACCCAACTTTTAGGAGAATTCGATTGTAAACTTGACGCAAAGGGCCGCCTTATGGTGCCTGCTGCGCTTAAGAAACAATTGCCTAATGCTGAGAATGATGGGCTTATTATTAACCGTGGTTTTGAAAAAAACCTGGTGATCTATCCTAAAAATGTTTGGGACGCTGTAGTGGCCGACCTTGCCAAGCTTAATATTTACGATCAGGAAAACCGTGCCTTTGTAAGGGCTTTTACCCGTGGGGCAACCGAGCTTTCCCTTGATGCTGCTGGCCGTGTGCTGCTTCCTAAATCTTTGGTAGAATATGCGGGCATCGGGAGCGATCTTGTATTGGCCTGTCAGTTGGACCGTATCGAGGTGTGGGACAAAAAATCTTATGAAGATATTTTTGATGATGTTCCGGCCAATTTTGCGAATCTTGCGCAAAAAGTAATGGGCGATAAGAAAGGAGGCGCGGATGGAGAATAATTACCACGTGCCTGTGATGTTGCAGCCTTGTATTGATGGTCTGAATATTAACCCTGACGGGGTTTATGTGGATGTGACCTTTGGTGGTGGTGGACACTCCAGAGAGATATTGAAACATCTTGGACCAAAAGGAAGATTAATTGCTTTTGATCAGGATCCGGATGCACAGGCCAATATTCCGACTGATGAGCGTTTCATTTTTATTGATCAGAATTTCGGTTTTCTTAAAAATAATCTCCGTTTAAAAGGTTTTAGACAGGTTGATGGTATTCTGGCCGATCTTGGGGTTTCCTCGCATCAGTTTGATGTACCACAACGTGGTTTTTCGATCCGTCATAATGCCATTCTGGATATGCGTATGGATCAGCACCGCGATCTGACGGCCGCCGAAATTTTAAATACCTATACGGAAGATAAACTTCATAAAATCTTTGGGATTTATGGTGAGGTGAAAAACGCAAAGTCTTTGGCCCGTGCCATTGTCACTTCGCGTTTAGAGCAGCCTTTTACGGATATCGACAGTTTGAAATCAGCCATTGCTGGCTATATCCCGAAAGGAAAAGAAAACAAGTATCTAGCGCAGGTTTTTCAGGCGCTGCGTATAGAGGTAAATGCTGAAATACAGGTGCTCGAAGATTTTTTGCAACAAGCCGCTGATGTATTGAAACCCGGGGGTCATTTAGTGGTGATGTCTTATCACTCTTTGGAAGACAGGCCGGTCAAAAACTTTATGGCAAAAGGCAAATTTCAGGGCGAGGTGGAAAAAGATTTCTTCGGAAATCAGCAAAAGCCATTTAATGTAATTACACGGAAGGCGATAATGGCCACTGATGAAGAAATTGCCCGGAACAATAGGGCGCGCAGTGCGAAACTAAGAATTGCAGAAAAGATATGAACAGGTTTAGGGAAGAGATAGAAGAAGAGGAGATCGGGCCCGAACCAGAGCTTAAAGCTGCGCCCAAAAGGCCGAAGACTGCTGAAGAAAAAATGGATAGCAATTCGTTTATCAGCAAGCTTTTCAATGATGGACTCGTAACAAAAGAGGTGGCAACTGATGCTTTGCCTTATTTGTGTTTTTTGGCGCTTTTGGGAATGGTTTACATTGCCAATAGCCACTTTGCGGTAAATAATGTTCGCCGCATTGATAAATTAAATAAAGAAGTAAAAGAGTTGAGATGGGAGTATAAATCCCTAAAGGCCGACCTGATGTTCAAGAGCAAATTGACAGAGGTTGCCAAAAAGGTTGATACCCTTGGAATAAAAGAACTGATTGAACCACCAAAAAAAATAATTGTTAAAAGCGATGAATATTAGAGCAAACATCTTGCTTCGTGTATATCTGGCATTTGGCTTAATTGTGCTTTTTGCTTTCGCGGTGTTTTTACGCCTCGGTCAGGTGCAGTATGTGCAGGGAAAAAAATGGAAAGCTATGGCGGATAGTCTTTCTACACGATATGTAAATGTTGAGGCTACCCGTGGGAACATCTATTCCAATGATGGGAGTTTGCTGGCCACTTCGATACCGGAGTATGAACTCCGTATGGATATGTTTGCCGGTGGCATCGCAGAGGATAAGGTGTTTAACGAGAAGGTAGATTCACTTGGTTATAAACTTTCGCAGATTTTTAAGGATAAAACCCCTAAAGAGTATGCCCGTTATCTGCGTGTTGGCCGTCAGGATAGCGCACGTTATTTATTGATTCACCGGAAAGTAGGGTATGCTGATCTTAAAACCATCAGAACTTTTCCTTTATATAACATTGGTAAGTTTAGCGGCGGTTTAATCGCTGTTCAACAGAACAAGCGTATTCTTCCTTTTCAGGCATTAGCTGCCCGTACAATCGGTTATAAAAATGAAAATGTTAAAAACGGTGTGGGTTTAGAGGGGGCATACAAAGAATACATTAACGGTGAAACCGGAAAAAGATTGATGCAGCGTATCGCAGGAGGGGTTTATATTCCCGTAAACGAAGAAGCTGAGGTAGCTCCGAAAGATGGTGCCGACATTATTTCGACCATTGATGTGAATATGCAGGATCTGGCACAGAGCGCATTGGAGAAACAGTTGATCAAATCGCAGGCCGATCACGGTACAGTGATCCTGATGGAGGTCGCAACGGGCGAAATCCGTGCGGTAGCGAATTTTTCTAAAGTAGAAGAAGGGGTATATAAAGAGAAGTTTAATTATGCCATTGCAGGTAACCAGGATCCGGGATCAACCTTTAAACTGGCCTCTTACATGGCGCTTTTGGAAGACAAACTTATCGATACGAACACCATGATCGGTACAGGCTACTATCAGATCCCCGGAAAGCTGATCACGGATTCACATCCAAAAATTGAAACCGTTACGGCGAAAAAAGCCTTTGAAACCTCTTCCAATGCGGCAATCGCAAAGCTGATTAACACGCATTATGGCAACGATCCGATAAAATTTACCGATCACCTGTATGATTGGGGGCTCAACAAAAAAATGGAACTGCAGATTCCCGGAGAGGCAATGCCGGTGGTTAAAAACCCTAAAACGAACAGGAGCTGGAATAAAAATATGACCCTTCCTCAAATGGCTTATGGTTATGAGATGCAATTAACGCCATTAAAAATGCTTACCATGTATAATGCGGTGGCTAACAATGGCAAAATGATCGCACCAATTTTTGTGAAAGAGATCAGAAGGCTGGGTAATCCGATTGAGCAGTTTAAAGCAAGGGTAATCAATGATAAAATCTGTTCGGATGTTACCTTGAGCAAAATCAAGAAAATGCTTGAAGGAGTGGTAACCGAGGGCAGTGGAAAGCAGATTGTTTACAATCCCTTATATCCAATAGCAGGTAAAACGGGTACTGCCCAGGTGGCGGATGCGAATAAGGGCTATAAGGCCAATAAGCAGTACCAGGCTTCTTTTGTAGGATACTTCCCGGCCGATAAACCTAAGTATTCTTTGATTGTGGTAATCAACGATCCAAAAGGTGCTTATTATGGTGCCACGGTTTCTGGTCCGGTTTTCAGGGAAATCGCCGACCGTATTTATGCCAGCGATATGCAGATGTATAACGATATGCCCACCCGTTTGGTCGGCAATACCGGTAATCCGCCAACAAAAGCCGGGCAGAGCAAAGCCACTCAAAAAGTATATAAAGCATTTGGTTTTAAACCGCTTTTTGCTTCAAAATCAGAATATTACAATATTATAGATACCAGTGCGGGGACAATTTTTCAGGAAAACAACGAACGAAAAGGGGTAATGCCTAATGTAACCGGGATGGGGTTGAAAGATGCATTGTATCTTTTAGGGAATGCTGGATTGAAAACCAAAGTTAATGGCTCAGGAAAGGTAGTCAGTCAATCCATTATCGCAGGAACCAGGGTGGGTAAAGGATTAGGTGTACAGATAGAATTGAATTAAGGTAGAAGGCATAGGGTAATAAGACTTCATGTCCTGCTACCCCATATTCACTACTTGCTATTAAAAGAATAAATAATAAAATGCAATTACAAGATTTACTTTACGGTGTAACGATTAAAGAATTGGTTGGTAAAACTGATAGGGAAATCAATGCGCTGAATTTCGATTCACGTAAAGTAAGTAAAGATGACGTCTTTTTTGCGATAGTGGGCACGGCGGCAGATGGACACCAGTTTATTGAGCAGACCATTGAACAGGGAGCTGGAGTAATCATCTGCGAGAATTTACCGGAGGTTCATGATTTTAGGGTCACTTATGTTAAAGTAGAAAACACATCAGTTGCTTTGGGGATTATTGCTGGGAACTATTTTGGAAATCCATCAGCAGATCTGAAACTGATCGGTATTACCGGGACCAACGGAAAAACGACCATCGCCACCATACTTTTCAAACTATTTAAAGATTTAGGCTACAAAACAGGCCTTTTGTCAACAGTTGAAAATTATATCAATGATACGGTAGTGGCGGCAACACATACTACGCCCAATCCGATTGCATTGAATCAGCTTTTAAGGCAGATGGTTGATGCAGGCTGCGATTACTGTTTTATGGAAGTAAGTTCGCACGCGGTTTCTCAGCACCGGATTGAAGGCTTGACTTTCGCTGGAGGGGTATTTTCGAATTTAACACATGATCATTTAGATTTTCATAAAACCTTTGATGCTTATTTAAAAGCCAAAAAAGCATTTTTTGATGGCTTGCCTAAATCGGCGTTTGCACTCACCAATATCGATGATAAAAATGGTGTGGTGATGTTGCAGAACACAAAAGCGTATAAAAAAACCTATGCGCTGAAACAACTGGCTGATTTTAAAGCAAAAATTATCGAGAATCAGTTCAGCGGGCTTCATTTGGATATCGATAATGAAGATGTATACTTTAAGCTTGTAGGTTCATTCAACGCCTATAACCTGTTGGCAGTTTATGGAACTGCGATTTTGCTGGAACAGGATAAACTGAAAGTATTGACGCTGTTAAGCCGCTTATCGGGTGCGGAAGGCCGGTTTGATTATATCACCTCCGCCAATAAGATTATTGGCATTGTAGACTATGCCCATACGCCTGATGCCGTTCAGAATGTGCTGAGTACCATAGCCAATATCCGCAAAGGAACAGAACAGGTCATTACCGTAATTGGTTGCGGTGGAGACAGGGATAAGACGAAACGCCCGGTTATGGCTCAGGTAGCCTGCGATTGGAGTGACAAGGTGATCCTGACCTCTGATAATCCACGGACTGAAGATGCCCAAACGATTATCAACGAAATGGAAGCAGGTGTTTCACCTACCAATAAGCGTAAAACCTTATCCATATTAGATAGAAGAGAAGCCATAAAAACAGCCTGCCACCTGGCAAAACCTGGAGATATTATTCTGGTTGCGGGTAAAGGGCACGAGAAATACCAGGAAATAAATGGGGTAAGGAACCATTTTGATGATAAAGAAATTTTACTTGAACAACTAAAACCAATCAGCTAATGTTATATTTATTATTCGAATACCTGCATAAGCATTACGATATACCTGGGTTGAGGTTGTTTCAGTACATCACTTTCCGTGCTTCTATCTCTATTATTTTATCATTGGTAATTACTACCGTATACGGTCGGAGGCTAATAGACTATCTGCATAAAAAACAGGTTGGAGAAACGGTTAGGAATTTAGGTTTAGAAGGTCAGATGCAAAAACAGGGTACCCCTACCATGGGCGGTATTATTATTTTGCTGGGTATCCTAATCCCGACTTTGTTGTTTGCCAATATTTCCAACATCTATGTCATCCTCATGATTATCACTACGATATGGATGGGTGCTGTCGGTTTTTTGGACGATTATATCAAGGTATTTAAAAAGAATAAAGAGGGATTAGCTGGTCGTTTTAAAGTGGTAGGTCAGGTTGGGTTAGGCTTAATCGTGGGTTGTACCATGTACTTTCATCCCAATAT
This sequence comes from Pedobacter humicola, assembly GCF_056490705.1. Classification (NCBI taxonomy): domain Bacteria; kingdom Pseudomonadati; phylum Bacteroidota; class Sphingobacteriia; order Sphingobacteriales; family Sphingobacteriaceae; genus Pedobacter; species Pedobacter humicola. Next base: position 80,395 of record NZ_JBWJIG010000002.1, on the reverse strand, counting down.
TGTGGTAAGGGAAACGGTGCAGGATGATGTGAAAAACACTTCGTCTGTGCCGATGGTGCTGCGGCAGAAAGGCGAGACTTTTTATTATACCCAGGATGTAAAATCCACCAAAACCAATATGCCTTTTTATAAGAACAACGAGTTCGATTATGCAAAAGTGCTTAAGTTTTTAGGTGGGGATTATCAGAAATATGCTTTTATCATCTTCCTCATCATTACAGTATTCATCATTACCGCAGTTTCGAACGGGGCAAATATTACCGATGGTATTGATGGTTTGGCAACAGGTACCTCAGCTGTAATCGGGATTACCCTTGGGATCTTGGCCTATGTGTCGGGTAATACCATCATGGCCGATTACCTCAATATCATGTATATCCCCAACTCGGCAGAGCTAATGATTTTTGCAGGGGCGTTTGTTGGTTCCTGTGTGGGTTTCCTTTGGTACAACTCTTACCCGGCCCAGATTTTTATGGGCGATACAGGAAGTCTGGCCATCGGAGGGATCATCGCCTCATTTGCGCTGATGATCCGCAAAGAGCTTTTGATCCCGATTTTATGTGGCGTATTCCTGGTGGAGCTGGTGTCGGTAATTATGCAGGTATCTTATTTCAAGTATACCAAAAAGAAGTTTGGCGAAGGGCGGAGGATTTTCCTGATGTCGCCATTACATCACCATTACCAGAAAAAAGGATATCACGAGGCAAAAATTGTAACGCGTTTCTGGATCATCGGAATCATGCTGGCAATTATGACCATTGTAACATTGAAATTGAGATAGTTTTAAGGTGGAAGGCTTAGCATAGAGGGTAAGGTCATCCTCAAAAGAAAAATAAAGCAAGATGGTATAAACGCCGGAACAGTAGAGAATATAAATGCCCTTTTGGCAAAAAAAAATAAAAGTTAAAAATGATAGTTCTCTTGTCTTGGTACTTACTACCCAATACTTGATACTAAAAAATAGAAAAAATGAACACCGATAATAACACATCAGGCAATACTAAGTCAGCAATGGCAGGGCATGGCCGTGTGGTTATTCTTGGTGCAGGCGAAAGTGGGGTTGGCGCTGCTAAACTGGCGCAGGCAAAAGGTTTCGATGTCTTTGTATCCGATTATGGTGTGATTACCGATAAATATAAAGCTGCATTGGAAAAACTGTCTGTTCCCTTCGAGTCAGAACAACATACGGAAGAACTGATCCTGAATGCTACCGAGGTAATCAAAAGCCCGGGTATTCCCTCAACAGCACCTATTATCAAAAAACTTACAGCAAAGGGAATTTCAGTGATTTCTGAAATCGAATTTGCCAAAAGATACACTAGTGCAAAAACCATTTGTATCACGGGTTCAAACGGTAAATCGACCACCAGTTTATTAACCTACCACATCCTAAAAAATGCAGGTTTAAATGTCGGTTTGGCCGGCAACATCGGACAGAGTTTTGCTGCGCAGGTGGCAACAGAAAATTACGATTACTATGTACTGGAAATTTCGAGTTTCATGCTTGATGATATGTTTGAGTTTAAAGCCGATATCGCGGTTTTATTAAACATTACGCCAGATCATTTAGACCGTTACGATTATAAACTGGAAAATTATGCCGCATCAAAAATGCGCATTGTTCAGAATCAGACTTCAGAAGATGTCTTTATTTACTGTGCAGATGATGAAGAGAGCTTAAAGGCCATCGCAATTACCAAGCCCTTAGCCAAAACCTTTCCCTTTTCAATTGTCAAAAAAGTTGAACCGGGTGCTTATTTAGAAGAAACTACTATACATATCCTTACAGAACCAAATAATCCGCTAACCATGACGATTTCAGATTTAGCCTTACAGGGCAAGCACAACATTTACAATTCTATGGCGTCGGGCATCGTGTCGAAAGTTTTAGAATTAAGAAATGAGACCATCCGCGAAAGCATGGGCAATTTCAAAAATATTGAGCACAGGTTAGAGCATGTGGCCAAAATTTCTGGTATCGATTTCATTAACGACAGTAAAGCCACCAATGTAAATTCGACATGGTATGCGCTGGAAAGCATGACCAGTGATGTGGTACTGATTATGGGCGGTGTTGACAAAGGAAACGATTACAATATGCTTAAAGATCTGGTTAGAAGCAAGGTCAAGGCTATCGTTTGTTTAGGTAAGGACAACAAACGTATCCACGATGCTTTTGAAGATGATGTAGATGTGATCGTAAATACTTTTTCGGCAGATGAAGCGGCACAGATTGCTTTTCATTTGGCCAAACGGGGTGATGCGGTATTATTGTCGCCTGCCTGTGCAAGTTTCGATTTGTTTAAAAATTACGAAGACCGAGGTAACCAATTTAAAGCGGCAGTTAGAGAATTATAATAGGAGGCTTAATATATGTTCCAAGCACTACTTAATAAAACAAAAGGCGATAGATGGATCTGGTTGATTATCATCCTGCTTTCGCTTATATCCGTAATGGCGGTGTACAGTGCAACAGGCACTTTGGCATATAAAAAAGGAGAAACCGTAGAGAAACTGTTGCTCACCAAACACTTGATTTTTGTACTGATGGGTATTGGGATGATTTATATCGCCCACCTGCTCGACTACCGCTATTATGCCGGTATTTCGAAGGTGCTCATGATTGTGACCATTCCCCTGCTATTTTATACGCTAATATTCGGAACGAATTTAAACGATGCTTCCAGATGGGTTAAAATACCCGTAATCGGACTCACTTTTCAGACATCCGATTTAGCAAAATTAGCATTGATTACATTTTTGGCCCGAATGCTGACCAAAAAGCAAGAAAATATTAAAAACGTTAAAGAATCATTTATACCGATTATGGGTTCGGTCTGTGTGGTATTTGTTTTGATCGCACTGGCCAATCTTTCTACAGCTTTAATGTTGTTTGGTGTAAGTATTTTGCTGTTGATTATCGGTAGGATCAGTATTAAACAGATTGCGATTGTTTGTGCAGGCGGTTTGGTGCTGCTCCTGTTTGTTTTCTTTTTGGGGCCGAGGAGAAAAACATACATATCGCGTATCAATACGTTCATGCATCCCGAGATGCAGCATTCAGATAAAACTTATCAGGCAGATCAGGCAAAAATTGCCCTGGCTACTGGTGGTGTTTTTGGTAAAGGACCAGGTAATAGTACGCAGCGCAACTTCCTGCCACACCCCTATTCCGATTTTATTTTCGCCATTATTATTGAAGAATGGGGAACACTGGGAGGAATTGTAATTATGGTGCTTTACCTGGTGCTTTTATACCGATGTATCAAGATCGTCACCCGGGCGCCCAAGGCTTTTGGTGCGCTGTTGGCTGCCGGACTGAGTTTCAGTTTAACCATTCAGGCTTTTGCCAACATGGCTGTAGCAGTAGGGTTGGGGCCTGTAACCGGAGTTCCGCTTCCGTTGGTGAGTATGGGCGGTACATCAATGATCTTTACCAGCGTGGCTTTCGGTATCATATTAAGTGTAAGCCGTGATGTAGAAGAAAACGCAAAACTGACATCGAAAGAAGAAAAAACGAAAAATAAAATAATTGTTGGAGAGATTCCGGCGATAGCTTAATGAGGTTGAAGGCTGAAATGTTGGAAGGTTGAAAAATTAAACGGGGCATGATCATACTTTGTGTATTCGTGCCTTGGTGGTCAACATAACCTTGCTGTTATAAAGCCAGACAACTCAGTGCCTTCGGTTAAAAATAAATAAATATAAAAATGAATAATTCCCCAAAAATTATCATATCAGGTGGTGGCACCGGCGGGCACATTTTTCCCGCCGTAGCCATAGCCAATGCGCTAAAACGCATGGTGCCAGGCTGTGAGATTTTGTTTGTGGGTGCAAATGGCCGGATGGAAATGGAAAAAGTTCCCGCGGCCGGATATAAGATTATAGGGTTGAATATCAGTGGGATGCAGCGCGGCTCGATCATTAAAAATCTGGCGCTTCCATTCAAGGTTATCGGCAGTGTGCGTAAGGCCTTACAGATCATCAATGATTTTAGGCCCGACGTCGTAGTGGGTGTTGGTGGCTATGCTTCAGGTCCGCTATTGTATGCCGCCTCTTTAAAAGGAATTCCTTACCTCATCCAGGAACAGAATTCCTATGCGGGGGTAACCAATAAGTGGCTGGGGAAAAAGGCCTCGAAAATCTGTGTCGCTTTTGATGATATGGACCAGTTTTTCCCGGCAGACAGAATTTTGAAGACAGGAAATCCTGTACGCCAGGAAGTAGTCGATATTAAAGGAAAACACTATCAGGGTGCCGAACTGTTAAAACTCGATCCCTTGAAAAAAACCATTATGGTTACCGGAGGAAGTTTAGGTGCGGGTACATTGAACAAAGCAGTTGAAAAACATCTGCCAGATATTCTGGCAGAGGATGTTCAGGTGGTTTGGCAAACAGGTAAATATTACTATAAGGGGATTATTGAAAGATTGGGCACCGCATATCACCCCAATGTCCGGATCCTGGAGTTTCTAAATAAAATGGATCTGGCCTATGCCGCAGCGGATGTCATTATCAGCAGGGCAGGAGCAGGAACCATAGCTGAGCTTTGTTTAATTAAAAAGCCGGTGATTTTAGTGCCATCGCCTAATGTTGCAGAAGACCATCAAACTAAAAATGCAATGGCCCTGGTAAAAAACGGAGCAGCAATATTAATTAACGACCGTTCTGCTGAAGATGCATTGGTAAAAGAAGCACTGTCGTTGTTAAACAATAAAGAACAGAGCGAAAAGCTTTCAGAAAACCTGGGCAAAATGGCATTGCCAGAGGCAGATGAAATTATTGCAAAAGAAGTATTGAAATTGATTAAGTAGAGATATGAAAAACCAGATGTAAGATTTGAGATTAGACGGTTTGTCTGGTGTCTCATATCTCCCATCTCAAATCTAAGAAAAATGGAATTAAGTAAAATAAATCGGGTTTTCTTTGTTGGTATCGGTGGTATCGGCATGAGTGCACTTGCCCGGTATTTTGCTAAACGCGGACAGGTGGTTTGTGGTTATGATAAAACCAGGACCAAATTGACCGAAACATTAGAGCAGGAAGGTATTCTGATTACATACTTTGATGAATCTTCTGCGCTGCCTTGTGCATTTCTGGATAATCATGACGATACACTGGTGGTTTATACCCCCGCGATCCCGAAAGATTCGAAGGTTTTAAACCACTTTATCGATAAGGGGTTTTCACTTAAAAAGCGTTCTGAAGTGCTGGGTATTATCAGTAAAGGCATGTTTTGTATTGCTGTTGCAGGTACGCATGGCAAAACGACAACTTCTTCTATTGTAGCACATATCTTAAAAGATACAGGTTACGATTGCACGGCTTTTTTGGGTGGTATAACCAGTAATTATAACAGCAACGTACTTTTTGGGGATAACAATGTTGTGGTGGTAGAGGCCGATGAATATGATCGTTCTTTCCTTACGCTGCATCCGGACGTAGCGGTGGTTACTTCAATGGATGCCGATCATTTGGACATCTATGGAGATAAAAGTCACCTCGAAGAGTCATTTAGACTATTTGCAGGTCAGCTTAAAGCCGAAGGTACTTTGTACGCGCACGAAGGATTACTCCTGGAAAATAGCATCAGTTATGCCGCAAGTACTACCGCAACGGCGAAAGCAGAGAATTTAAGGGTGGAGGGATCGAAATTTGTTTTTGATTATAGAGACGGTAGCCAGGCTATAAAAGATATCAGTTTAATGCTCCCTGGTAAGCACAATGTTGAAAATACGACTGTTGCCATTGCCATCGCTTTGCAATTGGGCATTGATGCTGAAAAGGTAAAACAGGCCGTTGCCAATTTTAAGGGAGTTAAACGGCGTTTTGAGTATATCGTGAATAATGGTAACCAGATTTACATCGATGATTATGCACACCACCCGGAAGAGCTAAAGGCCTGTTTTGATGCGGTTAGGCAGTTGTATCCTGATAAAAAGTTAACGGTAATTTTTCAGCCGCACCTGTATTCACGTACAAGGGATTTTGCAGATGAATTTGCAAAAGTTTTAAGCACAGCTGATCAACTGTTGTTGCTAGAGATTTATCCGGCAAGAGAATTGCCTCTTGAGGGGATTAATTCACAGTTTTTATTGGATAAAATTACCCTAAGGAATAAAAAGATATGTGGAAAAGATTTTGTGGTTCAGTATGTTAAGGATACAAAACCTGAACTAATTTTAACAGTAGGAGCGGGCGATATCGACACGGTTATCGAACCTTTAAAAAACACTTTAAACCATGCTTAAACGTATAAACTGGAACGCAATTTTTACTGGCTTTGCCTGGCTCATCAGCCTTGCAGGGGTGGTGTTGCTATTGAGTTTTATTAACGTTAAAAAGCAGACGGTTAAATGTACCGATGTCAAGATTCTGATCCCCGGTGCTGATAATTTTATCGAACGCGAAGAAATTGATGCCATTCTAAAGGAAGACCAGGGTATTCTTTTAGGTCGAAACCTCGAAAATATCAATATCCACAAGATCGAGAAAAAACTACAGTCCAACCCATATATCGGCTTTGCAAAGGTATATGTGGATATGGATGGCGTGCTGCATATCGAAGTAAAACAGCGGCAACCGATTTTGCGCCTGTTGAACGAAAACGGTCAGGATTTTTATATCGACAATGATGGTTTAAAAATGCCGATATCTTCAAACTTCACTGCGAATGTACTGGTAGCAACGGGACATATATCAGAAGTTTTTGGTAGCCGCGTAGATACCCTGCATACGCAATTAGCAAAGGATTTATATAAAACGGCACAGTATATCAAAAAAGATACGCTTTGGGATGCTCAGATCGAACAGATCGTAGTCGATCAGAAAAATGATATCGAATTGATTCCAAGGGTGGGCAATCAGCGCATCATTTTGGGTAATGCTGATTCTTTGGAAAAGAAAATGAAGAACCTGTTATTGTTTTATAAAAAAGCAATGCCGCAGGTCGGTTGGGATACCTATAAAACGATAAATATTAAATATACCAACCAGATCGTTTGCGAAAAAAGAGATTCGACAGGTTTAGGAAAAAAAGCAAAAACATTTTCGGCCGTTGATAGTTTGAGGATACAACGAAGTGTTGCCGATTCATTGATCAATAGTACAATTGTTGCAGCGATGGACGATCGCCCTGAGGCCGATCAGCCAGAAAAAGAAGCAGCAAAAAAAGAAGAAGTTAAAAAAGCTGAACCTAAAAAAGTAGAGCCTAAGAAGGTTGTGGCTAAAGCTGAACCAAAAAAGGTGGAAACAAAGAAAGCAGAACCTAAGAAGGTTGAGCCAAAAAAAACAGCAACGATTAAAACAGAAGTAAAAAAGCCGGCGGTTACCACGGCTACCAAACCAAAGGAAACAAAGCCTGCGGATAAAAGAGAAAAACCGAAGCAAACGGTAACAGCACAGCCAAGGCCGGCAAAATCTGAGGCGCAACTGAAAAAAGAGAAAGAAGCAAGAGAGAAGGAAATCAGAGCCCTGGAAAAACAGTATAAAACTCAGCAAAATTAACGAATATGGACAAGGCAAAATTTACCAGTCAGTCGCCCATTGTAGTAGGATTGGATATCGGTACTACAAAAATTTGTGTTATCGTCGGTCGTAGAACACAACACGGTAAGATAGAAATCTTAGGAATAGGCAAGGCAGAATCGGCGGGGGTGACACGTGGAGTGGTTTCTAACATTCAAAAAACCGTGCAGGGTATTGCTCAAGCAGTTGAAGTGGCAAGCGGACAATCCAATGTAGAGATACAGGTGGTAAATGTGGGTATTGCAGGTCAGCACATTAAGAGCTTACAGCACAGGGGAATTTTAACAAGAAGAGAATTAAACAACGAAATCGGCAAAAAGGATATCGATAAGTTGATTGATGATATGTTTAAACTGGTAATGCCGCCGGGTGAGGAGATCATCCATGTATTGCCACAAGAATTTACCATCGATAACGAACCGGGGATCAAAGATCCGATCGGTATGGCAGGGGTACGCCTTGAAGCTAACTTCCATATCATTTCTGGTCAGGTTACGGCAGTAAAAAACATCATTAAGTGTGTAAACAATGCAGGTTTACAAACTCAGGATTTAATTCTTGAGCCATTGGCCTCTTCCGAATCGGTGTTGAGCGAGGAAGAAAAAGAAGCTGGTATTGCATTGGTTGATATTGGTGGTGGTACTACAGATATTGCCATTTTCCACGAGGGTATTATCCGTCATACAGCGGTTATTCCATTTGGTGGCAATAGTGTTACTGAAGATATCAGAGAGGGTTGCTCGGTGATGCGTAACCAGGCTGAGTTATTAAAAACGCGTTTTGGTTCTGCGCTTGCTGAGGAGAATAAAGAAAACGAAATCATTTGTGTTCCGGGGCTGCGCGGTCGCGAACCAAAAGAAATTTCTGTTAAAAACCTGGCTTATGTAATCCAGGCACGGATGGAAGAGATTATTGAGCACGTATACTATGAGATCAAATCTTCAGGATATGAGAAAAAGCTCATTGGTGGTATCGTAATCACGGGTGGCGGTGCTTTATTGAAACACTTGTCTCAAGCTGTAGAATATGTAACGGGTTTAGATTGCCGTATCGGTTATCCGAACGAGCACTTATCTAAATACGAAGATATGCCTAAAACGATCTATGATGATCTGAAAAGCCCGATGTATGCAACCAGTGTCGGTTTGTTGATCAAGGGAATTCAAAAAGCAGAAGAGTTGATTGAAGAGATGAAACAGCCGGGCGTTTTTGTAGAAAAACCAAAAACAGCAAAGGAAAAAGAAAAACGAGGACCTGGTCTGTTCGATAAATTACTTGCAAAAACGAGAACTTTCATTCAGGATGATATGAATGTAAGTGATGAAGATTACTTGAAAAGTTAATTATTTTTCCACAAAAGATGAGTTTTCCACATTATCAACAGTTGTGGAAAACGTCTGTTGAAAAAGTGTTAATATTACATTGAGTAATGAACAGAATTTAAAAATTTTTAAACAACTGATTCATAAAGATATGCAGTTCGAAATGTTAAAAGATAAGTCTTCAATCATCAAGGTAATTGGTGTTGGGGGCGGTGGCGGCAACGCAGTAAACCATATGTACCTTTCTGGTATTACTGGTGTGGATTTTATTATTTGTAATACAGATGCCCAAGCTTTGGAATCTAGCCCGATACCTAACAAGGTACAATTAGGTGCTAGCTTAACCGAGGGAATGGGCGCAGGTTCTATCCCAGAGGTTGGTAAAAACTCAGCGATAGAAAATATAGATGATATCAAGGCAATGTTAGGTAGTACCACCAAAATGCTTTTTATTACGGCAGGAATGGGTGGTGGTACCGGTACAGGTGCTTCTCCAATCATTGCCAAAGCAGCTAAGGAACTTGATATCTTAACGGTTGCGATCATTACTACTCCATTTTCTTTCGAAGGAAAAAGGCGTAAGCTGCAGGCCGACGAGGGAATGGAAGAATTGAAGAAGTATGTAGATTCTTATCTGGTCATCTCTAACGACCGCCTGCGTGAGATCTTCGGAAACTTAACCCTGGGCTCTGCTTTTGGCCAGGCCGACGATATTTTAACAACAGCTGCAAAAGGTATCGCAGAAATTATTACTGTACCCGGTTATATCAACGTGGATTTTAAGGATGTGCGTACCGTAATGAAAGATAGTGGTGTAGCCATTATGGGTAGTTTTGCCGCTGAGGGTGAAGACCGTGCATTACAGGCTGTGGAAGGCGCTTTAGCCTCTCCATTATTAAAAGATAATGAAATTGAGGGCGCCCGTTACATTTTATTGAATATCAGTTCTGGCCTCCGTGAGGTAACCATGGATGAGGTTTCAATCATTACCGATTACATTCAGGAGAAGGCAGGTTTATCAGCTGATTTGATCTGGGGTAACTGTACAGATGAATCTTTAGGTGATAAACTTTCGGTAACCATCATCGCTACAGGTTTCCAAACATCAGAAGAACGTGTAAACGAAGAAAAAAATAAAAAGAAAATATCATTATTGACGCCTGAAGAAGCGCCGCTAATTCGTCCCGTTGAACCTGTAAACTCCTTTATTCAGCCTAGAACAACGCCATCATATGAGCCTGTTTTAAAAACAAAGGAAGAAGTTTCGCAAGCAGATCTTTTTGGTGGTATGTTCAATAAATCTGAACCTCAAAAAGTTCAGGAACCGGAAAATAATATAGTCCGTCATACTTTAATCGAGGAGGAGCCTCAAATTGAAGAAACGGCGCAAGAAACTGGTTTTGAGTTTGAAGTGAAATTAGCTGAGACTAACTTTGTGTTTGAAACACCGGTTGCTCAGATGCCACCAATGCCAGAGCCTGAACCAGAAATCGAAATGCCGGTTGTTGGTTTAGATGATGACAAAAGCGATGAATCAATGGAGGAGCAATTGAAAAAATCGAAGGAACGTATCTTACGTTTAAAAGATTTAAGTATGAAATTGCGTACAACCAACGGTTTACAGGAATTGGAAAATGAACCTGCCTACAAACGTAAACAGATGCAATTGCAACAAGTTCAGCATTCTTCTGAGTCGCAGGTTAGCCGCTTTACTTTGAGCAACGATCAGGACGGCGGTACAGAGATCAGACCGAACAATTCTTTTTTGCATGACAATGTTGATTAAAACAGACCAAATATAATTTTAAAGCCCCGATGGTAAATCGGGGCTTTTTTGGCATAAAATTGGTATGTAAAAAAATCTTAAATGCATCTAATACGCCAAGTAGGTTGATTTTAAGACGAATAAAGCTTAAATTCGCAAAATTTTATTATAAAAAAACACATATTACATTGGATATATTTGATAAGATAGCAAAGCACATGGGGCCTCTTGGTCAACACCAGAAATGGTCTCATGGGTATTTCTCATTTCCAAAATTAGAGGGAGAAATTGCACCTCACATGCAGTTTCGTGGAAAAGAGCATTTGGTTTGGAGTTTAAATAACTATTTAGGTTTAGCCAATCACCCCGAAGTTAGAAAGGCAGATGAAGAAGCCGCTGCGCGGTTCGGTATGGCCTACCCGATGGGTGCCCGTATGATGAGCGGTAACTCAAACTATCATGAGCAATTAGAGCAAGAACTTGCAGAATTTGTAGGTAAGCCCGATGCATTTTTATTAAACTATGGTTACCAGGGGATGGTATCCATTATTGATACTTTGGTTGATAGAAACGATGTTGTGGTGTATGATGCGGAATCGCATGCCTGTATTGTAGATGGTTTACGTTTGCATATGGGTAAACGTTTCGTTTACAAACATAATGATATAGAAAGTGCCCGTAAACAATTGGAGCGTGCTACTAAACTGGTTGAAGAAACGGGAGGCGGTATCCTTTTAATTACTGAAGGGGTTTTCGGGATGAGCGGTGCCCAGGGTAAACTGAAAGAAATTGTCGATCTGAAAAAAGATTTCAATTTCCGTATTTTAGTTGATGATGCACATGGCTTCGGTACGATGGGTAAAACCGGCGCAGGTACGCACGAAGCGCAGGACTGTATTGATGGAATAGATGTCTATTTCGGAACTTTCGCTAAATCGATGGCGGGTATTGGTGCTTTTGTTGCATCTACAGAACAGATCACCAATTTTTTAAGGTATAACATGCGTTCTCAGACTTTTGCTAAGGCTTTACCAATGCCTATGGTGATCGGTTTATTAAAGCGCTTAGAATTGCTGAAAAGCCAGCCTGAGTTAAAGGATAAACTTTGGGAAATTGCCATGACCTTACAAAAAGGTTTACGCGAACGTGGATTCGACCTAGGGGTTACCGATTCTGTGGTTACTCCGGTTTTCTTGAAGGGAGAGCTCTCTGATGCTACGGCGATTACTTACGACCTACGGGAGAACTATAGCATATTCTGTTCAATCGTAGTATATCCAGTAATTCCTAAAGGCATGATCGAACTACGTTTAATCCCTACTGCTGTTCACACGCTGGAAGACGTACAACGTACCTTGGATGCTTTTAGTGAAGTAGCCGAGAAATTAGAAAACGGATATTACAAAGAGAATCTTTTCGCAACCGTTTAAGATCAATAAAATTTCACAAAGCCCTTTAAATGCGTTTAAAGGGCTTTTTTGTTACCGGTGGTTTTTAAAATTCTGAATATCAATTATTTGTGGCGATGTTTGATGTTCAATATGTTTATAAATACCTTAGATGTGGAAAAAAACGGCATAGAAGGCCGTTTTTTATTGCGACAAAAATTTTTTTATTTCATTAAACCCTTTAAATTAGAGTAGATAATTTAAAATCAAACCTTAAAAAACCATAAATTAATTAAAAATGAAAAAATTTGAAGAAGTAAAAAGTTTAGTAGCAGCTTTGGAAGCTGATGCAGACAAATTTTATAATAAAGGTAACAGCGCTGCTGGAACCCGTATACGTAAAGGTATGCAGGATCTAAAAAATTTAGCTCAAGCAATCCGCTTAGAAGTACAGGATACGAAAAACAAAGCTTAAGCAATCAAAATATGAATCTTTGAAGCCTTGGAATATTTTCTAAGGCTTTTTTATGAGCTGTATTTATTTTTTTTCCTGGTATAACGAGTAGATAATTTTATTATCGTAAAATATATAAGATTAATTATTCTTCATTCCGTTAGTTTCTTTAGCTTCCGTTTTTTTATTGATGTTTCTCTGCGGTGATCAGGGCTTATCTCCAAAGGTTGATACAACAGTCACCCCTATTTATGGAATACTGATCTAATGCAAGTGAACGAATAAAAGCTGTATTTTCGTGCCCAATATATCATATCTATTTGAAATCTGAGTAAGGTAACTCTGGGTATTATTGATCAACATTATTAACTGTATTAAAGTGGCAAAATACTTGCAATATACCCAGGCAGATACTGAAGATATCAGGCATGTCCTGAATATCATGGGAGCTATCCATTCGATTGATACAGAGTTGGTTGAGGAGCTTGAAGAACATCTTTTACAGTTAAGCATTAAAAAAGATCAGGTCCTTTTTAACGAGAACGAAGTTTGCGAATACATATATTTTATAATTAAAGGTGCGTTGATGGGGTGTACTACCCATAACAAACACAAAATAACAACCTACATCTCTGTTGAGAATGATTTTGTAAGTTCAATATCGGGACTTCATGGATCTGGCTATTCGCAAGAATATGTTGTTGCTGTTGAGGATACCCATTTGCTCGCCATGCATAATGACGAACTCAACCGCCTTTTCTTACATCACTTTGAGCTGAATTATATCTTCAGGGTGATTTTGGAAAAATATTATAAGCATGCACAGCATAGGGCACACATTATACGGGTGGGTAACGCCAAAGAAAGATATCTGTACTTTGCCAAAACCAATCCAGGTTATTTAGACCGCCTGCCTTTAGAAGTGGTCGCCTCGCTGTTAAATGTTAAAACTTCAACGCTTATATCCATTCAGAAAAATTTTTCGGGGAAAGACAGGGATAAAGAACTGGAAGAATGGGGACAGAAATTAGAACAGCATATCCACAAACACCAGTCGTTTAGGGATAAAGGTATTAGGCTTCAATCCCTTGCCCAGGAGATCGGTTTAAGCAGCCATAAACTTTCTATTGTATTAAATTGCTACTTTAAAAAAGGATTTATTGATTACATCAATCAATACCGTGTAAATTGGATAAAGGAAAGTATTAGGAACCCTGATATTATGCAAAATTTCACTTTAGAGGCACTTGCCTATAGTGCAGGTTTTTCTTCCCGTAGCGCCTTTTATAATTCCTTTAAAAAACTGGTAAAAATGAGTCCCGTTGAATATTCAAAAAACTTAGGTATACAAAAACGTTAACCTAACGTTTCTGTTACGGAAATGCGCTTTGAGTGTGCTTTATGTTGTAGAGTTGTGCTGATTTATAATACAGGACAAACTTAGTCCTGTATTACATGCGATATGGGTTATGTTTAGTTATTTTTGTGATTGATCAAATATAAACTATACATTAACAGGCTTACCGTGGCCAAAATTGAATAGAACGATGATAAAAATCATGTGCTCCGGGGATTGGGAAGAGGTTAGGGCTATTTATCAGGAGGGAATCGAAACAGGTACTGCTAGCTTCAGGACACCGGAAATTTCGTGGAAAGATTGGGACTTATCGCACCTTAAAAACTGTAGGTTTGTAGCGATGCAAAATAATGAAATTGTAGGATGGAGTGCACTTTTGCCTGTATCAGCAAATTTTGATATGGGCGGAGTTGGTGAAATAGAAGTGTATGTGAAACAAGGCTATAAAGGTCAGGGCATAGGCTCATCGTTATTGGATGCTTTGGTTAAAGAAAGTGAAAGAAAAGGCATATGGATGTTACAAGCCGGTATATTTCTGCAAAATTCTGCAATATTAAAAATTCATGAAAAAGCCGGGTTCAGGGTAGTGGGCTACAGGGAAAAAATAGGGAAAGCTAAAGGTGTTTGGCAAGATAACCTGCTCCTGGAAAGAAGAAATAAACTGATTGCATAATATTTCTGAAAATGATATCATAAAGAGGATTTCTCTTCAAATGCCCTCATGTTGAGCCTGTCGAAACACATTTACCAGTCCTTCGACAAGCTCAGGATAACAAATCTAGATTTGTAATATCTGCTTACCGGATAAATTTATAATCATCCAATCGGTCTGATTTTACAAAACGCATGAGTTTGCCCTGATAGAAATAAAAAAAGGTAAATGGTTTGGGCGATTTATCTTAACTTATTGATTGTCAATTATTTTGTTTTCGTAATTTTTTTATTTACACACAAAAAAACAGACTGCTATCATCTACCTTTCGGCAAAATCAAACAATCTGTTGTAAATTACATGTAGACCGTGACTTAAACGGCCACAATCAGTTTTTCTATTTCTGCTACAATCAGTTTTTCTAAAGATGAAGAAGCTTTAACCAATGGTAATCTTACCGTGTCTCCACAAATACCCAAATGGTTTAGTGCTGCTTTAATCCCTGCCGGATTGCCTTCCGCAAAGGCTAAACGCGTAAACTCAATTAAGCTTAAATGCGCTGGAGCAGCATCTTTAAAATCGCCAGCTAAACATTGTCTAACCATATCGGAAAGCTGTTTAGGTAATGCATTACCAATTACAGAGATTAATCCCGATGCGCCTAAAGCAATCATTGGTAAAGTAATCGGATCATCGCCGGAGATTAAAAGAAAATCTTGAGGCTTATCTCTCATAATCTGGTTAAACTGATCGAAACTTCCGGAAGCCTCTTTGGTTGCAATGATGTTTTTAAAATCGTGTGCCAACCTGCAAGTGGTTTCAGGACTCATGTTGCTGTTTGTACGGCCCGGTACATTGTATAAAATCAAATCTAACGGAGAAATTTCAGCCAAATATTTATAGTGCTGATAAATCCCTTCCTGCGTAGGTTTGTTGTAATAAGGACTGACCGATAAAATGGCACTGTAGCCTGTGGCATCAAAAGATTTAATGTCTTCGGCAACTGCCAAAGTATCATTGCCACCAATTCCGGCAACTAAAGGTAATCTGTTATTGTTAATTTCAGCAGTATAGGCCCACACCTTCTTCTTCTCGTCCTTGGTCATTGTAGCGGTTTCGCCGGTTGTACCTAAAGAAACGAGGTAATCTATCCCTCCGTCTACCAAATGATTAATCAGGTGTTTTAAACCGTTATAATCAACTGATCCATCTGTGTTGAAAGGCGTAACCAATGCTACACCAGTACCCTGAAATTTGTTCATTTTTAATCTATAATTATTGAATTTTGAATTATTGAATGATAGAATGTCCGCAATCTTTCACTCAATAACTCAGTCACGCTCTTATTTTATCATGTCTAAAAGTTCGGCATCACTGATGATCGGAACGTTTAGCTTATTCGCCTTTTCCAGTTTCGATGGCCCCATATTGTCGCCAGCTACCAGGTAATTCAATTTGCCCGAAATACCACTCAACATCTTGCCGCCATTAGACTCAATCATGTCTTTCAGCTCATCGCGGCTAAAGTTTTCAAAAACGCCCGAAATTACGAATGTTTTTCCAATAAGTCTATCACTATCAAGCGTAATTACCTTTTCTTCAATTTCGAACTGTAATCCGGCTGATTTTAATAATTCTACCTGCTGTAAATGCTCCGTTTTTCCAAAATATTCAACAATACTCTCTGCAATACGCTGCCCGATCTCATCAATCGCGATTAATTCCTCAACAGTTGCTTTCGAAAGGTTATCGATATTCTTCACCCCGATTGCTGTTTTTCTTGCCACGGTCTCGCCAACATAACGGATACCCAAACCAAAGAGAACTTTCTCGAAAGGCATTTCCTTCGACTTTTCAATCCCGGCAAGCATGTTTTCAATTGAACGTTCTCCAAACCGATCAAGCGTTTTCAATTGATCCGATTTTTGGTATAAAGTATATAAATCGCTGATGTGGTTTACCAAACCATGTTTATAAAAGGTTTCGATGGTTTCGTCGCCAAGGCCATCAATGTTCATCGCTTTACGCGAAATAAAATGCTGGATTTTGCCAACAATCTGCGGCGGACAGCCCTCATCGTTGGGGCAGTAGTGTACCGCTTCCCCTTCTTTTCTGATCAGTTCAGTCCCGCATTCTGGGCAATTATGAAGATAATGTACTTTTTGGGCATCCGGTAAACGTTTTTCCAGATTTACCTTAATGATCTTTGGTATAATTTCGCCACCTTTTTCAACATAAACCGTATCACCTTCGTGTAAATCTAAACGCTCTATTTCATTGGCATTGTGCAGCGTAGCACGTTTAACCGTGGTTCCCGCCAACAAAACCGGTTTTAAATTGGCCACCGGGGTAACTGCCCCGGTTCTGCCTACCTGATAGGTTACCTTTTCTAAAACGGTTTCAACTTCTGCTGCTTTATATTTATATGAAATTGCCCAACGCGGCGATTTGGATGTAAAACCCAGTTCCTGCTGTTGTGCATAGCTGTTTACCTTAATTACGATCCCATCAATATCATAACTCAGTTTAAAGCGTTCATCTTCCCAATGGTGGATAAATTCTAAAACTGCATCGATGTTCGAAACCAATCTGTTGTGTTCGCAAACATGAAATCCCCAGTCCTTTACGGCATTTAAACTTTCCCAATGGGTTTTGAATTCATTTTTATCGGTATACAAAAAGTAAATAAATCCATCTAAAGGCCGTTTGGCCACTTCTTTACTATCCTGCATTTTGATTGTGCCGGAGGCAAAGTTCCGCGGGTTTGCATATTGAATTTCTCCGAGTTCTTCGCGGGCGGCATTTAAACGTAAAAAGGCTGCTTTGTGCATAAAAATCTCTCCGCGGATTTCGAAATGCTCCGGGGCAACTTTCGATTTAATCTGATGCGGGATGGTATGGATGGTTTTTACGTTATTGGTTACATCATCCCCTTTGGTACCGTCTCCGCGGGTAACAGCTCTTAAAAGTTTGCCGTTTTCGTAGGTCAGGCTGATTGATAGACCATCAAATTTCAATTCACAAACGTATTCAAAATTGTCGCCAATCGCTTTACGGATGCGCTCATCAAAATCGCGCAGATCCTGCTCATTATAGGTATTCCCCAACGATAACATGGGGTATTTGTGGTTAACAGTAATGAAGCTTTTGGTGATATCGCCACCCACACGCTGAGTAGGCGAATTCGGATCAGCAAAGTCTGGATTTGCTTTTTCCAGCTCAGCTAGATGTTTTAATTTTTTATCGAACTCATAATCGCCAATGGTAGGCATGGCCAGCACATAATAATTATAATTGTGCTGGTTTAATTCGGCCACCAGGGCATCCATTTCTTCTTTTATTGCAGTTAGCGACATAAGACAAACTTAGAAAAAATACTTCTTTTTTACTCTGGCAGATGTAGAAAATTATATTATTTTATGCCTTGATAGATATCACGGTCGCTTTAGCTTTTGATAGTTTCTGAAACCATAATGTTTTGGTTAAATTAATTTTCCCTCAATCTCCTCAAAAATATCCATAAAATCCTTTTCTAAAACTGCTTTAAAAATCCCCAATTGAAAGGTAAGTTGCTGCAGCTGTTTTTCGTTCAGTGTTTCGGGCCATAACCGCATACATATCCTGTTAAGTGCATAACTGATGTTCTCGAGTTTTTGATAGCTCAACAGGTATTTACTGCTGATGAACTTTTCCAGAAAGTTGAAAAATATTGCTGGATCTTTCAGGTTGCAGTGTTCCAGAAAATCGCTTAATGATTCTTTTTTAACTGCACTAAGCTTATCGTAAAAATGGTTCACCTGAATGAGGTTGTGTTCGATCAATAAATGGTCCAATAAAAGTTCTAAACCGATATGTGCCAGGAAAGATGGGCGCACGGGCGTATTTTCCACAATCGGTTTAATGAGCTGTTTCAGTTCGGTGGTTTTCTCCAGAAAGAAATTAGAGGAATGAAAAAAGAGATCAACCGCCAGGTGTCTTTTCCAGCCGATTAATAAGTTTTCTTCATCAGGGTTTCCTTTAAATAGGAATTCATTCTTCTGTGGATAAAGATTGGCTTCTTTTGCCGCGTTTTTGATCAGATCCGGCAAAACTGTTCCCATTACCACATTGGCGTCTTTATCTGCTCGGTCGAAATAATAATGGGATAAAAAGTTCATGTTGCAAGGTAATGTTTTCTTACATGTTGTAAAACCCGGATTGGAAATATTGACCGTAAAGCTATATTGTTTTAGAGGCTAATTATGTATAGCTTTAATTGTTCCTAAATCTTTGCATCATGCCCAATGCTAAAACTTACAGGATACTGTCGCTTGATGGTGGTGGTTCCTGGGCACTCATTCAGGTGAAGTGCCTGCGTAAACTCTTTGCCGAAACTTTTAACAATCCAGATCCTACCGGACATGAGGTTTTAGCTGAATTTGATCTGGTATCGGCCAACAGTGGTGGCAGTTTGGTAGCCGCAGCAATGGCCGAAAACTTAAGACTATCTGAAATTGAGAAGATATTTGAGGATGAAAAATTGCGCAGCAAGGTTTTTTCGAGGTTAAGTTTTTTTGAAAAAAGTTTGCTGGCCAGTATAGCGAGGATATTTAAGATCGGTGCTAAATATGCCACCAGGCGGAAACATATCGCTTTAAAGGAAATTTTACCCGGAATTGCGCAGATTGATATGGTGGATATCCCGGCACATATTGCCATAAATGGTGCAATCAAGACCCAGTTTTTGATTATAGGTTATGATTATTACCGCAATAGGGCTGAGCTGTTCCGGTCTGATTGCGATAGTATGGCCTCAACTTCGGTTATTGAAAGGAAGCTTAAAAACTTACCTCTACAGGCAGCAACACCGACGGATTGTATGTTGAGTTTGGTTGATGCCATCCATGCCTCCAGTACTGCACCGGTTAATTATTTTAATGAGCCCGCTACTTTTAAGGTAAACAACAAACCAAAATATTACTGGGATGGGGGCGTTACGGGTAATAACAACCCTGTTCTGGTTGCGGTTACTGAAGCCATTTGCAATAAGGCACAATACCAGATCGAAAATATTCAGGTACTTTCAATAGGGACGGGAACAGTTTCTCAGCTTCAGTATGATGAAGACATCCCTGCAAAGTATGATGAACTCAAAGCCAAACAGGAAGCGCCCGGTTTAATCAGGGATATTCAGAAAATGGGGACAAGTATCTTAAATGACCCGCCCGATACTGCCGCTTTTGTGGCCTATATGATCCTCAATCCCGATATGCCGGCTAAACCGGTAGATTTTATCCGTATGAACCCTGCATTGAGACCGATATTGGTTGATGATGCCGTCGGCAAACATTGGGATCTGCCCGCAGGGATCAATAAAGATGAATATGTGAAGCTCAATACCATGGATATGGACGCGGTAGAAGACGCTGAAGTTTCATTGATCAAAAAACTATGTGATAACTGGTTGAATGGCGGGGGTGTTCCAAACCAGTCCATCCGGAGTAATGCAAGTCTCGGTTGTCTTATCGGCCATCCGGATTTTGAAGCCGCGAAGACCGATTTTAAGAACTGGTTTACAAAACCAACTAATTTGCTTTAAACTAAGCTAAAATTTTATCTTTGCACGCACATTATTAAAGTGTTTGTACAATGACGAATTTTGTTGAAGAGTTAAGATGGCGTGGCATGCTGCATGATATTATGCCGAATACTGAAGAAAAGTTAAACGAGGGTATGACTTCTGGTTATATCGGTTTCGACCCTACTGCAGATTCGTTACATGTTGGTCACTTAACGCAGATCATGACCCTGATTCATTTTCAAAATGCCGGGCACAAACCATTTGCCTTGGTCGGTGGTGCAACGGGTATGGTGGGCGATCCGTCAGGGAAATCCGATGAACGCAATCTGCAAACGCCTGAAATGATTGAGCACAATCTTAAGGGCATGAAAAAGCAACTGGCTAAATTCCTGAAATTTGAAGAAGGGGGAAACGGTGCGGTAATGGTTAACAATGCCGACTGGTTTAAAGATATGAACCTTTTTACCTTTATCAGGGATGTAGGTAAGCACATTACCGTAAACTACATGATGGCAAAAGATAGCGTTAAGCGACGTTTAGAGGGCGACTCTGGTTTGTCTTTTACCGAGTTCTGTTACCAGTTGATCCAGGGTTACGATTTCTACCATTTATGGAAAAACGAAAACTGTCTGGTGCAGATGGGTGGTTCCGATCAATGGGGAAATATTGTTACCGGTACCGAACTGATCAGAAGAAAGGATGCCGGAACAGCTTATGCCATTACCACGCAGCTCATTAAAAAGGCTGATGGGACCAAATTTGGGAAAACCGAGAGTGGTGCAGTTTGGCTGGATCCTGAAAAAACCTCTCCATATAAATTCTACCAGTTTTGGTTAAATGCATCAGATGATGATGTGAAAAAATGGATCCGTATTTTCACATTGAAAAACAAGGGAGAAATAGAAGCTTTAGAAAAAGAACACGATGCCGCTCCGCATTTGCGTATTCTGCAGAAAGCTTTAGCCGAAGATATCACGGTAAAAACCCACTCTGCTGAAGCGTTGGAAACCGCCGTTAAAACTTCTGAGTTCTTATTCGGAAACGGATCATTGGAGTTTTTAAAAGGCTTATCTGATAGAGAAGTGTTAGACATATTTGATGGCATACCCCAATATAAAATTCTAATTGAAGAGCTTGGTGCCGGAATTGACGCTGCAAGCCTACTTGCCGAAAAATCGGCTATTTTCCCATCAAAGGGAGAGGCGAAAAAAACCATCCAGGGTGGTGGCGTTTCGGTAAATAAAGAAAAGGTAGCAGAAATGGCGCAGGTCTTTACTGCAGATCATCTGATAAATGATAAATTCATTGTCGTGCAAAAAGGAAAGAAAAACTATTTCCTTTTGATCGCTGAATAAAATTTTCTGGCCCAATGAGATTAAAGGTGAAAAATTTATTTATTGGGATTGAATTTAAGATAGAACAGGAAGTTATATAAACGGATACGTATCCAACCTCCAGGGGCTGCTTTTAACGGGCAACCCTTTTTTAATGCATAAAAAAAGCCACTGGTTGGTGGCTCAAGTGAGGTGTTAATATAGATGGCACTATTTAAATACGTAAAATTTGTTAAAACACTTATAACATTTGTACCGTTTAGTCGATATCCACGGCATGAGTGTTTTAAAGATAAAACCTCTCGGCACCCTGTAGGTCTCAAAATTCTTACATTTTGGACAGGATGGACAGGTTGCAGTCTCTGTTAAGTCCTTGGGTGATGTCATAATAAGTAGGGATTGGTTTGGGATAATCAAACATACAAAATATTACAGCCTAGATGTCATCACTAAACTACCATTTTATTCCTTTCATCGACTATTATGCCGAATAGTTGTAAAGAATGTACTTGAAAGGATTTTTGAAGCCGATGTTTAGCCTGTAATTAATTGTTTCTATAGATTAACAGACACTTTTCGGGTGCTTTTTTTTGCATCATTGTCCATTTCCTGTCCGATAAAAACAATTTCGTTTTCACGGCCGCCAAATTCCTCATCCCAGTCCCCATTAATTTCTGCCTCGTTTTCATACAATCGTTATAAAGCTCCCTTTCTTTTCGCTCCACCATTTCTATCCGTTTTTTTCGGTTTTCGATAGCGTATGCCGGCGTTTAATCATGGAAGCACCGATGTTTACCTCGCTCATGTCGTTCACAATTACAGCTACTTTTAAATCCCGCTTATTCAATCCATACACGTTGAGCAGAGTGGTTTTGTTACTGACCGAAAAAGCGCCCGGTGCGGTTACCGGTAGTTTCTTTATCATTTTAATGCAATTATGTTGCAAATATAATTTTGATTGTTCTAAATGCAACTATATTGCTTTTATATTTGTCGGATAAATTTACTTTAATGAAACTAAGGAGCTACAAAATCAACCTCGACCGGATCGGTATTACCGCCTCGGCACTTTGCGCCATACACTGCGCCGCCCTACCATTCTTAATTACAGTTCTACCGATGTGGGGTATGGGTTTTTTGGCCAATGAAGGGGTAGAGATGACGATGATTGCAGTTTCACTGATTTTGGGCATATGGAGTTTAAGCACGGCATACCGGAAGCAGCATCATCACATTAGCCCAATACTGATACTTATTACAGGCTTTAGTTGTATTGCATTCGGACATTTTTCAGGAATTGGGTTACTCGAACCCATATTGATTCCCCTGGGTGGATTTACCATTGCAACTGCACATTATATCAATTTGAGAATGCTCAAATCCTGTCCGTCAGATCATCAACACTAAAATTTATCCTGATCAACCTATATGTCCAAGAATTATAAGATCCTGTTTATCCCTGCATTGTTGTTGATTACGATGTTAAATCCTGCCTGTAAACATGGTACGGATAATGGATTAGAACTGTACAGGCGTTATGCCATTAAAAATCTAGTGATCAAAAAAATGCAAAAGACAATACATCATGATTAATATCCGATCACTGTCTCACGTTTATGAGAAGGGAAGAAAGATCAAGTTTCCGGATTGGGAGATAGCAGACATGGAGCAATGGCTTTTACTCGGTGCATCCGGATCAGGAAAGAGCACACTGCTCAATATTATTTCTGGTCTTTTAATGCCAACTGAAGGCGAAATTTTAATTCACGGCACCTGCTTATATACTTTATCAGCAAGGAGCATGGACCGCTTCAGGGGAAGGCATATTGGTATCGTTTTTCAGAGACCACACCTGATCCGCTCACTTAACGTATTTGATAACCTCGAAATCGCAGCGGTAATGGCTGGGTTGCCAATAGATCAGGAACATAACCTTTTACTTTTAAACGATCTCGGCATCGCCGATCTGGCCAAAAATTATCCAGATGAGTTAAGTCAGGGCCAATTGCAACGGGTTTCGGTGGCACGGGCACTGGTCAACAAACCCGATCTGCTGATTGCTGATGAGCCTACATCCAGTTTGGACGACGGAAATGCAGCACAGGTAATCCAGATACTGATCAATCAAGCCAAGGATAACGGTGCTGCACTGATCATCGCCACACACGACCAAAGGGTTCGGGAACATTTCACTAAAACCTATATACTCTGATGAACCTCATTAAAATCAGTATCAAAAACCTCTTTAGAAATAGGCTGACAACCATCTTGAACATCATTTTGGTTGCATTTGGTGTGGGTATCCTATCTATTCTTTTTTTGGCTTCCAACCAGATCGGCAATAAGCTGGAGAAAAACGCGAAGGATATTGATCTGGTTGTTGGTGCAAAGGGAAGTCCGCTACAACTGATATTGAGCAGTATTTACCATATCGATTACCCAACTGGAAATATCCCTGCAACAGATGCCTATAAACTCATGCAGAATCCTATGGTGAAAAGAGCCGTTCCCCTCGCCCTGGGCGATAATTACAGTGGTTACCGCATTGTTGGCACTGATAGCACTTTTACCCGGCTTTACAGTTTATCCACTCAATCAGGCCGGTTTTGGCAAAAAGATTTAGAGGTCACCATTGGAAGTACGGTAGCTTCAACGTCTAAACTGAGTATTGGCGACTCTTTTTATGGGGCACACGGATTAAGCGGTGATGGTGATATCCATAAACAACATGTTTATGTGGTAAAGGGTATATTGAAACCACAGGGAAATATAACCGATAACCTGATCCTGACCAATATTGGGAGTGTGTATAAGATGCATCAAGAGAAGAATGGAGAAATGCACAACCATCTTGCAGCAGCAGAAGTAAAAGAAATTAACGATAAACAGATTACGGCTATATTGATCCAGTACAAATCGCCAATGTCGGTTATTATTTTTCCACGGATGGTTAACCAAAGTACCAATATGCAGGCGGCCTCCCCGGCAATGGAAAGTGCAAGACTGTTTTCGTTAATCGGGGTCGGAATAGAGACTTTACAATGGTTTGCCATATTGATCATGGCGATTGCCGCACTGAGCATCTTTATCAGTCTGTATAATGCCATGAAAGAACGCAAGTACGATCTGGCCATTATACGCTGTCTTGGTGCCCCGAAATCGAAACTTTTTTTTCTGGTAATGTTCGAAGGGATCCTGGTTACCCTTATTGGAGCATGTTTTGGATTGTTGATCGGGCATGTTGCACTTGAAGTAATAGGTGCCTGCCAGGAGTCTTCACAGGCAAAATTAACCGGACTTACTGCTGTTCGACAGGAAGTTTATTTAATATGGATCGGTTTATTTACAGGCACATTGGCTTCATTGATACCGGCCATGCAGATTTACAAGGCTGATATTGCCGAAATTTTGACAAAAGACCGTTAACATGATGAGAAGTGTAGTTTCGTTGGTTGTTGCAGGTTTTGGTGTCTTGAATGTGGTGGCGCAGGTTAAAGTGCATACCGATATGCGCACGCCAACCTGGAACCTGATCGGTCTGAGGTACGATGCCGAAATTGCACCGGGGAAATGGGGGAGTGTTTTTCCGCCGGCATTAAAAGCGCTTCAGAATAAAGTGATCGAGCTGCCTGGCTACATTATTCCTACAAAAGTGGGGGCAAAGTTTTCCGAATTTATGTTCTCCATTGTGCCCATTGCTTCCTGTCCTTACTGTGGTTCTGGTGATATCCCGGCAATGGTGCAAGTAAAAATGTCGGCCGCCATTCCCATAACGGAAAAGCCTGTTAAACTTAGGGGAGTCTTCATTATCAACGATTCGGGCGACGACAGAAGTGAGTTTTTTCTTTTAAATGCAAAACAGTTGCAATGAAAAAATATATAACGGTTTTATTGATTCTGTTGATCTCTTTTAGGGGTATTGCTCAGGTAAGTGTACATACCGATATGCGTACACCCATCTGGAACCTGATCGGCCTTAAATATGATAAGCAGGTGAAGCCGTTGGTTTGGGTGTCCATTTTCCCACCGGCGTTGAAAGCGATCGATAATAAGGTGATCGAACTGCCGGGTTTTATTATCCCCACCAAGGTTGGCAATAGTTTTACCGAGTTTATGTTTTCCATTGTTCCGGTTGCCTCTTGCCCTTATTGTGGTTCAGGCGATATTCCTTCGATGATTGAAGTTAAAACGCTAAAACCGGTTAACTGGACAGAAGATCCCATTATGCTCAAGGGGAAGTTTGTGATCAATGATTCTGGGGATAGCCGGTCTACCTTTTTCCTGTTAGATGCTGTAAAAAAATGAAATATACATATTTTTTCTTCTTCATCTTATGTGGCAGTACCGTTGCAGCACAAACAAAGAAACATAACGCTAATGACCAGTTGCGCTCTTTAAATTGGGATGTAATCGGTTCGGTAAAATTTGAACTCACCGAAAAGAATGAACTTTTGCCTTTATTTTCTGAATCGATCAAACGCTTCGATAACAGGGAATTTGATTTAACCGGTTATCTGATCCCTATAAAAAGTGGTCAGAAACAACAGAAATTCCTGTTGGCAACCCTACCTATTAATCAGTGTTATTTTTGCGGACAAAACGGGGTTCCAGTCATGATTATGATTGAGATGGAAAGTGCGGTGTCCTATTGTGAAAAACCCGTCCATGTGAAAGGTATTCTGAAACTGGAACAAAAGGACGCAAGTTACGCACCGCCAATAACCATCAAAAATGCCAAAATCATCAATTAATTGTTTATTTTTGCATGGCTATGGAAAATAATACAGAGCGTTTCGAAAAACTTTTAGTTAAAAACGGACTGAAAAGAACTGCCCCCCGTTTACAGGTGCTGGAAATTTTAACCGGAAGAGATTCTGCTACCTCTCAGCCTTATTTAGAACAGGTAATGGGCAAGGATGCAGACCGCGTTACTTTATATCGCGTGCTACAGGCCTTTGAAGAAAAGGGAATTATCCATAAGGTTTTAGATCAGCAGGGAACCGCCAACTACGCCATCTGTTCGGGTGGCTGCAGTGCGCACGAGCACCATGATGAACATGTACATTTTAACTGCGACAACTGCCATAAAATCTATTGTCTGGATGCTGTTAAGGTACCGGCTTTAAAAGTGCCCGCCGGCTTTAATGTAGAACATCTTAACCTGATTGCCACAGGTATCTGTGCCAATTGTTCGGATAAGGTGAATTAAGATTTACTGTACCAAAAGATTACATCCCCTGATATCGGCATTGTCAAACCTGCCCAATACCTCAAAACTTTGATCTGGATTTATCCTGCCTAAATCTTGGGTGGCAATAAACGAGCACGAATTGATATTGGCCAGATCGATAACATTGATGCCGCCAGTTCTGCCATTCCCGATCAAACTTAGAGGGTCATTGGTATCGCGGATTAAAATCTGCATCCAGTTCGGACAGTTAAAAACACCTTCACCTAAGGAATAGGCCTGAGAAAGGAGTTCGGTCATCCCGTATTCACTATGGATCGATTTTACGCCAAAGCCTTTTGTTAATTGTTCATGTAACTCCTCACGCACCATTTCCTTGCGTTTTCCTTTCATACCACCGGTCTCCATTACAATCAGTTCGGGAAAATTGATGTCGAACTGCTCTATAAAGTCAAGCAGGGCATAGGTAACGCCGATTAAAACTGTTTTCTGTTTTTTTGATCTAAGTTCCAGCAGGGTGTGTAACAGTTCATCATGGTTGTATAAAAAGTAACCACTCTGTGGGTGTGCACTTTTTTCGATCAGATCGTTAACCATGTAAATTAAGGATGAGCCGGATCTTTGCTGGTAAGAGGGCAGCAACGCCAAAAAACAGTATTCGTTAACGTTACCATAAAACCCGGCAAATGCCTGAAGATAACTTTGCTCATACAGCTTAACATCGGTTACATAGTGACTACTCTGTGCCATGCCCGTAGTACCAGAACTGCTGAAAGTGATTTCGACAGGATCTGTGCTGCTCAAAACCGAATGGCTTTTAAAAAAACTGATCGGTAAAAAAGGGATCTGTATCACTTCAGTTACCTCGTCTGCATCAACACCCAAATGAAAGATATATTCACGGTATACATTACAGTTTTGCGCCTGTAACTTAAAAATATTTAAGGCCAGCGCATTAAACTCATTGGCCGTTTTTACAGAAAAGATATTGTCAGCTTTAAAATCCACGCTGCAAAAGTACGAAGCATTATGCTATTTTCTCGTCAGTTTTTTTGGCAAGCATGGCCATGCGGAACTGATAACCACAATAACCACTGATCCCGGCAACCAGGCCGCTTAAAAATCCGGTAACCAATAATAGTGCCCACCAGATTTTTATACCCGTCATTACCGCTACACGGCCAGCGAGTACATTATCATTAGGCAGGCTTTTAAATAGCGCATAACCGATCCAAAGTAAGAAAATAGCCAGGAAAGACTGCCAGAAAGCTATTTTTCCGGTTTTGCCGATAATACCACAGGTTGCAAAAGCTATTACGATGATGATCCACCATGGGGCAACCATTTGCAAGAGAAAACAGATGATTAATATAACAATGAAAACCATTTTAGCCTATTTAGAAATTTTTAAACGAGAAATAATTGTGCCCGATTTATCATCAGGACTTTGCATATAGAACAGGTCGTACAGTTTACCATTTGCCCAGGTATCGATCATATTGTCGTAGAACTTGCTTCCAGGATTGCCCGATTGCCCGCCAGGATAAACGCCATGTCCTTTTGGCATTTTGCCCAGTTCGATCACCATCCGCCACGAAGGCCCGTTGCTTTCGCCTAAAGCATTAATGGTCGATTTTGCCCCGCCAATCTGAAGCACTTTAGATCCGAAACCCGGTATTTTGGCCAGATGTGGCACGTTGCTCTGTTTTACATTCGCCCAGTCCCAATCTTTATTTATCGGGCCAAAACGTCTTTCGAGGCTATCGCAGCTATATTTAAAAGCTTCGTTCGCCAGATCGGAAAGTGTTTCTTTTTTCGCGGTGTTAACATTGTCGTACCAGGTAGCGTTTGGTTCCTTCAAGATCATTTCTACCGTACGGTCTCTTGACGGATAACGCATTGGGATGCCTTTGACCTCAAATTCATCGGCCCAAATATCGTACGACAGGCGTTTGGTCCATATTTCGAATACGCTGGCGGCAATTTCATGGGCATCATAACGTTTGTTCCACTTGTTCAGGTAAGCCAATGCTTCTTTTTGTGTGGCATTTAACTGCTCGTTACTCAACAAAGGCAATAAAGCAGGGACAAGGTTTTGTGCCATGATACTGTAATTGTCGGTCTGCATCAGCCGGATACTATCTAGGGTAGCTTTGTTCATTGCCGATAAGCGGTCGTTGATCCTTTTACCACGCTCATAAGGTGCAAATTCCCAGTTAATATAATAGGGGTAAGCCGTATCGGTCGAAGATTGGTTGGCCGAGCTCACAAAACCGCGTGGCGGGTTTTTTACTGTAGGGTTCTGTGCATTTGGGATCCAGCCCTGCCAGTCGTAGGCTGGATCAGTACCATCCAGTATAAATTTGCCCTGGTCTTTCCATTTCAAAGGGAATTTACCATTGGGGGTGATTGCGATATCATTATCCACGCTGGCAAAAACAAAGTTCTGCGCGGGCGCAGTATAAAAAGTCAATGCTTTGCGGTAGTCGTTATAATTTTTCCCACGGTTCAGGTAATAAAAAGTCATGAGTTCGTTAGATTCATCATGCGCGATCCATCTCAAAGCATCGCCAACAGGAACATTATCCGCTCTGCCGTATTTTGGTTTCTGGAAATATACCACCGGGCCATGATGGGTATAATAAACCGTATCTATTTCATCTTTTCCGCCACGTACTTTAATGGTCTCCAATCTTTTGGTAGTGGTTTTCCATTTGTTGTTGTACCAATATTCGTTATGACTGGAGTCTTTAAATTTGATCTGGTAAAAATCCAGCACATCGGCAGCAACGTTGGTTACACCCCAGGCTATTTTCTGGTTAAAACCTATAATTACCCCGGGTGCACCAGGTAATGAAACACCATAAGTATTTACGCCTGGTGCGTGTAACTGGATCTGGTACCATATTGAGGGCAGCGTTAAGTCTAAATGTGGGTCATTTGCCAAAATTGGGTAACCCGAAGCGGTTTTTGTTCCGGAGAGTGCCCAGTTGTTACTTCCGATACCCTCAACTTTTTCTGTTGTTTTTACCACACCGGTTTGGGCCTGGGTAAAGCTTTCTGGGGTTTTTGGTATTGGCAAAGAAGAAAAATTCCATTTGGTGCCTACTGGGATAATCGGATCTTCACGGAAAGGATAATCAGGGAAAAGATTTTTTGTAACCTCAGGGCCGAACTTTTTCAGGATGTTGGTCATGTAAAATTCGTCTGAGCCCATGGCCAACACTGCCGACATCTGTTTGAGCAGAAGTGCACATTTTACGGGCGTCCAGTCTTCAGGTTTAAAATCAAGTATTTTATACTCCAAAGGATAATTGGCCTTTGAAAGTGTTTTGATATAAGCATTGATGCCTTCGGTGTAGGCAAGGATCATTTCTTTTGCTTTTGGATCGGCCATCATTCCTTTTAGAGAATTTTCTGCGCCATAAACCATTCCCATCCGGCGCTGGTAACGGTCAACCTCAATGGCTTTGCCGCCAACAACCTCACTGATTCTTCCTGCAGCAAAACGCGTCTGGAAATCCATCTGCCATAGGCGGTGCATAGCCGTTACGTAACCTTGTGCCAGATAAAGGTCGTGATCGTTCTGTGCAAAAATATGTGGGATCATGCGGTCATCGAAAACGATCTCAATTTTATCTATCGCCCCTTTAATCTTGGCTTTATGGTTAAACATAAAATGATTATTCTCTGCGTTTTGCCAGAAACCCATGAAAGGATTTAGGAATTTTAGCACCGGGGGCATACTACCTAATTTGGTATTAAATAAAAAAGCTAATGCTATCGGAATAATGACGCAGAACAGGGCTTTAATTTTATTCATAATGGTTAGCTAACAAGTCTTTTACTAAGATAGGGCAAAATGACGGTTTATGTTCCATGCAAAATACAACAAACTGTATATCAATCAAAATTATAATTTGAACTGAAATTATTATGCTAACATAATTTGTTTAATTCAAAAAAAGAATTTAAGTTTATATAACTAATAATACAAACAACAGAATTAACTAATCACCCAATAACCAAATTAACAATCGTTTATGAGCAG
This sequence comes from Pedobacter humicola, assembly GCF_056490705.1. Taxonomy (NCBI): domain Bacteria; kingdom Pseudomonadati; phylum Bacteroidota; class Sphingobacteriia; order Sphingobacteriales; family Sphingobacteriaceae; genus Pedobacter; species Pedobacter humicola. Next base: position 49,797 of record NZ_JBWJIG010000002.1, on the reverse strand, counting down.
AATTTTTACACAGATCTTCTATGTGTTATTATTTGTGTACGCAGGTAGTATGGCGGCACAGGCACAGAGTATTACGGTGAGCGGAACCGTAAAAGATAAGCAATCGAAAGAAGGACTAGCAGGCGTAAGTTTAACCATCAAAGGCCAGTCTGGCGGTACAGCCTCTACGAGCAATGGTAGTTTTACATTTACAACAACAGCTAAGCTTCCCTTTACATTAGTCGCGTCTTACGTAGGCTATGGTTCGGTAGAGCAGCAGATTACCGGAAGCACTTCAGGTATCAATCTGGAACTGGAAACGGCAGTTGTATTGGGCGGTGATGTGGTGGTTTCGGCATCACGTACACCTGAGCGTATTTTAGAATCGCCTGTTTCCATCGAACGGATGAGCGCAGCCTCTATAAGAGAAATTGCAGCGCCCTCATTTTATGATGCCCTGAACAATATGAAGGGTGTGGAAAGCAGTATGCAGAGTTTAACTTTTAAGTCGATTAATACGCGTGGTTTCAATTCAAATGGTAACACCCGTTTTAACCAATATATTGATGGAATGGATAACCAGGCCCCGGGCCTGAATTTCTCTGTTGGTAATATTGTGGGTATCACCGAACTTGATGTAGACAATGTTGAACTTCTACCTGGTGCATCATCAGCGCTCTACGGTGCAGGTGGTATCAACGGTACTTTATTAATGACTTCAAAAGACCCTTTTAAATATCCTGGTGCAAGCTTTCAATATAAAACAGGTGTAAACCATGTGAACGATGATAATAGCGCTGTTGAACCATTTAATCAATTGGATGTGCGTTTGGCAAAATCATGGAACAATAAATTTGGTGTTAAAGCTGCGTTTTCATTTTTACAGGCCAAAGATTGGTTTGGAAACAATTACACAAATTTCGACAGGGTTTCTAGAAGTGTGAAAGGTGGCGACAGGAGTAGCGATCCAAATTATGATGGTATTAACGTTTATGGAGATGAAGTGAGTCAGAATATGCGGAATGTGGCCTTAAGCGTGCAAAATGCAACCATTGCGGGGATCAATGCAGGTTCTGGGGGATTAATCCCCAATATTAAGGCTTTAATGGACGGGACTTTTGGTGCCGCTATTCCAAATACCGCGCAGCAGGCTGGATTTTTGGCCGGTCTGCCGGCAGGCTTGCGTGCACCCGTACAAAATTACTTTCCTTTTTATGTTGGTCTAAAAGCAGGCCTTATCCCTGATCAGAATGTTTCCAGAACAGGTTATAATGAAGAGAACCTGGTTGATTATGATACCAAGTCGCTAAAAGCTTCAGGAGCATTGTATTACAACATCAGCAATACGGTACAGGTGGTAGGCCAGGCCAATTGGGGTACTGGAACATCAGTTTATACAGGCTCTGACCGTTATTCGTTACGTAACTTTAATATCGGACAGTATAAATTAGAGGTGAAAGGCGAAGATTTCTTTGTGAAAGCCTATACCACTCAGGAGCGTTCGGGCGACTCATATATTTCATCTATTTTGGGTAGTTATGTGAATGAGATATCTAAACCATCAACAACCTGGTTCCCGCAATATATAGGTAATTATGTTGGTGCAAGGGCTGCGGGTCAAAGTGACGCCGCTGCGCAAGCGTTTGCGAGAAGTGTTGCCGATCAGGGGCGTTTTGCACCTGGAAGCCCTCAGTTCGAAGTAGCGAAAGATAAAGTAATGAACACGACCATCAGCGCTACCAGTATCAATTCTGTTGATCCCTCAAAAAGTGTTTATGGCGCTAAATTCGATGATAAATCAAACCTGTATCACTATGAAGGGATGTACAACTTTACCAACCTTTTTGATAAAGTAGTAGAGTTCCAGGTTGGCGCTTCTTACCGTTTGTACGATTTAAATTCGGCTGGAACAATTTTTAACGACCTGACAGAATCTATCGATATTAAAGAATACGGCGCATTTGCACAAATCGGTAAAAAACTCTTTAATGATAAGGTTAAATTTACCTTTGCAGGCCGTTATGATAAAAGCCAGAATTTTGAAGGCAGGTTTACGCCAAGGGTAACCGGTGTGTTTACCGTAGCTAAAAATAACAACATCAGGGTTTCTTACCAAACAGGTTACCGCAATCCGACCACACAAAACCAGTATATCGATCTTTCAGTTGGTGGAGGTTCGCAAAGATTGATAGGGGGGTTGCCGGAAATTATGTTCAGTAAATACCATCTGGATACCAATAAGCCTTATACCGACGTAAGTTACCGTGCATTTTTAGCCTCGGCGGCTGCTACAGGTATACCTAACCCGGCATTATTGCAACAATATACTTTTGATTCAAAAGGTGTTCGCCCCGAAAGCGTACAATCTTATGAGTTAGGGTACAAAGGCTTGCTTCTTCCAAACTTACTGGTAGATGCCTATGGTTATTACAATATCTATAAAGATTTTATCACTGCAGTTGATGTGTACCAAAATGTTGGCGGTAGCTTTGTTAAATTCGGCGTACCCGTAAATGCAGAAGGTAAGGTAACCTCTTATGGTGCGGCTTTAGGCTTAGATTATTTAGTTGGCAAGTATACCATAAGCGGTAACGTTTCTTATAACGAAATCGGCGATCTTCCGGTAAACTACATCAACGATTTCAATACCCCTAAAATCCGCTATAACTTAGGATTTGGAAACAAAGAAATTATCAAAAACTTTGGGTTTAATGTTTCTTACCGCTGGCAGGATCAATTCTACTGGAATTCTTCATTTACCTCTGGTCAGGTACCGGCATACAGCTCTTTGGATGCACAGGTTAGTTTAAGAATCCCTTCGGTACAATCGGTAATTAAACTGGGCGGTTCGAACGTGTTGAATAAATATTATATCACTTCTTACGGTAACCCTATGGCAGGTGCCATCTACTATCTTGGAATTGCCTTTAATCCATAACAGTTTTTATATTCTGCTAAAAGCCCGCTCTGCTTTAAAAAGTAGGGCGGGCTTTTTTGTTGAAGTCAACGCAGATTAGCCACATATCATTTCTGATTTGAGCTAAAAGGATACCATGGTTAGTGTAAAACTTACACTATTAAATGAATCTTTTGTAAAAAAGCTACAGCCCTTTTATAAAATATTTGTATTATAGTACTTTCTTAAGCACATCCCAGTTTAAGAGGTATGAATTTAAAAATTTGAATAAATAAGGATGGAAGCGCAAAACGACAAACCGAATGAGACAAGTGATCTGATTGAAAAAGAGCAGGAAATACAGCATTTAAACAATCCTGTTGATATATCGGTAAAACCAATTGTTAAACAATACCTTGGGGCAGTTAAAAAAGTAAAGAAAGAAGGCAACCGCTTTTATTTTTCAGATGGCGATGCCAGAGTGGAAGTGCGGGTGGTAAGTGATGATATTATCCGTGTACGTTTGGCACCGCATGGCGTTTTTCTGGATGATTTTTCTTATGCCGTGCCCGAAGTAGATCAAAAAGTTTCCGTTTTTAAGATGCAGGAACACGAAGATCACTATGCCATTTCTACCCACGCGGTAACCTGTAAAATAGAAAAAGCAAACTTTCATATTTCTTTCTCCGATAATATTACCAATGTGGTGATGGTAGATGAGGCCAATTCTATGCATTGGGAAGAAAATGTAGATTTTGGCGGCTATTATATTTATGCAACTAAAAAATGTCACCCGGAAGAAAATTTCTTCGGTTTGGGTGATAAATCGGGCAATTTTAACCTGCGTGGCCGCCGTTTCGAAAACTGGAATACCGACGCCTACTCTTTTGGTTGGAACCAGGACCCGCTTTACCGGACTATACCTTTTTACATCGGTTTGCACAATCAGGCCGCTTACGGTATCTTTTTCGATAATACCTTTAAATCGTATTTCGATTTTGGTGGCGAAGATGTAAATAAAACCAGTTTCTGGGCAGATGGGGGCGAACTGCAATATTATTATATTCATGGGCCGCATATTATGGATGTGGTTAAGCGTTATGCAACCTTAACCGGTACACACCCAATGCCGCCAAAATGGACATTGGGTTATCAGCAATGCCGCTGGAGTTATTATCCGGAATCAAAGGTTAAAGAAATAGCCAAACAGTTCAGAGAACGAAAAATCCCTTGCGATGCCATTTATCTGGATATCGATTACATGGACGGCTACCGTTGTTTTACCTGGAATAAAAAATACTTTCCAGATCCGCGGAGAATGATCAAAGAACTTTCAGATGATGGTTTTAAAACAGTAGTGATGATCGATCCCGGAATTAAGGTTGATGATGATTACTGGGTTTTTAAGGAAGGTAAGGAAAAAAGATTTTTCTGTCGCCGCAGCGACGATTATTATATGGAAGGACATGTTTGGCCCGGCCGTTGCCAGTTCCCCGATTTTACCAATCCTAAAGTACGTACCTGGTGGGGTAACCTATACAAAGAATTGGTAGATATGGGCGTAGCAGGTTTTTGGAATGATATGAACGAACCTGCCGTTTTTGGTTCGGGAACATTCCCTAACGATGTTCGCCATAATTATGATGGCTACCGTGGCTCGCACCGTAAAGCACACAATGTTTACGGTATGCAGATGGTAAGGTCAACTTACGAAGGACTGAAAAAGCTAATGCGCAATAAACGCCCGTTTACCATTACCAGAGCTGGTTATGCCGGTATGCAACGTTATGCCAGTGTTTGGACGGGTGATAACATTGCCACATGGGAGCACCTAAAAATCGGAAATATCCAGTGTCAGCGTTTATCGGTTTCAGGTGTGCCTTTCTGTGGGACAGATATTGGAGGATTTAGCGGGGAGCCGGATGGTGAATTATTTACCCGTTGGATCCAATTGGGAACTTTTTCGCCTTTTATGCGTGCACACTCTGCCGGTGATACCGCCGAACGTGAACCCTGGAGCTTTGGCGAATTTTTCGAAGACATCAACCGCAAGTTTATCGAATTGAGATACCGTTTAATGCCTTATCTATATTCTGTATTTTGGGAACATCACCGCTATGGCTTTCCTATTTTACGGCCATTGGTGATGCTGGAACAAGAAAACATCAGCAACAGCTTCCGTCAGGATGAATTTTGTTACGGTGATAAATTATTGATCTGTCCGGTTTTGGAGCAGGGGGCGATATCCAGAAAAGTTTACCTGCCAAAAGGAACCTGGTATAACTTCTGGACCAATGAAATTCTGGATGGCGGTAATGAGTATACCGTTGATGCTAAAATAGACAGCATGCCGATGTTTGTGCGTGCGGGTACCGTTCTGCCAGAATATCCGGTAATGCAATATGTTGATGAAAAATCGATCACTGAAGTAACCTTAAATATCTATCACAGCGATTACGAGGTAAATTCGTACATGTACGAGGATCATGGAGATACCTTTGCTTACGAACAGGATATTTATCTGGAAAAAAAATTCACCGTAAAAGGCGATACACAGGCCATTAAGGTGAACCAACGAAATGAAGGATTGTATACACCTAATTATGAATTTTATGTATGCAATGTAATTGGCGTAAAATTCCAGGTGAAAAAGATCATCATCGATAATAAAGAGGTTACCGATTTCTTTACTGATGATAAAAATATCCTGCATTTTAAATGCAATAAAAACTTTACCGATATACAGATTTTAAGTCTGTAACATTTAGCCCCAAATGCTGTTTAGTGTTTGGGGCTTCATCTATCTAGCCAAAATATCTATGTCAGCAGCAAAAAAAGTTCCTGCAAAAAATGCAGCGTTACCGAAGGTCGATAAAAAGAAATCCGTTTGGGTACACAGTTTATTTACCGATTACGACATTGATCTTTTCCTGGTAGGAAAACATTTTAGGCTGTATGAAAAAATGGGCTCCCACCTGACTGCCATTGAAGGCACAGCAGGGACTTATTTTTCTGTTTGGGCGCCTAATGCCATTAATGTAACGGTGGTCGGTAATTTTAATGACTGGAACAATACTTTACATCCGTTAAATAAACGGTGGGATAAATCGGGTATCTGGGAAGGTTTTATCCCCGGTATTGCAAAAGGCGAGGTGTATAAATATTTTGTTAAAGGTTTTGATGAATCAGAACATTTAAAAGGCGACCCCTACGCCAGACGCTGGGAGCACCCACCGCAGACAGCCTGTATTGTTTGGGATACCGACTATACCTGGAAGGATAAAGCCTGGCTTAATAAAAGGGCTAAGATCAATGCTTTGGACCAGCCTATATCGGTTTACGAAATACATTTAGGTTCCTGGGAACGCGATCCGGATAATCCGGAACGGGTTTTAAACTGCAGGGAAATAGCCAGCAGGCTTGTGCCTTATGTTAAAGAAATGGGTTTTACGCACGTAGAACTCATGCCGGTTATGGAATTTCCATATTTCCCCAGTTGGGGCTACCAGATTACAGGCTATTTTGGCGCAAGTTCGCGTTATGGTTCGCCACAGGATTTAATGTACCTGATCGACGAACTTCATAAAGCAGGTATCGCGGTAATATTAGATTGGGTTCCTTCGCACTTTCCTGGCGACAGGCATGGTTTATATGAATTTGATGGCACGCATCTGTATGAACACGCCGATATGAAAAAGGGATTTCATCCGGATTGGAAATCATATATTTTCAATTACGATAGAAACGAAGTGCGTTCGTTCCTGATCAGCAATGCCTTATTCTGGATTGATCAGTACCATGCAGATGGATTAAGGGTAGATGCGGTGGCATCTATGTTATATTTTAATTTCTCCAGAGCAGATGGGGATGCGGCTACCAACGAATATGGCGGAAGTGAAAACTTTGGTGCGATCCGGTTTTTGCAGGACCTCAATGTTGCCGTATACGGGAATTATGATGGCGTACAGACCATTGCCGAAGAAAGCAGTACTTATCCTGGTGTAACTCATCCGGTACATGCTGGTGGGCTGGGTTTTGGAATGAAATGGATGATGGGTTGGATGAACGACACGCTGAAATACTTCAAAGTAGAAACCCTTGGACGGAAACACCATCACCATCAGCTCAGTTTTAGCATGACTTACGCCTTTACCGAAAATTTCATGTTGCCTTTTTCGCATGATGAAGTGGTGCATGGTAAATCGCCAATGTTATATAAAATGCCGGGAGATGATTGGCAGAAATTTGCAAACCTGAGGGCACTTTATGGTTATATGTTTACTCATCCAGGGGCAAAACTCTTATTTATGGGAAACGAGTTTGGCGAAACCAATGAGTGGAATTTTACACAGTCGCTAGATTGGCACTTGTTGCAATATCCGCCGCACAAAGGCATGCAAGAAACGGTTAAGGCCTTAAATTTCCTGTATAGAAAAGAGCCTGCACTGTATCATTTCAATTTTAGTTACGAAGGTTTCCAATGGTTGGATGCCGATAATACAAACGAATCTGTCTTCACATTTATGCGCAAAGGACCAAAAGCAAAAGATACTCTGGTGATTGCCATAAACTTAACACCTGTAGTTCGTGAGAATTATAAAATAGGCGTTCCCTTTAAAACCAAATGGACAGAAATATTTAATACCGATGATATCGTGTTTTATGGCGGTGGAATTAATAACAGGGGGGATATTGTTCCAAATCTGGAAGGTTATAACGGACAGGAATATTCCGTAATTGTCGATCTACCTCCTTTGGCAGTGATTATACTTAAAAGTAAATAAGCATCATATTCAGTTTATATCACGCCAATACCGCATATGAAAGCAGGGTTTTGGCGTGACATAGATTTTATAATACGCCAGCATCAAACTGGAACAAGAAAATCATTGTTCTTAACAATGATTACAACTTATGGTGTAACAAATGGAGAAAGCTGCCCCGGTTTGCTACAAAAAGAAATTACAATGGACATGTTGTTTGAATATTGACCGGACTGATCTCAGTTGGTTTCAAATAAGAAAAGCCTCTCATTGCTGAAAGGCTTTCTTAAACTCTGGAGTGGAAGCTTCCAGAGAGGGTGCAAAGATACAATAAGTCTTTTCTCCTACAAGAATTATTTCATAAAAATTAGGATGGTCTCTCCACGGTCAAATTATCTTATTGACAGCTACATCAAATTGATCCCATTTTCTCATGTTACCACGAGCTGTAATTTTTTTTTGGACTCATGATTATAGCTTAAATAAACTGGGCAGTTATGATTATGGTTCGCATGAAATATCTGTTGGTTATTATCTGCAGACGGCGAAAAGCCGCAGGCCAAAGTGCTATTTTTAAGGATATTCCTCATATGTTTGCTTTTATAGAAACTCTATTTGGGCAATAATAAGTTTGTGTGTAGCATTAATAATGCTTATAAATGAATAAAGTGAACGCCTAAGTTCTCTTTTTGCATCACCGCTTAATCATAGAAACAGATCAATTTTTTTTATAATCCCCGTTATTTGTATCCACAGGCATTTTTTTTAATCCCAAAGTAGTTTTACAGTTTGAGCCACATATCCTGAAGCATTTTCTATCATACTCCATCCAGTTGTTTGATTATTAGTGTGTTCCCTAAACAAATTGCAGTTGCTCATGTTGAAGCTATAATATCAAAATTTCCATGCAAGTGTCACTCAGTCGCAACATTAATCCAAATCAGGATGCCAATCTTAAAACCTGGCTTTCCGATCAGGGGATTTTATCCAACAAGCTGCGCGCTAAGGATGCAGCGGCATTTAAAGTATTATACCACCAATATGCTGCCGCCATCTTTGGATGTATCATCAGGAGTGTAAAAGACCAGGAAAAAGCAAGGTCTATCTTGGAGCAAACATTTTGTGAGGTTTGGCAATCATTTCCAGAATATAATGAAACTAATGTCAGTATGTTTACATGGATACATCGGATCGCCTCACGAAAGATTAGGAATTTCGCTTTATAGCAGTATTTTATTCGCATAATTGGCCCAATCATCGACTTTATTTTTATGTTTCAATTGAATTTGCTATAATTAAGGGTCTAAAGTCTATCCCTATTTGTGTATGCTCGAATCCCGCAAGGTATTTTTAGTTAATGCTGTGTTAAATTATTTCAGCAGTTTAAGCCCCATAACACCGGGTTTTATCCAGGAAATTGAGAAAAATGTACAAGCGCTCTTAATCAAAAAGAACAAGTACATTTTATCGCCTATTGATAACAATGATTGTGTTTTTTTTGTAGTATCGGGCCTGGTAAGAGGTTTTATTAAGGAAGATGATAAAGAAATTACAACCTGGATTAGTTTGGGGGGCGAATTTATTGGCGCTATCCAACATCCTGATGCGAGTATCGAACCATCCATCGAATATTTGCAGGCACTGGACAATTCGGAGCTAGTGACCATTCCTCACATTTTAATCGATAAACTTTACGCAAGCTACCCCGAAACAAATGTTATTGGAAGGAAGATTCTGGCACTTCAGTATCATGCCGCATCAGAAAGATCAATACTCGCACGGATTCCTTCAGCAGAAAAACGTTATGAAAAATTCCTCGAACTAAATTCACTTCATGTATCTAAAGTGCCTTTACGTTGTATCGCAAGTTACCTGGGGATGCGTTTGGAAACCCTCAGCCGGATCCGTAGTAAACTGGTTAAAGAACTGGCCTAAAATTTCTTATTGTATGGTATGACATTAAATTTTGTTATATTTAAATGTGGAAATATTTTTAAGCTTATTATTTATGGCGCTGAGCATTCCCTGGAAAAAGATAGGGAAATGGCTGGAGCTTGAAAAATAACATATCTGGGTATGAACGAGACGCTCTGGAATAGCGTGAAGCAATTTGACCTCGATCTATCATCGGGAGCATACCCCTTTTCCATCAGGTTGGCCAATGAAAACCGCTGGACGGAAGACTTTACAGAAAAAGCGATTCTGGAGTATAAAAAGTTTATGTATCTGGCAGCGGTTTCTGATGTGATGGTATCACCATCCGCGATTGTTGATGTAGTTTGGCATCAACACCTCATTTTCTCGGAATCTTACCAGGATTTTTGCAGCTTGTTGGGGAAAGCAATTCAGCATGTTCCCTCTACACATCATAAAACACAGTTCGAGCAGTTTAATAGGGCTGCAGAGCAAACGGAGAAACTCTATGTTGATTATTTTGGGCAACAGCCCGAAAGCATTTGGAAATATGATACAATGCTTGGCAGTTTAGCGCTTGAGCCAGCTAAACTTAATACCGGTTTTTTTACACTTTATGGCGTTCTTGTTTTCATTCTGCTCATTTTTCCGTTTTATTATTTGCTCAAACCGCTTTACGTGCATCTCGATAATCCTTATTTTATTCTGGGTTTCATCGGATTGGCACTTCCGTTATATGTGATCTTGAACCTGTACAATAAGAATAAAATCAAACAGATTTTCAATGCTTTTAGCAGGGATTCATTTGTTTATCACCTGAAACCTTTTGAGCTGGTTTATCTCAAAAGCGGCCGGCTGTCGGATGTGATCAGTGGCTCGGTGAATGAACTGATTGATAACGGAACCTTAGAGATAAGCGGGCAAATGATCTCCGTTTCCAGGGATATTCAGGTTGAATCTGTGGAGCATGCGCAAATTGTCGCGGTTTTGCAGGATTCAGGCAGCGTATCCTATCCACAATTGTTGAAGATATTAGGCTCGAAACCTGTGTTCAGAAATGCAAGCAATAGCTTAGATACTTTTAAATACCATTTTACGCAATCTAAAGTATTCGGGAAATTGTTTTATAACAGTTTTTTAGTTTTTGCTCTGTTATTAATGCTTCCGCTGATCAGGCTAATCACAGGGATTATGAGGGATAAACCCGTGACACAAATTGTTATCATATTTGTGTTTTTACTTTTTTTTATATTTTCCTATCTGCGCAAACTCAGCTCAAAATTAAGCACGGTAGCCATTCCCGGTTGGTATGAAAATAATATTCAGTATAAACGCAAAGCAGAAGAAGATTGGCAATGGAGTTATTTTTTATACGGCGCGGCGGTTTTGACACCGGTTTTGATTCCATTTGTAAATTATGGTAGAAACGGATGGGCAGCAGATGGTGCTAGCGGTGATAGTGGGAGTGGGGGCAGTTCATGCGGTTCATCCTGTGGAAGTTCGTGCGGAAGCTGTGGCGGTTGCGGCGGAGATTAACATTTTTAATTCCAAAATCGAAATCTTCATCAAATCTTAATCTTTCTTTAGTAATATTGTCCTCTATAAGGGGTGAGAGCCTTATATCAACTTCATAGTTGAGAGCGTTAATTTAGATAGAGGGTGTAGCCGGCGGCTACATCCTTTTTTTTGCTAAAATCAATAATTCAGATGACCGGTAGTGATTGATATCGTCATCAGAATATTTTTCGTTTTTGGAAATGAAGGTGCTTTAGTTCATCAGTTAGTGAAGGCAGGTTTATCAATAACGGTCAATGTTTGATGGCTTAATAAAAATCTGAGTGAAATAATAAAAGTTTTGTGCTATTCTTTGATTATATTATCTTCATCAAATGAAAAACGTCTCTCTGCTTCTTATCTCTCTCATTGTCGGTTCTTGCACAGGTAGTTATGCCCAGACGAAAAAGGTACTCAGCAAGCCCGTTGCCTCCGAAAATAGCTTGCCTGTTTACAAAAAGGGAATGTCTGCATTATACAAGTATTTATCGGCAGAAGTATCACCCATGATAAACAAGGAGAGCTTTCTGAATAGTTCATATCCCCCAACACGCTTAAATATAGATTTATATATAGATGAAAAGAGCAAAGTAGCCGATGTGGGGTTTCCTGAAGCAACGCTATCTGAAGCCGGTGAGACGAAGATAAAAGCCAAGCTGTTGACTATGAAAGGTTGGATAGCTCCAGTTGTTGCCGGTAAGCCTGTTAAAAGTATTTTTCATTATCATATTCAGTGTATTTTATGGCAATGAGAAGTTTTACCGCTTAAATAACGGCTTGTTGTGTATGCTAACCAAAATGATTTATTAATGGATTTTTTATATACTGCCAGAGGAACTTACGATAAAAATTATGATCAGGATGGAATGTCGTGGGCTAAATACATCGAATGGGCCAGGTTGCCTCATTTAACGGAACTTGTTTCGCTGGATGGAATGTTAAATGAAGTTTTAGTAGAGCCTGATTACAACAATGGAACAGATTGGGATTTTATTCATGTTGTAGAATTATATCAGACCAATTTTTTCACAACAGTCGATTATGTTCTCAAAAGGATGGAACCTCAAAATAAATTTAATCTTTTGACAGTGGTTGTGGAGCCAGATCAGGACTGTAAAAATATTTTGATTGAGGGATATGAATTTGTAGGTTACGAATTATTGGATCAGGACTTTGCTATCAGTGCGTTAAGCAATTGTGGGGGCTTTGATGAAACATTTCTTCCAGCAGATTTAAACGAAAAGGGGCTTATCGGTGACTTCAAAAAGGCCTATGATGTAAAAAAGCTTCTTTTAGAAAATAATCCTGAAGAACACCATGCAAATACCAATGTGATTGCTGTTTGGCGGCACAAAACAATTGGGCGATAACAGAATAGATGAAAATACAGATTATAAGCGATTTACATCAGGAGTTTGGCGTTTCGGAGTTGAGTTTCAGAAATGCAGATCTCGTTATTTTAGCAGGCGACATCAATCTTGGAACAAAAGGCATCGAATGGATTAAGGAAAATGTTCCGGATAAACCTGTGATTTATGTTTTGGGCAACCACGAATATTACAAAGGAACTTATCCCAATACGTTCCATAAAATAATGCAAGCCTCAAGAGGTTCAAATGTTTGCGTGTTAGAGAATGATCATATTGATTTCGGGGGAATCAGGTTTCACGGCGCAACTTTGTGGACAGACTTTTCCCTGTTCGGAAATCCTGTAGAATACGGTATCATCTGCCAGGCTAAAATGAATGATTACAAATTGATCAGAAGAGATCCGTCCTATTCAAAATTAAGGACAATCGATACCTATAAAATCCATCAGATTTCTAAAAGATGGCTCGGGAAAAGCCTTGAAGAATCAAAAGCATATAAAAATGTTGTGATTAGTCATCATGCGCCAAGCATAAAGTCTATCCCGCAGGAATATCAAAATGATCCTGTCGCTTCAGCTTACGCATCAGATCTTGAAGAAGTTATCCTCAAATACAAACCTGCTTATTGGGTGCATGGCCATATTCATACTCCGGTTAGGTATAGGGTCGATGAAACGGAAATTATCTGTAATCCACACGGCTATATAAATGAAAAATACAATGGTTATAATAAAGAATTGATCATTGAAGTATAGAATTAAACTCAGCTATATAGCTATGATATAATTAATTGTAATGAAGTATTTAATGAATAAAATTGAAGGATTATTAGACAAAAGTGATTATGAAGGTTATTGGGATTTTATAAATTATTGTATTGATGGTTATTGGTTGGATGAAAAAATCGATGAGTTATATCCTGACAATATGTATAAAGGGCTTATTCCGACACTTGTATATTGGATGGAGATTGAAGCAGAAAAAACTGTGGTTTGGAAACGGATACTGCCTGAAGAAAACCAAACGGCTATTTGTCCAATTTTAATGTGTCCTGATGATAATGATTTTTCTTGTACGTTAATTGTAGCAGAAATTAAAAATTGTGGTCATGTTATACAGTGGAAAAGATTGGGCATAGACCAAACAAAGGAATGGGAAGCCGATAAGGTTGGTACTAGTGTTGAATGGTTTGATAAAATGGAAGAATTGAACTTTTATCGCGAAGATTACCTGTTAATGCTCCATTATTTTGAGAACAGATTGTTATATGATGAAATAAGAATTAAGGAATGGCTGAAAAGTAAACCTTAATTCAATTTGCCCTAAAATAAGAAAAGAGACAATCTATCCAGACTTGTCTCTTTTTTCTAACCAAATATAAACCTGTTATGAGCCAGGCTTTGTCTTTAATCTTCCATCTAAACCGGAGTTTCTCAGGAAAATGATTTATCTTTTTTAATGGTAGTAAACATCGTTCCGTTTATTACTCTACAAATATAGTAAAAAATTTGATAGTGTAAAAAATACACTAAGAAAAATTTAAGTATTTTTTTTGTCATTTTTTATTTACTGATCTTTTTCTGGAAGATTTCGGTATTTAAAACGACTGTATTGCAAATATAGCTCAAAAATATGTTAAGGAATTGTTAAATATTGTCAATTTATAATATGATATAGTCAAATGGTATCAAATTTTTGTTTTAAAATCGCTTTTATCAATTTTTTATAGCCTTTTTTGGATTTTTTATGATATAAGTGATGATTTGACAAGTGATATCGCGATCTAAAATATTTTTTTATATAAAATTAAAATATATTTTACTGGTGAAAAACATGTTTAAAACAAAAAGGCAACATTAATCGAATAATGTTGCCTTTTATGTGGTTTAAAAACCGCTATATGCTGTTTTTTCTTATAAACTTGCGTAGTATTCTACGAATTTAGCCAGTGCAGAAGAATATCCCCATTCGTTATCGTACCAAGATACCACTTTAACGAAATTATCATTCAATGATATACCTGCTTTTGCATCAAAAATAGAAGCGTGGTCATCACCGATAAAGTCAGAAGAAACAACTTCATCTTCAGTATAAGCCAACACACCTTTTAATTCACCTTCTGAAGCTGCTTTCATCGCTGCTTTAATTTGCTCATAAGTAGCTGGTTTTTCCAAACGTGCAGTTAAATCCACTACCGAAACATCAGCAACAGGAACACGGAATGACATACCGGTTAATTTACCTTTTAATTCAGGTAAAACCATACCTACTGCTTTAGCAGCACCTGTAGAAGAAGGGATGATGTTAGAGAAACCACCGCGGCCACCTCTCCAGTCTTTAGCCGACGGGCCATCAACTGTTTTTTGCGTTGCAGTTACTGCGTGGATTGTGCTCATTAAACCTTCAACAATACCAAAGTTATCGTTTAAAACCTTAGCAATCGGTGCTAAACAGTTAGTAGTACATGATGCATTAGAAACGATAGTCTGATCTGCCGTTAATTTATGGTGGTTAACGCCCATTACATAGGTAGGGATATCACCATCTTTAGCTGGAGCTGAGAAAACTACTTTTTTAGCACCGGCAGCGATGTGTTTTTCAGCATCAGCACGGGTTAAGAATAAACCTGTTGATTCGATTACCACTTCAACACCTACAGCATCCCATTTTAAATCTGCAGGATTTCTTTCTGCAGTTACCCGGATTGTTTTGCCATTTACCACTAAGTTACCATCAACAACTTCGATAGTACCATCAAATTTACCGTGGGTAGTATCATATTTTAACATGTATGCCATATAATCTGGCTCGATCAAATCGTTGATCGCTACAATATCCAATCCTCTTTTTAATGCGGCTCTGAAAACTAAGCGGCCGATACGGCCAAAGCCGTTTATTCCAATTTTGCTCATTGTTTTGTTAATTAATGTAATGTTTTAATAAATTTTGTATTGGTTCTTTAATAATGCTTTTAATTTTTATGCCATACCTGTCGGCTACCAGCCTTAAACGGTCTTCGAGCTCTGCAGCTACTTTACCCACAATATGGATGTCGCGGTCGTTATGTTTTTCTGCCAGGGGCAAAACGTAGGTTTCTATATATTTTTCAAATCCTTCATCAATCAGCTTGCGGATATACTCGTGTTTGCTGTTTTGGGTAATAAAATCAAAAAACGAGGTTAGAAATATATTGGCCTGTGGCTTATTATAAATGCGTTCTAATATTTGAGGGCGATCAAGATTGTGCGTTAGTGTAAACTTGGTTTCAATATCTTTAGGCATTTTAAGACTTAAAAATTCTTTAAGCAGTATTTTTCCAAAGTAATTTGAAGAACCTTCGTCGCCTAATATATAACCTAATCCAAAGTTATTGTTTACTGGTTTTTTTCCATCAAAGTAGGCACAATGTGCACCGCTGCCCAACATCCCAACAATACCAGGCTGATCGTAACACGCAGCTTTGGCGGCACCGAATAAATCATTTTCCACTACAATTTTGCTGTATTTAAAAAATGATGCAAGGGTTTTTGCCAATTCTTCCTTTCGGTCTGCAGAGGATGCTCCGGCTGCAAAGAAATAGATTTTTTTTATATTTTCAGCATTGTTTACCAGCGCAACTTTTTTGTTTAAAATCTGTAAGATCGTTTTCGGATCAACAAAGCAGGGGTTTAAGCCAGTAGTATTGCAATGTGCCACTACTTGTCCATTTTGGGTTATTTTCCAGAATGCTGTCTTCGATCCGCTATAAACAACTGCTACCATATTATATTGAAAGTACCTCAGTCATTTCCATTAAATCGGGTTCGAGTTTAAAGGAGTGCGCTGTTAAAGCCTCTCTTATGCTGGTTAATTTTATTTCGTTTCCTTTTAAACCTACCATTTGCTCTGTTTCGCCTGCAATTAACGCATTTACCGCGGCAAAACCTAAACGGCTGCCTAGAATCCTGTCGAAACTGCTGGGACTGCCGCCACGTTGCAAGTGGCCGAGGATGGTTACTTTAGTATCATAATGATCGAAAGTTTCCTTTACCTTTTTAGCAATATCATAAGCGCCACCCTGTTTATGTCCTTCTGCTACAATCACAATACTTGATGATTTTTTAGTAGCCGCACCAAGGGCGAGTTTATTAATCAATTCGTTCACGCTCGTTTCCCGCTCAGGCAGTAATACCGCCTCGGCACCACTGGCAATCGAACTCCTCAAGGCGATACATCCCGAATCGCGGCCCATCACCTCAATAAAGAATAACCGGTCATGTGCATCGGCAGTATCCCTGATTTTATCAATGGCTTCGATTACCGTGTTAATGGCAGTATCGTAACCTAAAGTAAAATCAGACCCTACCAGGTCGTTATCAATTGTACCCGGTATGCCGATTACCTTAACGCCGAAAGTTTCTGAAAAGCGTTTCGCTCCGGTGAATGTTCCATCACCTCCGATAACCACTAAGCCATCAATTCCGTTTTTCTTTAGGTTATTGTAGGCAATCTGCTGACCTTCGTCTGTTTTAAATTCTAAACAGCGTGCTGTTTTTAATATGGTTCCACCCAAGTGTAAAATGTTGCTTACAGAACGGGCGTCCATTGGTTTTATGTTGTCGGTAATTAAACCTTGGTACCCTTGCATTACACCAAACATATTAATGCCATGGTAAATTCCGGTACGAACAACAGCTCTAATTGCGGCATTCATTCCTGGGGCATCGCCTCCAGAAGTAAGTACAGCTATATTTTTTATATTTGGCTCCATCTTTATAATACGAATATAGTGTGTATTTTTTACACTAAGTAATTTATTTTATTTTTTTTACTTAATATTGAAAGTCATACCTTTATCTGCTTAAAATAACTAAATTTTACTTTGGAACAAATTTTACCTCATTTAGATTCTGTATTCTCGATAGATTGCGTTTTGTTTGGATTTGATGGTAAGGAATTAAAAATCTTACTCATTGAAAGGAATGAAGAACCATTTAAAGATTGGTGGGCACTGCCCGGTAACATTGTTGGCCCTGATGAAAGTTTAGATCAATCAGCCTCAAGGATTTTGTATGAACTTACCGGTTTGCGCGGTATTTTCATGGAACAGTACTATGCTTTCGGCGATCCGCACAGGCACCCACAGGGGAGGGTAATTACTTTGGCTTATTATGCACTGATCCGTTTGGGCGGCGATAAGGAACTGCGTCCGATCAGTACCTATGCAAAACGGGCAAATTGGTTACCGATAACTGATCTTCCGAAACTGGCTTTCGATCACCAGAAAATTTATGATAAAGGTTTAGAAAAAATTAAACGCCGGATTAAACACCAGCCGATTGCTTTCGAACTCCTGCCGGAGAAATTTACCCTAACGCAGTTACAGCATGTATATGAACTGGTTTTGGGCAAAAAACTCGATAAGCGGAATTTTAGAAAAAAAATTGTGAGTTTTGGCGTGTTGAAGGAACTCGACGAAAAACAAAAAGGCGTATCCTATCGTGCTGCTACCTTATATCGTTTTGATAAACGGAAGTATGCGAAGCTTTTCGGGAAAGAAATTTCATTTTAGCGCATAGCGCTGGGCGTTGAGCGGAAGACACGCAGCTTTAGGATATGAGATATGAGACCTGAGATAACAGAAAGATCAAAGAATAAAGCAAACATCAGTTATAGAACACTAAAAAACCGGTTTGATCTTCAAACCGGTTTTTTAATGCTTGTATATTATATCTTCTAAGACTCCAGGCTGGAAACTCCAAACTGAAAACTCCCAACTCCAAACTATACCTTCGGTGCCAGCTCTAAATGGTAGTGTACCAGATCATCTATAGGCGAGCGGATAATTTTGCCCACGCCCATTTCATAACGGTCGGCTACAATACTTAAAATATCACGGAAACTATAACCTACAGAACCTACACAGTTTAATTTGTGGTCTTTATAATTAGGGTAGTGGATCACCAATGCTTCGAAAAATGCAGTAAATGCGTAATCGATGGTAGCAAAAGCATAATCCTCATAGTTATCTTTAAAATCGTATAAAAATTTACTAAAGCTTGCGCAGAAACGGTTTGGCAAAGGTTTGTTGTAAATGTTATCGAAAATATCTTCGTTGGTTAAAGCATAGTTATCGTAAAAAGCTTCACGTAATCCTTTCGGCATGTAACCTTTCATGTAATCGCTTAAAATGCGTTTACCGATATACGAACCGCTACCTTCATCACCCAGGAAATAACCCAAAGAATCGATGTTCATGGTAATTTCAGATCCATCATACAGACATGAGTTTGTTCCCGTACCTAAAATAGCTGCAAATCCCGGCTCATTTCCAAGGAGTGCTCTAGAAGAGGCAAGTAAATCATGACCAACAAAAATGGTTGCATTGGTGAAAATTTGTTGCATGGCATCAGCAACAATCTTTACATTTGCAGGTGTAGAACAGCCGGCGCCGTAGTAATAAACTGCTGTTAATTTCTCTCTTTCCAAGTGGTCTGGAAGAGTCTCATTTAAAGACTTTACAATGTACTCTCCTTTTGAAAAATATGGATTGTAACCTTCAGTGTTAAAGTAAATTTTTCTGCCGGCCTCGTTAATCAAACACCAATTTGTTTTGGTAGATCCGCCGTCTGCAATTACTATCATTTTATTTATTTTTGGTTTTAGCACGATAAAAGTATAAAAACTCTTATATTTTGTATCCTTTTTTTTAATAATTTTTTAACAATTTGTTGTTGTGGGAATTTAAGTGTGTAAAAAATACACTATATAGGGTGTTTAATCGCCGAAAAACCTTAAAATTATACCAGAAAAGGCATCGGTCTTTTTTTTTTATGTCAACAATATTTTACAACAAAATAGATAAATGAACAACAGATTTTTAGATTTCAGGAGTGATACGGTAACCAAGCCAACTGCCGGAATGTTGGATGCCATGATGAGTGCAAAAGTTGGTGACGATGTTTTTGGGGAAGACGAAACGGTGCATGCCTTAGAAACAAAACTGGCTTCGACTTTTAACATGGAGGCAGGATTATTTTGCCCCTCGGGAACGATGACCAA
Organism: Pedobacter humicola; assembly: GCF_056490705.1. NCBI lineage: Bacteria > Pseudomonadati > Bacteroidota > Sphingobacteriia > Sphingobacteriales > Sphingobacteriaceae > Pedobacter > Pedobacter humicola. Next base: position 30,280 of record NZ_JBWJIG010000002.1, on the reverse strand, counting down.
CCAGATTGCGATCAAATGTTTTACCCAGCCGATGGATGAGGTGATCTGCGATCAAACGGCACACGTTTATCGCTACGAAATTGGAGGTATCGCGTACCACTCGGCAGCATCGGTAAGGTTGTTGCATGGCGAAAGGGGAATTTTAACCCCGGAGCTGATTGAGCCCGAAATCAATGAAGATAACATTCATTATCCTAACTCCAGCTTAGTGGTGTTAGAAAATACGGTGAATAAAGGTGGCGGTAGCTGTTATACCTTATCACAGATTGCGCCTATCCACCACTTGTGTAATATAAAAGGTTTGAAACTGCATTTGGATGGCGCCCGTATTTTTAATGCCCTTATCGCTACCGGAGATCAGGCCGGCGAATACGGAAAGTATTTCGATGGAATTTCAGTCTGCTTATCAAAGGGGCTTGGTGCGCCAGTTGGTTCTGTCTTGTTGGGAAGCAAACAGATGATCCATAAGGCAAGGAAAATCAGAAAAGCTTTTGGCGGCGGCATGCGCCAGGCAGGGTTTTTAGCCGCTGCGGGCATTTATGCGCTCGATAACCATGTAAAACGCCTAAAGGATGATCATACCCATGCACAGGCGCTGGCCAATGCATTAGCCAACGCAAAATATGTAAAATCGGTAATGCCCGTAGAAACCAATATTGTAATCTTCGAAGTAGAAAAAGGATCGGCAGAGAAAATTGTGCAGCAGTTGAAAGAAAAAGGATTGCATTGCAATACCACCAGTGCAAGTACTGTCCGTTTGGTTACCCATTTGGATCTGAGTACCGAAATGATCGATCAGGCCATTGAAATAATATTACATTTGTAGGCAGAGTCGGAGGTTCGAAGACGGAAGTCCGACATCATAGTTTTATAGTTCATGGTCAATAGTCAGGTCGTTTATTTATGATCTGCATATATATTAAAGTCTAACCAAAATGTCCGAAAATTCCAAACCCCTAACGCCGATCTCTAAACTTCTCATCGCGAACCGCGGTGAAATTGCCCTGCGTATTATGCGTTCAGCAAGAGAAATGGGGATCAAAACCGTCGCCGTTTTTTCTGAAGCCGACCGTAATGCGTTGCATGTACGTTACGCAGACGAAGCAGTTTTTATCGGGCCGGCTCCCTCTAACCAGAGTTATCTGGTAGGGGAGAAAATTATCGATGCCTGTAAACTCACAGGAGCAGAGGCCATCCATCCAGGTTATGGCTTTTTATCGGAAAATGCCGGCTTCGCACAAAAAGTTGCCGATGCAGGACTGATTTTGGTTGGCCCTTCGCCCCGGGCAATGGAAACCATGGGTAACAAACTGTCGGCGAAAGCTGCAGCATTAAAATATAATATCCCCATGGTGCCTGGTACAGAAGAAGCCATTCAGGACGTCAACGAGGCAAAACAGCGTGCCATCGAAGTTGGTTTTCCGATTTTAATTAAAGCTGCCGCAGGTGGCGGCGGAAAAGGTATGCGGATTGTAGAGCAGGCAGCAGATTTTGAAGAACAGATGCAACTTGCGGTAAGCGAGGCTACTTCGGCTTTTGGCGATGGTGCTGTTTTTATTGAACGTTATGTTACCTCACCGAGGCATATCGAAATACAAGTTTTGGGCGATCATCACGGCAATATTGTGCATCTTTTTGAACGTGAGTGTTCCGTGCAAAGGCGCCATCAAAAAGTGGTAGAAGAAGCGCCTTCGTCGGTTTTAACGGAGGAAATCAGGCAGGAGATGGGTAAATGTGCGGTAGATGTTGCCCGTTCGGTAAATTATACCGGCGCTGGTACGGTAGAGTTTATCTTAGATGAAAACCTCGATTTCTTTTTTCTCGAAATGAATACCCGTTTGCAGGTAGAGCATCCGGTAACCGAACTCATCACGGGGATAGATTTAGTAAAGGAACAGATCAAAATTGCTTCAGGCGAAAAATTGAGCTTTACCCAGGAGGATTTAAAAATCAGCGGGCATGCCATCGAACTTCGTGTGTATGCCGAAGATCCGGCCAATAATTTCCTGCCCGATATCGGTACCTTGCAGACTTACAATACGCCTAAAGGTAATGGGGTAAGGGTTGACGATGGCTTTGAACAGGGTATGGAAATCCCGATTTATTACGATCCCATGATCGCCAAGCTGATTACATATGGCAAAGATAGGGAAGAAGCGATCGAACGAATGGTGAGGGCGATTGAAGAATATGATATTACGGGGATACAAACTACTTTGGGTTTTGGTAAATTTGTAATGCAACACGAGGCTTTTAAGACCGGTAATTTTGATACCCATTTTGTAGGCAAATACTTTAAGTCTGAAAGTTTAAAGGTACAGGATGAAACCGAAGCACTGATTGCCGCGGTAATTGCAGCGAACCTTTTCGGAAAGAAAGATATAAAGATTGGAAGTGCGGTAGTTAAAAATCCTTCGCACTGGAGAAAAAATAGATTGAAATATTAATAACATACATCGTCATCCGATAGCTATCGGATGCGAGAAGGCTTTTTCAGCCGACGAAGCAATCTCAGTAATAAGGTTTAAATGGACGATGAAATAAATAAAAAAATGTTCACAGGAATTATAGAAACACTTGGCGAAGTTACCGCCATTAAAAACGACCATACCAATATCCATTTTACCATTTCATCAGCCATCAGCCACGAGCTAAAAATCGACCAGAGCGTGGCCCATAATGGCGTATGTTTAACCGTTGTTGCTTTAAACGATGGTAGTCATACCGTTACCGCGATAGACGAAACCTTGAACAAAACCAATCTGGATAATTTAAAGGTGGGCAGTAAAATCAATCTCGAACGCTGCATGCAGATGAATGCACGTTTGGATGGACATATTGTGCAGGGCCATGTAGACCAAACGGCCGTTTGCGTAAAACGTGAAGCACTGGACGGCAGCTGGGAATACCGCTTTAAATATGATGCTTCTGCCGGAAATGTAACGGTAGAAAAAGGCTCTGCCTGTGTTAACGGCATCAGCCTGACGGTTGTAAATTCTCAGGCCGACGAATTTTCAGTTTTTATTATACCTTATACTTACGAACACACCAATCTTCAGGAGGTTGAAGTGGGCGATACCGTAAACTTAGAGTTCGATATCATCGGTAAATATGTTGCCAGATTAATGAATCGGTAATCTTCGTTTCTTTTTATAAGTGGTTTAATTATAGGTTGTTGTGTGTTTATATGCGTTATATAGACGTTTAATCTTCATGACAGTGCAGGATGGTTGCCTGAATAATAATTCTGAATATCGTAGTGTTAAGATTAAAAAATTAACGCTAACCATTTATGAATAAGATTTTCCGTACCTCAAGTGTAATATTGACGATTACCTTGCTGTTTTTATCCACCACTCAACTATTCGCGCAGAAAATCTCGATAAAAGATTTAACCGTAGAACATTTAGTAAATCCTTTTAGTATTGATAACCCAAAACCCCGGTTTAGCTGGAAGATCGTTTCAGGTATTAAAAACACGAAACAGCGCACTTACGAAATCAAACTGGGTACCTCGGCAAGCATTGATAAAGTTTTTTGGAAAGCAACAGTAAACAATGATCAATCGGTACTGGTTAACTATGATGGACCTCAGCTCTCGTCGAAAACAAAATATTACTGGCAGGTTAGGGTAAAAGATAACCATGGCAACACCTCTGCGTGGTCGCCCATCCAGTTTTTTCAAACAGGTTTAAAACCCGAAGACTGGAGCGCGAAATGGATTTCGGTAGAAGGAAAAGATACTGCGCTGGCCAGTCCGTTGTTCAGAAAGGAAATCAACTTAAAAAAGGATGTAAAATCCGCAACGGCTTATATTACTGCGAAAGGTTTATATGAGGCCCACATTAATGGTGAACGTGTGAGCAATGCCTACTTTGCACCAGGCTGGACGAGTTATAAAGACCATATTCAATATCAGGTTTACGACATTAAAAAATCATTGAAGAAAGGCGCGAATGTAATCGGCGTTTCACTGGGTGATGGCTGGTATAAAGGACGCATCGGCTTCGGTTACCAGAAACAATTTTATGGCGATGCCAGGGCACTATTGCTACAGCTTGAAGTAGAATATACCGATGGAAGCAAAGAAACCATCATTACCGACAACAGCTGGAAAACCGCTTATGGCCCGATACGGGCTTCCAATATTTACGACGGGGAAACCTACGATGCCCGATTGGAAATAGCAGGCTGGAACAATACCGGCTTTAAAGAAAGTGCCAGCTGGAAAGCTGTTCAGGAATTAACCAAAGGACCAGAAAAACTGATTGGCATGAGCGGACCACAGGTAAGCAAACATGAGGAATTTAAGGCCTTAAAAATATTTAAAACCCCGCTTGGCGAAACTGTTGTCGATTTCGGGCAGAACTTAGTGGGCTGGGTAATGCTGAAAGCCAAAGGTGCTGCAGGTACAAAAATCACCATCAGCCATGCGGAAGTATTAACCAAAGAAGGAAATTTTTACACCACCAACCTCCGGACAGCCAAACAACAGAACAACTATATCTTAAAGGGCGATGCTGTGCAGGTATTCGAGCCACATTTTTCGTTCCAGGGATTTAGATACGTAAAAATAGAAGGTTATCCCGGCGAGCTTAAACTAGAAGACCTGACTGCTGTTGCTGTTTATTCGGATATGAAAACCAGTGGAAAATTTAGCACTTCCAATGCCCTCTTAAACCAGTTGCAACATAATATCTCCTGGGGGCAAAAGGGTAATTTTGTTGATGTACCCACAGATTGTCCACAGCGGGACGAGCGTTTAGGCTGGACGGGAGATGCACAGGCCTTTGCCACAACGGCGGCCTACAACATGGATGTATCAGGCTTTTTTACCAAATGGTTAAAAGATGTCGCCGCAGATCAGCTTCCAAACGGGAGTGTACCTTTTGTGGTGCCCAATGTATTGAGCGACAGGGATGCGGGATCAGCTGGCTGGGCAGATGTGGCCACCATTATCCCCTGGGATATGTATGTGTCGTATGGAGATAAAGGCATACTGGAAGCACAATATAGCAGTATGAAAAAATGGGTCGATTATATTTCTTCGGTATCCAGAAACAATCTCTGGAACACGGGTTTCCATTTTGGCGATTGGTTATTTTACCGCCCCAATGATGATAATGATGGCCGTGCTGCGGTAACCGATAAATATATGATCGCCCAAACATTTTATGCACATTCTACACAGTTGCTCTTGAATGCAGCAAAGGTATTGGGTAAAACAGATGATGTAACGAAATACACCGCATTATTGGAACAGATCAAATCGGCTTATATCAAAGAAAATATGACGCCAAGCGGCAAACTGATTTCCAATACACAAACGGCCTATGTTTTAGCGTTACAATTTGATATGTTGCCAGAAAACCTGCGTGCCCAGGCTGCACAAAGGTTGGTAGATAATGTAAAAGATTATGGAAACCACCTCACCACAGGCTTTTTAGGCACACCATACCTGTGTCATGTATTGAGCAGGTTCGGATATGAAGATGTTGCTTACGATCTGTTGCTACAAGAAAGTTATCCTTCATGGCTTTACCCGGTCAAAATGGGCGCAACCACTATCTGGGAACGTTGGGATGGGATTAAACAGGATGGATCCTTCCAAACGGCCGATATGAATTCTTTTAACCATTATGCTTATGGTGCCATTGGCGATTGGATGTATAAAAATATTGCTGGCATCAATCCGGTTTCAACTCAACCTGGTTACAAGACCATTTTAATCGCACCTCGACCAGGTGGAAAATTAACCAATGCATCAGCAGAACTGGAGACGGTTTATGGTACCGTTAAATCATCATGGACCATTGCAGATGGTGTATTCAAACTTGATGTGACTATTCCAGCCAATGCAACCGCCACGGTGGTATTGCCAAAAACAGATAAAAAAGAAGAAGTAGGCTCCGGTAGCTATCATTTTGAATATAAATATTAATCTGTAATATTGCGGCATTGTAAAAAAGGATACTAGTGATCGTCATTTCGGGCGGAGTGCAACGAAACCGAGAAATCTATTTAGATAGATCTCTCCATTCCACTGCGTTTCAGTCGAGATGACGATGCTTTATGTTAAATAATTAATGTACAGTAAAGAAGAAGCAGCCCGTTTACGCCAACAGTTTTGGATCAGTTTTGGGCAATATATGAAGCCCGTTCCTTCAGCCAGCGGTTCGACCGTGAACTGGACAAATTATAAAACGGGTGTAAAAAACATCTTCTTTAAAATGGATGTCGACAACAAAAAAGCTTTTGTCAGTATTCAGCTTTCACACCCTGATGCCGATATCAGGCATCTTATATTCGAGCAGTTTGAAGAGTTTAAGCTCATGTTCAACAATACAGTTAATGAAGAGTGGGATTGGATCAAAGATGCAACGGATGATTTCGGCAAAACCGTATCACAGATTTCCATTAGTATTAAAGGGGTGAGCATCTTCAATCAACAGCACTGGCCCGAGCTGATCTCTTTTTTTAAACCCAGGATTATTGCCCTCGATGAATTTTGGGACAATGTAAAACCTGTTTTCGAAGATCTGGTTTAATCGGCCAGGTTGAGCTGCGCGATCCGGTCTTTTGAAAATTTAATTTCTTCCTTATCATCCATTGTACTCGGCCTGCTTTTTAAATAGAGGTTGTAATATTTAAGTGCATTCTTCCCCTGTTTTAAACGCGTATCGTAAAATACCGCCAGACGGTAATATAAAGTTGGTGTTGCCTTAAACTGTAGTCCTTTTTTATAGGCAGCATTGGCCAGCAGCAACTGGTTGTTTTCTTCATAAACCAGTCCCAGCAGCGAATAATAGCTGGAGGTATTGGGCGAAATGGCCTCATCGATGGTTTTTCTGGTGTAAACAGCCGCTTGCGGATAATTTTTCAATGCGCGGTAACTCAGTGAGGTATAATATAAAGTAGCCTCATTTTCCATTGCGGCAGCTTCCAGCAGTTTAAACAGGTCTATTGCTTTCTGATATTTTTTGGTATAATAATAAGCTTTGGCGACGTCTTTTATCACCCCGGCATCGGCACCATCTTTCAGTAATTTCTCTCCTGCGGCAATCACTTCAGCATACTTTTTGAGTTGATTGGCAATGGGAAGTTTTGTCCGCTGCAGCATCAGGTTGTCGCTATCTCCTTTAATGGCAATATCAAGCACATCATAAGCTTTTTCATATTGCTGATAATTGGCGTGTACCTCTGCAAGATCGGCGGCCACATCACCTTCAAGCGGGTTAATCTGGTTCGCTTTTAACAGGTAGATCCGTTTTAGTGAATCATCTTTTGGCGAACTGTATAGGCTGGCCATCAGTTTTTGCACACTGAAGTTATTGCTGTCTATTTTTACAATTTCACCATAGTACAGTTTAGCTTTATCGGTATTTCCCCTTTTGGTGTTGATACTGCCCAAACTGAAGAGTATCGGCAGATTTAGAGGTTGCAGCGCATAAGCCTTGGTATAAAATTTTTCTGCTTCAACATTATTGCCCGCCATTAAAAAGCAATAACCGATCTGACTGAGGGTTTTAAAATCGCTCACCTCTTCGCCAAACATACTTTTAAGGTACTGCGCGGCATCAGCATACCGTTGTGTCTGATAAAAATCGAAAAGTTTTTCCTTATCAATGGCAGGTGCATTTTGTGCATAAGCCGTTAAACCCAAAACCACTAATATTAACAACGTGCATAGCTTCCTCATGACCTATAATTTTAAACTAATTTATTAGTTGTTTTTGATAATTCCAAATCTATCTGTTAAAAAATGGTCGCATAAAAACAAAACAGAGGCTCAGGGGTTTATAAGAAATAGTTGAACTAAAAAAATAAGACCTATGAATACTTTAAAGAAGTTTGAATTAATGGAAAAGATTGTGCGTGAATTGGAAGACTTGCAAAACTCTCAACAGGCACTTATTCAGAAAATTGGTAAAATTGAAGTAGATAATATCGAACTGGGCGATAGCCGTCTGGAAAAAGATTTACCGGACATCCATCAAAATTTAGCCGATAACTTAGATACTATTTCAGGAATTTTAGATTACTTTGCAGGTAAAACACAAAACTTTGGTGATAAAAACAATGTTGATGCTTTAAAAGAACAGGAAGCCATCAACAATGCCACCAGCTAAAATTAAACGCATATGAAATTTTTATCTTTAACCGTTGCCTTTTTGCTTGTTGGCTTATTCGCCAGCGCACAGGTATTGCCATCATTCCAGCTAGGCATTAAAGCTGGCGCAAATTTTGCAAAATTTGATAGTGAAAACACTTTCAACAGTAACAACCGCACAGGTTTTTACGGTGGTCTTTGGGCCAGGGTAGGTGCAGCAGGTGTTTACTTCCAACCGGAGCTTTATGTTTCAGGAAAGAAAGCGGATTTGGTGAGTGATGCAACGGGAGAAGTAAATAAAGTCCGCTTTACAAGTTTAGACGTGCCTTTATTGATAGGTACTAAATTTGGTGCCGCTGGTATCGGCCTTCGCTTAAACACAGGGCCAATGTTTTCACTAATCCTAGATGAAAACCAGAGTTTCGGTCAGGCGGCAGGAAGCGTTTTCAGGGCCGACTTTAAAAACCAGGCTTTGGCATGGCAGTTTGGTGCTGGGTTAGACCTTAAAAAATTAAGCTTTGATGCACGTTACGAACTGGGTTTATCAAAAATCAATAAAGCAGGTTATCCTGGTACAAAGTTAAACTTATTTACAGTTGGCTTAGGTTATAGGATTTTGTAACCACTGAATTTAAATTTATAAAGGGTATCCATTTAAAAATGGATACCCTTTTTTCGTGCCATATATTTCCATCTTGAACTATTCAAGCTATTCGTTTAATAAAACAAAAATAACCCGCTGAAAACACAACTTATTGCTAAAACGATTTATATTTACATTAAGCTAGTATAAAATATGATGAGATATTCTTTTGCGAAAGCATTCTGCTTTTTTGCACTATTTGGCGCGAAATGCGTTGTTGCCTCAATACCACAGCCAAATATCACAACTGTTGGCCCCGGGGTTAAAATAATCAGTACAGGTCAGCCCGACAGATTTACCCCATATAGTTTTTGCAATGAGAAACCCAGAGTGGCCGCGATGGGCAAACTGGCCAATGGGAAACTCCCATTTGAGCTCTCAGAAATAGAAATCTCGGTAAATGCCCGTGGAACAGTGGTGAAAATCCCGTTGGGCGACAATGAACAGTTATATGGCTTCGGATTGCAGATCGGTTCTTTTAATCAAAGAGGCTTGAGAAAAAAACCGGTTGTAAATGATAACCCCCTGAATGATCTGGGCTATACCCATGCACCATCCACCTTTTATGTATCTACCAAAGGTTATGGAATATTGATCAATACTTCACGTTATACCACCTTTTACTGCGGTACTACAAATGAGCTCAGGGATGATTCAAGTAAACCGACAAAAAGTTTCGGAGCAGCCAATTCAGTAGAAGATTTATACCAAAACCGTAAATCCGCTTCGGGCAACGTGGTTGCTGATATTCCGGGAGCAAAGGGCATCGAAATTTTTATATTCGAGGGGCCAGATCTGCTCACTGCGCTTAAGCGTTACAATCTATTCTCGGGTGGAGGGGCGCTGCCACCGATGTGGGCGCTGGGTGTGAAGTACCGGGTGAAAGCCGACTTTAATCAAAGTCAGGCTGGGGCTGTTGCAGATTATTTTAGAAAGAACCATATTCCGTGCGATGTTATTGGTTTGGAGCCGAAATGGCAAACTACAGCTTATTCCTGCTCTTATGTTTGGAACACGCAATATTTCCCGTCGCCAAATAAATTTATAGATACAATGTATAGAAAAGGATTTAAAGTAAATCTTTGGGAACATGCCTTTGTAAATGCGGCTTCCCCGCTTTATCATCAGCTAAAAAGCCGTGCTGGAAATTACCTGGTATGGAATGGACTGGTGCCGGATTTTGCGGACCCCGTAGCGCGTAACCTATTTGCGGATTATCATAAAAAAACATTTGTTGAACAGGGGATTTATGGTTTCAAAATGGATGAATGTGACAATTCAAATCTAAGCTATGGTAGTGCCACATGGAGTTTTCCCGAACACAGTGAATTTCCATCAGGCATTGATGGCGAACAGATGCATCAGGTTTTTGGCCTGCTTTATCAAAAAAGTATCTATGGGATCTTTAAGGATATGAATAAACGCACCCTGCTCGACGTAAGGTCTTCAAACGCATTTGCTTCATCCTATCCCGCTGCCATTTACAGCGATATTTATGGGCATAAGGATTATATTGAAATGATTGGCAATTCAGGTTTCTCAGGCTTAATATGGTCGCCGGAAGTCCGTGAATCAAACTCTGTAAGCGACCTGATGAGACGGAGCCAGACGGCCGTACTATCTGCCCAAACGCTCTACAACTCCTGGTATCTTCAACATCCGCCCTGGTTACAAATCGATAAAGAAAAAAACAACAGGGGCGAACTGATGGACAACGCGAAAACGGTAGAGGATGATGTCCGTAAACTGCTCAATTTCAGAATGAGTTTGATACCCTATTTGTATAATGCTTTTTCGGAATATTACCTCGAAGGTACACCACCATTCAGGGCCCTGGTTGTGGATTATCCGGATGATAAAGAAGTATATAACATCGCTGATGAATATATGATCGGACAAGACCTGTTGGCCGCACCCTTAACAGAGAAAGCAGAAGAAAGAAGCGTATATCTTCCAAAAGGAAACTGGTATGATTTCAATAACAACAAAAAATATGAAGGAGGAAAATCATATAAAGTAAAAGTTGGATATACCGATCTGCCCTTGTTTGTGAAAGAAGGAACGATATTGCCGCTTGCGAAGCCACTTGAATATATTACACCGCAAAGCCGGTTCGAAATCACCTGCAATTTATATGGAAGCCAACTCCGTAAAACAACCTTGTTTGAAGATGATGGCACTACATTTAATTACCAGAACGGGGATTACGGAATTTTAAGTTTAGCATACACGAACGGAAAGGGGATGATTAACCGGACTGATAAAAAAAGGAAATCTTTGTATAACATTAAAAACTGGAATCAAATCCAATAAGTCTGTTGGCATTTGTTCGCTTTATTATGCGCTGTCTGGATGGCTTAAAAAAGTTAGTCTTCTTTTTCCGGTTCGACCTCGGTAAGCTCATAAGCGAACGACCCGTTTTTTGGTATAATCGGCGTAGCCCTGCCCACACTTAATGCTTTGATAAACGACGCACCAAAGTAAAATATCAGGGAGGAGTAGAATACAAAAAGCATAATTACGATTATGGATCCTGCTGAGCCGTAAATATTACTGATGTTGCTCAGTGGCAATAAAATCCTCAGTATATACTTTCCTGCGGTAAAAAGGCATCCGGTTAATAGTCCGCCTGAAATGGCTGCCCGCCAGGTTGGGCGCCCGTTGGTTAAATACCGGAACAATATGGTAAACCAGGTGGTTACAATCACCACAAATACCAACTGGTTAATTACAGAGGTGAGGATCAGCCCGAAAGATGGCGCGCCATTTTTTAAATACGCACCGATTAAAGCCTGCACGCTATCGGCCAATAAACCGATAAAAAACAGTATTCCGGCTAAAAGGATAATGGTAACCGATATGGCTCTTGATTTTAAGGTATTGATAATGCCTTTTTTATCTTTCTGGGCAATATTCCAGATCTGCTCTAAGGAGTTTTTAATCACGTTGAACAAAGTGGTGGCCACAAACAAGAAAAATATAAAACTGAACAAGGTCACATACCAGGCCTGATCGATGCCGCGGATATTTTTTAAGGTAGTTCTGATCTGTAAAATACTCTCATTGTCGAGAATACTGGCCAAACGCTCGAACAGGTGGGTAGCCAACAGTTTTCTGTCGGTAAACATTCCGAAAAGCCTGATCAGGATAATCAAGATCGGAGGTAGGGCAAAATTGGTAAAAAAAGCAGTTGCACCGGCCAGGCGCAGCGGATCGTTCTGTTGAAATAAATTAAAGGCGTTTTTTATGGTTGAGAAAAAAAACTTCAGATCTTTTGTTATCGATGGCATTACTCCTGCGTTAAACTCAAAAGGCCGAAAATAGTAAAAATACTTTGTTCAGCCTTTTTTCTAAATGTTAAAGTTTTCTAGTCCGTTTTAGTAAAAACAAGCAGTGTTTTATCGCCATTGAGCAGATAAAGCTTGTTATCAGTTACTTTGGCACTGTTTACCTGGTTAAGGGCATGCAGGTAGGAGCGTTCGGCCGCATCAGTTTCCTGACAGAACATTCTGGTGCCGATAACATCTTTAATTGTTATTTTATTATCTGTGATTTCGCCTTTTCCGCCATAACTATTGCAGAATGATTTACCACTGATCTTTAAACTATCTGCAAAATTTAAGGTTGCTTTTGCTGATCCGGGCAATGTTAAACCTGGCAATTCAGTGAGTTCCCATTTGGTATTGGTAAAACTTGCCGGATCCAGTTTTTCTTTACAAGAACTCAATAATAAAATCAGCATGCTGCAGTAAATAAGGTGTTTCATAACAATAAGTTTAAATGATTTTATTATTTACCATCAAAAACTAAACCATAAAAGGCAAAATGCACTTTTGATGAGGTTAAACTGGTTTTTCAATCTTCAGCCAATGGTGCGGCAGGCCACGGTAATCGAAAATGGATATTCGCTTTAAGCCCGCTTTTTCTAACACATGGATAGAAGCAAGGTTGCCGATATCCGCTATTCCAATAATTTCATCAAGCTTTAATACCTTAAAACCATAATCCCTTGCGGCAATAGCCGATTCTGTGGCGTAACCTTTCCCCCAATACTGCTTGCTAAACCGATAGCCCAGATCGTAATAATTGCTATGGTTATTGTGTGTTTCCGTCATCAACTTTAAGCCTGCCCAGCCAATAAAGTTACCGGTTGCCTTTTCGATTACCGCCCAACGGCCGATCCCATTTTCAGTATATTGTTTTCTGATAAATTCGATATCTGCTTTACTTTGTTCAATAGATTGAACTGGCTTATTGCCAAGAAAAAGATGGACCTCGGCATCGCTGTCCATCTCAAACATCCCTTCGGCGTCTGCTGGTGTTAACTCACGTAAAATTAATCGTGCTGTTTCGGCGAAAATCTTCATTTCTATGATCGTATTTGATCAAATTTAGCATAATTTCTACCTAATGGAGCATTACGATGGAAAAGCAACCGGAGCATTCGCTTTTCTTTTCAAAATAAGTGCGGCTACCAGGGAGACAATTATTCCAACAGGTAAAATTTCCATATAGGTAAACAACACCACCATAATAGGGTTTTTATACAGTTCCTGATTAGTGGCGAGTTCTTTTGCCATTTTAGTGAGCTCAGCTGCTGATGTACCCTTAGCTTTAGCCTCTCTCAATGCCTGGGCTACATATCTATCCATAAAATCGGGAATAAATACATAAAAATCGATCAGCCACACCACTACATAAATACTAGAGGCGATTAAACTAATGTAGAGGCCGATTTTAAAGGCCTTGCCAAAAGTAATTAAACCATCATTATATTTATCACGGTAGTTTTTTATGCCCACAAAAATAAAGGAGAATGCCAATACCATGGAGGCATAACCAATAAGCATGCTGTGCTCAAGATTGGGATCGTTATAACACCTCGAGATAGACAGCACCATTAATACCGATACAATTATGCCCGCGATTAATCCGAATACAATTACGTTCTTTTTCATGTTGTTTATTTGATTGATTTATACCACAAAATTGTTTCGATTATTTTTTTAAACGCTCATACTTTAGGGTGATTTTTAAAATATTCGGTTTTTAATGCAGATAATAAGCCCACTTAAGGAATAATACTCAATCTTTTGGCTGTCTCTATGGCCTGTGTTCTGCGTTTAACTTCCAGTTTTTCAAATAACCTGGCATTATGCGTTTTAATCGTGTTTAACGATACAAATAATTTTAAGGCAATTTCCTGGTTACTCAGACCTTCCGACATCAATTGTAAAACTTCCAACTCCCTTTTACTGATGTTAAGTTTGGCGAGTTCTTTTTCGTTGAGAACAAACATTTCGGACTTTGCTGTAAAAACCTCCTTTTCGATCAATATGGTTTTAGGCCTGGTTAATTTAAGTGCCAGCCAAATGCCCAGGGCGGTAAAAAGAACGGCTATCGAACCTGCATAAATTTCAAAGGCATGGCTCATAATCACAAAGCGAAGCTCCAGCCACTTTAACAAAAAAAGCAGTACAGCCAGAAATATCCCATATAAGACTACACTTTTATTTTTACTCAGGAACTTCGATGTATTTGCCATTGCTTATCCGTTGATCAAAAATAAGGAAATTAGTTTTATTCATTAATCTTTAATCTAAACTCAAGATTCGACAGTTAAAAGCATGGGTGTTGTAGCCAGCAGCTACGCACCAATACCCTAACCTAACTCTTTATTTATGATATATATACCTTTTCTTTACCTTTTAGGTAAGCAAAAGGTAACCAATTGGTAAGCAAAAGGTAACCAATTGGTAAGCAAAAGGTAAAGGATAGGTATAAAAGAAAGGTAGAGAATAGGTAAACAAAGGGTTAACCTGGGGTTAACTTGGTACCTAGGAATAGACCACCAATTTATTTGAGTTTGGAGCCTGATCTTTGCGGTAAATGGTGGGAGATATAAAATGGACAATGAAACTGGTTCTGCGTAAATCCGGGTAATCCGCGGGAGAAAATTGGCTAAGGTATTTCCTGCAGATTAAATAGATAGCCGCAGATTAAACTGTTCTCCCAGCTTTCTGTAATCCACACCTTTTTTTATGATCGCTACGGTTAAAATAAAAACACAACCAATTTGCACCAGAACAATTTTTTTATCAGATGCCGTAATTTTCTGGTGACTTTAACCAAAGAAAAGCAATAAAGATTATAAATTAGCGAAAAAATAAATAACTATACCTATGAAAATTACGCTTTATGCACTCTTCCTTTCCGTTGTTTTATTCGGTTGCGGTAGTTCAGAAAAAACCTACAAGGC
Organism: Pedobacter humicola; assembly: GCF_056490705.1. NCBI lineage: Bacteria > Pseudomonadati > Bacteroidota > Sphingobacteriia > Sphingobacteriales > Sphingobacteriaceae > Pedobacter > Pedobacter humicola. The sequence goes on along the minus strand of NZ_JBWJIG010000002.1, from coordinate 15,268 downwards.
AAAGGCATTTGCTGCCAACGAAGATTTTAATGTCTTCCCTAAATCAAAGAAAAATATCCTGACTATTGTAAAAACCGATTCGGGCGCTTCAGCTGCTGCTGATCGTTTTGCCATCCAATCTAAAGATACGACCATTACCATTGATGATGCACCGAATGCGGCGGCAAAGAAATTTTTGCTTGCTTCTTATATCAATACCCAAAAAACAGCTGTATTGGTACAGGTAGCCAGTGAAGCGGGTAAAATGGCGCCGTTTTATATCATCACGGTAAAGGATGGTGCAACAGAAGTGATCAGTTTGAACAAAGCATCAAAAGGTGCAGAAGATAAAAAATATACCAATGGCCTGGAAGAATTAACCCGTAGTAATATCCTGGTTAACAATGATTTCTTTATTACCACCATCAATTCCAGGGTATATCCCATCAAACGACAAAATCCTGATGAACGCATTCAAGGAAAGTTTTTTATGTACTCTAGTGATAAAACTACATTGGTGTTTTTAACTGCTAATTCTTTGTACCAGGTAAACACGGCCACAGGTGAAAGCTTTAACCTGCCGTTGCCGGCAACATTGACAAATGAGCCTGAAACATTGGTTGGGAATATCCAGAACGGTTATACCTGGGTGGTTAATTCAAATGGTACTTCTTTCTTAAAGAAAAATGCAGACGACAACCGTATTGTAGATATTAAGGAGTTTAAACATTAATCAACATTATTTTTAATTATTCACAATGAGTTTTTACGAGAGATATAAAAACGGAGAAACTCATGGTGTTTATGCAGACATTGAAAAGCTGGGAGAAGAGGCATTTTCTCCTAGCTATTATAGTGATATTGAAAAAGTGTTGATTGAAACCTTCCAAAGGGTTAATTTCAATCTAGATGTTATCTATAAGGCGCTTAAAGATATTGATTACATTTTTTGGAAAGATAAATTGGGAAATGATGAAGCATTACTCAAGCCATTCTCTGATACGAACGAATTACTGAAAGTATTAGAGCGGAATGTTGAGCCTATCGGGAAATTACCGGTATCGATTAAAATGTTTTATCAGTTTGTTGGTTCGTGCAATTTTGCATGGAATTATCAAGAAGATCCAAATATTTTGTGGGAGATGGCAGATCCGATTCAGATTACACCTATAACGGATTGTGTTTCTCAGGTAACTGATCAATATTGGTTGGAAGAAATGGAAGAATGTATTCAAGATGGAGACTTTGGTTTTGCTTATCTAGATCTTTCCGCTGATGACCTTCATAAGGATAACATTAGTGGCGGAGCTCCATACGCATTGCAGTTAAATAAGGATAAAAGTATTGACGGTAGGTTTCTAAATGAACCGAATGATACTACGTTTATCAACTATTTGAGGATCTGTTTCGAGAGTTGTGGATTTCCGGGGATGTCTTATGATAACAATAAGATATTTCAGGAATTCTATGATGAAGTAAAGCCAAAATTGCTGAAAATATAAATTTGTTAAATGTTGTTTCGGGGAGACACAAACCGAGGCATTAAAATCTGATTGAGAGTAGTGATCGATTGGTTTATGCTGATGATAACTACTCTTCTCATTTTATGACCTCTATAGCCATGGTATGTGCCCCAAGTTCCACTAAAAATATAAACTTTTAAAATGCTCAGTTCGTGGAGACATGAACCAAGTATCAGAGTGAATAATTATCCACTGGTTTAGGCCTGTGATAACTACTCTTTTCATTTTATAGCTTTTAAGGCCGTGGTACGTGCCACACGTACCGCAAATGATATAAAAAAAAGCCAAGCTTAAACCACCATCGTTCTAAACGTTAGGTTTACCCTTGGCTGATTTACTTTTTTGGTAGGGGGTAAGCGGTGTAACCAGTTCGTTTGGGTTTCATCCTTCATCACCAGTAAGCTTCCATTTTCCAAAAATAAAGTAACGGTTTCTTTGGTCTGTTTGTGTTTGAATAGAAATCTTCTTTCGGCCCCAAAGCTTAAAGATGCAATTGCAGAATCTTTAGCTAAGGCTTTTTCATCGTCACTGTGATAGGCCATTCCCTCATCACCATTGTGGTATAAATTGAGCAGGCAGGAATTAAATGTAGTACCCGTTTGCTCCTCCGAGAGTTTTTTTAACTCCAGGAGCTCCTTTGTCCAGGGTAGGGCCAGTTTCGATTTATTGGAGTAGGTATAAGAATATGACTCATCGCCATACCAGGCCACTTTTCTTTTGGTAATGATGTGTTTGCCCATGATAAAGGCTTCATCGTTTTTCCATTCGATGGTATTCATCAGCACCTTGAGATAGTGATCAGCTTCCGATAAGGTGAATAATTTTCCGTAATAATTTACGGTTCCGCCATAGGGCAGCAGGTTCTGATTGATATCTATTGCTGTGTTGAATAAATCCATCGTTTGTAGTCTCTTGCTGGTCATTTTACTATTCCTGATTGGCTTTTGCCACTTCCCATCCAATTATCGCTGTTTTCCTGTTCACCCCCCAGTGGTATCCACCCAATGCGCCACTCGATTGGATTACACGGTGGCAGGGAATCAGAAAGGCCACTGGATTGTCGCCGATAGCCGAACCCACTGCTCTGGATGCATTAGGATTTTGCAGATGTTTCGCGACACCTCCGTAAGTGGCTAGTTTGCCCATTGGGATTTTTAGCAATGCTTCCCAAACTTTTAACTGGAAATCAGTTCCTTTTAAGTGGAGTTTAATCTGGTGCAGTTTGCTCCAGTCGTGACTAAAAATATATAATGCGTTCTGCTGTTCCCTATCCAGTATCTGTTGGTAGGTAGCTGCTGGAAAAGACCGTTGCAGGTTCGCCAATGCGATGCTTTCATCATCATAAAAAGCAATATGGCAGATTCCTTTTGAAGTACTTGCCACAATAATATTTCCGAAAGGGCTTTCTGCAAAGCTATAATTGATGTGGAGGTTCTCACCACCATTTTTATATTCGCCAGGTGTCATGCCTTCAATGTTCACAAAAAGATCGTGCAACCTGCTGGTTCCTGATAAACCAGTTTTGAGGGCCGTATCGAACAAACTTTGATTTTCTTTTAACATCTCTTTGGCATAACCAATGCTGATGTATTGCAAAAACCGTTTTGGTGTGGTACCGGCCCACTCACTAAATAACCTTTGAAAATGAAAGGGACTTAAATTTACCTGTTCAGCAATTTCCTCTAACCCCGGTTGCGCTTTAAAATTGGCCTTGATATAGCTGATGGCTTCGGCTATCCTGTTGAAATTAATTTCTTCCTGTGTTTTCATGGTCTTGAATAATTTATATCCAAAAGTACTATCGTAAGAAACGGCAAACCACCCGAAACTTGCTAAGTTTAATTTAGGTTTTTAATAATGGACGTCAATTAATTTTTTTGCTAATGCGAGATCGATTTCTCCATTCGAGGAAGCCCTGAGGAAATATGGAGCTTGCCATTGCTGGGTTTTCTCTGCCTGTTTATTGATTGTGGTATCCCACGGGGGATACACCCTAATCCCTCTTTTACCCTCGATGCCATTTTTAGTGATGATTTTATGTTGTACGAGTATTGCCTTTGGGAAGATGAACTGCCCTAAGCGATCTTCGCTTTTTGCAGTGATGATCACCAGATCAAAATTATCATGATCATCAAATGGAGCAATAATACCAGCTTCATTCCTTTTCCAGATGGTAACAAATTGCCCGGTTTTAGTCGGAGTGATTTTTGAAAGACGGTGTTTAATCTTTAAACCTTTTAGTTCAAATGTACAGGCTAAATATTCCTGGCTTTCGCTTTCCATTTGTAAGTTTTTGATTTGATAGCCTAATGGATGGTATATCAAATCGACAGCATTTTTTAATACTGCAGGCAAACGTGTAGTTCGAGTTTCTTTTTCTGGCATTTTCAAGAAATATTGGATTGCATATCGGCTGATCAAAAATTATCTTCTAACGGTGGTCCACAGCATCTTTATTGGTTTTGGCAAGTTATCCATTTTTGCCCATACCCACGGGCAAGATAATTAAGAATTGCTACAGCGATCAACTAATTTAAATTTTGACCATTAAGACGTTAAGACAGCTAGAGGAATCAGCTATTATTCTTCCTCTATAACCGATATACCTTTCGATCGATCACCCGGTGTCCATTCCCATGTTTCATCGAGCCTGATTTGACCGTTTTCCAATAGTTCAGGTTTTGAGTAACAGATCCCCCTCATCAGTGCCCCCTGAACATTTACCTGACGGTAGTGCATTTCGATACAACCGTTCTCATCAGCCAGACCGGTTAAATGACCAGAAATAATTTTAACCGCGAGCATATCCGGCGGTAAGTACATTGCCTGACTGCTGATATTTAAAAATGGATTCATTTGAGGTTTCTCCATTTTCGGTGTTACTGATGGGCTGATAAGTTTGATATTGTAATCAATCATAATACCGTAAATTCATTCCCACCACATGGCGAATAGTTATCGTTAGGGTATTTTTGTTAAAGCTTTACAGCCAGGCCAGTGTAAAAGTTGATTCCGGCGGCTGGATTAAAGTATCTTCCGTTTGCGGCATTTAAATCGTTTCCTAGACTGTAATTAACATTCAGTAAGTTATTTACCCCCGCGAATACATCAACATGGGTTTTACTTATCTTTAAATTCCGGATGCCGGCTTTTGTCTCTACCAAATGGTATCTTTTGGCAAATGCAGTATTTGCATCATTTAAGGGGATGGTAGAAGTATAATTGTGCTGAACAAACAGGTAAAATGCTTTTGGAAAGTTAAACTCTAAACTACTAAGCAAAATGTTTTCAGGTACACCGGTCAGTTTGTTACCGCTATAGCTGGTATTGCCGCTTACAAAATCTTCAAACCTGAAATGGCTAAAAGTATAGTTGCTTCTCAACTGTAGTCCTCTTAAAAAAGAAGAAGGATTTCTGATCATCCAGATGGCTGTTTCCAGTTCGATACCTTCCTGTCTGGTTCCACCGGCATTGATAAAATATTCAGCATCATTTTGGTTTAACCTTCTTACAATGGCATCTTTCAACTGATATCGGAAAATATTTCCGTTGGCATAAAAGCGGTTATTCTTTGTTTTGTAACGCAAGCCCAATTCATAATTCCAGCCTGATTCAGCCTGTAAATTGTTGTTGATGTTATTGTCGGAAGACCTCACTTCTGCAATGGTGGGTGGTGAGTAACCTTTGCTTACCGAAGCCCTGACTGAAAAATCGCTGGTCAATAAATAAGATAGTGCTATTTTTGGCATAAATTGCGCATCAAATTTCCGTTGTTGCGAGGCGATAACCACAGGGAAATAACTTTCATACTGATACCTGTAGAAATTCAGGCTTGAGGCGAGTTCGACCAGCAACTTGCTGTTGATGTCGAAGTTTAATCTTAAATAAGCAAAGTCCTGACTGGCTTTTAACCGGTCGGATGCTTGCATCGCAGTTGCGTCTCCGCCATTATTATCGAAATTATTAATCTGGCTCTTGGTCGCTGAGCTTTCTAAGCCAATCTGTGCATTAAATTTAAAGCCTTCACTCGCCTGCGCATAATCTAAAAATGTCCGTAAACCCAAAGTGCTTTCATAACGTTTTTCGTAATTGGTAATGAAAGGGTTTTTGAAATCGGTATAGGAGGTAAATAGCGCAATAACATGTTTGAAATGCGTATTGATCTGATAAGAATTGGATAAACCTGCGAAAATGGTTTTATTGTAAATGGCTGCCTGCTGTGAAATGGCCCCTGGAATAGTAGGTGTTGCTGGGCGTGCCAGTTTAGGATCTTGATCTAACTGAGCAGCTGTTAAGCCCCCAGGAGTGCTGTATGCCAAATCGCTATAAAAAGCAAAAGCTTTTAAACTACCGGCAGTACTGTAGTTCCATTGGTGTATGGTCTGAAAATATTTTCGGTCCATAGCACTGTTCTGACGGAAACCATCGCTTTTCTGATAACCCTCACTAAAGCTAAAACTGTAGTTTTTAAACTGGTGTTTAATATCGGCCGTTTGATGAAAGAGACCGTAAGAACCGGTTATGGCAGAGGCACTGATTTCATTCTGATCTAAACCTGGTGGATTGATCAAAACGGCGCCTCCGGTATTTGCCCCAAATATACTGGCTTCAGGTCCTTTGTAAATTTCGATGGTGCCAACCGCAGTTACATCCAATGCATTTAAATAGGTGTTGCCACCAGCATCAGTCAAGGGGAAATCGTCGACATAAATCTTAATATTTCTAATGCCAAAAGGTGAGCGCAACAAGCTGCCACGAAGCGATAAACGGTAACTGCCAGGTGAACGTTCTTCCATTCTCACCCCGGGAACGGTGTTAAATGTGCTTACCAATGAACTGGTTTGTTGATTTCGGATTGAGCTGCTATCAAGCAGGTTTACAGCAGATACCGATCTCAATAAAGGTTGATGGTTATAATAACCTTTTACCGTAACCTCGCTAAGTTTTTTTACCGAATCGGGTTTAATGGTCTGTGCTAAACAGCTAAGTGAAAATAAGGTAAAGAGTAAGGTCAGGTTCGGTTTCAAGAGGATAAGGATTGATGGTTTAGCCACAGATCTGGCAGATAAATTTAATGCATATTCTGTGGATCTGTGGCTATTGTATTAATTATTTTGCAGCAACCTTCCAGATTACGCCGCTAACATCGTCGGCCACCAATAAACCTCCATCAGGTGTTAGGGTAATGCCAACCGGACGGCCATATACTTCTGCCTTATCAGCGTCGGCTACAAATCCGGCTAAAAAATCTTCAGGTTTCCCCGTTGGTTTTCCGTCTTTGAATGGAACGAAGGCAACCTTATAGCCAGATATTGCCGACCTGTTCCATGATCCATGTTGACCAATAAAGGCACCACCCTGGTATTTTTGAGGGAATTTTGTGCCTTTATAAAAGGCTAAGCCCAAAGAGGCAGTGTGTGCACCAACAGGTACATCTGGTGCAATTGCTTTTTTAACCATCTCCGGGTTTTTACCTTTTAACCTCGGATCTTCGTTCTGGCCGTAATAAGAAAATGGCCATCCATAGAAGGCGCCGGGTTTTACACTGGTAATATAGTCCGGTACAAGGTCATCGCCTAATCCATCACGCTCATTAACTGCTGTCCAAAGCATATTGGTGGTTGGAGCCCAGTCTACGCCAACCGGATTGCGCAGGCCACTGGCATAAATCTTTTCACCCGTTCCATCGGGATTGATTTCCAGTATATTGGCTCTTCGCACTTCATTTTCCATACCATTTTCACCAACGTTACTGCCCGAACCAACGGTAACGTAAATTTTGCTTTTATCGGCATTGGTAATCAGATTTCTTGTCCAATGGTTATTGTAACCTCCTGCTGGCAAACTTAAAATCTTTTTCCCTGTAGCGGTGATTTTGGTATCACCGGCTTTATATGGATATTGCCATAAACCATCGGTATTGGCCACGTAAAATGAATTGCCGATAATCAACATACCAAAAGGTTGGTTCAAACCATTTAAAAAGGTGGTAACAGTTTCGGGTTTACCATCTTTGTTTTCATCACGGTAAAGCAAAATGGTATTTGCACTTTTTCCCGGAACCTCAGATTTTGATTTACCTGTTACTGTATTGGCCACCGCTTCTGCAGTACTTCTTTCTGAATTGGAAAGCGCCACCAATACGTCGCCATTGGGTGCGATATAGGTGTTGCGTGGGCTTTTGATGTTGGAAGCGAATTTGGTCACCACAAATCCTTCAGGAGCAATGGGCGTTTTGCCATCTGGCCAGCCAATTACTTTGCTGAATTTACTTTTAGCCGCATTGGTATCTGGTGCGGGTAAATCTACTGCCCCATTTTTGGTGGTTACGGTGGTATCTTCTCCCTGTTTCTGCGAATTTGAATTGGATTGACATCCTAAAAGGACTGCTGTTGAGAGTATTGATGCGTAAAAAATCTTATTTTTCATATTAACCGGTTTTAACAATCTTAGAAAAATAACATCAAAATCGGATAGATGTTTTTGATTTTAGCAGAATTGCCACAACTCCGGAATCATAAAAGGAAAGTACCCTAAAGTACCTTCCTTGAGAGAGCGCAGATTGTTTTCCCTGTCAATACATTGTAATGATGAACAAGGATATATTTTAGCATGCTTTAACGGCTTTTTTAAAATAGTGATGTGTTATAGAAGGTATCAGGCAACTTTAGGATAAAGGTGTTGACGCAAAGAAATCTGAGAATAATTTTCCGGTTGAGTAATGTTAAGTTAAAAACGATTAGTTAAAACTAAATTACGGTATGATAACCAAAGATTTAGTTAAGGAATTGTTAAATCGTTTATGAACAGCAACCAGAATTTTGGACGTTTATTTGACCAGGTTTTCGAGCAGTTTTTTCTCGATATCTTTAGCATTCAAAAGCAGTGCAGAGAACTGCGGATCAGACTTTACCAGTAAAAATTTTCCGTCGGGGAGGATAATTGCCGAAGTACCACAAGTGGTATTCTCTTTGAATAACAGCTTTTTGAGAAATCCGGGATCGGTTTCTATTTCTAAACCTTTTGATTTAACCGGACTAAAACTGTTTCCTACCTCACGGTATTGATAAATAGCGACTTTTGGACGGGCTTCAGCCTTTTCGGTAATGTTTTTTTGAAAGGTCCACCTTACATTATTCAGAAACTCAGGGTTTTGATAATCAAGATCATTCCAACAGGCATCTTTATTAAAATCGTATTTGATGATAATGGTATCTTTGAGTGCCAGTCTTTGGTTTTCTTTTAAGAAAAGATGCAGCGAATCTATCTGCGCATCGGTGAGTGTTCCTGCCTGATAACGTTTGGTTTCATCTACATAAAGCTTTGGAGAACAGCTGTAGATTAAGATAGAAAGCAGGAGGAGCGTAAATAACTGCAGTTTGATTTTAGATGTGTTTTTCATTTGTGTGAGCATTAATTTCGAATTTTCCTGACTGGAATTTTATAATCCTGCCAGGAAAATTCTTAATGATAAATTTATAACTTAAATGTTGAGCATGAAAATTTATCAGGTTAAATTGGTTAACCTTTCAAAATTTTTGCCTTTTCGGCATCAAATTCTTCCTGTGACAATATTCCGGCATCCAGTAGTTCTTTAAGGTCTAATAAGGCCTGCTTTTTTGCAGACATGTCAGTTTTTACCGTTGGTACATCGTTTTCTACAATTGCAGTTTTCAAAGGCTGGTGCAAATCGCTTTTCGGACCAGATTTTAACAGTAATTCTGTGATCTCATTAAAACCTTTGATATTCGAATAATCGATTGCTTTCTGTTCTTTTACATTTACAATGCTGGGATCGGCCATTTGCTCAAGTAAAAATTTCACTGCGTCTTTTTTGCCGTTTGCTGCTGCATAATGCAAGGCGGTATTTCCACTTTCATCCTGTATGTTCACATTTGCACCTTTTTCCATTAGCATTTTTAGCATACTCAAATGCCCGCTCTTTGCTGCTACATGGAGCATGCTTTCGCCGCCGTAACTGTAACTGTTATCAAACGAAAAACTGGCCGAAATGGAAATGTTATTGGCCGTTTCTACCCATTCGAGGTAAGAATACATCGAATCGTCTTTACCAGAAAGTGGTTTTGCATAATTGACATCAACGCCGTTATTTAAAAACAGATCGACAATTTCCTTCTGGTTATTGGCACAGGCATACCAGATTGGCGACAGTCCATCTTTTGAGGAAACGAATACATCTGCGCCTTTCTCCACCAGGGTTTTGGTTAGCATCCGGTTGGCATCGTAACAGGCGAGCAACAACGCCGATTCGCCGGCATGGTTGATATGATTAATGTTCGCACCTTTATCCAGGATGAGTTCGACCATTGGTGCGTTTTTAGATTTGACTGCAAAAATTAATGGCGAATCGCCATGTTTGTTTGTGGTATTGATATTGGCACCAAATTCCAATAGTTTCTGCACAATTTCTTTATTTCTCCAGCTGGAAGCGATAAGCAAGGGTGTTTCGGCCTCGTTATTTTCACCATCAACATCAAGCCCTTTGCTGAGCAGTTTTTCCAGTACTTCGATCTGCCCGTTCTGTGCCGTTAAATGCAGCAGGCTGTTCCCTTTTAAGTCTTTAATATCAATTCTGGCTCCCTTATCGAGTAAATAAAGTGCAGTTTGTTTCTGTTTTTGTAAACAGGCAAAGTACAATGGGGTTTCGCCCGCATGGTCCTCGTAATCTAAGTCGGCCCCCCGGTCGATTAAAATCTGTACAAGATCCAGATATCCACGATGCGCTGCATAATGGAGGGCAGTTCTGCCTTTTTCGTCTGTATAACCAATTTCTACTTCACCGTTGGCCAGTAAAAGTTCGGCAATTTTTCGTTTGCCGCTTTCGCAGGCAATTATAAATGACATCGACATATTTAAGATTGTTTCAGCAATAGTTCTACAGTTTTTATTTTCAGGTTATCATCCGAAGCGAGCATTAAAGCGGTCTGATCCTTATCGTTGGTGATTGCAATATCTGCTCCATTTTCGATCAGGAACTTTACTTTACGATAAGTTTCCTTAGCTTTTTCGGCTTCGTAGTTTACATTGTAAGCACAAACTTTATGCAAGAGGGTATTGCCTTCGTCATCGGTTCTATTAATATCAACCTTTCCGGTTTCCAATACAGCCTGCAAAATATCCACCTGTTTTTCGGCAATAACATCCAGTGGTGTTTTATCCGCGCTATACCATATGCTGGTTTGGTATAAATCAGCACCATCTTCAATCAGTTTTTTAAGAAAATTTATGCCGCTTTCGCTGTTCGACATCATCCGCACATATTCGAAAAGCAGGTTTACCCCATCCTTGTTGATCTGATCGAAATCTGGCGAAGCAAAGTTACGCAGGGTGTCATATATAATTTCACTTTGCGAATGGGCCACGGCATAAAAGAATGCCGAATTGCCCTCCCGGTCGGTATGATTGGGATCGGCACCGTTTTCGAGCAGATGTGCGATTAAATTTTTCTTGTTGGTTTTTATCGCGGTAATTAATGGCGTTTCCTGTATTACATTACCTTCGTTCATATCAACACCTTCATTAATGAGTATGTCGATATAGCCTTTTAATAAGTCGGTGGTCTGCTCATCATTTAGGCCATAACGGCGGATGAAACTTTTTACCACCTGATGGATGTAATTTTCTTCGGCGTTGGTTTTAAAGTTTGTGGCACAACCCGCATCAATACAGGCTTTGATCAACCCTAGGCTTACTCCGTTTTCGAAAAGATAACCCAATAATGTTTTGGTATCGACTTCATCATTTAAGTTATCGAAACGGGTAATAAATTCGCTAAAGAATGCGATATCCTCTTTGCTATCGCCAAGATTGCGGACAATACTCTGAAAAATGCTTTTATCAAAATTGTCGAATTCGTAAATGTCGGTTTCGATGGTTTTATCTTTTACCATCATGTGGAGGATTTCGTATTGTTTTTCTCTAACAAGGTTATCCAGAATAGATGATTTTTGGTGTTCCTGAATGCTTTTGGAGAGCTTTTCGCCATGTTGCATCAGTGTTTTGGCCTCATCGAATTTGCGGGCATTTAACAGTTGATCTAAGGTAGCTTCGGTCATTTCAATTAAAAAGTTTAAAATAGATAGATATATTAGATTTTCAACCTACAAAAGTTTAGCCAAAATATGAAGAAGTTAAGGTCTATTTATGTTGAAAGCTTCGCACCGTGGGTGGCGACAGATCATGAGGGTCATGAAAGCTTCCTGCCATGGATGGCGACAGATCATGAGGGTAATGAAAGCTTCCTGCCATGGGTGGCGACAAATCATGAGGGTCATGAAAGCTTCCTGTCCTGGGCAGCCACAAATCATATAAATAGGCAATCCGCATCATAATTAATATCATTAAGTTATAATTATCTATTTTTTTTTGGAAAGCAGTTGAGGCATTCCATAGGTTAATATCTTCCTGCTCTACCTGCTGCCATGAAAAATGGCATTCGTTCGATCAGGTTTAGCTTAGGTGGTTTTCTGCTACTATGTCGGTTTTCCATGCTACAGGCCTAAGTGTATAGCCCTGATCGAAGCGGTATCCCGATTTCCTTGGGGATAAAATGCAGAGCAGGAGTGGCTGTGGGAATTGCAAATGGTGCACTGCTCCAAAATGATATTGTTATTTAGAATAAGCGTTTAATTTATTATCATATGAAGATTCAATAATTTTATACTTCCGTAAATGAAAATTCTTCTCCAATAAAATAACTTTCGCCGAATATCAATAGTTTGAGATTATTATTGGTTTTTGGCATTCCACTAATAAAATTGGATTTTATATGATGTTTTGCTAAACATAGCTGATAATTTTCCATGATTTTTCTAGGGCCTTGAGCAAATAATCCACTGCCTATTTTGCAAAGGTTAAAAATATTCGCTGCGCCATTTATTCCATATGCAAATTGGAAATCCCGGGAGTAGGATTTTAAATGTGATTTGTACAGATCTACAAACAGCTTTTTCGGGTCTTTTGCTTTTCCATTAAAATAAAGTTCGGTATAAGTATCGGTAAACTCATAAAGTAAAAAATGATCAGAGTAGAATGTGAAATAATATGCCCAGCTTCTGATGAATTTTTCATCAACTATATTTTTTATACTAAGTTTCCATACTTGCTTAATTTGTCTGTCGGAGCTGGGATAAAGATCAAAGGTTACTAGAAGGTCGTTGTCCTGATAAATAAGTCCGGAGATAACCATTCCGCCGTCTTCATAATCATCACTGCTAAGTATTTTTTCTAATTTTTCAGGAAGCGGATATTTGAGTGTTTTCAAAGCAGGTTTTTTAGTTTAGGTTTTCCTGAAACTAAAATATAGAAAATACAAGTATGATTTTAAAGTATTTAAACGGTTACGTAAACTATAAATAACATTGCGATGTTCCTTAATTCATTCGATTATTTTATCTTTAGGCGATTTTAAAAAGATCGGTTTACAATGCTTGAAACTGATCTGATCATTAACCTTAATAAGCAAAATCAATATAAACATGTCAAATACATCAAAAATTATCTACACCAAAACCGATGAGGCGCCAATGTTGGCAACCTATTCACTTTTACCTATCGTACAAGCTTTTACCGCATCAGCGGGTATTGATGTAGAAACCAGAGATATTTCTTTAGCAGGAAGAATTTTGGCAAACTTTCCTGAGTATTTAAAAGACGATCAAAAAATTGGTGATGCTTTAGGCGAGCTGGGTGCATTGGCTACCACTCCCGAAGCAAACATCATCAAATTACCAAATATCTCTGCCTCTATCCCGCAATTGGTTGGTGCCATTACCGAGTTACAGGCTCAGGGTTTCGCCATTCCAAATTATCCGGATAATGCGCAGACTGATGAAGAAAAAGCAATTAAAGCTAAATATGCAAAAGTTTTAGGCTCGGCTGTAAATCCGGTTTTACGCGAAGGTAACTCCGACCGTAGAGCCCCAAAAGCGGTTAAAAACTATGCAAAGCAAAACCCACATTCGATGGGGAAATGGTCGGCAGATTCGAAAACTAAAGTAGTAAGCATGACCGAAGGCGATTTTTACGGTTCTGAGAAATCGACAACCGTTGCTGAGGCAAGCCAGTTCAAAATTGAATTTGTATCGGCTGATGGTACGGTAACCGAATTAAAAGCTTTGTCGCCATTAAAAGCAGGAGAGGTGATTGATAGCTCGGCATTGAGTTTATCGGCATTGAAAACTTTCGTGGCCAAAGAAATTGCTGAAGCAAAAGCCGCAGGTGTTTTATTATCTGCACACTTAAAAGCAACGATGATGAAAGTGTCTGACCCGATTATTTTCGGTGCCATTGTTGAAGTGTATTTTGCGGATGTTTTTACCAAATACGCAGATCTTTTCAAAGAACTTAACATCGATACCAGAAATGGTTTAGGTGATGTATATGCGAAAATTGCCGGCAATGCTAAACAAGCTGAGGTTGAAGCTGCTTTGGCTCAGGCCATAGAAAACGGTCCGGCTTTGGCCATGGTTAACTCTGATAAAGGAATTACCAACTTACATGTGCCATCAGATGTGATTGTTGATGCTTCTATGCCTGCCATGATCCGTACTTCTGGCCAGATGTGGAACAAAGAAGGCAAGGCTCAGGATACCTTCGCTTTGATTCCAGACCGTTCTTATGCCGGGGTTTATACCGCTACCATAGACGACTGTAAAGCAAACGGTGCTTTCGATGTGACCACAATCGGTTCGGTACCGAATGTTGGTTTAATGGCCCAGAAAGCTGAAGAATATGGCTCGCATGATAAAACTTTTCAGGCAACCGGTTCCGGAACTATCCGTGTAACTGATGCTGATGGTCAAGTGTTTTTCGATCAGAAAGTAGAAAAAGGCGATATCTTCCGCATGTGCCAGACTAAGGATGCTCCGATTCAGGATTGGGTTAAACTAGCGGTTAACAGGGCACGTTTATCAGAAACTCCGGCCGTTTTCTGGTTAGATGAAAAAAGAGCACATGATAGAGAGATCATTGCTAAAGTAAATACGTATTTAAAAGACCACGATACTACAGGTTTAGATATCCGTATTTTGGCACCGATCGAAGCCACTAAATTTACGTTAGAACGTATCCGTAAAGGTTTAGATACCATTTCAGTTACCGGTAACGTATTGCGTGATTATTTAACGGATTTATTCCCGATTTTAGAGTTGGGAACTTCGGCTAAAATGTTATCAATCGTTCCTTTGATGAACGGTGGCGGTTTATTCGAAACCGGTGCAGGTGGTTCTGCCCCAAAACACATCGAGCAATTTATAGAAGAAGGTTATTTACGCTGGGATTCGCTTGGTGAATTTTTAGCGCTTCAGGCTTCTTTGGAGCATTTATCGCAAACACAAAATAATGCAAAAGCACAGGTATTGGCCGATGCTTTGGACGAGGCTAACGCTAAATTCCTGGCAACAGATAAATCTCCTGGTAGAAAATTGGGAACGATCGACAACCGTGGCTCTCATTTCTATCTGGCTTTATATTGGGCTGAAGCATTAGCCGCTCAAACAAAGGATGCTGATTTGCAGGCTAGATTTGCACCATTGGCTAAAACTTTATTGGAAAATGAAGCGAAAATTAACGAAGAGTTGATCGGTTCTCAGGGCAAGCCTCAAAACATTGGCGGTTATTACAACCCGAATGATGAATTGACAAGCAAAGCCATGCGCCCAAGTGAAACATTAAATACTTCTTTGGCCAGTTTATAAACTAAAGAAAATGATAAGTGAAGCGTTCCGATGTAAAATCGGAACGCT